>CAYJQC010000006.1:100600-102642 GCA_964372215.1 uncultured Rhodospirillaceae bacterium
CGCTCAACCGCCGCACCGCGCCGGAACTCTATCTCGCGGTGGTGCCGGTGACCCGCGCCGCCGACGGGCGGCTCGCCATCGGCGGCGCGGGTGACCCGGTCGAGTGGCTGGTGGTGATGCGCCGCTTCGACCAGGCGAGCCTGCTCGACCGCATGGCCGAGTCCGACCGGCTCGATCGCCGCCTGGTCCTGGCGCTCGCCGACCGCGTCGTGGCGTTCCATCGCGCGGCCGAGCCGGCGCCGGAATTCGGCGGCCGCGCGGGCACGCGGGCGGTGCTCGACAGCGACATCGCCAATCTGCGGCTCGGCGTGCCCACCGCCTTCAACCAGCCGGCGGTCGACGCGTTCGCGGCGGAGATCGCGGCGGCGCTCGATCGCGTCGGCGACCTGCTCGACCGCCGCCGCGACGGCGGTCGCGTGCGGCGCTGCCACGGCGATCTGCATCTCCGGAACATTTGCCTGATCGACGGCGTGCCGACCCTGTTCGACGGCATCGAGTTCGACGACCGCATCGCCTGCATCGACGTGCTCTACGACCTGGCCTTCCTGCTGATGGATCTCGACCATCGCCGGCTCGGCGAACTCGCCAACGCGGCGCTCAACCGCTATGTCGACCTGGCGGGCGAGCCCGAGGCGGCGCTTGCCACCCTGCCGTTGTTCCTGGCGCAGCGGGCCGCGATTCGCGCCCATGTCGGGGTCGCCGCCGCCGCGGCCCAGCCCGACGTCGCGGCGCAGGCGGCGCAGTTCGCGGCGGCGCGCGCCTATCTGGTGGCGGCGCTCGGCTATCTCCGGCCGGTGCGCCCGCGCCTGGTCGCCATCGGCGGGCTGTCCGGCACCGGCAAGTCGACCCTCGCCTACGCCATCGCGCCAGGGCTCGGCGGGCCGGCCGGCGGCCGGGTGATCCGCAGCGACGTGCTGCGCAAGCGCCTGGCCGGGGTGGCGCCGGAGACCCGGCTGCCGGGCTCCGCCTATGGCCGGCAGGCGTCGCGCGCGGTCTACGCGGCGCTGTGCGACGGCGCCGCCGCAGCGCTCGCCGCCGGCCAGCCGGTGATCGCCGACGCGGTCTTCGCCGCGCCCGAGGAGCGGGCGGCGATCGCCGCGGTGGCGGCGAAAGCCGGGGTCCCGTTTCACGGCCTGTGGCTGGAGGCGCCGGCCGGGCTGCTGGAGGCGCGTATCGCGGCGCGCGCCGGCGACGCCTCCGACGCGACGGTCGAGGTGCTGCGCCGGCAGCTCGGCTACGAACTGGGCGCCATCGACTGGACCCGCATCGACATGGGCGGGGACCGCGATTCCTGCCTCAGCCGGGCGCGCGCGGCGCTGAACCGACCACCCGCTCGCGCCACAGGATGAACAGGCCGCTGCCGACGATCACCAGGGCGCCGATCGCGACCCAGAGATCGGGCAGTTCGTCGAATACCAGGACGCCGAGCAGCACCGCCCAGATCATCTGGCTGTAGTGGAACGGCGAAACCGTGGAGGCCGGCGCGGCGCGGAACGCCTCGACCAGCGTCACATGGGCGGCGCCCAGCAGCAGGCCGCCGGCCAGCATCAGGCCGAGATCGCGCGGCCCCGGCAGGACGAAGTCGGCGAGCACCAGCGGCGCGGTCGCCACGAACAGCGCCACCAGCACCCAGGACACCATCGCCCCGCTCGACTCCTCGCTGCCGATCCGGCGCAACAGCAGCAGCGACAGGGCGAACAGCACCATGGCGCCGATCGCGGCCCAATGGCCGCTGCCGAGCGCCGCGAAGCCCGGCCGCAGCACGATCAGCACGCCGATGAACCCGACCATCACCGCCGCCCAGCGCCGCCAGCCGACCTTCTCGCCGAGCAGCGGCACCGAAAGCGCGGTCACCAGCATCGGCATGCCGAAGAAGATCGCGTAGGCCTCGGCCAGGGGCAGCCGGGAGAACGCGTAGTAGGCGCACAGCGTGTCGCCGGCCAGCAGCACCGCCCGGGCGCCGACCCAGAACGGCCGGGGGGGGCCGCGGGGGGGCCCGCCCCCCGGGCCGCCCCCCCCCCCCCCCCGGCGCGCGCCGGCGG
>CAYJQC010000006.1:102652-177847 GCA_964372215.1 uncultured Rhodospirillaceae bacterium
CCGCGTTTTAGCCCCACCGCGGGCGCCGGGCCAGCCCCCCCGCCGGGGCGCCCACCCCGACCGGCGGGGGCGCGGGGGGGGCGCCCAGGCCGCCGGTACGGCCCACCAGCCAGGCGGTCGGCAGCATGGCGAACAGCGCGAAGGTCGCCGCCAGCTGCAACAGCGGATAGCCGGCAGCGGCGAGCCACTTCACCAGGGCGTCGGAGGCGGAGAACAACGCGAAGGCGAGCACGGCAAAGCCGATGCCGCGCCCGATGTCGTGGCGGTCGTGCAAATGCTGTCTCTTCGATCTACAGCCGGAGCGTGACCCGGATGGTTCCCGGGCCGGGGCCCTCGGCGGCAGTGAATCCCATCTGGCGGCAAATCGCCAGCATCGCGTCGTTGCCCACCAGCACGTCGCCGAAGATCTCGCCGATGCCGCGACCGCGCGCATAGTCGACGATGCGGTGCATCAGCATCTCGCCCAGCCCCTGGCCGACCATGTCGTCGCTCACGGCGATCGCGTACTCGGCCCGCTCGTTGTCCGGATCGGCGCCGATCCGGACCACGGCGTGGAGCTGCGGATCGGCGCTGCCGGCCGGATCTGTCAGGACCAGCGCCATTTCGCGCTCGTAGTCGATCTGGGTGAGCCGGGCGCCGAGCGCGTGCGACAGCTCCTTGATCGGCGCGAAGAAGCGCATGCGGATCGACGTCGGCGACAATTGGGCGAAGGCATGGCGCAACGCCGGCTCGTCTTCCGGACGAATCGGCCGCAGCAGCAGCTCGCGGCCGCCGGACAGCTTCACCGGTTCCTCGAGCTCGCGCGGATAGGGCCGGATGGCGAAGCGGGCGGTACCTTTGCCGGTCGCCTTCTGCACCTTGATCCTGGTGTCGAGGGCGATCACGCCCTTGGCGTCGGCCAGCAGCGGGTTGATGTCGAGCTCGACCACCTCCGGCAGGTCGGCGACCAGCTGCGACAGCTTGATCAGGGTGAGGGCGATGTCGTCGAGCGCCGCCGCCGGCCGGTCGCGATAGCCTTGCAGCAGCTTGTGGACCCGGGTGCGGCCCATCAGCTCGTGCGCCAGGTTCATGTTGAGCGGCGGCAGGGCCAGGGAGCGGTCGCCGATCACCTCGACCGCCGTGCCGCCCTGGCCGAACAGCAGGACCGGCCCGAACTGCGGGTCGGCAATCATGCCGACGATCAGCTCGTGCGCACCGTCGCGCCGGACCATCGGCTCGACGGTGACGCCGTCGAGACGCGCCGCGGGCCGCTCGGCGGCGACCCGCGCCAGGATCGCGGCCGCGATGCGCTCGACCTCGGCGGCGCCTTCGACGCCGAGCGCGACGCCGCCGACATCCGACTTGTGGCTGATGTCGGGCGACAGGATCTTGAGGGCGACCGGGCCGTCGATCCCGCCGGCGATGCGGCCGGCCTCGGCCGGGTCCGCGGCGACGCGGATCTCGATGGTCGGAATGCCGAACGCGGCGATCACCTCCCGGGATTCCGGGCCGGTCAGCATGTCCCGTCCTTCCGCCAGGACTCGCGCGATGACGCGCCCGGCCGCTGCGCTATCGGGCCTGAACTGCTCCGCCACCGAGGGCGGCGTCTGCATCAGCATGCTCTGGGCCCGGCGGTAGCGCACGATGTGCATGAAGCCCTCGACGGCCCGCTCCGGCGTGTCGTAGGTGGACAGGCCGGCCGCGGAGAGGATCTGCCGCGCCTGGCGTGCCGTCTGTTCCCCGACCCAGCTGGTCAGCACGCAGCGCCGCCGGCCGCCGAGCGAATCGACCACCGCCTGCGCCGCCTCGGCGCTCGAGGTGATCGCGGTCGGGCAGTTGAGCGCCAGGATGGCGTCGATCTCGGGCGCCTCCAGCAGCACGTTCATGGCGTCGGCGTAGCGCCGGCCGGGGGCGTCGCCGATGATGTCCACCGGGTTGCCGTGCGACCAGGTGGCCGGCAGCACCGCGTCGAGCGCCGATCCGGTGGCCGGCGACAGCTCGGCGAGATGCCCGCCCATCTCGATCAGCGCGTCGGTCGCCAGGATTCCGATGCCGCCGCCATTGGTGAGGATCACCAGCCGCTCGCCGGCGGGCATCGACGCCGCGCCCAGGGTCTCGACCGCAGCGAACAGCTCGTCGAGATCGAGCACGCGCAAGACGCCGGCCCGGCGCAGGGCGGCGTCGTAGACCGCGTCGGCTCCGGCCAGGGCGCCGGTATGGGAGGCGACCGCCCTGGCGCCTTCGGGTTGGCGTCCGGCCTTGATGGCGATTACCGGCTTGCTGCGCGAGGCGCGGCGCGCCGCCGACATGAACTTGCGGGCGTTGGTCACCGCCTCGATGTACAGCAGGATCGCGCTGCTCTCGGTGTCGGCGGCGAGATAGTCGAGCATGTCGCCGAAATCGACATCGAGCAACTCGCCCATCGACACCAGATGCGAAAAGCCGATGCCGCGCGCCGCCGCCCAGTCGATCACCGATCCGATGATGGCGCCCGACTGGCTCAGGAAGGCGATGCGGCCCTTGGGCGGCGCCAGATGGGCGAAGCTGGCGTTGAGCCCGGCACCGGGCATCAGCACGCCCAGGCAGTTGGGGCCGACGATGCGCAGCAGATGGGGCTTGGCGGCATCGAGCATGTCCTGCTTCGCCCGCCGTCCGGCATCGCCGCCGAAGCCGGCGGTAATGACGATGACCGCCTTGGTGCCGCGCGCGCCCAGCTCGGCGATCAGCGGCGCCACCGTCTCCGGCGGGGTGGCGATCACCGCGAGGTCGGGAGCTTCCGGCAGGCTGGCCACGTCGGCCACCGATTGCCGGCCGTGAATCATGTGCCGCCCGGGGTTGACGAACCGGATCGGTCCGGGGAATCCACCGTCGAGCAGGTTCCTGGCGGTGACGTCGCCGACGCTGCCGGCGCGCGCGCTGGCACCGATCAGCGCGACCGAGCGCGGATTGAACAGGAATTCGAGGTTGCGGATGGTCATCGGATCGGAGGGCGGCCCACGTCACGTCCCGGTCTGCGCCAGTCCGGGCGCATCATCGGGGACGCTTGCTACAGCTTGAACCGCCGGCCCGTCAGCCGGCTCCGGCGCATCAGCCGCATTCGCTGAGGTCTTCCAGCGCGGTCCGGTTGAGGATGTCGATGGCGCCGCGGCTGGGCGCGGCGATGACATTGGCCTGGCGCAGCTGGGTGATCGTGCGGCTCACCGTTTCGGTGGTCAGACCGAGATAGTCGGCGATGTCGGCCCGGCTCATCGGCAGGTCGACCGGGCTGTCGGGATGGCCGTGGCGCCGGGCGCGCCGGGACAGCGTCAGCAGGAACGAGGCGACCCGCTCGCGCGCCGTCTTGCGGCCGAGCAGCAGCATCTGATCCTGGGCTGCGACCAGTTCGGTCGCGACGTCGTCGAGCAGCTGATGCTCGAGCGCCGGGATTTCCTCCAGCAGCGCCTCCAGCCGGCGCCGCGGAAATCGGCAGAGCTGCACGGGAATCAGCGCCTCCGCCGTGTAGACATAGATTTCGTTCAGGGCGATGCCGAGAAACTCGCCGGGGAACAGGAACCCGGTGATCTGCCGCCTGCCATCGGGCAGCAGCTTGTAGAGCTTGACCGCGCCGGAAACCACGTTGAACAGGCTGTCCGCCGGGTCGCCCTCGTGGATCAGGGTCTGGCCGGCGTCGAACCGGGCGGTGCTGATGATCGTCTGAAGGCGCGCCAACTCAGCGGGCGCCATCGAGCGGCACACGCTGATCTCGCGGATCTCGCATGTTTCGCAGTTGGCCGAGGGCTTGACCTTCGGGGCGCCCTGGCCGAAGGCCAGCTTGACCGACGACATGTCACTCTCTCAGCGGCTGCACCGGTTAGATTGGTCCTATTCTGTCGCCGATTGGCCGTCGCTGCAAATGGCAAATTGATCTAGGTCATCGACCCTGCTGCGAAGCCTCGCAAAGCTTGACCTTCTCGGCCGGGATCGGCATTCCGGCAGACGGCATCTGGGCCTCAGGCGATGACACGACACTTCCTTGCGAAGGCTCTGGCGCCGGAACGCGTTGACGACGTCTTTCCGGTGGCCCGGGCGGCGGTGCCCGGCTTGACTCTGGAGCGGTGGCGGGGTTTCGCCCGCCTGGCATTGATGCCGGCGGCGGCGACGGCGTCCGGCATCCTGGTGGTCGAGAACGCGCGCGGCTACATCCAGGGATTCTGCACCTATCGGCTGCAGCACGACATCCGCCACGGCACGACCATGGCGGTCGACGATCTCGTTGCGATCGATCTGCTCGACTCTGCGCCGATCGCCGCCGCGCTGCTCGAGGCGCTGGAAGCGCGGGCGCGCGCCACGGATTGCGACGTGCTTCAGCTGCATGTTCCCGACCAGGCCACGTCGAGCGCGGCCGCCAGCGGACTCTACGAGTACCTGCGCCAGTCCGGGCACGCCGTCGATGCCGTGCTTCTGGCGAAGCCGATGGATCGTCCGCTGCGCTGAGCGCGCCGCTCAGCCGGGCTTCTTCCCCTTGTCGAGCAGGCCGCGCAGCTTCGCCAGCAGCTTGCCGCGCGCGGCGTCGTCGCCGAGTTCGTGCAGACGATGCTGCAGGTCGAGCATCAGTGCCGCATAGGCGTTGTGCCAGTCGGGCTGCCCCACCGCCTCGACCGGCAGCCGATGCTCGGCCGGCTTCGGCCGCGGCGCCGCATCGCCATCGGCCAGCTGCACGCGATCGTCGAGCCGCGGGATCAGCACCCGCTCGGCGGCACAGCCGATCTTGACCAGCCCGTCCTTCAGCGATGCGAGTGCGTCTTCCTCGCCATGGGTGAGGAAGATCGCCTGCTTGATCGGCAGCCGCTGCCGCGCCCAGTCGATCAGTTCGCCACGGTCGGCATGGCCGGAATAGACGTCGAGGCGGCGGATCGTCGCCTTCACGCTCACTTCCTCGCCATGGATGCGCACTGCCGGCACGCCCCGTTCGAGCAGGCTGCCGAGCGTGCCCGGCGCCTGGTAGCCGATCAGGAGAACGGTGGAGTCCGGGCGCCAGAGATTCTGCTTGAGGTGATGGCGGATGCGGCCGGCGTCGCACATTCCGCTGGCGGCGATGATTATGGCGCCGCCGTGGATGCGGCCGATCGCCTTGCTCTGCTCGACGGTCTCGACGAAACGGAGATTGGGCTGTTCGAACGGCGCGGCGACATCGTCGACGTCCTCCAGGTCCCGCGCATGGGCCGTGAACACCTCGGTCGCGCGGATCGCCAGCGGCGAATCGAGAAACACCTGGACGCGCGGCAGCGCGCCGCTGGCGAACAGCCGGCCGAGATCGAACAGCAGCTCCTGGGTACGCTCGACCGCGAACGCCGGAATCAGCAGGTTGCCGCCGCGCTTCAGCGCCGCCGCCACCTCCTTGCGCAGCAGCTCGCGGCGCGCGGAGGCGGTGGTTTCCGGCCGCTCGCGGTCGCCATAGGTCGATTCCAGGATCAGGTAGTCGAAGTTCTCCGGCGCATCGGGATCGGGATGGAAAGTCTTGTGGCCGGGTCCGAGATCGCCGGAGAACAGCAGGCGCAGGAACCGGTGGCGCTTGTCGCCGGTGGCGATCTCGATCTCGATCGAGGCGGCGCCGAGGATGTGGCCGGCATTCCAGAACCGCGCCCGCACGCCGCTGCCGCAGTCGACCCAGCGCTCGTACTCGACCGCCGCGACATGGGGCATCGTCGCCTCGGCATCGGCCCGGGTGTAGATCGGCTGCACCTCCGGCCGGTCGCGCTGCCGGTTGCGGCGGTTGAGACGCTCGACCTCGCTCTCCTGGATGTGCCCGGAATCGGGCAGCATGAAGCTGAGCAGGTCGCGGGTGCCCTGGGTGGCGACGATGCGCCCCGCGAACCCCGCCCTGACCAGCTTGGGCAGCAGGCCGCTGTGGTCGATATGGGCGTGGGTCAGCAGCACGAAACCGATCTTGGCCGGGTCGAACGGAAACGTGCCGTAGTTGAGCTCGCGCAGCGTCTTCGAGCCCTGAAACAGGCCGCAATCGACCAGGAATCGGCCGCCGGGATGGTGGATCAAATAGCACGAGCCGGTGACGGTGCCGGCGGCGCCGCAGAAGTTGATCGAGATGGTCATGGCGCCTCTCCATTGGTGCCGGCCGTCCGGTTCGCGCGGAGCGCGGCGGCGAGCAGCGGGGCGAGTTCGACCGCGTTGCTCGGATGCGCCACGCTGTCGCTGCTGACCACCCGCTCGATGCCGGCCGCGGCGAGGCGGCGCGCCGCGGCGTCGTCATGCAGTGCATGGATCACCAGCGCGACGATCCGCGCCGCCCCGGCGGCGCGGGCGGCCTGCGCGCATTCGGCCAGGGTGGTGCCGCTGCTGGCCACGTCGTCGAGCAGCAGGACCGTGCGGCCCGTCAACGGCACCGCAGCAGGCAGGGTGATGGCGACCGCGCGATCGCCGTCGCGCCGCTTGACCGCGGTCGCCGCTTCGGCGCCGAGGCGGGCGGCCAGCGCCGCCGCCCAGGGCGCCGACTCGGCATCGGGGCCGAGCACCAGGCAGTCGGCGCCGATCCCCGCTTCGGCCAGCCAGCCGGCGAAGGCCGGCGCAGCATCGAGCGCCGTCGCCGCGATGCCGGGAAAGACCGTTGCGATGTCCGTCGTGCGGTGCAGATGCGGGTTCACCGTGACCACCCGATCGACGGCGGCGGCGATCAGGCGGCCGACCACCCGCTGGCTCACCGCCTCGCCGGGGTTGAACGCCATGTCCTGGCGCATATAGGCCATGTACGGCGCGACCAGGGTGAGGTGGCGGCTGCCGCCATCCCTGAGTGCGGCGGCGGCCAGCAGGATCTCCACCAGCTTGTCGTTCGGGCGGTCGAGCGAGCGGTAGAGGATCGCCTTGTCCGCGGCCGGCTCGACCCGCACCAGGCTCTCGCCGTCGGGGAAGCGGCGCAGCGCGACGGCGTGGTACGTCACGCCGAGCGCATCGGCCAGGCGCCGCGCGGCCGGCTCGGAGTCGGGAAAGCCATAGAGCGCGCGCATCGCGGCGGCTACCGCCCGGCGCCGATCCGATAGCCGTCGTCCTCGGCGGCGAGATCGACGGCGAAGCGGAAATCCGACTTCATGCAGGCGTGGACGCGATAGATCGGCTCGCCCCGGCGCGCGGGATCGCCGACCTTCTTCAGGAGATCGATGCCCGCCCCCTTGTCCATCGGTGCGCCGGCCAGTCGCGCGATGCGGTTCAGCCGGTAGCAATCGATGGCCGTCACCTCGCCGTCGCGCGCGGCCATCACCTCCTGCACGAGATGGCCGAGCTTGTGCTCGGTCGTGCTCGGCCCCTGCACGACGATGATGCGCTCCATGGCGGCCAGGGCTTGGCCCGATTCCAGCAGCTCGCGCGCTCGGGCGTGGCCGCGCCCGCCGCGCAGGAGGGGATCGAAATCGAGCACGCGGCCGGCCAGGAGCAGCGACTTCTCGCGCAGATCGGCCGGGGCGGCGGGATCGTTGCGCAGCACCGCCATGACGTCGCGCGCCTCCAGCACCGGACCGATGCCGCGGCCGATCGGCTCGACCGCGTCGGTGACGATGACGTCGACGACCAGGCCGACGCGGTCGCCGACATGCTCGAACAGCTTGCGCAGCGCGACCGCCTCGCTATGGGTGCGCACCTTCGCGGTCGGCCCGAGCGGGATGTCGATCAGCAGGTGGGTCGAGCCGGCGGCGAGCTTCTTCGACAGGATCGAGGCGACCATCAGCTCGGGCGTGTCGACGGCGAGCGGGCGCTCGACCGAGATCAGGATGTCGTCGGCCGGCGACAGGTTCACGTGCCCGCCCCAGACCAGGCAGCCATGGGCCTGCTCGACCGCCCGGCGCATCTCGGCGATGCCGAGATCGACCTTGGCCAGTACCTCCATGGTGTCGGCGGTGCCGGCCGGCGAGGTGATCGCGCGCGACGAGGTCTTGGGGATGGCCAGCCCGTGGGCGGCGACGATCGGCACCACCACCATGGAGGTGCGGTTGCCGGGAATGCCGCCGATGCAGTGCTTGTCCACCACCAGCTCCCTGTCCCAGTGAAGCTGGTTGCCGACCGCGGCCATGGCGCGGGTCAGGCTCAAGATCTCCTCGGTGGTGAGGAAGCGGCCGCTGGCGATCAGGAAGGCGGCGATCTCCATCTTCGAATAGCGGTTGGCGGCGATGTCGCGGATCATCGCCTCGATCTGCGGCGCGCTCAGGCTGTCGCCTCGGATCTTGGCGCGCACCGCCTCCAGGCTGGCCGGCGGCAGCGCCGGCTGGAGCTCGACCGCGCTGCCTTCGGGCAGGCCGAGCAGGTTGAAGGCCTGCTCGGCAAGACCGAGCTCGTCCGGTGCCAGCAGGTGGTGGTTGTCGACGATGTTGAGCGTCGCGAGGATGCGGCGGCCGTCCTGCGACACCTCGATCTTGGACAGCGCCTGGAACTCCTCCGGGCGATAGATCTCGCAGGCGCGCGACAGGAACGCGACGTTCTCGCGATAGGTATCGATGCCGATGCGCTTCAGCTTCAGCATGGGGTGCAGTCCGCTCCTTCAGTGCGCCGGCAGCCGGAACTCGGCGACCACGGGCGCGTGAAACGACGCCAAGGGCGGCGCGGCCACCGGCCCGGCGCCGGGCGCGGCCTCGTCGGCCAGTTCCTCGTTATGCACGGCGGAATGGCGACAGTAGGGCGCCAGGGCGCGCGACACCAGCAGGTGGTCGAGCATGGTGCGCCGGCCGGCATGGCGCACCGAGAAGCGCGCCTCGGGTCCGGCCGGTCCTTCCGCCGGGGTCAGGGCGCGCGGCGCCAGGCCGGGATTGCCGGTGTCCCCGGGATCGGCGCACAGGATGCGCGTCGGGGTCTCGTAGCGCTCGGCGTTGAGATCGCCGCAGACCGCGACCAGGGCGTCCGGGTCGGCATCGAACAGGCGATCGACCAGCCGCCGCGCCTCGAGCGCCTGGCCGCTGCGCTTGACCGTGGCCAGGAAGAATCCCTCGGCCCAGCCGGCGGTGGCCCGCCAGGCGAAGGCGCCCTGCTTCTGCCCGGGCACCAGGGCGGCGAGCGGCGCACGCAGATGCAGATTGACGACGTGGACGGAGCGTCCCGAGGGGAGCGCGATCTCGGCGTGGAGCAGCGGCCGGTCCCAATGGATCGCCTCGGCCGTGCCGGCTTCCGGCCGGGCGGTCGCCAAGCGGTAGTGCGGCGGCGCCACCAGCTCGTGATGAAGCTGCCGACCGGCGCGGATCGGAAAGCGCGAGAGCACCGCCAGATTGTGCACGTCGAGGGCGCCGCCGCCGCGCCCGGTCGTCGCCAGCCGGGCGAATTCGGCATAAGGCGAGTCCTCGATCAGGCGATCGAGCGCCCGCAGCGAGCGCCCGGCTCCGCCGGGCTCCGGCTGTCCGTTCACCTCCTGCAGGCACAGGATGTCGGCCTTGAGGCGCAGGAGCTGCGGCCGCAGCGCGGCGATCCGGGCGACGAGGTCCGGCCCGTCGTCCAGGTTTTCCAGGTTGTAGGTGGCGATTCGAAAGCTGTCGGCCATCGGGCCCCGGCGGTTCCGCGGTTCAGGCGACCCAGCGCCAGGCCAACAGGGTCAGGAATCCGGCATTGCCGATCATCAGCGCCGGGCCGAGGCGTGCGGTGGCCAGGCGCCAGCGCTGCGCCGCCAGGGCGCCGAACGCGCCGACCGCGAACAAGGCGGGGATCGTGCCGGCGGCGAAGCCGGCCATGGCAAAGGCGCCGCCGAGCGGATCCCCGCTCGCCGCCGCGACGCTGAGCGCACCGTAGAGCAGGCCGCAGGGGATGAAGCCGAGCAGGATGCCGAGGCCATAGCCGGCGAGGCCGGTGGGGCGCGCGAACAAGGGCCGCGCCAGGCGGCCGACATGGCGCGGCCACCAGGTCCCGCCATCGCCGCCCTGCCAGGGCAGCCGCAACCCGAGTCGCCCGAGACCATAGAGCAGGAAGAACCCGGCCGCCGCCAGCAGCAGCGCCGCCGACAGCCACTTCAACCCGGCCCGGTCGATCAGGCTGCCCGAAATCGCCGCCGCCGTGGCGCCGAGCCCGACATAGGTGGTGGCGCGGCCGAAATGATAGGGCAGCAAGGCGGCGCCGGTCAGCCGGTGGAAATCGCGCATGCGGCGGGCCGGAAGCGCCTTCTGGCGCTCGGCGACCTGGGACAGCACGAACGGGCCGCACATGCCGGCGCAATGGGTCAGGCCACCCACCAGCCCGGCGCCGAACAGCGCGCCGATCAGGCTGCCATTGCCGACCGCCACGCTGGCGCAATGGGCCAGGCCGCTGCTCAAGAGCTCGAGGAGTACCGTCTCCTGGTCCAAGAACCTGTCCTTGCCGGTGATGCACCGGACTTGGCGTCCGGGAACGCCCTGTCGGCGGGCCGCCCGGACACCCTGCCAGGGCGACGGACCCGCGATTGAAACAACACTATCCCGCCTGATACCGGGCAAGCGGTTGATTTGTATCAAGGTGACCGAGGGCGATTCCGGCCAATGTCACGCAGTATTCGTAACCGCCCTTTGGTTCGTATAAAATACCAACCGGGAGTGCGATTTGGCGTGGGTGCCCTTGGCCATGGAGAATTCGTCATGACCGACGCTGCGGGAGCCTCCGAGAGCACCATGCCGACCACCCGGCTCGTCACCATGGAGCATCCCTGGAAGTGGCTGTCGGCGGGCTGGAACGATCTGCGCCGGGCGCCGGGCGTGAGCCTGGCCTATGGCGCCGTGTTCTCCCTGGTCAGCTGCGTGCTCACCGCCGGGCTGTACGCCGCGGACGTGCTGTATCTGCTGCTGCCGCTTGCGGCCGGCTTCATGTTCCTCGGGCCGCTGATCGCCGTCGGTCTCTACGAAATCAGCCGGCGGCTCGAGGCGGGCGAGCAGCCGACCCTGGCGGATGCCTTGCTCGCCTGGCGCTCCCACTTCGCCCAGATCGCCGGCATGGGGCTGGTGCTGATGCTGTTCATGCTGGTGTGGATCCGGCTGGCGACGCTGATCTTCGCCCTGTTCTTCACCGGCACGCCGGCAAGCTGGGAAGCGCTCATCAACATCGTTCTGTTCTCGCTCGAGGGGATTCCGTTTCTCGCGGTCGGCACCATCGTCGGCGGTGCCCTGGCGGCGTTCGCCTTCGCCATCAGCGCGGTCTCGCTGCCGGTGCTGCTCGACCGCGATGTCGGGGTGATCACGGCGATCGTGCTCAGCGTCCAGGCGGTGTTGCGCAACTGGCGGGTGATGATCGGCTGGGCGGCGCTGATCGCCCTGTTCACCGCCGGCGGGCTGGCGACCGCGTATCTCGGATTGATCGTCACGCTGCCGTTGATCGGCTATGCGAGCTGGCACGCCTATCGCGACCTGGTCGGCACGTCCGGTCGCTGACGGCGGGACGCGCCCGACAACTATTGACAAGGAGCTGATAGTGGCAGGCACAGGCAAGTGGATCGTCGGCGGCTTGGTCGGCCTGATCGGGGTGTTCGGGCTGTTCGCCGCGGCGCACGCCGTCGATCCCGGGTTCTATCTCTTCGGCCTGCTGCTGTTCGCCTTCGCGGTGCTGTTCGTGTTCGCCCAGATCAGATCCGCGTTCGATCAGGCCGAGGCGGAGACCGGTGCGGGCGGCGGACAGGCCGGGGACGACGCGCGGCCGACATGACCGCGCCCGAATGTCGCAGCCTCGTCGCATGGCGTTGACCTCGATCGATGCCGGCTCTATCCGCAGCGGCGAAATTCACGGGCTCGCGGCCGGGAGGGGGATACGACTCCGGGCGCGCGCCATTCGGCGGCGGCGCATTCGGCAGCCAAGGGCTGTCGACAACAGGATGATCCGGTACTGCCCAGATCGGGCACGGCCCGGCGCGAGAGGGAGCAGGGTGCAATGAGCGTGCAATCCGTGGCGGCCGGGTGGCCGGCGGCGACGTTGGCGTACAACGAGGAGGTGGTGAAGAAGTTCGTCATCGCCACCGCGTTCTGGGGCGTTGCCGCCTTCGCCGTCGGCGTCTACATCGCGCTCGAGCTCGCGTTTCCCGTGCTCAACCTCGATCTGCCCTGGACCACCTTCGGGCGGTTGCGGCCGCTGCACACCTCTGCCGCCGTCTTCGCATTCGGCGGCAACGCGCTGCTCGGCACCTCGCTCTACGTGGTCCAGCGCACCTGCCGGGCGCCGCTGTTCGGCGGCCGGGCGCTCGCCGATTTCGTGTTCTGGGGCTTCCAGCTCTTCATCGTGCTGGCGGCGACCGGCTATCTGCTGGGGATCACCGAGAGCCGCGAGTACGCCGAGCCGGAATGGTACACCGATCTCTGGCTGACCATCGTCTGGGTCGCCTATCTCGTGATCTTCATGGGCACGCTGATGACGCGGCGCGAGACGCACATCTACGTGGCCAACTGGTTCTACCTCGCGTTCATCGTCACCGTCGCGATCCTCCATATCGGCAACAACCTGTCGCTGCCGGTATCGTGGTTCGGCACCAAGAGCTACTCGCTGTTCTCCGGCGTGCAGGACGCCATGCTGCAGTGGTGGTACGGCCACAACGCGGTCGGCTTCTTCCTGACCGCCGGTTTCCTCGGCATCATGTACTACTTCGTGCCGAAGCAGGCGGAGCGGCCGGTCTATTCCTACCGGCTGTCGATCGTCCATTTCTGGACGCTGATCTTTCTCTACATCTGGGCCGGGCCGCATCACCTGCACTACACCGCGCTGCCCGACTGGACCCAGTATCTCGGCATGACCTTCTCGATCATGCTGTGGATGCCGTCCTGGGGCGGCATGATCAACGGCGTGATGACGCTGTCCGGCGCGTGGGAAAAGCTGCGCACCGATCCGGTGCTGCGGTTGCTCGTGACCTCGATCGGCTTCTACGGCATGTCGACCTTCGAAGGGCCCGTCATGTCGATCCGGGCCGTGAACTCGCTCAGCCACTACACCGACTGGACCATCGGCCACGTTCATTCCGGCGCACTCGGCTGGGTCGCCTTCGTCAGCTTCGGTGCGCTCTACTTCCTGGTGCCGCGGCTGTGGCAGCGGGCGCGGCTCTATTCGCTCCAGCTGGTGAGCCATCACTACTGGATCGCGACCATCGGCATCGTGCTGTACATCACGGCGATGTGGATTTCCGGGATCATGCAGGGGCTGATGTGGCGCGCTTATGACGAGCTCGGCTTCCTGCAGTACTCGTTCATCGAGACCGTCGAGGCCATGCATCCCTATTACGTGATCCGGGCGCTGGGCGGGGTGCTGTTCCTGATCGGCTCTCTGATCATGGTCTACAACCTGTGGCGCACGGTGCGCGGCGACATTCGCAGCGAAGCCCTGGTGGCGGCGCCGCGCCCCGCCGCCGCGGCGCGTTGAGGAGATCCCGGCCATGATGCGCCATCACGACAAGATCGAGACCAACTCGATCCTGCTGCTCGTCGGCATCATCATCACCGTCGCGATCGGCGGGCTGGTGGAGATCGTGCCGCTGTTCACCATCGGCGAGACCATCGAGAAGGTCGACGGCGTCCGCCCGTACTCGCCGCTGGAGCAGGTCGGCCGGAACATCTATGTCCGCGAAGGCTGCTATGTCTGCCATAGCCAGCAGATCCGGCCGTTCCGCGACGAGGCGGAGCGCTATGGCCACTACAGCCTGGCGGCCGAGAGCATGTACGACCATCCCTTCCAGTGGGGCTCGAAGCGCTCGGGCCCCGATCTGGCACGGGTCGGCGGCAAGTATTCGAACGACTGGCACGTCGCCCACTTGATCGATCCGCGCAGCGTGGTGCCGGGCTCGGTCATGCCGGGCTATCCGGCGATGGCCGAGACCGAGCTCTCCTACGACGACATGGCCGAGCATCTGAAGACGCTGCGGATGGTCGGCGTCCCCTATACCGACGAGCAGATCGAGAGCGCGGTCGCCGACCTCGCGCTGCAGACCCAGCCCGACGGCGATACCGAGCCGCTGCTGGCGCGCTATCCGAAGGCGGTGATCGCCGATTTCGACGGCGATCCGTCGCGGATCACCGAACTCGACGCCCTCATCGCCTATCTGCAGGTGCTGGGCACGATGGTCGACTTCACCACCTACAAGCCGGAATACGCCGCGACCCAATAGGCGCGATCCGACGCCGGCTTCGAAGGAGCAGGGGAAATTGGAAGAACTGATCGCTTGGGGCCGGTCCCTGTGGGTGGTGTGGCTGATGCTCATCTTTCTCGGAATCGTGTTCTGGGCCTATCGGCCCAAGAACAAGCGGCGGTTCGAATCCGACGGCATGATCCCGTTCCGCGAGGACGACGATCGGCCGCCGGAGAGCGGCGAGGAGCGCTGAAGACATGGCTGGCAATGTCGAGAAGGACCCCGTCACCGGGACCGAGACCACGGGCCACGAGTGGGACGGCATCCGCGAGCTGAATACGCCGCTGCCGAAATGGTGGCTCTACGTGTTCTATGCCTGCATCGTCTGGGCGATCGGCTACTGGGTGGTCTATCCGGCCTGGCCGTCGCTCTCGGGCTACACCAAGGGCGTCATCGGCTACAACACCCGGGAGAGCTTCGAGCAGCGGATGGCCGAGGTCGAGCAGTCGCACAGGCAGTGGACCGATCGGATCGCGGCAATGAGCATCACCGAGGTGGCGGCCGACACCGAGCTGCTGCAATACGCCATGGCCGGCGGCCGCGCGGTGTTCGGCGAGAACTGCGCGCCCTGCCATGGCGCCGGCGGCCAGGGGGCAAAGGGCTTTCCGGTGCTGGCCGACGACGACTGGCTGTGGGGCGGCGATCTCGCCAACATCCAGCAGACGGTGCGCTATGGCATACGTTCGCGCCACGACGAGGAGCGGCTGTCGGAGATGCCGAAGTTCGGTGCCGACGAGATCCTCGAGCCGGCGCAGATCGACGACGTCAGCCAGTTCGTGCTGTCGTTGAGCGGCCGCGCGACCGACGCGACGGCGGCCGCGCGCGGCAGCGAACTGTTCGCCGAGAACTGCGCCGCCTGCCACGGCGAGACCGGCCAGGGCATGCAGGAACTGGGGGCGCCCAATCTCGCCGACAATATCTGGCTGTACGGCGGCAGCCAGGCCGCGATCGCGGCGCAGATCGCCAATCCCAAGCAGGGCGTGATGCCGGCCTGGGACGGCCGCCTGAGCGAGACCGCGATCAAGCTGGCCACCATCTACGTTCACTCGCTGGGCGGCGGCCAGTAGGAATCCCGGGGCAACCAGAGACGGCAAGCACGGGGAACAGACCGAGCACTACGCGAGACGCAGCCGGACCCGGGGCCGTCAGGGGAGCCCCGGGGCCGGCGCCGCTTTGAGGATCGAGATGTCCAGCGCTTCCGAGACGACGGCACGAGCCCCCCTGGGATCCGCGCCGGTGGCCCCGCCGCCGCGCGAGAAGCTCTATGCCGAGCACGAGAAGATCTATCCCCAGCGCATCGGCGGTGCGTTCCGCCGCATCAAGTGGGCGGTGCTGGCGGCGCTGCTCGGGATCTACTACGTCGTGCCCTGGCTGCGCTGGGACCGCGGGCCCGGCGCGCCCGATCAGGCCATCCTGGTCGACATGCCCGGCCGTCGCGCCTACTTCTTCTGGATCGAGATCTGGCCGCAGGAGGTCTACTACCTGGCCGGCCTGCTGATGCTGGGCGCCATCGGGCTGTTCCTCGCCACCGCGCTGTTCGGCCGCGTGTGGTGCGGATTCACCTGTCCGCAGACCGTGTGGACCGACCTGTTCCTGCTGGTCGAGCGCTACATCGAGGGCGACCGCAACAAGCGCATGAAGCTCGACCGGTCGGGGTTCAGCCTGGAGAAGTCCGCCCGCAAGCTGGTCAAGCACGCGGTCTGGCTGGTGATCTCGGTGCTCACCGGCGGCGCCTGGATCATGTACTTCAACGACGCGCCGACGGTGGTCGTCGAGCTCTTCACCGGCCAGGCCGGCGCCGCGGTCTACGGCTTCGTCGGGTTGTTCGCCGCGACCACCTATCTGCTGGCCGGCTGGGCGCGCGAGCAGGTCTGCATCTACATGTGCCCGTGGCCGCGCTTCCAGGCCGCCATGTTCGACGAGCACACCACCCTCGTCACCTACGAGGAGTGGCGCGGCGAGCCGCGCGGCCACGCCAAGGCCGGGCAGTCCTTCGAGGGCCGGGGCCACTGCATCGATTGCGGCCTGTGCGTGCGGGTCTGCCCGACCGGTGTCGACATCCGCAAGGGGCAGCAGCTCGCCTGCATCGGCTGCGCGCTGTGCGTCGACGCCTGCAACGGCGTGATGGAGAAGATCGGCCTGCCGCGCGATCTCATCACCTACGATTCGATCGCCAACCAGGATGCCCGGTCCTGCGGCGACCGGCCGAAGCTGCGCTTCGTGCGGCCGCGCACCATCGTCTATGCGACGCTGCTCGCGGTGGTCGCGGCGGTCATGCTGTTCAGCCTGTCGACCCGCTCGACCGTCGACGTGACGGTGCAGCCCGACCGCTCGCCGCTGTTCGTCACCCTGTCCGACGGCGGCATCCGCAACGGCTACACCTTCAAGATCCTCAACAAGGACCGCGACGCGCACATCTATCGACTGAGCGTCGAAGGAATTCCGGGCGCGGAGCTCACCGTGATCGGCTTCCAGGAGACGCCGAGCGATTCCGCCGTGTTGCCGGTCGCCGGCGACGCAGTCGGCAGCTTCCGGGTGTTCGTCAAGGTGGCGCGCGACGGCTTGACCGGCGACTCGAGCGCGCTCACCCTGATCGCCACCGACGAGACAACCGGCACCAGCGTGCGCTATGAAACCATCTTCCGTGGCCCCGAGAAGTAGCATGCCCGCCGTCGCCCGGCATTCTCACGGCGCCGGCACTCGGCGCGCCCGCGCCGCGGGCTGGTGGTATCCCTGGCTGTTCGTCGGCGCGCTGCTGCTCGTCGTTGCCGTCAACGGCGTCATGATCGTGCTGGCGGTCGACAGCTTCACCGGGCTCGACACCGCCCATCCCTATGAGCGCGGGCTCGAGTACAACCGCACGCTCGCCGCCGCCAGGGCCCAGGACGAGATGGGCTGGCAGGTGACCTTCGCCGTGGCGCCCGATGGCGACGCCACCGGCGTTTCGTTTCCGGTCGCGGTCGAGGCAAGGTTCCTCGACCGTGCCGGCCATGCGCTGACCGGCCTCGCGGTGCAGGCGCTGCTGCTGCGGCCGACCGTGGAAGGGCACGACGTCGAAGTCGCGCTGGTCGAGCGCGGCGGCGGCCGCTACATCGCCACCACCGCGGTGCCGCTGCCCGGCCAGTGGGATCTCAGGATCGTCGCCCGGAGCGACGGGCTCAGCTGGCAGTCGAGCCGACGCATCCTGCTGCCGTGACCGTGCCCGACAGCGCAGAGCTCGCGGGCCCGGCCGCCGCCCGGCGGCACGGCACCTGCCTGCATTGCGGCGAGCCGGTGCCGGGCGGCGTCGCCGGCGATCGCCGCTTCTGTTGTGCCGGCTGCGCCGTGGCCTACGACACCGTTGCGGGGCTCGGCCTCGAGCAATACTACGCGCGGCGCAGCATCGACCCCGCCCTGCGGCCGCTGCGGCCCGACGCCGACGAGCCACCAACCGACCATTCCGCCTATGTCCGGCACGGCGCCGACGGCATCGCGACCCTCAACCTGATGGTCGAGGGACTGCATTGCGCGGCCTGCGTCTGGCTGATCGAGTCGGTGCTCGGCCGCCAGCCCGGCGTCGTCCGGGCCCGGCTCAGCATGACCACGCGGCGCCTGGCGCTGGCCTGGCGCGCGGGCGAGGCCGATGCCAACGCGCTGGTCGCCAGCGTCGCCGGGCTCGGCTATCGGCTGGTGCCCTACGATCCCGGTCTGCTGGGCGCCGAGTCCGAGCGGCGCGACAAGGCGCTGCTCCGGGCGATGGCGGTCGCTGGCTTCGCCGCCGGCAACGTGATGCTGCTCTCGGTCTCGGTCTGGGCCGGCCATGACAGCGACATGCCGCTGGCGACCCGCGATCTGTTCCACTGGATCTCGGCCCTGATTGCGCTGCCGGCGATCGCCTATGCCGGCCGCCCGTTCTTCGCCTCGGCCGCGTCCGCGCTGCGGGCCGGGCGCACCAACATGGACGTGCCGATCTCGCTCGCGGTGATCCTGACTCCGGCGATCAGCCTGCTGGAGACCTTCGGCGGCGGCGCCCACGCCTATTTCGATTCGGCGATCACCCTGCTGTTCTTCCTGCTGGTCGGCCGCTATCTCGACAGCCGGGCGCGCGGCCGGGCGCGCTCCGCCGCCGAGCAGCTGGTGGCGCTGGGCGGCGCCGCGGTGACGGTGATCGAACCCGGCGGCGCCACCCGCAGCATCCTGCCGCGCGACGCCAGGGCCGGCATGACGGTGCTGGTCCCGGCCGGCGGGCGCATCGGCGTCGACGGCCGCGTCAGCGACGGCGAGAGCAGCCTCGATACCAGCCTGATCACCGGCGAGTCCGTGCCGGCCGCGGCGCGGCCGGGGGACCGGGTGTTCGCCGGCACCCTCAACCTGTCGGCGCCGCTCCGCCTCGAGGTGACGGCGGTCGGCGAGGACACCCTGCTGGCCGAGATCGTGCGCCTGATGGAGGCGGCCGAGCAGGGCCGCGCCCGCTACGTCGCGCTCGCCGACCGGGTGGCGCGGCTCTATGCCCCGGTCGTGCATCTGCTCGCCGCGCTCACCTTCGCCGGCTGGTGGCTGGCGGGCTTCGGCTGGCAGCCGGCGCTGCTCAACGCCATCGCGGTGCTCATCATCACCTGTCCCTGCGCGCTGGCGCTGGCGGTGCCGGTGGTGCAGGTGGTAGCGAGCGGCCGGCTGATGCGGCGCGGCGTGTTGCTCAAGTCCGCCACCGCGCTGGAGCGCCTGACCACCGTCGATACCGTGGTGTTCGACAAGACCGGCACGCTGACCACCGGACGGCTGGTGCTGGCCGCGCCGCCGGCCGACGATGACGGGGCGCTGCGGCTCGCCGCCGGGATCGCCCAGACCAGCCTGCATCCCCTGGCCCGCGCCCTGGTCCGCGCCGCGCCCGACGCGCCGGCGGCGGCGGGCGTGCGCGAGCTGCCCGGGCAGGGCCTCGCCCTGGCGGGTCCGGCCGGCGAGCTCCGCCTCGGCAGCCGGCCGTTCTGCGGCGTCGACGAGTCCGACGCCGAGGAGGCGCCGGGGCCGGAGCTGTGGCTCGCACGGCCCGGCCGGCCGCCGCTGCGATTCGGGTTCCGCGACGATCTGCGGCCCGATGCCGCCGCGCTGATCGGCCGGCTGCGCCGCGCCGGCCTCGGCGTCGAGCTGCTCTCCGGCGACCGTGCGCCGAGCGTCGCCGCGGTCGCGTCAGTGCTCGGCATCGCCGACTGGCGGGCCCGCTGCACGCCCCAGGACAAGGTTGCCAGGCTGCGGGCGCTGGCCGCCGCCGGGCATCGCGTGCTGATGGTTGGCGACGGCCTCAACGACGCGCCCGCCCTCGCCGCCGCCGAGGTCTCGATGTCGCCGGCATCGGCCGCCGACATTGCCCGCACCGCCGCCGACGTGGTGTTCCAGGGCGAGACGCTGGCGCCGATCGCCGAGACCCTCGCGGTCGCCCGCGGCGCCGATCGCCTGGTGCGCCAGAACATCGCGCTGGCGCTGGTGTACAATGCGGTCGCCGTGCCGCTGGCCGTGCTCGGCTATGTGACCCCGCTGGTCGCCGCCATCGCCATGTCGAGCTCTTCGGTGCTGGTGATCGGCAACGCCCTGCGGCTCGGCCGCAGCCGGACCGTTTGAGCCGGTGCGGGACGCGACAGCAGCGAGGACGGCGTGACCATCCTGCTCTATCTCATTCCGATCGCCCTGCTGCTCGGCCTGGCCGGGCTCGGCGCCTTCCTCTGGGCGCTGAAATCCGGGCAGTTCGAGGATCTCGACGGCGCCGCCAACCGCATCCTGTTCGACGACGACAAGCCGTTGCCGCCGATCGACAAGCGCGGCAAGCGCTAGCGCGGGGGCGGCAGCGTTCAGATGGTCGATGCCGAGATCTTCCAGCGCCTCGCCCTGGCCCTGGCGGTCGGGCTCCTGGTCGGGGTCGAGCGCGGCTGGCAGCAACGCAGCGGTCCCGAGGGCAGCCGCGTCGCCGGCATCCGCACCTTCGGCATCATCGGCCTCTTGGGCGGGCTCGCGGCGCTACTCGGCGGCGCGCTGACCTCCATCGCCTTCGGTCTGATGGCGCTCGGCTTCGCGGCGGTCGTGGTCGGTGCCCATGTGGTGGCCGCCAGCCGCACCGGCGACTTGAGCGCCACCACCGCGATGGCGGCGCTGCTGACCTTCCTGCTCGGCGCCGCCGCGGTCCGCGGCGACATGGCGGTGGCCGCCGCCGGCGCCGTGGTCGCGACCCTGCTGCTCAGCGTCAAGCCGGTGCTGCATCGCTGGCTCGAGCATCTCGAGTACCGCGAGCTGAGCGCGGTGCTCAAGCTGCTGCTGATGTCGGTGGTGCTGCTGCCGGTGCTGCCGGACCGCGGATTCGGCCCGTGGGCCGCGCTCAATCCCTACGAGATCTGGTGGATGGTGGTGCTGATCGCCGGCATCTCGTTCTGCGGCTATGGCGCCGTGCGCCTGGCCGGGCCGCAGCGCGGCATCTTGCTGACCGGGCTGTTCGGCGGGCTCGCCAGCTCGACCGCCGTGGCGGTCAACTTCGCCCGCCTGTCGCGGCCCAACCCGGGGTCGGAGGCGCTGCTCGCCGCCGGCATCGTCGCGGCCTCGGCGACCATGTTCCTGCGGGTGCTGCTGATCCTGGCGATCGTGCAGCCGGCGCTGCTGCTGGCGCTGGGCTGGCCGCTCGCGGCCGCCGCCCTGGTCAGCTATGCCGGCGTCGCCTGGCTGGCACGGCGCCCCGACGGACCCGGCCCGGCGCCCCAGGTGAAGATCGAGAATCCCTTCGAGTTCTGGATGGCCCTGCGTTTCGGCGTGCTGCTCGCCGTCATCATGGTGCTGTCCCATGCCTTGCCGCAGTGGCTCGGGAGTCCGGGGCTGGCCCTGCTGGCCGCCGTCTCGGGCCTGGCCGACGTCGCCGCCATCACCCTGTCGATGTCGCGGCTGGCCGGGGACACGGTGACGCCGGCGGCGGCGGCGGTCGCCATCGGCATCGCCGCGCTGGTCAACACCGGGATCAAGGCCGGGCTGGTGGCGATGATCGGCCGCCCGGGCCTCGGCCTGCGGGTCGGGCTGGTGCTGGCAGCGGCGCTCGCTGCGGGGCTCGCCGTCTGGATCGTGCTCGGCGGGGGGGGGGGGGGGGGGGGGGGGGGGGGGGGGGGGGGGGGGGGGGCGGGGGGGCCGCGGGGGGCCGCCCGGCCGCCGCTCCTCGATCAGCCCTGAGGCAGAGCTAAAGCATGGTCTAACTGCACTGAAACAGTGCGATCCGTGAATCATGCTCTACTTCAAGTAGGTAGACCAAGATTCACGCCTCGGACTGATTCAATCCGAGGCGATCTTGGTCTAGCGCCGCTCCAGGCAGCAGAGCACCAGCTCGGCGGTGCGTCGCAGCTGGCCGGGCGGCCGGCCCGCCTTGGCCAGGACGACCAGGCCGAAATAGCCGGCCAGCAGGTAGTCGGCGAGGGCGCGCGGCTCGATCGACTGCGGAACCTCGCCGACGGCGCGCGCCCGCGTCAGCGCCCGGCGGAACGCGGCACCGAGCCGCGTCAGCCCGTCCAGAACCTCGCTCTGGACGTCGGCATCGGCCGGCGCGCGCTCGACCGCGGCGTTGCACAGCAGGCAGCCGCGCCGGCCGCCGCGCTTGGACGCGCGCGCGGGAATCGCGAGGAACTGGCTGCGGATCGCGGCGATCGGCGATGGTGCGCTGTCGAGTTCGGCCACCGCCGGCTCGACGACGCCCTGGCAATAGCGGTCGATGGCGGCGAGGTAGAGCGCGTGCTTGTCGCCGAAGGTGCCATAGAGACTGCTGCGGTTGATGCCGAGGGTCTCCACGAGGTCCTGGACCGAGGTCGCCTCGTAGCCCTTGCGCCAGAACAGCTCGACGGCGCGATCGAGCGCCTGGTCGGGGTTGAATTCCTTTGGCCGCGCCATGGTCCATCCCTGGGGCGCGCTCACGCCGCGTCCGCGGCGAGCGTGACGCGGAAGGCCCCCGCATTCAAGGTCGCCGAACTCCCGCGCCGCCGCCCAGCCAGCGGTCGTGCCAGGCCTGGAACATCAGCACCGCCCACAATGCCGCCTCGTGGTTGCGCCGGCCCGAGCGATGCTCGGACCAGATCCGCCGGATCGGCCCCGGATTGAAGATGTCGTCGCGGCGCAGCCGTTCGGTCGAGAGCAGCGATTCCGCCCAGTCGCGCAAGGGGCCCGCCAGCCAGGCGCCGATCGGCACCGCGAAACCCATTTTCGGCCGTTCGACCAGCGCCCGCGGCACGTGGCGGTACAGCACCTGGCGCAGCAGGCGCTTGCCCTCGCCGTTGCCGCGCTTCAGGGCCGGCGGCAGCGACCAGGCGAACTCGACCACCCGGTGATCGATCAGCGGGACCCGGGCCTCGAGCCCGACCGCCATGCTGGCGCGGTCGACCTTGGCCAGGATGTCGTTCGGCAGATAGGTCAGCGTGTCCAGGTACTGCATGCGCTCCACCGGGTCGGCGACGGCGTCGGGCACCGGGCGGTGCCAGGCGCCGTTTGCCGCGCCATGGTCGCCGTTGAGGACCTCGGCAGGGTCGTGCCACATCGAGACCACGCTGGCGTAGAGCGCATCGAGATCGGGCGCGTCGAACAACGCCGCCAGCTTGTGCGCCCGGGAACCGGTATGAGGCGGGCGCACGCCGGCCGGCAGCAGCGCCGCCAGCCTGTCCCAGCCGGCCGGCGGCACGGCGCGGATCGCGCCGGAAAGCATGTGACGCAGCGGTCCGGGAAGTGCCTTCGAGCGGCGCCAGAGATCGGGACCGGTGGTGTAGCGGGTATAGCCGGCGAACAGCTCGTCGCCGCCGTCGCCCGACAGCGCCACCGTCACCTCCTGGCGCGCCAGCCGGGACACCAGATGGGTCGGGATCTGCGAGGAATCGGCGAACGGCTCGTCGTACCACTCGGCCAGGTGCGGGATCACGTCCTGTGCATCAGCCGGCGGCAGGTAGAGTTCGTGATGCTCGGTGCCGAGATGGCCGGCCACCGCCTTGGCATGCACCGCCTCGTCGTGGGTCGCCTCGTGGAATCCGATGGAGAAGGTCTTGATCGGGCGGTTGCTCTCGGCCTGCATCAGCGCCACCACGGTGGAACTGTCGATGCCGCCGGACAGGAACGCGCCCAGCGGCACGTCGGAAATCATGCGCCGCCGGATCGCGTCGCGCAGCAGCAGCTCGAGCTCCTCCACCAGCGCCGACTCGTCCTCGTGCCGGCGATGATTGATGCCGCGCGACGCCACCTCGGCGAGGTCCCAGTAGCGCCGTTCGGCGTGGTCCCCGGCGGCATCGATCTCGACGATCGTGCCGGGCTCGAGCTGGCGCATGCCGGCGAAGGCCGCCTGCGGCGCCGGCACGTAGCCGAAGCGCAGATACGGGTGCAGGGCGGCGGGATCGAGCGCCGGCCGCCAGTCGGGATGGGCCAGGATCGCCTTGGGCTGGGACCCGAACAGGACGGTGCCGCCGGTCTCGCCCCAGTACAGCGGCTTGATGCCGAGGCGGTCGCGCACCAGGGTGAGGCGGCGGCCCGGCAGATCCCAAAGCGCGAAGGCGAACATGCCGATGAAGCGCTTGACCGCGGTATCGACGCCCCAGGCCTCGCAGGCCTCGACCATGACCTCGGTGTCGGAATGGCCGCGGAACCGGATGCCGCGGGCCTCGAGCTCGGGGCGCAGCTCGGCGGCGTTGTAGACCTCGCCGTTATAGGTGATCGCGGTGCGGCCGGAGGCCGAGATCATCGGCTGGTAGCCGGCCGGCGACAAATCGATGATGGCGAGCCGGCGCTGCCCGAGCGCGATCCCGGTCGCGGCGTCGACCCAGACCCCGGAGGAATCCGGGCCGCGATGGGCGATCGGGGTGATCATCCGCTCGGCGAGCGTCCGCAGGGCGTCCTCGCCCAGGGCGGCGCGCCGGTCCCAAAAGCCGGCTATGCCACACATGAATCAGCTCCTGCGCGACGTGGCGACACTATTCGCGCGCTCGCAGCGACGCCGCTGGTGTCAGGAAATCCGGCGATGCCGAGCATCCGTTGCCTTGGTCGTGCGAATAACGTCTGGGCCGCCGTCGGATCCGCTCGCACGGTCTGTAGTCCGCGACGGGGCAGGTTCGGCACCCAGTTGCCTGTACAGCTCCTCATATCGGTGGATGCATTGCGATAGCGCGAACTGTGCAGCCACACGCTCGCGACCGGCCGTGCCCAGGCGCCAGCGCAGTCCGGGGTCGGCCACCAAGCGGCCGATTGCCGTTGCGAGCGCTCGCGGCTGCCGGCTTGGCACGACGCAGCCCGTGGTGCCATCGAGGACCGCCTCGGCATTGCCTCCGGCATCGGTGACGATCATCGGCAGCCCAGCACCCATCCCCTCGATAACGGCGTTCGAGAAGCCCTCCTCGTGCGAGGCCATCACGCCGATATCGGCAGCGTAGAGAAGATCTGGGACATCGTTCCGACTGCCCAGCCAGAGCACGCTTTCCTGAAGCCCCAATCGCTCGGCGTGGCTGCGCAACTCGGCGCCATATCCCTCGTCCCGCCCGGCACAGAGAAGGCGCCAGCCTACCGGCAGGGTATCGCGCGTCACCGCTAGCGCCTCGAGCAGGTCGCGATGCCCCTTATACGGGATCAGATTGGCTACCGTGATGACGACCAGTGCGTTCGCATCGAGGCCGAGCGATGAGCGCATTCTCGCGCGCGCCGCTGCATCAGGGGGCGGGGGCGGATCGATGCCGTTGTAGATGAGCCGCAGGCGCGACGATGGAACCCCTTCCTGCTCCAGTTCACGGATGACGGACAGGCTGTTGCCGACGATGCACGACATATGGCGATGCAGCCACCGCTCGATGCGGGCGAAGCCTGGTCGCTTCTGCTGATAGAGATTCGAACTTCGCCGGCTCATGACTTTGATGGGCACTCGGGCGACCATGGCGCAGATTGCGCCCGCCAGGTAAGCCTCCGGCAGGAAAAAATGGGCGATCGCGGGCCGCTCCGCGCGGAACATCCAAGCCAGATGCAACGACACGATGGCGAGGCGCAGCAGACGCAGAACCAGGACCTTGCCGACCAGTAGCCTGCCGACATAGGGCGTATAGTGAACGGAAACGCCACCACGCTGGAGCGCCGCGCGCAGCGGGCCGTCGCCCGACAACGCGAACAGGGTGACACGCCAGCCGCGGCGCACTAACCCGGGGAGCACGCGCAACAGATGGTTCTCGGTGCCGCCGACCTGCAGTGAGCCGGCGACCACGAACACGTGATTGGAGGCGGAACGCGCGGACAGGTTAGGTGGTCCCGGACTTGGCCGCGCGCATGAGCCAGCGCCTAGCCGGCCGCGCGGCGCAGCGCCGCGATGATACGGTCCTGCCCTGCCGCATCGAGATAAGGATGCATCGGCAGGCTTAGCACCTCCCCGGCCAGGCGTTCACTCGATGGCAGTCCATTGCCGGCAATGGGATAGTGCCGATAGGCTTGCTGCCGATGCAGGGGCAGTCGGTAATAGACTGCGGTCGGGATGCCCTCGGCGGAAAGCGCCCTGGCGACCGCATCGCGGTCGCGGCCGGGAAGACGGAGCGTGTACTGGGCCCAAACGGAACTCGCTTCCGGCGGCAGGCGCGGCACGATCGCGATGTCGTCGAGCGCCGCGCTGTAGCGATCGGCGATGCGGTCGCGCAGGGTGATCTCTTCTGGAAAGATCGCCAGCTTCTCGATCAGGATGGCCGCCTGCAGCGTATCGAGCCGGCCATTGATGCCAATTCGCACATTTTCGTACGGATTGGCTCCCTGTCCATGGACGCGCAGGGAGCGCAGCACCTCGGCCAGGGCGTCGTCATCGGTGAACACCGCGCCGCCGTCGCCATAGCAGCCCAGTGGTTTGGCCGGAAAGAACGAGGTCGTGGTGATCTCGGCCAGCGTGCCGACCTTGCGACCGCGCCAAGCCGCGCCGAAGCTCTGCGCCGCATCGTCGATCAGCCACAGGCCTTGGGCCGCCGCCGCGTTTGCCAAGGTGTCGTAGTCGGCCGGCTGGCCGAACAAGTCGACGGCAATGATGCCGTGCGGCATGAGTCCAGCGCCACGCGCTGCAGCCACACCCGCCGCGACTGACGCTGGGTCGAGGTTGAAACTCTCTTCGGCCGTGTCGAGGAACACCGGGGTGGCTCCGACCAGAACAACCGCCTCGGCTGTCGCCGTGAAAGTGAAGCTCGGCACTAGTACGGCGTCGCCCGGGCCGATCTCCTTGGCGCGTAGCGCCATCACCAGCGCGTCGGTGCCGTTGGAACAGCCAATCACATGGCGGGCACCGCAGAAGGCAGCCAGCCGGCTTTCAAGCTCCGCCACCTCCGGCCCCAGGATGTAGCGGCCGTGTTCGAGCACACGCGCGATCGCCCGGTCGATGCGATCGGCAAGTCGGCAGCGCTGCGCCTGCAGATCTATGAAGGGCAGCGGCACCGAAGTGGCGGCCTTGGAAGCGACAACGGCGGTCATTCAATCCCTTTGGGTTGGTTGTCGTCCATCTGGCGTGTGCGGCAGCCTTTACGTCGGCAGGTGGACCCCGGCTCGTATGGCTGGCTGCCGCGTCGGCGAGGCCTTCCTGCAAGTTGTGTGCGACTTACGCGCATCAAGCAAGGATGGCTCCATACCTGCTACCGCAGTCCAGGGCGCCGGATTGGTTCGGTCCCGGATTCTCGTGCTTGCCATTCAGGCGGCGTCAACGTCGAGCAGCGGGACCACCACTCTTACATTGCGGCCGAGCAGGTCGAGCAGCAGCACGACCCGGTCGTCATCGGTCGTTGATTCGTAGCGCCCGGTACGGCCGGCGAGCGGGCCAGAAGTCACGAGCAAATTGCGCCCCGGCTCGAAGATCGCCAAGGAGTCGAGCGGCACCGCGCCGCAGCGGTCGACTCGGTCGCGCAATGCCTCGACCATGCCGATTGGCGCCGGTGCCGGATGTCCGCCGTGGTGAACCAGTTCCACCACACCGCGCGTCCCGTTGATTGCGCGCCAACGCTGAGCCTTCAGATCGATGGCGACGAACAAATAGCGGGGAAACAACGGTCGCAACACAGTCTCTCTGCGGCGCGCGTGCCGCCGCAAACGCCAGTGCATTGGCAAGAAAAAGTCGAAGCCTTGTCGCCACAGCTCCTGCGCAGCGCGCGCTTCGGCTTGGTGTTGAGTATAGGCAGCGTACCAACGGATCATGCCACCTTCGCTGGCTCGCCCGGCTCCACGGCTCGGCCCGAGACTCTGAGGATGCGCGGCACAAGAATGCGCCGCAGATCGAGCCACGACTCAAGGTGGTCGAAACTCTGCTGAGGCGTGCGAATGTCGGTCAGCAGCGCCGCGTCGAAGGAACTAGTGTCCGGCAGGATGGCGATGACAGGTACACCGGCAATCGACGCGCGGTTGCACCCTGGCGCCCAGACCCCCACCAGTTGCACGCCGGTTTCGCGCGCCGCCAAGGTCGCGATTTCCGTCAGGTCGCCATCGCCGACCAGCAGGATCCTCCCGGCACCGCGTTGTTCCGCCGCTTCGAGCAGGTCAACGCACTGCGCGCGAGCATTGCGGAAAAAGGCGAAAGAATAGCCGAGATACTCGGCGGTGAGCCGACTCTTTTCGGCGAAACCCTGGGGTGTAAGGTAGTAGGCGTAGCGCCGGGCGGGAACGTGGCGAACCTTGACCCAGCCCTTGCGCACGCAGCGCTTGAGATAGGCGTTCACGAGGCCAACCGCGATGCCCAGACGGAGCGCAAGAGAGCGCTGGGAGGTCAGTTTGTCGCTGTCAACGTCGTCGAGCAGCCGCATCGTGATCTCGGCCTCGAAGGCGCGCTTCGACTCGTCCAGTGTGGCAGGCATCGCTCTGGGGTCCGTGGCCACCGCAGCATCCGCTAAGGGCACAAACGATAGCGCGTTCACGTCGTGAATGTCAATTCAAGCGTCCGGGAGATAATTTTGCAATTTCAGTATATTACCGGCCAGACGGTCGTCCATCGGGCCCGGCTTTAGGCAGGGAGCCAACGGCGCTTCCAGGCCTGGAACATCAGGATCACCCAAAGCGGATACTGCCAGTCGGATCGGCCGGAAAGATGTTCCTCCCAACATGCGCGGATCGGTTTCGGATGAAACAGGCCGTCAGCCTCGAGCGCTCGTTCCGAGATCAAATCCTCAGCCCAGTCCCGCAATCTTCCGCGCAGCCAAACATCGATCGGCACTCCGAAGCCCATCTTGGGCCGCTCGATGAGTTCGGCAGGCACATAGCGATAGAGGATCTGCCGCAAGATCCACTTGCTTGTGCCGTCTCGCATCCTGAACCGCGGCGGCAGCCGCCAGGCGAACTCGACGACGCGATGGTCGAGCAGCGGGACCCGCGCTTCGAGACTCACTGCCATGCTTGCCCGGTCGATCTTCGTCAGAATGTCGTTGGGCAGATAGGTCAAAGTGTCGATGAGCTGCATGCGCTCGAGAAAATCGGGTGTGTCCTGCGCCAGAGCGCCGGTCCAGATGGGGTCGACTGGCTCCCGCCCGGAAGTCAAAACCAACTCCGGACGCTGCCAGTGGGTCATCAGGCCACGATAAAGCGACTCCTCGCCACCAGCGTCGATCAGCTCGGCGAACTTATGCGCACGAACGCCGACACTGGCCGGCCGGATAGCCGCCGGAAGCAGTCTTGCCACCAGATCCCAACCGCGCGCCGGCACCGCCCGGATGGCGCTTCGCAGCCACGGCCTGATCGGGCGTGGCACGCGTGAGATGATCGCGGCCAGCTCGCAGCCGCGCATGTATCGCGGATAGCCAGCGAACAGCTCGTCGCCCCCGTCGCCCGACAGGGACACCGTGACGTGACGTCGCGCCAGAGCGGAGACGAGCAGCGTCGGAATCTGCGACGAGTCCGCGAATGGCTCGTCATATGACTCGGGCAGCCCGGGAATGACGTCGATCGCGTCCTCGGGTCGAATGTAGAGCTCGTGGTGGTCGGTGCACAGATGGCGCGCCACGGCGCGCGCGTGAGGTGCCTCGTCGTAGCGTTTCTCATCGAACCCGATCGAGAACGTCTTGATCGGCACTGTGCTCTGGGACTGCATCATTGCAACGACAGTCGATGAATCAATGCCGCCCGAGAGGAAAGCTCCCAGCGGCACATCCGCCACCATTCGACGCCGCACCGCATCGCGCAGAAGCACATCAAGCGCCTCGATAGCGGCGTCGTCGTCAAGGTCCGCACGATCCGCCGCGCCGCGCCGGGCAACGTCCGCTATGGACCAGTAGCGCCGCCCCTTCGTTTCACCGTCGCGCATCTCAACGAGGCTGCCCGGCGCCAGCTGGGCAAGGCCGCGGAAGATCGAACGTGGCGCCGGCACGTTGTTGAACCGCAGGTACAGCGCCAGGCTGCCGCGATCGATCTCCGGCCGCCATTCTGGATGCGCGAAGAAGCTCTTTGGCTGAGAGCCGAAGAAGACGGTCGATCCGATGCGGCCCCAATAGAGTGGCTTCTTACCCAGGCGATCGCGAACGAGAGTCAGGACGCGCAGTCTGCGATCCCATAGCGCGATCGCGAACATTCCGATCAGGCGCTGTAGTGTCGACTCGATGCCCCAGATCGCAAACCCTTCGAGCATCACCTCGGTATCAGAATGCCCCCGCGGGCAGACGCCGCGGGCTCCCAACTCGGATCGAAGCTCGCCGGCATTGTAGATTTCGCCATTGTACACAACGACATAGCGGCCGTCGGCGGACATCATCGGCTGATGCCCAGCCTCGGTCAGGTCGACAATTGCCAAGCGTCGGAAGCCGAGTGCTATGCCCGCCTCCGCGTCCGCCCAAACCCCGCCATCATCCGGCCCGCGATGGCGAACCGAGTCCGCCATTGTCTGGACGAGGCGTTCGAGCCGATCCTGGGATGTCTGCCGCCGCAAATCAATGAAACCAGTGAACCCGCACATCAGCTTACGCCGACATGTCTGTGATCGTACGGGTCGGCTGCATCATCTGCGGCGGGCGAACAGGTATTCGGTGTTCGCCTCGCCAGCCTTCATATTGCGAACCTCGAAGTTCAGATCCTTGTCGGCGAACTTCTTGACGTCGGCGATCGACGAGAATTCCATCGGCCAGCCACCAAGCCAGTCCTTCACGTCGGTGTAGAACGACATACCGCGGCCCCGCTTGTGAGCCATTGCCGCCCTAAGTAGGCGTCGGAGGTTGAGTGGGTTGGAACTCAGCTGGAATGCCCAGATGTACCAAAGCTCCAGCCATCGCCGCCCGAGCCAGCCCGCATTGTTGTAGCGCCGCTTTATGTCGAGCCAGAACTCTGCCGGAGGGTCGACATATGCGTCCGACGTGTAGAGCGCGATATAGAAGAGGCCATCCGGACCGACGCGCTCGGCGGCATTGCGAATTGCGGTCCACTGGTCCCCCGTATGGTGGAGAACGCCCCAGGAGTATACGATGTCGGCAAAACCCAGGGTGTCCATGAAGCTGCGATCGAGGATGGATCCCTGCATGACCGCCCAGCGTTCGGGATCGCCGGTGTAGCGGCGCAGGATGCGGGTGGCCTCGACTGAGTCCGCGTCGTAGTCGAAGCTCACGATGCGCTTGGCGCCGGCCTGGAGCGCGGCGAGCGAGTGCAGGCCCGAGCCACAGCCAATATCAAGGAACGTCATTCCGTCAAGGTTCTGCATGCCCAGGAAGGACAACATGTGCCGTCGCGAGATGTCGACTCGTTCCTGGCTGAAGTGCTTCTCGATGTACTCCTTCCAGTTTTTCCCAAACGCATAGCGGTCTGCAGCCATTGGGGTCAATTCCTGTCAGATGAGTGTCGAGAATGCCAAGGGAGAGCCAGCAGGGCCCGGACCAGCAGGCGATCACTCGGTGAAGCCATAGACATTGAGTGTGTCATCGACCATGCGGTCGAGCGAGAATCTCTGCCGAACGTAGTCCGGGGCGGAAGCGATCGCGCGGTTCCGCCACGTCACGTCGTCCAGCATCGACAGCACTGCAGCGGCAATGCGGGCCGGGTCGTCGCTCTTGACAAGTCTCCCGGTGGCACCGTCCTCGAAGGTTTCTCTCGCGCCGCCTGCATCGGTCGACACAACCGGAACACCCAGCATTTGAGCTTCGACCAGTACGTTCGGCAGGCCCTCCTTTCTCGAAGTCAGCAGAAAGACATCCATCGACGCGAGCGCAAGCGCCGCGTTCTGCTCAATGCCCGCCAGCACAATCCGCTCGCGCAGCCCGAGTGCCTCGACCGCGGCGATGACTTCTGGTTTCAGGATCCCATCACCGATCATGAGGAACGCGAGATCGTTCCGCTGTCGTGCAAGGCATGCGGCGATCTCCAGCCAGAGGAGGGGCCGCTTCTCCTCGGAAAAGCGGATGATGGTGCCGACAACAGGGCAATCGGATGCGATCCCGTGTTTGGCGCGGTAAGCCATCACGCGGCTGAGGTCAGGCCGCCGGAGGCTGGCAAAGTCGAACCCGTTTTGCACGACCCGAATCCGGCCATGCTCCAGTCCGAGCCAGCGCTCGTAGTCCTGGGCCCCAGTGTGACTGTTATTGATCATAACAACATTGGGCAGTTGGGAGAGCGCGCGGTAGCAACTGCGCATGTAAGGCTGATGGAACAAGAAGTGATGCGGGGCTACGCTTCTGCCGCTGAGCACGATGCGAGGTACTCCAACGATGGCCGCGGCCAAGCCCGCCTTGACGCTGGTTTCATCCTGCCATGCGTGGACGACTGCCGGTCGGCGGACCAGGAACTCGGCGACGTAGGCGACCAAGTCGACGGACAGATCGATGGGCAGCCGTCGAACGCGCTGAGCCAACTGGGAGGCATGGGCTTGCAAGCTGCCGGCCAGATCTCCGACCATGACCCGGGAACGTTCAGAGGTTGATACATCCAGATCCCTCAGGGTTGTTGCATGAAAGTCGCCTGATCCGGGCGTCAGGCGGTCGCAGAGAACCGAAAGGTCGCGCACGCCGCGACCAAGAAGTCCAACGGCGGTGTTGACAACTTGGCGTTCCGTTCCACCCGGGCCCAACGACGAATTCAACAGGAGGACCCGCTTCGAAATGAAGTCCTTCGCCAGCAACAGGGGAGGGCGGGCCAGAGATCTGCGGATGCTCCGCTCCAATCGCCATTCGAGGCCTGCGAAGGATGCCCTACGCCAGGCCGGGGGAATTAGTCCAGGGCCTCGTCTGCGCAGAGCATTGAACGCCGAGCGGCAAAGCAGACCGATGGCCGAGTGCTGATCCCATGCCGTCATGTAGGTCGCCGGGAAGGTGACCGAATCGAGTCCCAGTTTGATCGCCGACAATGACCGTCGGACGCCGAAGTTATTGGGGTGATCGAGAAACACGACGCGGCATGCGACGGTCCGCGGCAGCGACCAGGTACCGGCCTCCATGTCGATGTTGCCGACCCTTCCGCCAAGTCCCGATGAGTCCACCTCGCTGCCCCGGCCAACGACCAAGCCATCGATGCGGGGATTGTCGAGGAGCTCGGCGATTTCGGTTGCCGACAGGGCGTGCGGAGTAACAATGAGGAACTGATCCTCGTGGAGCGAGCGCGCCGCCGAATCGATCGCCGCCTGCAGGCCGTCAATGCGTTCCGAGGAAGGCCTGCATTTGCCTTTTGGGTCTGCGACCGCTTTCGAAAGGGCGGGGTCCCGCGCTGGCCCAGCCGTCGACCGCGCGATGCCCGACATCTCCGAGAGGAGCATTGCGACCCGTTCGGCAATATGACGCGCGTCGTACTCGGCCGCGACGTGGTCGTGTTGCGCCGATACGCTCAAGCGGCCACCCTGCCACTCCGCAAGAAGCTGTTGAAGGCGCTTGGCGATGGCGGTCGGATCCTGTGGCGGCGCGATAGCGTAACCAAGTCGGCGCAACAGGTCGGATGACGCTCCGCATTCCGGGGTCAGACCAAGGATTGGCTTTCTGAGGACCAAGTACTCCACGAGCTTACTTGGCAGGAAGACACTGTTCGCCGCTGGAGCGTCGATGACGAGAAGGACATCGGCCGCCGCCGCCGCCCGCACGCTCTCCAACCACGATCGAGGCTCCGACATCAAGAAATTCTCCTTGAGCCCCCACTGCCGAATCTCCTCTTCGAATGCCGGCGGATTGTACCCGATGAAATCCAGTGCGATCGCTGCGTCCTTGCTGCCTCGTTGCAGGCTGGACAGGGCCTCAAGGAGCCCGCTCACTGGCCGAGCGCCATGATAAAGTGAGCCCGTATGGACGATCCGCATTTGCTGGCCGCAGGGGAGCTGGCGTCCGTCCGCCGGCGGTGACTCGATCTGCTCGAGTATCGCCGCGTCGAATCCATGAGGAATTACCCGCACTTTGTCGCGCCAGGCCGGCGGGTACTTTGCCATCACGAGATCGGCAGTCTGCTTCGTAACGAAGACGACGCAGTCCGCGGCCTCGATGACCGCACGTTCCTGGGCTGCAACGGACGCCCTTCCACGCCGGGTTGCCTTGGCATAGTAGGGGTTGTCGACCCAGGGGTCGCTGAAATGTGCCAGCCACGGCAAATCAGGACAGCGTCTCTTGAGACGCAACCCGATGAGGTGGTCGGTCCAGGGCTGTGCAAAGGTGATCAACGCGTCGAATCGGCGGCTCTCCAGCCGACGCACCGCCTGCGCCGTGGCCCGCCTGACCCAGTTCGCGTTGTGAACGGTGCTGGGGGACTGCCAGCGCTGCCATGCGCGCCTGAGCCAGCTGCTTGCCGCACGGTCCTCCCGCGCTTCGACCTCATGTCGGGTGTAGTGCCGGTCATACAGGCCAGCAAGCGCGTGCTCAGCAACACTCGGAGGAGTATCGGAACACTCGCTTGAAGTCACTATCTCCGACTCCCACCCCTGGCTCGGCAAATGAGCAAGCAGACGGCATACTTGCATGGCACGTGGCGCCGACAGGGGCAGGGTTGCCCAGGAAATCGCCAGAAGCCGACCGCTCATGGACGCCAAGCCCTGAGCCACAGCTCGAGTATCAAGAGATTCCACAGGCGATGCCTATCGAGCATATTCGACTCTGTGGCAGACCCGTTCGCCAGTGCAGCGTCAATTCCCTGCCTTGTGAGCCAGTTGCGCAATCGTGAGTCCGACCCGCCGACGAGATCGTGCGCCCATGGCTTGAGGCTGTTCGATAGCCAGCCATAGACGGGAACCGGGAAGCCCTGCTTTGGACGCGTGATGATGCGCTCTGGCAGGTGGCGCTGAGCGAAGCGCCGCAGCACGCGTTTGGTCCGATACTGTCCATCCGGATCGCGCCCGACCTTGATGCGTGACGGTGTGCGCGCTGCCCATTCGACGAGACGATAGTCTAGAAACGGGGTCCTCAGTTCGAGCGAGTTTGCCATGGACATCTTGTCGGCCTTCATCAGGAGGTCCTCGACAAGCCAGTTCTGACAGTAAACATAAAGCGCCTGGTGGAGCGGCTCAGTGGACTTGACCCGGCTGAGCGCTTCACGGATGACATCGAGGCTATCGGGATACTCGGCACCCGACATCAGCCTACCCTTCGCCGCGGTATCGAAGTAGTTTGTCATGTGCATGGGAACGAGTGCTCTCCGCAAGTCAACAGCGTTCCCGCCATCGGTGAAGCGACTGAGCAGTCGCTTCAGGATTCCGCTTCGTGGCTGCGACGCAGCGTCCCACGAGCGCACAGCCTCGTCGAAATTGTAGCCGCCCAGAATCTCGTCGCTTCCCTCGCCGGAGAGCACGACCTTTACCCGCTCGCGTGCTAGCCGCGAAACATAGTACAGCGGGACTGATGCGAGATCGGCGAGCGGCTCGTCGGTCGCGACTACAAAGCGCGGCAGGAAATCCAGAAATTCTTCCTCACCGATGACGACCTCTTGGTGGTCTGCACCAACATGCGCCGCGACTTCGCGGGCGTACTGACGTTCATCCGTCTCCGGCGAGTCGGCAAAGGCAACCGAATAGGTCGAGAGCCGTGCGCCAGGCGCCTGAGAAATGGCTGCGGCGACCGCACTGGAATCGAGCCCGCCGCTGAGAAGGACGCCGACGGGCACGTCTGCATTCATCCGCAAATTGACCGCATCGGTGAACAGTGCGGCGAACTCCTGGTCGAACTGATCGTCGTCCCCGTGACGCGCTGCATCCGCATAGGGGATGTCCCAGTAGCGCTTCAGCATCGGATGGGGCCGATCGATCGATATCGTCAGGAAATGCGCGGGCGGCAGTTTGTGTATCTGTTTCCAGATGCTGGCGGGCCCTGGCACGTACCGAAAGGTCAGGTAGTCCCAGATGCCGCGGGGCTCGATTTCCGCAGAAACACAACCGCTTGCGAGGATTGCCTTGATCTCCGAGGCGAAGAAAAGCCGCCGCCCGTCCCAATGGTAGTAGAGTGGCTTGACGCCAAGCCGGTCGCGCACGAGCGTGAAAGTACCGCTCCGTCCGTCCCAGATCGCGATGGCGAACATGCCATTGAGTTCACTCAGCGCGTCGACACCTCCCGATTGGTACTGACGCAAGATGACTTCAGTGTCGCTCTTCGTGCGAAAGGCGTAGCCTCTCGCACGCAACGTCTCGCGCAGCGCAGCATGGTTGTATATCTCGCCGTTGAACACGAGCTGAACTCGGCCATCCTCGCTTGCGACGGGTTGGTGGCCACCTTGCAGGTCGACGATGCTCAATCGCCGAATGCCCAGGCCAATCAACGGCGCGTCAAAGTATCCCTCGTCATCCGGGCCGCGATGGCGTACCGCGTTGCTCATGCGGCGGAGTGCCGCGCGACGCTCATCCTCACCCAACTCGGGGCCGAAGAAGCCCACTATTCCGCACATGATTGGCGGCCGCGCCTAGACGACAACCGCCGCAAGATCGTCGCCGGTGACCGACGGTACGCCGCGCGCGACCGCGAGCTCGATCGCACGGAGGAACGGGCGTTGCGCCACAACATGCGACGGGTCGGCGTAGTAGGCGAGAACACCGGGAATGGACTGCGCCAGCATGCGCTCCACCGTTTCCGCGAACAGCTCGTAGTAGTCGCCGCGGAGACGGTAGCGGCGGCGATCCGCCAGATAGGTCCAGGAATCCAGGACCGTTTCCGGCGCACGCCAGGAACCGAAGCAGGGAATCTCGACGATTTCGTCGAGCCGAACGATCGGCCCGTGCTTCAGGGCGTAGCTTGGCACTGTCGTCGAGCAGTAGCTGTAGCCAAGGCGGCGTGCGGTGGCGTGCACGAGGCTGAGTTGCTCAGTCCCCTGGTACAGACCGAAATGCGGGGCGCGAAATCCGCGCGGCGCGGCGCCGATGACCGCTCGAACGCAGCGGTCTCCGTCTTCGATGTCGGCGACGACGTCGTCACGCGCCATCTGGTCGTAGAAGGTGATGCTGTGATACTGATCGTGCCGCCATTCGGCATGGGGAAGACCGCCATGGTTGATGAAGACCGCTCCGGAGTCGGCCAGGCCCCGCCAGGTTGCGGCGCCCGCTTCGAGCTGACGCCCTGGAACCGCGTAGGTTGTTCGCACGCCCAGCCGCCGAAGCCAGGGTTCGAGTTCAGCGGCGGCGGCGATGTCCTGGTCAGTGTCGCAATCGAAGGATAGATAGAGAAGCAGTTGGTGGATCCCGGCGGCATGGGCAAGTCGGCCGTAGTTCTGGAGCGTGTCGGTTGGATCACTTGCCTCTGATGGAGCGCTGGGGAACGTCCTCTGCGATCCGACAGAGCGCAGAATCTTGTTCGCGGCCCCGACTGGATCGCGCGCGGCCCGGGACGCGCGTTGCCACAAGGAGCGCATCATCAGCGCTCCAGGAGAGTAGCCGGCATCATCGGCCCTTCTCCCCGGTTATCCAAAGGCTCCATCCCCAGCGGCGCGACAGGGCTTGAAGCAGCGCCTTGGGCATGCGTCGACTGCCCAGCTCGGGGCCCCAAACATTGAGAACGTTCGGAACGTCGGTCCCGAATATCTGCACCTCGACATTCGCGAAAGAGGCGAACAAGTCACTCCGAGCCTCGTCCGACGTGACCGGCCAAGTGTGCGGATTTCCCTCGGCGCGCTCGCCATCGCCGTAGCGGCTGGCAAGTTGAATCTCGCTCAAGAAGTTCCGTTCCATGTTGACCCAGCCCTCCTGAAAGCGAACGAGAAACCGGTAAAGCAGGGACTTGCGATTGTACAGCATGATGCCGACGCGGCCGCCGGGTTCGATGACCCGCCGCAGTTCCGCGATCGCCTGCCTGATGTCGGGTGTATGATGGAGAACGCCCCAGGAATAGGCGAAGGCGAATTGATCATTCGCAAATGGCAGGGCCTCGGCATCCGCTTCTCGAATGTCACCGTGCAAGCCGAAGATCTCGAAGCGCGTTCGGGTCTGCTCGACCGACACGGGATTGAGATCGACTGCCGTGATCCGCGCACCCTTCTGTGCCCAGTTCATTGCCATGCAGCCCATGCCACAGCCGACCTCGAGCACTGGCTGCCTGCAATAGCGCTCGTAGTCGAAGATTGCGGCGAATCGGCGACCGCCGATGTGATGCGGAGAGTTCCAGCGATAGAAGGTTTCGTCGGCGAGTTCGAAGAAACGCCGTGAACCGAGCTTGACGACCTCGACAGATCCATCGGGGTGGCGGTACTCCGAATTCCCATGCACGTCGCCATAGGTCATCGGACTGTCAGCCCACCAGGTTCGGATTTCGCCTTTCAGGTTGTCGAGTATCTGGTCGGGTTCCGTGGAAACCATCATGGGCGCCTTATGGCGTCGATCAATGCGCAAACTCCTGCAATCGGAAAAATGCACAGGGCGAATACCGTTTCAGCAAGCCTCGTGTGGGCGAAGTACCGACGTATGCTAAGTGCGCGCTTCGCGCTGGAATCGAGCGTAAATGCGCGGCGACGACCGTTCATGGCGATTAGCAGCGGCAAGCGCGAGGTGCGGCGCTGCAGCGCCTCCTGACCAAGGCCCAGCGCATCCGGCCAAACCAGCACGACTGCATGGTATCGACCTTCGTCGGCGTCTCGGGCTAGTGGCGACTGCCGCGGGTCGTGCAGATCCGCGAGCTCCACTCTGCCACAATCGCCTGCGAGGCCGCCGGGCTCAATGCCGAAGCTCCGATCGACGAGGATATCCGGGGCCCTCCGCAGATCCAACTGCCGTTGGAATCGCCGCACGAGACCGATGAGATAGGCAAGAGAACGCGGGTTGGCATAGTGATCACGAAGCAGCGCACGATGGGACCGCAGCCGCCCCATCGTGACCCCGTCCAAGAGACCGAGCGTCAACCGCGTCAGCAACCCAGACTCGCGCGCCGCATCCTCTCGCCGATAGGCGCACAGAATGAACAGCACGGCGCTATCCGGAGTCGGCATAGGTCCCGCGGTGACGATCGGCAGTCGTTCGCTCGACTCGATTGTCGCGGAGAAGGAAGACAAGCTGTCCATGGATCAGTCGTCTCTGGTGGCAATTAGATAGAGCGACGACGCCTGCCGCGGTAGCAGGGTCCGGCCGGCATGCTCAAACAGGTCGTCGAGCCACTTGTGTTGGCGCAGCCGCGCATCCCAGTACCAATCTGGCGGCCCCCAGCCGAGATGTTTGGACTCCATGAGCCGAAGCCCCGCCGCCTGCATCTTCCGGCCAATCGACTCGGCGGTATAGAAGTGAACATGATCTGTGCTGGCGAGTACCTGTGGCGCGCGGCGATAGGCGAGTTGCCACCACCAGGCGCCCTCGTTCGGTGTGCCGAGGACGAGCAGACCGCCGGGCTTCAGGATGCGACAGACGGTTCGCAGCGCAGTGTTGTCATCGCGGATGTGCTCGATCACATGGTTGAAGAAGATGACGTCGAAGCTGGCGTCCCGAGCAGGGTAATCCAGGATATCGGCCAAAAACAGCGTTGCGTGCGGACCGTGTTGTCGGGCACGGGCTAGGCGAATGAGATTGTAGTCGCTGCCATAGAGCCGCTCCCCGAACGGGGCGAGCCAGGCCAAGTTGTTGCCGTCGCCACATCCGAGATCGAGCAGTGCCGGTGCTCGACCCGGATGTCGGACCTTCAGTTCGCGCTGCAGAACGCCCTGGACATAGTGCCGTCTCTTGCGAATGTGGTGGCGCCATGGACTGGCTCCTTCCGGCGGTTGTTCGGCGACATACCATCTCGGATTCGACTCGTGCGCCTGAGTAAGTTCTTGCTCGTGGGAGCGCCAATCTCGAACGAGGAGAGGGATGCTCTCGGTCACACGGTAGACGGCGCCGCAAGTGCCGCAGGTCCACGCTTCGTTGGTAACAAGCGCGTGCCCGCCGTTACAGGCGACGCACCGGAAGAAGTCCTCATGCGGCATCGGCATGCGAGCGCATGAAGCGCCGGTAGATTTCGACGTACTTGGCTTCCGTCCGTTCAGGCGCCCAAAGCTTGCGCGCCTGCGCCAGTGCGCGCCGGCCGAGGGTGGCGCGTTCAGCGTCATCCGACAAGAGGCGCTGGAGCGCGTCCCGGTACTCGCCGACCGTGTTGTTGACCTTGATGACAAAGTCTCCCTCGAGCTCCGGCACCGGTGGACCGTTGCGCCGATTGATGATGACCGGCAGTCCGGCCAGCAACGCCTCGAGGACAGACTTGCTGATCTCCCAGTACTCGCTGTGCACCGCAAACAGGTCGAACTCCTGCAGCATGAGGCACAACTCGTCATTCGCCACGGCCGGCCTGAAGGTCACTCGGCCCGCGACTCCGCATTCCCCTGCCAAGGCTTCGAGCGCCGCCCGGATCGGGCCGTCGCCGACGATCGTGAAGGTGACATGATCGAGCTCGGCGACTGCCCGAATGATGTTGGCGGGGTTCTTGTCGTCGAACAGGCGGCCGACATAGACAATGCGTGCAGGATCGTGCAGCGCATAATCCGACTTTGCCTTGAGGCGACTGCCGTCTAGGACATTGTAGCATACCTCGTAGTGCCGCACGCCAAGCCGCTCCAGATAGGGAACGATCGGAGAGTACACGGGCATCACCAGATCCGCGCTTCGCAACCCGTCAGCCTCGATCATGTCGAAGAAGCGATTGTGGCGCCGCTGAACCGGCGTCAGACCAGATCCGACATAGCGCCGGGGCGGATTGACATCGGGATTGATGTGCAGCGAGACGACATAGGGAATGCCAAGCGTGGCCTTGATCTGCTGCGCCGCCCAGATGTTCCAGTCGGCGCCATGGCAGCGGATCAGGTCCGGCCGCAGCCGGCGGGCCAGATCGACGGCGGGCGCCGCCCATTGCCGGAGCGCGCGCCGCTGCAGCCATGCCCATCTTTGCCCGACGATCGTTGGCGCTTCCGGCAGATTGTGGACCTCGAGCTTGGCGCTGCCGACGGTCCGCTGCAGCTGGCCGAGATCGGGGCGATCGTCGTTCGTCGTCAGGATGTGGACTTCCTGGAAGAGCTCACCCGGGTTGTAGTAGAGAGGCTGGTACTCGCCCTTGTCGAGAATGTCCGATATCCGGTCAGGGATGATGACGAGCAGGCGCCGCATGAATCAGCCCTTCTTGCGCGCCGCCAGTTCCACCGCCGAGCGGAACGGACTGTGGAAGCGCAGAAGCGCGCGCGGCTGTCGGAGGGCGAAGCGCGCCATGGACGCGGACGGCCGCATCCGCCAACGGTTCGTCAAGTCGTAGAGGTCCATGCCGAGATACCGCAGTGCCCGTTGCACGCCCCAGTTCGTCCGAAAGAAGATCGACGTGTCGAAGTAGCCGGGGTCCTTGCCGAGGTGGCGCAGATAGGCGCTGGCGCGGGGGCGGCCGGAAAGCGTCAACCGGGGCGTCCAAGGAACTTGGTAGTGCGCTTCCTGTCGCCATGCAAGATAGTTCGGGCAAATCACGTAGAGGCAGCCGCCCGGTTTGAGCATGCGGTGGGCGGTTGCGAGGATCGGTTCATAGCGGTCGACATGCTCCAGAACATTCCAGAATGTAACGACATCGACGCTGGCCTCGGGCAAGTCGAGCGTCAAGCCATCGCCGAGCCGATACACCGCCTTGGCCTCATCAGCGGGGCGCTGCTGGGCCAGCCGCCGGCGCGCGAACTCGACCTCGAAGGGCGCGATCTCGATGCCGAGCGCGTCGTATCCGGCCGATCGCGCAGCCAGGACGAAGCTGCCGAAACCGCTACCGATGTCGACGACGCGCGCGCCCGACGGCTGGGTCAGCGAGACAACCTCCACTGCGTAGTTCGCGAAAGCGAAGCCGACATGGGACTCGACGTGGGTGTCGATCGCCGCGTCGCTGAACACGCCCTCGTAAAGCGAGCGCAAATAGGCCTCGACCTCCGTTTTCCGCTCCGGCGTCAGCATCGCATCGGAATGCCTTTCAAAGGTGTGATTCATCTCGTCAATAGGGGTGCGCCAGCGGGCTGCCGCCGTCGACAGCATTCTGCTGGCTGTGGCGCTGTCGCTGCGGCTTGTTTCCCTTTCGCCATGCGAACCCGTGGGCCCAAGGCTCCAGAAATGCCTCGACACGCAGTCTTCGGCAGCAGGCGTACTCCCCGTCTTCAACGCGAGGCGCATGGAATCGCTGGGCCCGCATGGTCACGATGCAGATCCTCGGCAAGTCAGCAGGTGACGGAATGCAAATGCGCGCAAGACGGGCAGACTGCTGATCCATTCGTCCAGCGTTTGCCCGTGGAGTGGCGTGAGCATGAAACGCTTCCACCCTTCCGACAGCAGTGGACGGAGCCACCTCGGGCGGCCGCCCCACATCGGTGTAATCTGGAAGCTTCGCCACTCGATGATTTCGAGAGAGCTACTGTCAAAGGCCTTGCGAATATCGTGGGTGCTGCGACTGCTCAACTTGGCGATATCCGGGTAGGCGCGTCCCACCGCTGCATTGAGCGAGTGCGCATTACCGAACTCAAGAATCGCCGTTCCGCCGACTTTGAGCACGCGTTCGACCGCCGCGATCGCCTGCTCGATCCTTTCGACATGGTAAAGGGTTGCAAAGCTCCAAACCAAGTCGGCACAATGGTCTGGAAGCGGGAGTTGGCAGAGGTCCGCGCCAAAGAAAGATAGGTTCGAGTGCCCGCGGCGAGCCGCTTCGGCCGCTGCGTAGCGCAGAAATCGCTCGCTGAAGTCGACGCCGAACCCGGATTCGAGCCGGTCCGCGAACTCCATCAGGTGCAGACCGTTGCCGCAGCCCAGGTCGACCGCCACGGCGCCGGGCGCGACGTGCCGCTCAAGCAGTTGCCGCTTCGTTTGCAGCAAGCGATCGGAAAAAGTGGCCAGGGCATGATTGTTGAAGGAAGCGGAGATCGTCTCCGGGCGATATGTAGTGCCCGACGAATAGAGCGCCCTGGTCGCCTCCTCCGATGCGGTGAGCGTTCGCTTGCTCATTGCCATTGCCGGCCAAACTCAGCGAGCGCAGATTGGATCCTAAGGCGCTCCGCCGTCGTCAGATTGGCCCTGTTTGGGACGTTGAAGACGCGATTGTCCAGGCTTTCGCTGAACTCTAGCGCTGAGTTCCTGACGGAATTGCCCGCCTTCACGTGAAGCGGCTTGTACATCCATTCCAGCTCAATGCCGCGCTCGCTCATATGTGTCCAAAAGGCGTTGAACGCCTCGGTGCTGCTCATGATCAAGGTGAACTTGCAGTACGCGTTCCGATCGGGCCCTTGCCCCCCGAAGGCGCTGGGGAATGCCTTGACGATCCGCTCATAGTGCGATCCGAGATCCACGTTGTCCCGGACGATTTCCGCGCACCTGCCCAGCTGCGGCAGGATAAGCCCGCAATCGACCGGGCTCATCTTCACGGGACCGTACTGCGTACGGGCCGACTGGTATTCCGTGCGTTCAGTTTCGCTCGGTTCATCGTGGCGCATGTACGAGGACCATAGGAAGCGAAACCGACGCCTTGCCTGCTCGGAGTCTTCCTCGGCGCAAGCTTCGTATGAGTCTGTGATTTCATTTTGCTTCGCGTGCGCCACGAGCATGCCGCCGGCCGTTGCCGACAGTTGCTTGCCAAGGCCGAGGGAGTAGATTTCCGCATCTGCACGCGGATCGGCGCATTGCAAATGCAGCGCGTGACAATTGTCGACGATCACGCGGGCGCCTCGGTCGCGAACCCATTTGAACTGCGCCAAGTCCAGCTTTTTTCCACAAAGATTGACCAGGACCACCGCTAGCACGTCGCTGTCGAAAACGCGCTCAATATTTTCCGGAGGCGTCGTGAGTGTGGCATCGACCTCAGCGAAGCGGGCGCTGAGCCCTGAACTCCGGATGGGCTGGATGAGGCCTTCGCACGCATAGCTGGGAATCACAACACTCTTGCGGCGACTGTCGCGCGCGAAGGTGCGAAGCGCCAGCTCCAGAGCGCCACGCCCGCTGCCGACGGCACCTACAAAGGCCCGGTGGTCGATGCCCGCCCGTTCGCGGAACAGACCGACCAGATCGCGCCGAACCTCCTCGTGAGGCGTCTGACCCAGGGCGGCGGAATGGTCGCCGGCCGACCAGTACGGTTGAGTGAAGTAGATCTTGCTCGGGCGAAATGGAGTGAGGCGTCGGAAGGTTGACAGCCGGGGAAGCAAATGGCGGAAAGTCAATCCCATGTCACGTGCCGGATCGCGGATTGTCTCGCTCGTCGTCAATTTGGTGCCCAGGCTCATCGCCCTCGCCCAACTGGCCGCCAGCCCCTTTCAACGATCGGCTTTCAGATTGCCTGGCCACCGACAAGAAACCGAAGGCCCGGCGCCGGCAGGCAGCGAGGCAGGCAACGAGCAGATCGTTGCTCGCGGAGCGCCAGCGCAGAACCGCCGCATGGCATGGGGGGGGGGCAGACGACAGCTCTATTGTCGCCGTCCGCTGCTGGCTCAGATCCTCGATGCCGCGAAAGTAGCGGTGGTTCTCGCCCCCGAATTTGCTCTTGAAGGTGGCGAGGCCACGAATCTTGGGATCATCGGACGCCAGGGCGACATCACCGGCTTCGTACCAGGCGCAGCCCGCGCGCTTGGCCGCCAGCATTGCTTCCCAGAAGGCGAGGTAGTTGACGCCCGAGTCAAGATGCGCAGTTTCGCTGCAGCCAGTGCTGTAAATCGCGGCGACGCCGAGCCGCACCGTGTTGTGGAACGCCACTGGCCGCCCAGCGGGGCTCCTCCCGACCATCAGGACCGAAAGGCCGGCCGGCCCGATCCAGCGTGCCAGGCCTTCGAAATACTCGCGCGGATGGGCTGGCAATCCCGATCTGGCGTAGGTTTCGTCATGAACACGGTGATAGTCCTCGACGACGGACGCCCAGTCTTCGATCGCTGCACTGTAGCCGGATTCGCGCGCGCGACGAATCTGCTGGCGCGCGTCCGCACTCAAGCCGGCCCAGAGCGAGGCTTCGTCGATTCCGAGATCGATGACGCGGGTCACGGTCGATACGTCGGCGAATCCATGGGCGGAAAATGGATTGATGCCCCATCGGTTCGACAATGATCTAGGCGTGATTGCCGGGGCGGCGACCGCGATCTGCCGTGCGCCCAGCCGCGTAGCGATTGCGCGCATCTCGGCAATGGCGAGCCTGAGGACCCTGGCCTCGAAGCGGGGGTGCATCCCGCCGACGAGAACGGGCCCGACCCATCCCCAGCCGCTCGAGGCGAGCCGCCGGTCGGCCGCAACATGGTGCAACGGCACCACGGCCACGATGCGACCCTCGCGCTCGATGGCGAAGCTCCAGTCCTCGAGTTGCCATCGCGGCACCTGGCCAATCATATCGAGCCATAGCGAAAGCGCCCAGACCCAGCCATCGGGAGAAGCACGGACGACCTCGTCCCAATCAGCCGCTGGGACGTCGGCGCGGGATCGAAGCTTCATGCAGCCTGGCAATATTCGCCCGCTGCGGAATCGCATGCGGCGCCAGGTTTTGGCCGGGCGCTCATGGCTCCCGATCAGTCATCGACCATTCGCTGCGCTGGGCGATACATCCCTGGTTTGCCAATAGTCCTGGCGGACCGAGATAGTCCCCGAGTCTGATGCGGATGCGCGTCGCATCGGGAACGCAGTCGATCGACTCGAACTTCGGTTCTGTCCGGCCGACATCCAACATGACCGAATAGTCGCCCGACGTCAGTCGGAGCTCGGGAATGATGCACTCAATGATCCGCTCTCCCTTCAGCAAGGGCGCATAACCAGCGTGCGTGCTGTACAGCGTCATCGCGCGTTGCCCCTGCATGTCCAGGAAGAAGATGGTGAAATAGGCGCTGGAAACGGACGTTGCCGAAAAGCCGATGCGGATGCGCATTGCTTGTCCGGTCTCGTACTCCCGAGCTCCGGTCTCGTCGGCGCGCAAGGTTTCGACCGAAGTAAGAGTCGGGGCTTCACGCGTCTCGTAAAACCCTTCGGCAGCCGTCAAGTCGACCTTCGCGGGAAGGGTAACGAAGTCGTGCTCCATATCGTCGATCTTGTGAACTCGGCGCATGTAGTCCGCCACGGCGTCTTCGGCCGTTCCTGCGAACACGAGGCGGCCGGACGAAAGCACCAGGGCTCTGGTGCACATGCTCGCGATCGCGCCTAGATTGTGGCTGACGAAGAGCACCAACCGCCCCTCTCGGGTGATCCTTTCGATATTGCGCTGGCTCTTCTCCCGGAATTCGGCGTCACCGACGGCCAACACCTCATCGAGAATGAGGATGTCCGAACGCAGCATCGATGCCACGGCATAGGCCAGCCGCACGTACATGCCACTCGAATAGCGCTTCACCGGGACGTCGATGAACCGATCGATGCCGGAGAAGTCGACGATCTCGTCGAACTTTCGCCTGATCTCCTGCGGCCTGATCCCCAGCAACGCGCCCGCCATGAAGACGTTCTCGCGGCCGGTGAGGTCCGGATGAAAGCCGGTGCCGACCTCCAGAAGGGAACCTACCTTGCCGCGCAGCACGGCCCGGCCTTCGGTCGGCTGGGTCACGCCAGAGAGAATCTTCAGGAGCGTGCTCTTGCCCGAGCCGTTCTTGCCGAGGATGCCGACGATCTCGCCTTGCCGGGCCTCGAGCGAAAAGTCGCGCAGTGCCCAAAAATAGTCGCTCTCATCCACGCTCCGGAAGGCGGAGAAATACTCCTTTAGATGCGCCGCCACGCGTTCTCCGGCGGTTGCTGTCTTGGCATGCGGCCGCGGCGCGACATACCGCTTTCCAAGATGCTCGACGCGCAGCATGACCTCGCTGCCGCTACTGGACATCGACGGTCAGCTTCTCGTAGATCGAGAACACGAGAGTGCCTGACGCGAACAGGCCGATCGCCACGGCGCTGGCGACATAGAGAGTCGGTGCCGGCTCGACTGCCTGGCCCAGAAAGATCCAGCGCGACGCTTCGATCGCCCAGTACATCGGGTTGAGCTGATAGGCGAACAGCCAGCCTTGGGGCACTACGCTGTCGCTGTAAATGATCGGCGAGGCGTACATGCCGAACTGCAGGGCGATCGAGAGCAGCGGCCGAATGTCGCGAAACTTCACCAGGATGCTCGCACACCAGAGTCCGACGCCGAGACTGAGAATGGCGACGTAGAGAACAAGCACCGGCAGGAACAAAATGCGCCATGTCGGCCAGTAGCCGAAGGCGGCCGCGACTATCAGAAGGCAGGCGATCATGATGATGCTGTCGAACACCTCTCGCGCGGCGACGCTCAACGGCAAGATCAGGCGCGGAAAGTAGACCTTCGAGATCAGCCCCATGTTCTCCTGCAAACTGCCGGCCGTCGCCATGGTGGCGCGGCTGAACAGGAGCCAGGGAAGCAGGCCCGAGAAGATGAACACCGGGTAGGGCAGCCCGTTCGACGGCGCCCGCAGCATGAAGCCGAACACAAACGTCATCATCGCGAGCAGGGCCAATGGTTCCAGCAACGACCAGAAGACGCCGAGCACCATCTGTCGATAGCGCGTCGAGATTGCCCGCACGGTGAGCAGGCGAAGCAGTTCGCGGCGACTCCAGAGCTCGCCCAGCCCCAGAGACCGGTGCCGTGCCTGCGCGTCGATGATCTTCACATTCATGTCGAACTGACGATGCTGTCGCACGAAATGTCTTCGCGCGGGATCCTCTCGGGATCGAGGTGGTTCAACTCGGCGTCCGCAAAGTGCCTTGGCGGGCGGTGGCATCGGCGTGGCTGCGCGTCGTCGGGTGATCACCCGATCCAAGACCGTTCCCGACACCCGTCAGCCGCTGATAGAGGCGGGAGTTCGCGGCGCGCGCCAAAATGACGCCGGAACCGTTTCAGCCGAGAAGTCCATCGGCGTAGCGCAAGCTACCGCAGTCCGGGTGAATTCCTCCGTTGCTTCCAGCGGTTGCCGGGGAGGGTCACCAGGGTGTCGAACGCAAGCCGCCGACGGCCGCGTCCAAAGCGACAGAGCGCCGGCCAAGACTCGCTCCCCGTACCACGTTCATGGCGTGAACGTCAACGGCGTTCCACCGGTCGGGGCCTAGCTGTGAGCTGTCGGGCGCCTCGGATTTCGGTGTTTGGAAGCGGATTCTCGTCGGCTGACGCGGGTGCGCGGGCAATCCGCCCAGGCGTGGCGGCCTCCGCCCGTGTTCGTGTATAAGGCGCGACCGTGTAGCGGTTCCGGAGGGGGCGGTGCGAGCAACAAGTCTTGGTTCTCTGAGGCCCGCGATCGCCGCGCTTGCCGTCATCGGCACCCTCGCCGCGGGTCTCCTGGAACTCGGGGTCTGGACGAGAGGGGCCATTCTGGAGGGTCCCTTCATCGCCGACGGGGGGCACGGCTTTCGCGCCGACCTCACCCCGATTCCGCTCTTGAAAGGGGTTCTCGCGACGGACGGTGACGGTCCTTGGAACGGCTCTCGGCTGCGCCTCTCCGAGGACGGTGTCGAACTCACCCAGGCACATACGGCACACCAGACGATACGAGATGGCGGTGGCGGGCGCTTCAGCCATTGGCACGATTCGCTCTATTTCTCGGCGTCCGACAACAGTGATCCGAATGTCTCGGGGCACATCTACTCGGTCGTCCATTCCGTCAAGGTTCGAGACTGGGTATGGGGGGCGTTGGCGGCGTTGCTCGCCATCAGCTACTGGCTCTACAGGCGCGAGAGCGGCCCGGTCCTGGCCAAGATCTCTAACCTGGCGTCCGCGGCGCAGAGCGGTCGCCCCGCAGTGGCCATTCAGCTGCTGCTGTTCGTGCTCATCGTCGCCGCCCCGATCCTCGTGGTGATCAATCAGTTTGCGTCGGGGAGAACGACCTATCAAAGCATAGGCGGCCTTCTCCCTTGGGCCGACTCCAACGGATGGATGTACGGGGCCCTCAGAATCCTGCTGCTCGGCCAGGGAACCGAATGGAGCGCTCGTCGTCCGCTCAATGCGGCCTTCTTCGCCAGCCTGCTGGGCGCCGGCGGTCTGGACCTGATAACTACGTTGCTGCTTCGTGCGGCTCTTCTCGGGGCCACCGTGTACTTGTTCTTTCGTGAGGTCCTGCGCGCGTTCGGCCTCCCCGCCGCCCTGCTGGCCGCCTGCATCGTCTACGGCTTCGCATACCCGTTCATCGGGATCACGCTAAGCGAAACCAATGGCGTGATCTTCGGCACTCTTGGAATCACGGTCTTGCTCCATGCGACACGGAGCAGAAGCAGCGCATGGTTTGGATTGGGGCTGCTTCTCCTGACCGTCGGCCTTCTCGTGAGATCCGGTCCCTTCTTCGTCCTTCCTGCACTTCTCGCGTGGTCAGCCTGTGCATTCTCCGAAGACAGGCGTGTCGTGTTTCGCCCCCTGGTGCTCGGGATTTGCGGTGTCGCCGGTGCTTGGCTCGTCTCGAAGGGGGTCGCATATCTCTACATGCCGCCCGGGATTCTCAACAACGCTAACTTTTCCTATGTCATCTATGGCTTGGCCAAGGGCGGCGAGTCCTGGCAAAGCTTCTTCAATGACGTGCAGGCCGCCGATCCGCAGTTCTTTGCCGGCCGAACGGAGAGCGATCTGGCAAAGGAGGCCTACGCGCGGGCACTGGATTTCATCATCGCCGACCCGCGGCCACTTCTGCGAGGAATGCTCGAGTTCACCCTTAGATACATTGGAAGCCTCGGTGCCTATGCACCGCCGCTGTTGCGATGGCCGCTCCTGATCATCGCGGCCGCCGGGCTTGTGGCGGCCCTCTTGGGTCGTGGGGCGCCCGAACGGAGATTTCTGCTGGTGGGTTTCATCGGCATGGCTGCTTCGGCGAGTGTCATATATTGGTCATCCGATGCCTACCGAAACTTCGCTCCGACCATTGCCTTCGACGCTCTGATCGTCGCTCTCGGAGCGCGCAGCTTGACGGAAATCTTGCGCGGCAATGTTATCAAGCGAGCGGCAGCGACCGCCGCGTCCAAGGCTTCCGGGTCCCCAAGCGCGATCGCGGCCGGTCTGCTTGGAGTCTCTCTTGTGGCGATCGCCGTCGTGGCCCCCGCGGCATTTCGAGCCAAAGCCGAACCTGTGGCCGACGCAACGACCGAAAGTTGCCCGGAAGATACGCGGCAGCTGATGGTGCAGCTCGGGCGGGGATCCGTATACATCCGGCTGACCGACCAAATCGACGCGTTCGCACCCGAGGTCTCGTACGAGAAGTTCCGGCGCGATCCAGACTTTGCCAATGTCGAGATCGCCGATTTCCTCAGAGGTCTCGAAGCGGGGGACCTGCTGATCTACACCATCGAGCCCGACGGCGGTAACCAAGAGTACCGGTGGCTGCGCGCGCCGGCTCGCCTTGGACTTGTCGACAGCGAGCGCTACCGGCTTTGCGCAAGATTGAGTTCTCCAGATGCGGGGTACCTCTATGACGTGGTTGCGGCGCATGCCATCGAAGAAGGGCAGTAGTGGCGCCATCCTCCCTCGGGGCCTCCAGCCGCCGCTGCGCCATCAATTCCAGCTTCCGAGCCTGCAATCTGCGCCCTGCCTTCGATCACTTCGCCGCGCCCATCGCTGGGGGGCTGCTTCGTGGCGAGTGGCGACCCAACTTGAAAGGCTGTATGACCTCACCCTAGACGGCTGATGACGGCGACGGGGAGAGTGTACCGGGATGGGCCTGCTTCGCCTGCTTCTTGCCTTTTCGGTGGTTCTTGCACATAGCCATAGCTTCTATGGATTCTTTGGTATGGGCGGTTCGTCAGTGCCGGCTTTCTTTATAATCTCCGGCTTCTACATGAGCCTGATTCTGACGACCAAGTACAAAGGCCGCGACCGCATCTGGCTGTTTTATACGAACCGCGCCCTGAGACTCTATCCGATGTACTGGGCACTGCTCCTGGTGTGTGTCGCCCTCGCATTCCTGCGATTTGATTCGTGGCCCCTGGCGCAGATCATCGCGGCTGCCAAGAATCCGCTCCTCCTGGCGATCGATGGAACCACGCCAAGCTGGTGGGCTGCGATCCCGAACCTGGCATTCGTCGGCGCAGATGTGCTGCGTGTCTTCATGGTGGATCTGCAGGCGATGGCGCTCGAGCCATGGCTCAGGGGTGTCGCCGAAGATGCTGCACATCGTGGTGCCTACCAGTATTTGATTGCTCCCCCCATCTGGTCCCTGGGTGTGGAGGTCATCTTCTATGTTCTGGCGCCCTTAATCGCCGCGCTTTCCGTCCGGAACTTGCTCGGGGTCCTTCTCGGCTTCTGCGCGCTTCACTGGGCGGTCTATTACTGGACCCTGGCGGATCAGCTCGCCTGGTATCACCTTCTAACGCCTTACAACGCGTGCTACTTCGTCACCGGAATGGTCGCTCACCGGGTTTGGCCGCGCTTCGAGCGCCTTCTGAGCAATGTGACGCAGCGCGTCCTGATTTCCGTGCCGTTCATTTTGTGGGCATGCTGGCAGATCATTCCTTCATCGATCTGGACCAGCTGGCTCGTCTGGTTGTTGTTCGCGAGTGCCTTGCCGTGCCTGTTCCAGGCCACGAAACATTCCCGGCTGGATGCTGCTCTTAGTACGTATTCCTATCCCGTCTATCTCTGCCATATCCTGTTCGCATGGCCGATGACCAATCTCGGAAACTGGGCTGGGATCGCGGCCTTCATCCTTTCGGTCGGAGTTTCATGGGTGCTCATCAGGCTGGTCGACGCGCCGGTAGAGGCGTGGCGGCAACGTCGAGCGCTGCAACACAGCGACCCGCTTTCTGCTACGCTAGCTTCATGACGTCATGGTGTTCACAGCGAAAATGTTGCTCAGCTGCGTGAGTTCGGGACAGGCATCAAGATGCTGACAGGCAGCAGCGGCAATTGGCCGCCTCGTTCGACGTGAAGATCAACCGGACTTCGTGGCCAGGCGACTCTCACACGCACGAGGATGGGATTGAACCAAGCTGAGAGTAGGGGCCTTGACGGTGAGTCGCCGGCGACTGCGCCCATCGGGGGCAGGACAGGTCGGCCCCGCCGTCTGGCGTTCTGGCTCAAGCTGCTGCTGACTCTTGCAATACTTGGAATGATCTTCATGAATGTCGACTGGGCCGGCGGGCGCGAGCGCTTGGCCAGGGCAAACATGTGGTTTCTCCTCGCGGCATTTGCGACCCTCACATTGAGCATCCTGCTTGCTGCGCTACGATGGTCCGTCATCGCCCGACTGCACGGCGTGGCGCTTCAGCCGGGCAACGCCGTGAGACTGACTTTTGCAGCGCAGTTCATTGGCCAGGTGTTGCCGTCGACGCTGGGCACGGATGCCGTCAGATCGTGGCTTGCCGCCCGGCTAGGTTTCCCGGTGTTCGCCGTTGTGGCGAGCGTCGTCGTGGATCGAATGTGCGGCCTCGTCGGATTGGCGCTGTTGATCCTGATCGGGCTGCCCCGGCTTCTCGCTTTGTCGGGTGTGGGGGGCGACATGGCCGTCGCCCTGGCCGCTTCGGTGGTGGCGGCCGCGGCTGGCATGGTGGCCTTGTTTCTGCTGCTGGGCCGGGTCCGCGTCCGCGGTGTCGCGGGAAGAGTTTGCGACGTGCTCGGGCGATCTGCCCGGACGATTGCCTCGATCAAGGGGATGTGGAGCGTTGCCTCCTCCGTCGTGATTCATGCATTTGTCGTTGTTTCGGTCGTGCTCATTGCGCGGAGCGTGGGCTTGCCACTTGGCTTGATCGACGGAATCGCGACGGTGCCAGCCGCGATGCTCGTCGCGGTCATTCCGATCACCATCAACGGCTGGGGCCTGCGCGAGGGCGCTATGATCACGGCGCTGGGCCTGGTCGGCATCTCACCTGCGGAAGCGCTGGTCGTCTCCGTCCTGTTCGGTGCGGCTCTGCTCCTTGCAGCGCTGCCCGGGGCGGCCGCCTGGCTGGCGGTCAAAGGAGCCGCCTGAAGCCATGGCAAGAGACCGATCCTTGCCCGCGCGACGCAGCCGCGCTCGCTCGGCGCACACGTTCTCATGAGGACGCCAAGCATCACTGTCGACCCGAGGCTGGCTGAGCATCGCGATGCCTGGAACAGGAAGGCGTCACTGCGGGCTGTCTACGGCGACTTTCACCGGCGCTTGCTGGACGCCTGCCCGCGGGGGCGGCTGCTGGAGATCGGCTCCGGCTCGGGACATCTCAAGGAGCTGGCGCCGGATGTCGTCTTGATAGACATCCTGCCGTCGCCGTGGGTGGATGCAGTTGCCGACGCGCATTGTCTGCCATTTGCCGATGCCAGCTTTTCCGGCGTCGTCATGATTGATGTCCTGCATCACCTGGAAAGACCGGCGGAGTTCTTGGCCGAGGTTGCCCGGGTGCTGCGGCCAGGCGGCCGGCTGGCGATGATCGAGCCAGCGATCACGCCGCTGTCGTGGCCCTTCTACCACTTCGTACACGAGGAGCCGGTGGACCTCTCCATCGATCCCTTCGACCTGACCGAGCGAGTCCAGGGCCGCGATCCCTTCGACGCCAATCAGGCGATCCCCACTCTCCTGTTTTGCCGCGCCCGCGGGCGGGAGAGATTGGCCCGGCTGTTCCCTGGGCTCAGGATACTGGTCCGCGAATGGTTGAGCCTGTTCGCCTATCCCCTCACCGGCGGCTTCAAGCCGTGGAGCTTGATTCCCGCGCGCGCCGTTGCGCCGGCGCTGCGGCTCGAAAAGGTGCTTTCGCCCGTACTGGGGCGGGTGATGGCGTTTCGAGTGTTCGTCGTTCTAGAACGGGGCGGCGGGTAGTCGATCGGCCAGCGACGGTCGAACCGGGGCCGGGAAAGGCGTAGGAATCTGTTTCGCCTGGACTCTAGATCCTGCGCTAAGTGTAGATTGGATGACCCGCTCACGCTCGGGGACGAGACCTGCCTGAACCTCCCGGGATTCGCATGCTGACGACGCGCCAAAAAATTTCCCTCGCCCGGATCGCGCGGGCGCCGGTAATCGCGATGCGCAGGCTGCTCGGGCGTGGCCCGGAAGTGCTGGTCACCCGCCGGGGCATCCGCTGGCAGCTCGATCTGCGCGAAGGTATCGACTTCTCAATCTTCGTGATGGGTGGGTTCGAGCTGCGGACGATCGCCGCCTATGCGGCCGTCCTGAAGCCAGGGTCCGTGGCCCTCGACATCGGCGCCAATATCGGCGCCCATGCGCTGCCGCTGGCGAACATGGTCGGTCCGACAGGCCGCGTCCTGGCGTTCGAGCCGACCGCCTTCGCCTTCTCGAAGCTGCAGCGCAATCTCGCCCTCAATCCGCAGCTGCAGTCCCGGGTTCGCAGCTTCCAGATGATGCTGGTGGCGAGCGACGTTGAAGCGCTTCCTGAAGCGCTCTACTCGAGCTGGCCTCTCGAACCGTCTGGGGATGTGCATCCGAAGCTCCGGGGGCGGCTGATGTCCACGGAAGGCGCGCAGGCGGCAAGCCTCGACCGTGTCCTGGAGCAGGAAGCTGTGGAACGGGTCGACTTCGTCAAGCTCGACGTCGACGGCTATGAATGCGAGGTGCTTCGCGGGGCCTCCCTCACTCTAAAGCAACGGCGCCCGACCCTGATCATGGAAGTTGCGCCGTATGTCCTGGCCGAGCACGGCGCAAGCCTCGACGAGCTTCTCGGGCTTCTGCGATCCGCGGGCTACGGCACTTATGATCTCGGCAGCGGACGGCCGCTGTGGATGGATGCCGCCGCGCTGCGCGGCCGCATAACCGACGGAGCCGGGTTCAATGTCGTCGCCAGGCCGGAATGACACACGGGCGGAGATCATATGAATGCCGGGCGCGCCCAGGCTGCTTCTATGATTGCTGTCTGCGGGCCTCTTCCCTGGCTCTTCCGGTAGATCGATGACGAAACCGCCCTACGATCTCGCCACCTTGCGCTCTTCTCCCGCCGCGCCGTCGCCCCGGCGTGCGGCCATTGCAGGCTTTTTCGATCGCGTTGCCCCGGAGCGCCATCGTTGGCTGGCAGCAAATACCTATTACTACCAGCAGGATCTGGCTTACATGCAGTTCCTGATATCCGGTGGCCTCGACGTTCTCGAGATCGGCTGCGGGACAGGGCAGTTGCTCGCCGGTCTCCGGCCTGCGCGCGGCGTCGGGATCGACATCAGCGGGAAGATGATCGAGGAGGCGCGCAGGCGGCACCCCGATCTCGAATTCCTCCATGGCGACGTGGAGATGGCGGGCGTGCTGGCTTCCATCACCGGCACCTTTGATGTCGTTGTGCTGTCGGACACCATCGGCTACCTGGACGACATCCAAGGCGTGTTTCGCGCCCTGGCGCCGCTGTTGCGTCCGGATAGCCGCGTCGTCATCGCCTACTATTCCCGCCTGTGGGAACCCGTCCTCCGATTGGCGAGCAGACTCGGTCTTCGCATGCCGAGCCTGGAGCTCAACTGGCTGTCGACCCGGGACATCATGAGCCTGATGGCGCTTGGCGATCTCGAGCCGATCCGGCAGGAGGCGCGGCAACTCGTTCCGCGTCGGATGTTCGGCCTCGGCACGCTGATCAATCGCTACCTTGCACCGCTGCCACTCCTGCGTCTGTTGTGCTTGCGTAGCTACGTGGTGGCGCGGCCCGCTCGCCAAGCGGTTTTGCCTGAAAGTCTGCCTTCTGTCAGCATTCTGGTTCCCTGCCGGAACGAGCGCGGCAACATCGAAGCGGCGATTGTCCGGACTCCCGATTTCGCGCCCGAGCTTGAGATCGTCTTCATCGAGGGGAACAGCCAGGACGGGACATTCGAGGAATGCCTGCGCGTTCGCGATGATCATCCTGACCGGCGGATCGTCGTCCTCAAGCAGGACGGCAAGGGCAAGGGAGACGCGATGCGCAAGGGCTATGCCCACGCCTCCGGCGAGATCCTGATCATTCTCGACGCCGACCTGACCGTTCCGCCCGAGACAATGCCGAAATTCTACGAAATCCTGGCCAGCGGCCGCGGAGAGTTCGTGAACGGGACGCGTCTCATCTATCCGTCGGAAGACCAGGCGATGCGATTCCTGAATGCCATCGCGAATCGTGGCTTCGCCCGGATCTTCTCCTATCTCCTCAATCAGAAACTGACGGATACGCTTTGCGGCACCAAGGCGTTCTGGGCGAAGGACTATCGGCGTATCGCCGCGGGCCGAAGCTATTTCGGTGACTTCGATCCGTTCGGTGACTTCGATCTGATCCTCGGTGCGGCGAAGCTGAACCTGAAGATCGTGGAACTGCCGATCCGCTATGGCGCCCGGGCCTATGGGGAGCCGCAGATTTCCCGATTTCGCGACGGCTGGCTTCTGTTGCGCATGTCCGTGTTCGCATGGCGGAAACTGAAGGCATGGTAGGTTGTCGCCGCGCGCCAGCGCGGGCCGGGCGATCTAGGGACCGAGGTGAATTGAGCCCACGGAGGCGGGCGTACCACCCGAACATATGATGGCGTGAAGCAGGCCGACGGGTTCCGTTGACGGGGGCCCGAGCCGCCCGCTTCGGACACCTACACCCCGTCCCTCGGGATCTCCTGCCGCCAGCTCCGGCTGAACACCCGCTGACCTCCCTCGTGGGCGTCGAGATCGAGCTCGACCACGAGGCTGTCGCGGGTGGCGGTCAGCACGGTGCGGGTGCGCAGCGCGACCTGCCAGGCGCCGCGCCCGAGCTCGGCGATGCCGGCCACCTCGATCCGCGCCGAGAGCGGGTCGTCGGGCCGGATCGAGGACCGGGTCGCGCCGGCGATGGCGATCTCCAGGTCGTCGATCTCGTGGATCCGGCTGCGCCCGCCGTCGCGCTCGACGGTCTCGACGACTTCCCCGGTCGCCACCTCGGTCTCGATCCGCCGCCGGTCATGGCCGGCGCGGATTTCCGTGGTTTCCAGCGAGGGCCAGACCGTTGCCGGCGCGAACTCCGCCAGGTCGGCGGCGCCGTCGCGCGGCGGGCGGACCGGCAGGGTGAGGCTCGCCGCCCCGGCGAAGACCGTCAGGGTCACCGGTTCCGGCGACGGCCAGATCAGCGGGAACCAGGCATTGGAGAGCGCCAGGCGCAGCCGCCAGCCGGCCGGAATGCGTTCGCCGAGGTCGTTGAGCTTCAGCCGGACGGCATAGCGCCGGCCGGGCTCCAGCGGGTCGCTGCGATCATAGCCGTCGCGCCGGGTCAGGTTCAGCACGCCGAAGCTGATCCGAGTCGCGGCGCCGGCCGGCGCCATCGCGCACAGCCTGGCCACGATGAAGGCGTTCGGCCGGTCGGCGGCGAGCTCCAGCGCGAGCTCCGGCGCGCCCAGCAGGTCGAGCGGCGATTCGAGCGGCTCGGAGTCGAAGCACTGGGACAGCCCGTCATCGCCGCGCTGGTCGAGGGCGAGCTCCGGCCCGACGCCATAGGGGCACCACATGCCGTGGCTGAACCCGGCGGTCTGCGGCGTGGCGACCACCAGCGCCGTCTCCGGCCCCGGCGTCGCCGCCAGCCGGCCGGCGCTCAGATACAGCCGCCGCGCCTCGATGCGCGGGCTGGGCCAGCTCGCTTCGGCGACCCAGCGTCCCGGCCGGGTCTCGTAGCTGGCCCGCGGCGGCTGGGCGTCCTGCAGCCAGACCCGGTACCGGGGCTCGTCCATGATCCCGGTATCGGTCCCCTTCAGCCACTGGTCCCACCAGCGCGTCACCTCCTCGAGAAAGCCGATCTGCGGGCCCGGCCGGCCGTCATGGCCATAGGCATGGGCCCAGGGCCCGATCAACCCCTTGCGCGGCCCGCTGAGCCCGGCGAGCAGCCGCGGCACCGCATTGGAATAGCCGTCGGCCCAGCCGCCCATGGCATAGACCGGGCAACGGATCGCCGCGTAGTCCTCGCAGACCGAGCCGTGCCGCCAATAGGCGTCGCGCCGCTGATGGGCGAGCCAGACCGGGAGCAGGGGCGGGGTGCGCTCCAAGCGCTCCAGCCAGCGCGCGCGCCAGCCGGCGCCGGCGATCGCCGGATCGGGCGGCCGGGCGCTGCGGATGAACATGTCCGCCGCCCAGATCGGGTTGTCGTCGATCAGGCAGCCGCCCATGTAGTGGACGTCGTCGGCATAGCGATCGTCGGTCGAGCACGCGGTGACGATCGCCGCCAGCTCGCGCGGCCGGCGTGCCGCGACCTGCAGCGCGTTGAACCCGCCCCAGGAGATGCCGATCATGCCGACCTTGGCCGTGGACCACGGCTGCGCGCCGATCCAGGCCAGCACGGCGATGATGTCGTCCTGCTCCTGCGCCAGGTATTCGTCGTGCAGGATGCCCTCGGACTCGCCGGTGCCGCGCAGATCGACCCGCACGCAGGCATAGCCGTGGGCGGCGAAATACGGGTGCATCTCCTGGTCGAATCCGCGATACGAATCGCGCTTGCGATAGGGAATGCATTCCAGCACGGCCGGCACCGGCGCGCGCGCGCACCCGTCCGGCAGCCACAGCCGCGCCGACAGCCGCACCCCATCCGACATCTCAATCCACTGATGCTCGATCGTATCGAATCCGCCCATGGTGGCTCCCTTGGTCCGGCTGCGAATCCCGACGATCACCCATGCGGGAAGCGCCGGGTGAGGCGAAAGCGACAGGAATTGGCCCGCGACGTAGCCGTCGCATGTCCGAAGCTTAATCCGGCGGACATGCCCCGGCCACGCCGGCTCCCCTTATCGCATACAGCCTTCATGCGCGCCGGGCGCCGGCGGTTCGGTTCGAACGTCCGAGCCGGGTCGCCGCAGCCCATACCCCGCATAATCATCAGGACAAGAACAATGACCGACCTTAGACACCGCCCATTCGCCACGTTGTCGCTTGCCGCGCTGCTGTCGCTCGGTGTCGCCGCGACCGCCCAGGCCTATCCCGTGCCGCCCCCGTTCCGCGGCGACATCGTGCGCGAGCATGAGGCAGAAGTTCGCTTCATGACCTTGCGCGACCTCGAGCGCGATATCGACACCGCCCGCAGTTCCATCATGACGCGGCAATTCGACGCGGCGCGGCAGAGCACCGAATTCGCGCTGGCACTCGCCAATTCCCTGGCCGACGCCGATCCGGCGGCGATCGACCCCTTGGAACGGGCACGCCTGCGGGATGCCGACAGTCACATCGACAGCGCCGTAGAGCTGCTCTACCGGCATGAGCCGTGGGAGGCGCGGCACGAACTCAGGACTGCGCAGCTCGAGATCGAGCTCTTCGCCGGGCAGAATCTGTCCTGACCTGCCCCCTCCGGACTCCGGATCGGGCGTGGCGCCCTCGGGCGCCGCGCCCCCCGGGGGCCCGCCGTCACGACGTCAGCAACGAGTTACCATCATGGAAGCACCAGCCCGATAGGCCGCCCCGCCCCCGCAAAAACCGCGCCACGACACCGCCAGTTCCGCCCGACGGTCCGCCGATGGAAGGCCGCCCTATGCGCGGGTCGCCCTGACCTTCCAGGGCGGCGGCGCCCTCGGCGCCTATCAGGCCGGGGTCTACCAGGCCTTGGCCGAAGCCGATCTGCTGCCGGACTGGGTCGCCGGGATCTCGATCGGCGCGATCAACGCCGCGATCGTCGCCGGCAATCCGGCGAACCGCCGGGTCGAGATGCTGCGCGCCTTCTGGGAGCGCATCTCGGACAACCCCGTGGCCGCATTCCCGGTCCCGGGCGAATCGCTCCGCGACGGCTACAACCGGCTCAGCGCGGCCATGACACTGCTGTTCGGACAGCCCGGATTTTTCCGGCCACGCGTCATTCCGCCCTGGCTCCATCCGCCTGGCTCCGACGGCGCCACCAGCGTCTACGCCACCGACCTGTTGCGCGACACCCTGGAGAGTTTCGTCGATTTCGATCTGGTCAATGACGGGCCGACCCGGCTCAGCGTCGGCGCGGTGGCGGTGCGGACCGGCAACTTCGCCTATTTCGACTCCGAGCGCGAGCGCATCGGGGCCGAGCATGTCATGGCGAGCGGCGCCCTGCCGCCCGGGTTCCCGGCGATCGAGATCGCCGGCGAACCGTACTGGGACGCCGGGCTGGTCAGCAACACGCCCCTGCAATACGTGCTGGAGGACTCGCCGCGTATCAGCACCCTGGTCTTCGAGGTCGATCTGTTCAGCGCCCGCGGCCGGTTGCCGACCAACTTGGCGGAGGTGCTGGCGCGGCAGAAGGAGATCGTCTATTCCAGCCGGACGCGGGAGAACACCGACAGCTTCCGCCGCCTGCACGACATGCGTCGCGTGGTCTGCACCCTGATCGAGCGGATGCCGCCGGAGCTGCAGCGGGACCCGGAGATCCAGGCGCTGCGCGGGCTGGGCAGCGACGCGGTGATGAACATCGTCCACCTGATCTATCGCGGCAAGACATACGAGTCCCAGTCGAAGGACTACGAATTCTCGCGCAGCTCGATGGAAGAGCATTGGCAGGCCGGCTACGATGACACGCGGCGGACCCTGCGCCACCCCGAATGGCTGGAGCCGCCGCCGCCCCATGCGGGCGTCGTCGTGCACGATCTGACGCGGGACGGCTGAGCGCCACGCCTTCCGCCGGCTTCCCGCCGGCGGCACAGCGAAGAGTTGCAGAGAAGACGCAATGCGCTTGAAGGACAAGGTCGCGGTGGTGACCGGGGCGGCGAGCGGCATCGGCCGCGAAATCGCCCTCGCCTATGCCCGCGAGGGCGCCCGGGTGGCGATCGCCGATCTCAACCTGGACGGTGCCAACAAGGTGGCAGCGGAGATCGTGAAGGCCGGCGGCAAGGCGATCGGGGTCGCCATGAACGTCACCGACGAGGCGGCGGTCGATGCCGGGGTCGCCCGGGCGGCGGCCGAGCTCGGCGGTCTCCATGTCATGGTCTCCAACGCCGGAATCCAGCATGTCGACCCGGTGGACAAGCTCGCCTTCGCCGACTGGCGCAAGGTGGTGGCGATCCATCTGGACGGCGGGTTCCTGACCACCCGTGCGGCGCTTCGCCACATGTACGCCGCGGGCCAGGGCGGCGCGATCATCTACATGGGCTCGGTTCACTCCAAACTCGCCTCGCCGCTCAAGGCACCCTATGTCGCTGCCAAGCACGGCATCCTGGGGCTCTGTCGGGCAGTTGCAAAGGAAGCGGCGGCCCATGGCGTGCGCGCCAATGTCATCTGCCCCGGCTTCGTGCGCACGCCGCTGGTCGACAAGCAGATCCCCGAGCAGGCCCGCGAGCTCGGGATCAGCGAGGACGAGGTCATCAAGAAGGTGATGCTCAAGGACACCGTGGATGGCGAGTTCTCCACGCTCGGCGACGTCGCCGAGGTCGCCGTGTTCCTCGCCGCCTTCGAGACCAACGCCCTGACCGGCCAGTCGATCGTGGTCAGCCACGGCTGGTACATGCAGTGAGGCGCCGCCCGCCCTTGCCGCGCCGGTGACCCCCGGGAGGTTGATCCAGCGCAATGCCGCGCCGGCCGCCGCGGGCGAGTCTCGAACGATGCGTGCTATCTTCGCCCCATCATGATCGAGGTCATCGGCTCTTCCGTCTTCTATCAGATCGCCGCGCTGCTGGTCATCGCCGCCGGGCTCGGCTTCGCCGGCCTGCTGATCCGCCTGCCGCTGGTCGTGAGCTTCCTCGGGGTCGGCGTGCTGGTGGGGCCCTCGGCCCTCGGCCTGGTGCGCGCCAACGAGCATGTCGAGCTGCTGGCCGAGCTCGGCATCACCATCCTGCTGTTCCTGGTCGGGCTGAAGCTCGACCTCGGCCTGATCCGGACCCTGGGGGTGGTCGCGCTGGCAGCCGGGCTCGGTCAGATCGCGTTGACCGCGGGGCTGGGTTTCGGGCTCTGCCTGTGGCTCGGCTTCGACATGGCGGCGGCGCTCTACCTCGCCGGGGCGCTCGCCCTGTCCAGCACCATCATCGTGGTCAAGCTGCTGTCCGACAAGCGCGAGATCGATTCGCTCCATGGCCGCATCGCGCTCGGCGTGCTGATCGTCCAGGACCTCGCCGTGGTGTTCGCGATGGTGCTGCTCTCCGCCCTGAGCGGCGCGCAGGGCGTGGCGGAGTCGGGCATCGGTGCGGAACTGGCGCGGATCGCCATCATCGTCGGCGAAGGCGCGCTCATCATCGCTGCCGTCTGGCTGTTCATCCGCCATGTCGCGACGCCGCTGCTCAGCCAGCTCGGCCGCTCGTCCGAACTGTTGATCGCCTTTGCCATCGGCTGGGCCGCGCTGCTCGCCTCGATGCTCGATCATTTCGGCTTCTCCAAGGAGCTGGGCGGGCTGATCGCCGGGGTGTCGCTCGCCTCCACCCCGTTCCGCGAATCGATCGGTGCGCGGCTGGCGCCGCTGCGCGACTTCATGCTGCTGTTCTTCTTCATCGCCCTCGGCTCGCGACTCGACCTCGCGGGACTCGGGGGACAGCTCTACGCCGCTGCGCTGCTGTCGCTGTTCGTGCTGATCGGCAAGCCGCTCATCGTGATGGCGCTGGTCGGGGCCATGGGCTATCGGCGGCGTACCGGTTTCCTGGCCGGCCTCAGCCTGGGGCAGATCAGCGAGTTCTCGCTGATCTTTGCCGCCATGGGCCTGAGCCTCGGCCATATCGGGGTGGAGACCGCGGGCCTCACCACCCTGATCGGGCTGGCGACGATCGCCGTCTCCACCTATTTCGTGCTGTCGTCGCAACCGCTGTACCGGCGGCTGGAGCCGCTGCTCGGCCTGTTCGAGCGGCGCGCCGCCCGCCGCGAGCAAGCCGGCGATCCGGCCGGGCCGGAGCGCGGCCACGACGTCATCCTGTTCGGGCTCGGCCGCTACGGCGGCGACATCTGGCGCGGCCTGCGCCAGCACGGGCTGTCGGTGCTCGGCGTCGATTTCGATCCAGCGGTGGTGCGGCATTGGCAGGCACAGGGCTACCCGGCCTGCTATGGTGATGCCGCCGATCCGGATTTTCCCGAGACCCTGCCGCTCGACACCGCCCGCTGGATCGTCTGCGCGGTGCCGCAGCCGCAACAGGGCGTGGTGCACGACAATGCCAAGATCACGCTGCTGCAGGCGGTCCGCAGCCACGGCTTCAAGGGCCGGGTCGCGCTCACCGCCCACGATGCCCATGAGGCGATGCAAATGCGCCGCCAGGGCGTGGACGTGGTACTGATGCCGTTCCTCGATGCCGCGCGCCAGGCGGTCGAGCTGTTCATCGAGGCCGACGAGACCAGGGCGCCTCCGGCGCCGGCCGATGCCGCCATCCATCAGGGGGACCGATGAGAAGACCCATGCTGAAGCTGTTCAAGGGCCCGGCGGAGGGCCAGACGGTGCCGCAGATCACCCCGGCCGAGGCGACCAGCCTGCTGGCGTCGGGCGGGGCCCTGCTGGTCGACGTGCGCGAGCCGGCGGAGGTGGCGGCGAGCGGAAAGCTCGCCGGCGCCCGGGTGGTGCCGCTCGGCGCGCTGCCGGCCTGCGCCGATCCTGCCGGTCCGGACCATGACCCGGCCTTCCGCACCGACCAGGCGGTCATCCTGTACTGCGCCACCGGCGACCGCTCGAACCTGGCCGGCCAGGCGCTGCTTCGCCTCGGCTATCTCAAGGTCCACAATCTCGGCGGCATCGCCGCCTGCGCCGCGTCCGGCATGGCGGTCGAGCGCGACTGAGCACCCGCCCGATGGCCGAGGGTTCCTGCCTCACCGCAGACTTCAGGGAGCAGCCCTATTGGTGGGACGCGGCACCGCTCCCGGCGCTGCCCGAGGTTGAGGGCGGCGCCGCCCCCGCCGTCGCCAACGTCGGCAGCGGCATCACCGGGCTGTCGGCGGCGCTCCATCTGCTGCGCGGCGGGCGCGGCGTCGTCGTGCTCGACGCCGAGGAGGCCGGCGCCGGGGCCTCGCGGCGCAATGCCGGCTATGTCGGCCGGACCCTGAAGCGCGACGTCGCCTGGCTCGCCCGCCGCCACGGCCTCGACCACGCGATCGCCATCTATCGCGAGCTCGACGACGCGCTGCGGCTGGTGGAGCAGCTGGTGGCCGACGAGGCGATCGACTGCCATCTCGACATCTGCGGCCGGTTCGTCGGCGCCACCTCGCCGGCGCATTACGAGATTCTGGCGCGGGACTTGGCGGCGATGAAGCGCCATCTCGGATTCGAGTACCACATGGTGCCGCGCGCCGAGCAGCGCGGCGAGATGGCGACCGACGCCTATTTCGGCGGCGCCGTCATCCCCGATCTCGGCGCGCTCCATCCCGGGCTCTATCACCAGGGCCTGCTCGACCGGGTGCGCGCGGCCGGCGGCGTGATCCGCGCCCGGACCCCGGTGCTCGGCATCGAGCGCGGTACAGGCAAGCCCGAATTCCGCCTGCGCACGCCCGCGGGAGAAATCGCCGCCCGCGAGGTGATCGTCGCCACCAACGGCTACACCCCGCCGCAATTCGCCTGGGCAGCGCGCCGGGTGATCCCGTTCCCGGCCTACATGGCGGCGACCGAGCCGATCGCGCCCGAGACGATGCGCCAGCTGATCCCCAACGGCCGCACCTGCATCGAGTCCCGGATGGACGTCACCTATATCCGCCCCGCCCCGGACGGCAGTCGCATCCTGTTCGGCGGCCTGACCGGGCGCCGGATGCCGGCGCTCCCGGCGGTCGCGCCGCTGCTGCGCAACCTGCTCGCCCGCGTCCTGCCCGATCTCCGGGATGTGCACCTCAGCCACGCCTGGACCGGCAAATGCGCCGGCAGCTTCGACTTCATGCCCCATCTAGGCGTGGCCGAGGGCATCCACTACGCCCTCGGCTACAACTTCGCGGGGGTGCCCATGGGCACCTGGCTCGGCCGCAAGGTGGCGCTCAGGATCCTGGGCTCGCCGGAGGGCGCCAGCGCGTTCGAGCGCCACCCGCCGCCGACCCTGCCGCTCTATGGCGGCAATCCCTGGTTCGTGCCGCTGGCGATGAAGTATTTCGTCTGGCACGACCGCAGGATCGCGCGCGCCGGGCCGGCGGACACGACTGCGTGACCGCCTGCGCGGCGGCGGCGCGGCCCTGCTATATCTGACGGAAGTCCGGTTTCATCGAGGGAGTTGCGGCCATGAACGCCGACGATCTGCGCGCGCTGCAGGCGCCGCTCAAGAGCCAGTATCGCGACGCGCCGGAGCGCGCCGTCGTCACCCTCGAGGCCAGCGGCGCGCTCGACGACGCCGAGATCGCCTGCAAGGTCGAGACCGGCCGCGCCATCGTGAATGCCGGGCTGCACCCGGCCACCGGCGGCGACGGCAGCTTCGCCTGCTCCGGCGACATGCTGCTCGAGGCGCTGGTCGCCTGCGCCGGGGTGACTCTGAAGGCGGTCGCCACCGCGATCGGCATCGACATCAGGTCGGGCCGGGTGAGCGCCGAGGGCGATCTCGATTTCCGCGGCACGCTGGGCGTCGCCAAGGACACGCCGGTCGGTTTCAGCGAGGTGCGGCTGAAGTTCGAGGTCGACAGCGACGCCGCGCCCGAGCAGCTCGACAAGCTGCTGACCCTGACCGAGCGCTATTGCGTGGTGTTCCAGACTCTCAACAAGCCGCCGAAGCTCGACACCAGGCTCAATGTCGGGAAGCCCGCCGCGGCGTGAGTGAAGAAGGCCTCGGAGATACGGAACAAGGCCAAGACCCATTGTCATGCGCGGACTTGATCCGCGCATCCATTGAGCCGTCTGCGCCCGCGTCGCCGTGGATCGCCGGATCAAACCCGGCGATGACAGCCTTCCCGGAGAACCCTCTATCCCTCGCCGTCTCAGCGGGGCTCTTTCGCCGTCTTACCCCTTCGCCTTCAGCGCCGCCTCGCGGATCTGGCTGAGCGAGGCGCGCGGAGTGAGCGCCTCCGGATCTAGGCGGATCTCGATCAGGCCGGGCTTGCCCGAGGCCTTCACCCGCTCGAACGCCGGCACGAACTCGGCGGTCGTCTCGACCGTCTCGCCGAGCGCGCCATAGGCCCGCGCCAGCGCCGCGAAATCCGGATTGACCAGATCGGTGGCGACGGTGCGGCCGGGATACTCGCGCTCCTGGTGCATGCGGATGGTGCCGTACATGCCGTTGTTCACCACCACGAAGATGACCGGCAGGTTGTACTGCACCGCGGTCGCCAGCTCCTGGCCGTTCATCATGTAGCAGCCGTCGCCGTTCCACGAGATCACCATGCGTTCCGGGCATGCCGCCTTGGCGGCGATCGCGGCCGGCACGCCATAGCCCATGGCGCCGCTGGTCGGCGCCAGCTGGGTGCGGAACCTGCGATAGCGGAAGAAGCGGTGCAGCCAGACCGTGTAGTTGCCGGCGCCGTTGGTCAGGATCGCGTCTTCCGGCAGGTGCTCGTCGAGCCAGGCGGCGATCTCGCCCATCTGCACGCGGCCCGGCACCTTGGGCGGGCGTATGTTGTCGAGATAGTCGGCGCGCGCCGACTCGCGCCAGGCCCGCCAGGCATCGGGCCGCACCGGCGCCAGGGCCCGGGCGGCGGCGGCGAACTCCGCCATCCCGGCATTGATCGGCAGCTCGGCCTGGTAGACCCGCCCCAATTCCTCCGCACCGCCATGGACATGGACCAGCGGCTGGTCGGGCTTCGGCAGCTTCACCAGGGTGTAGCCGCTGGTGGTCATCTCGCCGAGCCTGGCGCCGACGACGATGAGCAGGTCGCTCGTCTTGATGCGCTGGGCCAGCGCCGGGTTGATGCCGATGCCGACATCGCCGGCATAGTTGGGGTGGCGGTTGTCGAACAGGTCCTGGCAGCGGAACGAGCAGCCGACGGGGAGCTCGTTGGCCTCGATGAAGGCCTTGATGTCGTCGACCGCCGCGGCCGACCAGCCGCCGCCGCCGAGGATCACGAACGGCCGCGCCGCGCCGGCCAGCATCGAGCGCAGGCGCGCCATGTCGGCCGGGCCGGGATGCGGCCGCACGGTCTTGAAGGGCCCGGCATCGGCGACCTCGACCACCTCGGTCAGCATGTCCTCGGGCAGCGCGATCACCACCGGGCCGGGCCGGCCGGCGACGGCGCGATGGAAGGCCTGGCTGACCAGCTCGGGGATGCGCGCGGCGTCGTCGATCTGCGCCACCCACTTGGCGAGCGGGCCGAACATGCGGCGATAGTCGACCTCCTGGAACGCCTCGCGCTCGACCTGGTCGCCGGCGACCTGGCCGACGAACAGGATCATCGGGGTCGAATCCTGGAACGCGGTATGGACGCCGATCGAGGCGTTGGTGGCGCCGGGACCCCGGGTCACGAAGCAGATGCCGGGCTTGCCGGTCAGCTTGCCGTAGGCCTCGGCCATGTTGGCGGCGCCGCCTTCCTGCCGGCAGGTGACGAGGCGGATCGAGTTGCGCGCCTCGTACAGGCCGTCGAGCACCGCCAGGTAGCTTTCGCCGGGCACGCAGAAGGCGAGATCGACGCCGTGGATCTTGAGCTGGTCGACCAGGATCTGGCCGCCGCTGCGCGGGCCGGGGGGCGTGGTCATCATGTCCTCTTGGTCTGGAGCGGTCGCGGAATCGGCCTCAGCCGGGAAAGTCGGGCTTGCGGTCGGGCACGAAGGGCAGGCGCGCCCGGCCCTTGGCCACGTCCTCGTCGATGCCGACATTGCGCACATACATCATCGAGGCGTCGCGCCGGGGCTGCCAGTCCCAGGGCGTGTAGCGGCCCTTGAGCAGCACGTCGTGGATGAACAGCCGGCGGTTCTGGCTCTCGATCACCTGGCGCTTCAGCTTCTGGTAGTCCCAGCGCCGGTGCAGCTCGGCGGTCATCGCGGCGACCGTCGTCTTGTGCGCCGGCTTGTGCGCGAGATCGTCGAGCTCGTCCGGGTCTGCGGCGAGATCGAACAGCATGGCGCCATCGGTCTCGCCATAGACCAGCTTCCTGCTGCCCTGCTTCAGCATCAGGATCGGATCGAGCGCGCCCTCGGCCAGGTACTCCGACATCACCGTGTCGTTCCACCCGTCGGAATCGCCGTGGATCAGCGGCACCAGGCTGTTGCCGTCGATGGGATCGACCAGCTCCGGCATGTGGTCGTCGGTGGCGAAGTCGAGCAGCGTCGGCAGGAGGTCCACCAGCGACACGCTCCCGGGCACCCGGCGCGGCCCGAACAGCTTGGGCGCGTGGATGATCAGCGGAACCCGCGAAGACCACTCGTAGAAGCTCATCTTGTACCACATGCCGCGCTCGCCCAGCATCTCGCCGTGGTCGCCGGTGAACACGATGATGGTGTCGTCGGCCAGGCCGGCGCGGTGCAGCGCCGTCTCGAGGCGGCCCACGAGATCGTCGACATAGGAGATCATGCCGTAATAGGCGTGGCGCGCGGTCCGGATCACCTGCTCGGTCACGTCGTAGCGATGCACGCTGTCCATGAAATGCAGCCGCCGGGCATGGGGGTCGAGCTTGTCGACCGGGATCGCCCCGACCTTGGGCATGTCGATACGCGCGTGGTCGTAGCGCTCCCAATGCTCGGGCAGGCAGGTGAACGGGTCGTGCGGATGGGTGAAGGAGACGCACAGGAAGAACGGCCGGTCGTCGGGGTCGCGCGCCAGGTCGTAGATCTTGCGCACCGCCTGGTTGGCGGTGTCGTCGTCGAAATCGATCTGCAGGCTGCGCTGGCAGGTGCCGGCCTCCATCACGCTCTGCATGTGGTGCGACCAGGAATACGCGAGCTTCTGGTTGGCCCAGTCCGGGGTCCAGCCGAAATCCGCCGGATAGATGTCGGTGGTCAGCCGGTCCTCGAAGCCGTGCAGCTGGTCGGCGCCGACGAAATGCATCTTGCCGGCGAGGCAGGTCTGGTAGCCGGCGCCGCGCAGGTAGTGCATGAGCGTCGGCACCGAGGACGGCAGCTCGGCGGCGTTGTCGAAGGCGCCGATGCGCGAGGGCAGCTGCCCCGACAGCAGCGAGAAGCGCGACGGAGCGCAGATCGGGAAGTTGCAATAGGCGTTCTCGAACACCACGCCGTACTCGGCCAGGGAATCCAGCCGCGGCGTGCGGGTGACCTTGTGGCCATAGGCGGCGAGCGCCGGCGCCGCCATCTGGTCCGCCATCACGAACAGGATATTCGGCCGCTTGCGTGCCATTGGGCGTCTCCCCGTTTTTTGTCAGGCACCCTCACCCGGCTCGCCTGCGCTCGCCACCCTCTCCCGCGCAAGCGGGAAAGGGGAGGGGCCCACGGGCCGCGAGGTCCGTGGGAGGGGTGAGGGTTGGCTCCGGATCGGCTCCGGGACATGGCCGGGAGACTAGCGGATCGGGCCGGTCCGCCTCCAGCGAAAGCGACACGAATTGGCGGCCCGCCGGCCGCCGGGCTCAGGCCGCGGCGCGCTTTTGCTTCGGGCGCCAGCGGTGGAGCGCGCCGACCACGCCCTCGAGCGCGCCGGGCTGCAGCTCGGCCGCCAGCACCCGCTCCGGCGCCTCCTGGGTCATGAAGATGCCGCGGGGGCCGGCCGGCGAGAAGCCGAAGCGGCCGTAATAGGCGAGGTCGCCGACCAACACCACCACCCGGTGGCCGGCCGCCTCGGCCATCGCCAGGCTGCAGCGCATCAGGGCGGCGCCGACCCCGGTGCCGCGCCGTGCCGGCTGGATCGCGAGCGGCCCCAGCAGCAGGGCCGGGGTCGCCATCTGGCCGATGGTGACCGGCCAGTAGCGGATGCCGCCGACGATCGTGGGGCTGCCAGGATCGCGCGCCACCAGGCACAATGCGTCGACCCGGGCCACGTTGCGGCGGAAATGATAGGAGCGCTTGGCCAGCCGGTCGGAACCGAAGGAGCGGTCGAGCAGGGCTTCGATCTCGGGCGTGTCGGCGGCAGATTCGAAGGTCAGGTCAAGCATCGGGACACTCGCGGGGCTGGTCATGACGGGACGCCGGCCGGCGCGGAACGCTTGGCTGCCGTCGTGACCCCCGGTATCCTGCGGATGCTTGGAGGAAGTTCGTTCAGGGCAGACGCCAGCCGACCGTGCCGTCGAGAAACGGCTCAGGGCGTCGTCGTCGCAGTCGCAAATGCCGCGCAATGCCCATGCGGGTCGGGTCTCCTCTGAGGGGCGAGAACTAGCAGATTCAGGGTAGTTGTCAAGGGATTAGGAGGTGTCTACACCGCCGGCCGCTTCTCCGCCCAGGGCATGGCCGCCTCGAGCGCGGCGCCGACGCGCAAGGCGGTGAGGTCGTCGAACCTGCGGCCGACGATCTGCAGGCCGATCGGCAGGCCGGCCTTGTCGAAGCCGCAGGGCACGCTGAAGGCCGGGCAGGGGCTGACGAAGTTGAACACGGATGTCATGTCGAGGCCGCGATACCTGCCGTCCGCGTCGAGCTTGCCGTACTCGACATTGCGGTCGCCGACGCCGGGCGCGGTCATCGCCATGGTCGGGCACAGCATGGCGTCGTAGCGCGACAGGATCGGCGACAGTTTCTTCCACTGCTCGGTGCGCGCGAACTCGATGCGCTTGAAGTCGACCGCGTTCATGGCGAGGCCGCTCTCCATCAGCCGCCGCACGTTGGGGTCGAGCTGGTCGCGATGGCTCGCCAAGGTATGGCCGAAGAAGGCGGCGAGATAGACGCCCCAATGCTCGATCCAGCGGTCGTTGAGCCGCCAGTCCCAGCCGAGCTCGACCTCCTCGACCGTCGCGCCGGCGGCGGCCAGCGCCTCGGCCGCGGCGCGCACCGCCGCCTCGACCTCCGGATCCACCCAGGCATAGCCGAGGTCGAGGGAGAGGGCGAGGCGCAGGCCGCGGGCGTCGGCCGGCACCGGGATCTTCACGTCGAGCGCCGGCTTCAGGGACTGGATGTCGCGCTCGTCCGGCCCCTGGGTGATGCTGAGGAACAGCGCCACGTCGGAGACGGTGCGGGCCAGCGGCCCGAAATGGGAGAGCTGGTCGAACTGGCTCGGCAGGATGGTGAAGGGAATCCGACCGAACGAAGGCTTCAGCCCGGCGATCCCGCAGAACGAGGCGGGGATCCGGACCGAGCCGCCCATGTCCGAGCCCTCGGCCAGCGCCACGCAGCCCGAAGCCACCGCCGCGCCCGAGCCGCCGGAGGAGCCGCCGGGGGTCTTGGCCGGGTTCCAGGGGTTGCGGGTGAAGCCCCAGAGCGGGCTGTCGGTGAAGCTGGAATAGGCGAATTCCGGGGTCGTGGTCTTGCCGACCATGATGCCGCCGGCGCCGTCGAGCGCCTCGACGATCGGGGCGTCGTGGTCCGGCACCCAGGTCTCGTAGGCCTTGGAGCCGAGCGTGGTGCGCTTGCCCCGGGTCGGCGTCAGGTCCTTGATGGCGAACGGCACGCCGTGCAGGGGCCCGAGCGGCTGGCCGCGCATCACCGCCGCCTCGGCGGCCTCGGCCAGTTCCAGCGCCTCTTGCGGGTACACGAAGCAGAAGCAGTTGAGGGTCGGGTTCACCGCCTCGATCCGCGCCAGGGTGTTGCGCATCAGCTCGACCGGCGAGAGTTTCTTGGTGGCGACGAGCCGCGCCAGCTCGGTGGCCGGCGTGTAGCAGAGATCGAGATCGATGGTGGACATGGCGCTCCCCGTAAAATGGCGGACATCCTGCGGGGACCATGGGCGGCGCGTCAATCCACCGGCTTGCGCGGCGGCACTCCAGACGACAGCATCGGACGCCTGTGGTGCCAAAAGGGAAATGGACCATGATCCTCGAAATCGCCGTTCTCGACGTGAAGCCCGGCGAAGCCGGCGATTTCGAGGCCGCGTTCGCCACCGCCCGGCCGCTCGTCGCCGCGACGCCGGGGTTCCTCGGGCTCGAGCTCCGGCGCTGCGTCGAGCAGCTCGACCGCTACCTGCTGCTGGTGCGCTGGGAAACGCTGGAGGCCCACACCGAAGACTTCCGCGGCTCCGAGCGCTACGCCGAATGGCGCCGCCTGCTGCACCATTTCTACGACCCGTTCCCCACCGTCGAGCACTACGGCGAGATGATCGTCGAGGCGTGAGCGACAAGGGTTTGGGCTAGCCGCTCTGGCTACTGCCTAGGACTGCGGGACCGTGAAGCACTCGATGCCGAGGTCGAGCCCAAGTTCGGCCAGCTTCGACAGCACTTCGTGCGGAACGGTGTCTCCGAAATAGCCGTCGCCGAGGAACTGAATGATGAGGCCGGCGCGCCCGCCGCTGGCGCGCAATTGGTCGAGGAATGCCTTATGCGGCACGATCAGGGCCAGCAGTTCCCCCAGCCCGTCCACAAACCACTGGTCTGTCACTTGGTGACGGACGGAGTAGCGCCAACGCGTGTCCGGATAGGTGCCGGGCAGGGGCGTGCCCCTGGGCGTGGCTCGGCGATCGCCGACCCGATGCGTGACCATGGGCTCGAGCCGCAGCGCCGCTGATATTTCGGCCGGGTCCAGGCTCGGGTGAACGATGAACAGCTGGACGTCAAAACGCCGGTCAGGGGCCACGACATCGACAGCTTCGTCAATTGGCACCTAGTGATGCCCGCTCTTGCGCAGCAGCTCGTCGGCGAGGCCGGTCTCGTAGACAAGGCCCTCGGCGGTCATGGTCGCCGATTCCGGGAAGCTGGTCCGCACCAGACCCTTGCGTTCCAGCACCGTCCAGACCGCGCCGTTGTTGAGGCCGGTGGCGTCGCGCGCGCTGACCAGCGCGTCGCCGAGATGGAAATGATCGCCATGGGCGTGCGGCAGCTGCACGATCTCACGCTCGCCCTCGGCGGCGCCGGGCTTGCTGAAGCCCTCCAGATGGGCGATCGCCTGTAGCAGGGTCAGGGTCTTGAGCTGCAGCGGGTTGAGGTTCAGCGGGTTCTTCTTGGACATGGGTCGACGGTCTTTCCGTATGGCCCCTCATGCTTCGACAGGCTCAGCATGAGGACTGCAAGAGTGAATGGGCCTCACCCTGAGCTTGTCGAAGGGTGAGGCTGCCGGGACTCAGTCCCTGAAGTTCACGTATTGCAGGGGCTGCTCGATCTTGAGCCCCTTGACCAGGGCGATCGCGTCCTGCAAGTCGTCGCGCTTCTTGCCGGAGATGCGCAGCTCGTCGCCCTGGATCGAGGCCTGGACCTTCAGCTTGGCGTCCTTGATCGCCTTGACGATCTTCTTGGCGAGCGCCTGGTCGAGGCCCTGCTTGACGTTGACCACCTGGCGCACGCTGTTGCCCGAGGCCTTCTCGACCTCCTTGAACTCGAGCGCGCCGGCGTCGAGCTTGCGCCGGGTCATGTAGGTCTTCAGCAGCTCGTGCATCTGCTTCAGCTTGAGGTCGTCGTCGGCCAGGAGGGTGAGGGCGTTGTCCTTGCGCTCGATCGAGCATTTGGCGCCCTTGAAGTCGAAACGGGTCTCGATCTCGCGGCGCATGCCGGCGAGGGCGTTGTCGACCTCGGTGATCTCGGTCTTGGAGACGACGTCGAAGGAGGGCATCGGCAGGTACTCCCGGGCTCGTGCGGCGGCGCCGGCAACCCGGCTCAGAGCCGTTCGGCCAGGCTGCGCGCCAGTCGCGGGTAGAAATAGCCGAGCGCGGCCGCCCGCACCACCATGAACAGGGTGAAGGCCAGCCACAGGCCGTGATTCCCGAATGCCGGGATCAGCAGCCAGGCCGCCGCCAGATAGACGGCCAGGGAGGCGATCATGGCATTCCTGAGATCCGGCCCCCTGGTCGCGCCGATGAAGATGCCGTCGAGCTGGAAGCTCCAGACCGAGACCAGCGGCAGGGTGGCGAGCCAGGGCAGGAAGGCGGCGGTGCCGGCGCGCACCTCCGGCAGGTCGGTGAATAGGCCGACAATCGCCGGCCCAGCCAGGCCGTAGAGCGCGGCGAAGCCGAGCGCCAAGCCGGCCGCCCAGACCGTCGTGGTGCGCACGGTCTCGTCGAACAGCCGGCGACTGCGGGCGCCGACCGCCTCGCCGACCAGGGTTTCGGCGGCATGGGCGAAGCCGTCCAGGCCATAGGCCATGAAGGTCTGGAAATGCATGAGGATGGCGTTGGCGGCCAGCACCGCATCGCCCATGCGCGCGCCCTGGGCGGTGAAATGGGCGAACGCGAACAGCAGGCACACCGTGCGCACGAAGATGTCGCCGTTGATGCGGACCAGGCCGAGCATGCGCCCGCGGTCGAGCACCGCGGCACGCCGCCAGCGCCCGGGCTCGCGGGCGAGCGCGCGCAGCACCAGGGCCAGCCCGGAAGCGGCGGCGGCGTACTCGGCGATCACGGTCGCCGCCGCCACGCCCTCGACGCCCCAGCCGAGCCCCAGCACGAACCAGACATCGAGGGCGATGTTGGCCGCGTTGGTGAAGATCTGCAGCGCCATGGCGGCGCCGGCGCGCTGCACGCCGAGCAGCCAGCCCAGGATCACGTAGTTGCCGAGGGTCGCCGGCGCGCTCCAGATCCGGATCGCGAAGTATTGCCCGGCCAGGCCCTCGACCCCCGGGCTCGCCTCCATCAGCGGCAGGGAGAGGGCGGCGATCGGCGCCTGCAGCGCGACCAGCGGCAGCGCGATGGCGCCGGCGATCAGCCCGGCGCGGGCGAGCAGCGCGCGCAGCTCGTCGCCGTCGCGCGCGCCATAGGCCTGGGCCACGAAGCCGGTCGTCCCCATGCGCAGGAAGCCGAACGCCCAGTAGATGAAGCTGAAGATCACCGCGGCGACCGCGACCGCGCCCATGAAGGCCGGATCGGGCAGCCGCCCGACCACCGCGGTATCGACCGCGCCCAGCAGCGGCACGGTGACGTTGGAGACGATGATCGGACCGGCGATGCGCCAGACCCGGGCGTGGGGCCCGCGGACGCGGGGCGGCGGCCCGGCGGCTTCTGGCGCGGTCATGGCGGAAGACTCCGACGGGGCGGTGTTGGGCGGGACGCGACTATATCCGTCGCCTGCGCGCCGCGCCAAGCCGTAGGAATCGCCGGACGGCCTGATATGATGCGGCCCCCGAAAGGGGCGCCAGCCTGATCCCCGCGACATTCCAGAGCGCCGCAGAGACCGCCATGAGCCGCATCAGCATCCAGCATCCCTATCTCATGTTCCTGGGCGACGCGCCCGACCAGCTCGCCGCCAAGACCGCCCAGGGCATCGTCCACTGGCGCCCCGACTGGTGCGCCGGGCAGCTCCGCCTCGACGGCTGCAAGGCCGACCTGAAGCTGCCGGACATGACCATCGAGGCGGCGGCCGAGGCGGGGGTGAAGACGGTCATCGTCGGCGTTGCCAATCGCGGCGGGATCCTGCCGGACCATTGGATCGACCTGCTGGTCGGCGCGCTCGATCGCGGCATGGACCTGGCGAGCGGCCTGCACAAGCGGCTCAGGGACTTTCCCAGGCTGGTCGAGGCGGCCAGGCGCAACGGGCGCGCGCTGTTCGACGTGCGCCACCCGACCCAGGATTTCGACGTGGCGTCGGGCGTCAAGCGTCCGGGCAAGCGGCTGCTCGCGGTCGGCACCGACTGCTCGGTCGGCAAGATGTACACCACGCTGGCGCTGGAGAAGGAGATGCGGAAGCGCGGCATGAAGGCCGACTTCCGCGCCACCGGCCAGACCGGCATCTTCATCGCCGGCTCGGGCGTGTCGATCGACGCGGTCATCGCCGACTTCATCTCCGGCGCGGTCGAGTGGCTGTCGCCGGCCAACGATCCCGATCACTGGGATCTGGTGGAAGGCCAGGGCTCGCTGTTCCATGCCTCGTTCGCCGGCGTCAGCCTGGGGCTGCTGCACGGCGCCCAGGCCGACGCGCTGGTGATGTGCCACGAGCCGACCCGCGGCCACATGCGGGGCCTGCCGACCTACCAGCTGCCGGATCTCGGCCTCTGCATGGAGGCCAACCTGGCGGCCGCGCGGCTGACCAATCCGGCGGTCAGGTTCGTCGGCATCAGCATCAACACCGCGAACCTGGACGAAGTCGCGGCCGAACGCTGTCTCGAGCAGGCGGCGGAAGCCCACGGCCTGCCGGCGGTCGATCCGTTCCGCACCGGCGTCGGCGCTATCGTCGACAAGCTGGCATGAGCGTGCGATCACCCCTCCCCCTGCCCCCTCCCGCAAGGGGAGGGGGATTCGATCTTCCTTCGCCGCTTTCCTTCCCCTCCGCCTTGACGGGAGAGCGACTGTGTTGTCGGTCAAGCGATTTGCCAAGGCTTTTGGTCTCGG
>CAYJQC010000007.1:0-166830 GCA_964372215.1 uncultured Rhodospirillaceae bacterium
ATCGTCGCCCGCGCCGTGGTCTCCCAACTCATGAAGGAAGGCACGATCTTCATGTACAATGCGCAGGAGAAGATCGTGAACACGCCGGGCTCGCCGATCACCGGCCAGCGTGGCGGCATCCACAACTCGGTGACACGGGCGATCACCAAGCCGACCCACATGATCGGCGGCTACGCCCAGCAATCCTACGGTTTCAACTACTACGGCACGGTGGGTTCCAACCGCGACGAGTTCGTCATTGTCCGCAAGCTGGACAGCGTCGACTGGTTGGAAGGTCCGCACCGTGGATCGGTCGCGAATGCGAAGGAGGCGGCAGAATGAAGATCCGCGCGCAAATCGGCATGGTGCTGAACCTCGACAAGTGTATCGGGTGTCACACCTGTTCGGTGACCTGCAAGAACGTCTGGACGAACCGCGAGGGCGTCGAATACGCCTGGTTCAACAACGTCGAGACCAAGCCGGGCATCGGTTATCCCAAGGAATGGGAGAACCAGAAGAAGTGGAACGGCGGCTGGGTGCGCAAGGCCAACGGCCGCATCGAGCCTAAGATGGGCGCCAAGTGGCGCATCCTGGCGAAGATCTTCGCCAATCCGGACCTGCCGGAGATCGACGACTACTACGAGCCGTTCGACTTCGACTACGGCCATCTGCAGACGGCGAAGGAAAGCCAGGCGACCCCGACCGCCCGGCCGCGCTCGATGATCACCGGCGAACGCATGGAGAAGATCGAGTGGGGGCCGAACTGGGAGGAGATTCTCGGCGGCGAATTCTCCAAGCGCTCGAAGGACTATAATTTCGAAGGCGTCGAGAAGGAGATCTACGGCCAGTTCGAGAACACCTTCATGATGTATCTGCCGCGGCTGTGCGAGCACTGCCTCAACCCGACCTGCGTCGCGGCCTGTCCCTCGGGGGCCATCTACAAGCGCGAGGAAGACGGCATCGTCCTGATCGACCAGGAGAAGTGCCGGGGATGGCGGATGTGCGTGTCCGGCTGCCCCTACAAGAAGATCTACTACAACTGGTCGTCGGGCAAATCCGAGAAGTGCATCTTCTGCTATCCGCGCATCGAGGCCGGCCAGCCCACGGTGTGCTCGGAGACCTGCGTCGGGCGCATCCGCTATCTCGGCGTGCTGCTGTACGACGCCGACCGCATCGAGCAGGCGGCGGCGACCGCCGACGAGCAGGACCTGTACGAGGCGCAGCTCTCGATCTTCCTCGATCCCAACGACCCCAAGGTGATCGCCCAGGCTCGTGCCGACGGGGTGCCGGACGCCTGGCTCGATGCTGCGCGGAAGTCGCCGGTCTACAAGATGGCGATGGAGTGGAAGGTCGCCTTCCCGCTCCATCCGGAGTACCGCACCCTGCCGATGGTCTGGTACGTGCCGCCGCTCTCCCCGATCCAGTCGGCGGCCGAGGCCGGCAAGATCGGGATCGACGGCGAGATGCCGGACGTGCGGAGCTTGCGCATTCCCGTCCGCTATCTTTCCAACCTGCTGACCGCCGGCAAGGACGAGCCGGTGATCCAGGGGCTGGAGCGCATGCTCGCCATGCGCGCCTACATGCGGGCGAAGACCATCGACGGCGTAGTGGACGAGGGAATCGCCGGCCGCGTCAACCTCAAGGGCGGCCAGATCGAGGAGATGTACCACGTCATGGCGATCGCCAATTACGAGGACCGCTTCGTCATTCCGACCAGCCATCGCGAGGTCGGCGAGGATGCCTATGACGTGCGCGGCTCCTGCGGCTTCTCGTTCGGCAATGGCTGCTCGGGCGGGTCGTCGAGCGCCGACCTGTTCGGCGCCAAGCGCAAGAAGAGCGTGCAGACCCCGACGGAGGTGTTCTGATGACCCCGATCTTCAAGATCCTGTCGCTGCTGCTCTCCTACCCGGACGAGGAGATTCGCGCGGCCGGCCCGGCGCTCCGGGAGGCCCTGGCGGCCGACCGCCTGCTGGGATCGGCCGAGCGCAGCGGCCTCATCGAGCTGGTGGACGATATCTCGGGCGGCGATCTGCTGGACGTGCAGGAACGCTACGTCTTCCTGTTCGACCGCACCCGGTCGCTGTCGCTCCACCTGTTCGAGCATATCCATGGCGAGAGCCGCGACCGCGGCCAGGCGATGGTCGATCTCAAGTCGATGTACGAGACTCACGGCCTGGTGGTCGACGCCAACGAGCTGCCGGACTACCTGCCGCTGTTCCTGGAGTTCCTCTCGACCCTGCCGCTGGCGGAGGCCCAGGGCATCCTGGCCCAGCCGCTGCACATTGTCGCGGCAATCGAGGAGCGGCTGCGGAAGCGCGGCAGCATCTACGCCCGGGTATTGGCCGCGCTGCAGGTGCTCGCCGCGGCCGAGCCCAAGGCGGAGGACCTGGCGGAGCTGCGCAAGGCTCCGGACGACGACCCCAACGACTTCGCGGCGCTCGACCACGCCTGGGAGGACGCGCCGGTGACATTCGGCGCAGCGACCGGCGATTCCGCCTGCGCCGCCGACCGGCTGCAGACCAAGCTGCGGGCGGCGACCCGGTCGGTCGATGCGCCGGCGCCGCGCCACACCGAGCGGAGGGCATGATCCGATGGCCGACTATCTCAACTCCCTGCTCTACGGCGTCTATCCCTATGTCGCCCTGACGGTGCTGATCCTCGGCTCGATCATCCGCTACGATCGCGAGCCCTATACGTGGCGGTCGGGCTCGAACCAGCTCCTGCGCCGGCGCCAGCTCGTCTGGGGCTCGGTGCTGTTCCATGTCGGCATGCTCGTCATCTTTGCCGGCCATTTCGTCGGCCTGCTGACGCCGATCGCGCTGTTCGACGCGATCGGCATCAGCCACGGCGCCAAGCAGATTCTGGCGATCGTGGCCGGCGGAGTCGCCGGCATCATGGCGATCATCGGCGCCAGCCTGCTGATCCATCGCCGGCTGTTCGATTCGCGCATCCGCCGGACATCGAGCTTCAGCGACGCCGCCATCCTGCTGCTTCTCTATGCCCAGCTCTTCCTCGGGATCTTCACGATTCCCATCTCGCTCACCCATCTCGACGGCGGAGAGATGGTGAAGTTCATGAACTGGGCGCTGGGCATCTTCACCTTCCAGACCGATGCGGCCAGCTATGTGGCGGACGCGCATCCGATCTTCAAGCTGCACCTGCTGCTCGGTCTCACCATCCTGCTGGTGTTCCCGTTCACTCGGCTGGTGCACATGCTCAGCCTGCCGCTGCGCTATTTCTGGCGGCCGGGCTTCCAGGTCGTGCGGACCCGGCGGACGCGGCCCGTCCAACATCGCCAGCAGCCGGCGGAATGAGGAGATGCGCGCCATGACCCCCGACCCTGCAGCGACGCAGCCGGGCCGTGCCGATCCGCCGCGCACGGCCGCCGAGATGCCGGCGATCCGCGTGAACGGGGTGGCGATCACCCCTGCCGCAATCCGCCAGGAGGCGCAAAACCACCCGTCTTCGACGCCCGAGGCGGCGCTGGCCGCGGCGGCGCGAGCCCTGGTGGTGCGGGAACTGCTGCTCCAGGAGGCGCGCCGCCACGCGCTGACACCGCAGCCGCAGCGCGACGAGTCCGGACGCCTGCAGATCGAGGAGGATGCCCTGGTCGACGCCCTGCTCGACCGGGAGGTCACGACGCCACTTGCCGACGAGGCCGCCTGCCGACGCTATTTCGCCAACAATCCCGCGAAGTTCCGCTCGCCGGACCTGTTCGAGGCGCGGCACATCCTGATCGCGGCGGCCGCGGAGGACAAATCGGCGCGCGCCGCCGCGAAGGCGCTGGCCGAACGGCTGATCGCGACTCTGACCGAGGATCCGTCGGGCTTTGCCGAGCTGGCCCGGTCCCATTCCGCCTGCCCGTCGCGCGAGCATGGCGGCAATCTCGGCCAGATCACCCGCGGCCAGACGGTGCCGGAATTCGAGACCTTCCTGTTCAACCTGGAGGACGGCCAGCTCTGCCCGGTGCCGGTGCCGACCCGGTTCGGCATTCACGTGATCCAGCTCGACCGCCGGATCGCCGGGAGGCCGCTCGACTTCGAGCTCGCCCAGCCCCGGATCGCCGCCTATCTGGAGGCCGCGAGCTGGAGCCGCGCGGTCGCCCAGTATGTCAGCCTGCTGGCCGGCGCCGCGACGATCGAGGGCATCGAGCTCGGCGGCACCGACTCGCCGCTCGTCCAGTAGCGGACGGGCGGCCGGCGGACGTGCAAAGCCGACCGCGACGACGCGGGGAAGCACGGCTTCTATGGACGGGGAACTATGGAAGGAATGGTGCCCAGGGGCGGATTTGAACCACCGACACGCGGATTTTCAGTCCACTGCTCTACCAACTGAGCTACCTGGGCATCCGGACCGTCGCGAGCGCGACAGAACCGGCTTATAGAGAAATCCACGGGCCCTGTCCAGCGACCGCCAAGACCCGCTCAGTTCCGCGGGATTCCGCCGTTTTCCCGACCGTCCAGCGGTCCCGCGAGCAGCCGTCGCCGGTGCCGCGGCGGGCTCAATCCGGGTCGCCGCCAGGGCCGGGCTCGTCGTCCGGGCCGGGCGCTCGCTCGCCCGGCACGCGGTAGCCCTCCTTGAGCCAGCGGCCGAGATCGATGTCGGCGCAACGGCGCGAGCAGAACGGCTGGAACGCCGCCACCGCCGCGGCGCCGCAGATCGGACAGTGACGCCGGGCCCGCTGCTCGCCGCGCCGGCCGACCCGGCGCTCGGTCAAGTCCGCGATCTTGCCGCTCATCGGCCACCTCCCTGGACTCTGCCAATGCCAGCCGCAACCCGGCCGCTGCCGCCGCAGGCCGGGCAGGCCGCTGTCCGGGTCTCGGCAAGGCTAGCGCCCCGGCGACGGCGCGTCATCTCCACCAGGCCGAGACGCGACATTTCACCGACCCAGCACGGCACCGGATCGCCGGCGAGCGCCGTGCGCAGCGCCTCGACCACGCGGCCGCGCGCCGGCCCGTTCTTGAGGTCGATGAAGTCGACCACCACGATGCCGCCGATGTTGCGCAGGCGGAGCTGCCGGGCGATCTCCCCGGCCGCCTCCAGGTTGGCGTCGAGCAGGCGTCGCTCGCCGGCGCGCCGGCCGCCGCCGTCGCCCGCCGGCGCCCCGCTGTTGACGTCGATCGCGGTCAGGGTCCGGCCCGGCTCGATCAGCAGGCTGCCGCCGGACGGCAGCGCCACTTCCGGCTCGAGCGCGGCCTCGACCTGCTCGTCGATCTCGTCGGGCGACGGCAGCCAGTCGCGCGCCGGACGAACCACCACCCGCGGCGCCAGTTCCGGCAGCGCATCGTCGAGACGCTGCCGAATCGCGTCGGCCGGCCCCCGCATGTCGACCACGATCTCGTCGACAGCCGTGCCGACGTCGCGCAGCAGGGCGACCACCGCGTCGTCGCGGCGCAACATGGCCGGCGGCTTCAGCCCGGCACCGCGCTCCACGAGCGCGTGCCAGGCTTGGCGCAGGCGATCGGCCTCTTGCGCCAGGACCTCCGGCGTCGCGGCGATGGCGGCGAGGCGGACCACGAAGCCCTCGCCCGGAGCGGCGGCGGCGCGCACCCGGTCGACGAGCTGCGCCGCGACGGCGCGGTCGGCGATGCGCCGGGAGACGCTGATCCCGGGATGATGCGGATCGAACACCAGATGCATGCCCGCGAGCACCGGCCGACCGGTCAGCCGGACGCCCTTGCCCTCGCGCGCGTCGCGCACGACCTGGGTCAGGACCGCGGCACCTTCCTCCGCCCGGCCGTCGAGCTCGGCGAGGGGCAGCAGGCCCGGCCGCTCCAGCCCGATCTCGACGAAGGCGGCGCCGATCCCCTTGTCCACCCGCAACACCCGCCCGAGACGGATCTCGCCGATCCAGCTCGCCGTTTCCGGGCGCTCGAGCCGATACTCGACCAGCCGGCGATCAAGGACCAGCGCCAGGGCGCGCGCGCCGTCGCCGGTCCCGACGAACAGCCGGAGCGGCGCGCTCATCGGCAGCCGGCGCCCGACAGCAATGCCACGGCCTCGAACAGCGGCAGCCCGACGACGTTGCTGTAGGAGCCGTTGATCACGGGAATCAGCGCCGCGGCCCGGCCCTGGATGGCATAGCCCCCGGCCTTGCCATGCCACTCGCCGCAGGCGATGTAGGCGTCCAACTCGGCCGCGCTCAACCGCTTGAAGGTGACCTGTGTGGTGACCAGGCGGCGCAGGATGCGGCCATCCGGGCAGACGAGCGCGACGCCGCCGAGGACGCGGTGGCGCCGCCCCGACAGCAGGCCGAGGCAGGCGCGCGCGGTTGCCTCGTCCTCGGCCTTGGGCAGGATGCGCCGGCCGCAGGCCACGACGGTGTCGGCGGCCAGCACGAATGCCTGGGGGTGCCGGGCCGCCACCGTGCGCGCCTTGGCCTCGGCGAGACGGCTTGCATGGGCGACCGGCAGCTCGTGCGGCAGCGGGGTTTCGTCGACATCGGCGGGATCGACGCCATCCGGCGCGATGCCGATCTGCCGCAGCAGATCGAGCCGCCGCGGCGACGCCGACGCCAGGACCAGGGGATGCGGGCCGACCGTCACGGCCAAGAGACGACCACGGCCGGCTACTTGAAGCGGAAGGTGAGGCGACCCGTGGCGAGGTCGTATGGCGTCATCTGGATACTGACCCTGTCGCCCGCCAGCACGCGAATGCGGTTCTTGCGCAGCTTGCCCGAGATATGCGCCAGCATGTCGTGGTCATTGTCGCGCTTCACCCTGAACATCGCGTTGGGCTGGAGTTCCGCCTTCATGCCCGGAGCGGCATCATCGGGGGCGACGGGTCGCGCCGGCGGCTTCCCCCCATTGTCGCAACCCAGTCCCCGCGGCCGGCGCGGGATCATAGCGCCATCCGTCAGGGCCGACAACGCGGCCGGCGGCGGCGCCACGGCTCGACATGACGGTCCCGCCGGCTATGCTCGGAGTCCGGCCGCTTCGGCGCGGCATGCTGCACGGAGAATCGGTCACCGATGGCGCTGCGGATCATCGAGGTGGTGTCGGACAGCAGGCAGCTCGATACCATCCGGGCGATCGCCCGGCAGAAAGGCGGGATCGACTGCTGGGCGATGCGGGAGGAGGACGACACGCGTTGCGCGGTCCGGATCCTGGTTTCCTCGGACTGCCAGCAGCAGGTCCTCGACGCCCTGCAATCGGCGCTGGACGCCACCGAGTCCTGGCGGATCGTCCTGCTGCCGGTCGAGGCCGCCGTGCCCGATCCGCAGAAGGAGCGTGAGGAACAAGGCCAGCAAGCCAAATCCACGGAGGCGCCGGACACCGCGACCCGCGAGGAGCTCTATACCCAGGTGGAGGGCGGCGCCCGCATCAGCGTCACCTATCTGTTGCTGACCGCGCTGTCGACCATCGTCGCCACCATCGGCCTGATCGAGGACAGCGTCGCGGCGGTGATCGGCGCCATGGTGATCGCGCCGCTGCTCGGCCCGAACATGGCCTTCGCCTTCGCCGCTGCGCTCGGCGACCACGCCCAGATGTGGCGCGCCGCCATGGCCAACGCGGCGGGCCTGGCCCTGACGCTCGCCATCTCGGTGGCGACCGGCCTGATCCTGCCGCCGAACATGGAAAGCCACGAGCTGATGGCACGCACCCAGGTCGGTTTCGGCGGCATCGCTCTGGCGCTTGCCTCGGGCGCCGCCGCCGTGCTGTCGATCACCAGCGGCCTGTCGAGCGCGCTGGTCGGCGTCATGGTGGCCGTGGCCCTGCTGCCGCCGGCGGCGACCTTGGGCTTCATGCTGGGTTCCGGGCACGCGACCGAAGCCGGCGGCGCCGCCATCCTGCTGGCAGTCAACCTGGTCTGCATCAATCTGGCGGCCCAGGTGGTGTTCGTGGCCAAGCGGATCACGCCGCGCACCTGGCTCGAAAAGCAGAAGGCCAGGCAATCGGTCGGGACCAACCTGGCGGTGTGGGCGACGCTGCTGCTGCTTCTCGCGGTGCTGATCTACCTGCGCCGCTACGGACCGCTATGAGCCCGGGCGGGGGCCGTCCGGGTGGGATCGCTCGGATCCCGCCCGGACAGGCCTCGCGATGGCGACGGGTCAGGCCGCCGAGGCCTGCTTCCTGCCTGCAGCCGCCAGATTGGCGTTGGCGAACTGCCAGTTGGCCAAGTGGTCCAGGAAGCCGGTGACATAGTCCGGGCGGCGATTCTGGTAGTCGAGATAGTAGGCGTGCTCCCATACGTCGATGGTGAGCAGCGGCACCTGGCCATGCACCAGCGGCGTATCGGCGTTGGCGGTCTTCACGACCTCGAGCCTGGAGCCGGCAAGCACCAGCCAGGCCCAGCCGCTGCCGAACTGGCCGGTCGCCGCTTCGGTGAAGGCCTTGCGCAAGGCATCATAGCCACCGAACGATTCGTCTATGGCCCGCGCGACCGCACCGTTCGGCTTGCCGCCGCCCTTGGGCGCCAGGGAGTTCCAGTAGAAGCCATGGTTCCATGCCTGGGCCGCGTTGTTGAACAGCGCACCGCCGCCGGCCGCCGTGGCACGGACGATGTCCTCGAGCGCCGCCTTCTCGTGCTCGGTTCCCTTGATCAGGCCGACCGTCTTGTCGACATAGGCCCGGTGGTGCTTGTCGTGATGGAACTGCAGCGTCTGCTTCGAGACATACGGCTCGAGCGCGTCGTGGGCATAGGGCAGATCGGGAAGCGACACGGTCATGGAACGACTCTCCTTCTTGCGGTAATCGCGCTGCGCTCGCTGGTGGCACAATCCGGTCGGTCACCCCGAACCCGGGGGTGTCGCCCAGAATCGGCGGCGATTTGCCGCAGCGCCGGGGGTGCGCCGCGCTCCGCTCCACACGGGAATCGGCATCGCGGCGCAGAGATCACGGCTCAAACCAATCTTACATAGGCAGTCCGTCGGCCGGCGCAAGTTCCGTCAGGAAATGTTCACGACGGCGACGCAGCGCTCAAACCGTCGGGCCGCCGAGCGCCGGAAATCGCTCCTGAATCCGCCTCATCAGGCTGTCACGCACCTGCCGGTAGGCGTCGAGACGGGTCTCTCTGCTGCCTTCAACGATCGACGGGTCCATGGTGTTCCAGAACTCGACGTCGCAGGCCATTGTGCGCGTCATCTCGACCGCATGGTGCTGCGCCTCCGGCGACAGCGAGACGATGAGATCGAACGAGCCGTCCTCGAGATCCTCGAACGATTTCGGGCGGTGCCGGGTCAGGTCGACGCCGATCTCGTCCATCACCGCGACGGCAAACGGATCGAGCGGCCCAGGTCGCAGCCCGGCGGAATCGACGTAGATCTGCCGACCGTGCAGCCGCTTCAGGATGCCCTCCGCCATCGGCGAACGCAGCGCGTTCGCCGTGCAGCAGAACAGAACGCTTCCCGGCATGTCGCCCATATGCCCAGATGTTCCCAGACGCCGCCCGGCCCCGTCCCGGCGGCTAGGGCACGATCCGATCAGGTTGAATCAACCTGATCGGTGAATCGTGCCCTTCTTTCGATAGAGTAGAGCGTGATTCACCGATCGAACCGAGCGGGTTCGATCGGATCACGCTCTAGCTGCGTATGTGCAGCACGCAGATGAGCGTGAACAGCCGGCGCGCGGTGTTCGAATCCATCTCGATCTTGCCAGCGAGCCGCTCGCGCAGCAGTTCCGACCCCTCGTCGTGCAGGCCGCGGCGCCCCATGTCGATCGCCTCGATCTGCGACGGCGAGGAGCGCTTGATCGCCTGGTAGTAGCTTTCGCACACCGTGAAGTAGTCCTTCACCACGCGACGGAATGGACTGAGCGAGATCATCACCTTGTCGATCGGCGACTCGTCGGGATGCCGAACGTCGATGACCAGCCGGTTCTCCTCGATCGACAGGTGCAGATTGTAGGGTCCGTCCTGATTGTCGATCAGCGCGAAGTGGTTCTCCTCGATCAGGTCGAAGATGGCCACGGCGCGCTCGTGCTCGACCTCGGGACTGCGCCGCACCACCGTTCGCTCGTCGAGCGAAACGTTGACGACGCACTGCTTGGAATTTTCGCCGGGATCCGACATGGCGCGTTCAGGCGCCCGGGGTGCGCGGCAGGTTCAGCCGGATCGCCACCGACCGGGCGTGGGCCTCGAGACCTTCGGTGCGCGCCAGCGTGACCGCGGCCGGCCCGATGCGGTTGAGGCCGGCGGCATCGCAGGAGACGATCGAGCTGCGCTTCAGGAAATCGAGCACGCCGAGGCCGGACGAGAAGCGGGCGCTGCGCGCCGTCGGCAGCACATGGTTGGGCCCCGCCACGTAGTCGCCGATCGCCTCGGGCGTATAGCGCCCGAGGAAGATGGCGCCGGCATGACGCACCCGGCCGGCCAGCGCCTCGGGATCGTCGACCGCGAGCTCGAGATGCTCGGGCGCCACCCGATCGACCAGCGCGACCGCCTGATCGAGATGCTCCACCACGATGATCGCGCCGTGCGCGGTCCAGCTCTCCCGTGCGATGGCGGCGCGCGGCAGCGTGGCGAGCTGGCGCTCGACCGCCGCTGCGGTCGCGTCGGCGAAGCCGGCGTCGTCGGTCACCAGGATCGCCTGGGCGGCGGCATCGTGCTCGCACTGGGACAGCAGGTCGGCGGCGATCCAGTCGGGGTCGTTGGCGGCGTCGGCAACCACCAGGATCTCGGACGGCCCGGCGATCATGTCGATGCCGACGACGCCGAAGACCTGGCGCTTGGCGGCGGCGACATAGGCGTTGCCGGGACCGACGATCTTGTCGACGGCGCGGATCGTCTCGGTGCCATGGGCCAGGGCGCCGATCGCCTGGGCGCCGCCGACCCGATAGATCTCGCTGACCCCGGCGATGCTGGCCGCCGCCAGCACCAGGGGATTGAGCCTGCCGTCGGGGGTCGGCACTGTCATCACCAGGCGCTCGACGCCGGCGACGCGCGCCGGCAGCGCGTTCATCAGGACCGAGCTGGGATAGGCGGCGGTACCGCCCGGCACGTACAGCCCGGCCGCCTCAACCGCGGTCCAGCGCGCGCCGAGGCGGATGCCGCTCGCGTCGACATAGTCTTGGTCGGCCGGCAGCTGCCGACGGTGATAGTCGGTGATGCGCGCCGCGGCCAGACGCAGCGCCTCGAGGGTCGGCGCATCGCTGGCGGCGAGCGCGGCCGCAATCTCCTCCGGGCCCACGCGCAGGCGGTCGGGCGTCAGCTCCAGCCGGTCGAAGCGGCGGGTGTAGTCGATCAACGCCGCGTCGCCGCGTCGCCGCAGATCGGCGATGATGTCGGCGACGACGCGCTCCACGTCCTCCTGCAGTTCGCGTTTGGCGGCAAGCAGCGCCGTGAAATCGCGCTCGAAGCCAGCGTGCCGGATGTCGAGCCTAGCGGGCATCCGCCGCCTCCCTGATGCGCTCGATCCAGCCGCCGATCCCCTCGGGATCGGTCTTGAGGGCGGTGCGATTGACCACGAGGCGCGAGGTCACGTCGGCGATGTGCTCGACCTCGACCAGGTTGTTCGCCTTCAGGGTCGCGCCGGTCGACACGAGATCGACGATGCGCCGGCACAGCCCGAGCTGCGGCGCCAGCTCCATCGCGCCGTTCAGCTTGATGCATTCCGCCTGGACGCCCCGGGCGGCGAAGTGCCGGCGGGTGATGCGGGGGTACTTGGTGGCGACGCGAATGTGGCTCCAGCGCGCGGGATCGTCGCCCTTGACCATCTCCGCCGGCTCGGCGACGGCGATCCGGCAGCGCCCGACCCCGAGATCGACCGGCGCATAGACTTCGGGGTAGTCGAACTCCATCAGCACGTCGGACCCGGCGACGCCAAGCTGCGCGGCGCCGAAGGCGACGAAGGTCGCCACGTCGAAGCTGCGCACCCGGATGATGCTGAGGTCCGGCGCGCCGGTGCGAAACCGCAGTGCGCGCGACTCCGGATCGTCGAACGCGGGCTCCGGCACGATCCCGGCGCGCTTCAGCAGCGGCATCACCTCGCCGAGGATTCGGCCCTTGGGCAGCGCCAGCACGACGCCGGCGCCGGCGTCGGCGCGCGGACGCAGCGAGCCATCCGGCGGCGCCGATTCCTGTCGCCCCCGGGCACGGCTCAACGCTGCGGCTCCCCGCTGTCCGCCACCTCGTGATCCGGCCGCCGGCGGGTCGGCCAGCCCTCGCCGATATCCTCGAGAAAACAGGCGAAGTCGTCGATCTCGAGGCGGATCGTGGCGCCGCCGGCGAAGATCATAATCAGCCCGTCGTCGGTCTTGCGCAGGGTCAGCAGATCGAGGATCCGGCTGCGATCGCGCAGATCGACGCCCTTGGTGCGCACCGCCCGCACCCCATCGAACCAGACTCCGCAATTGGTGCGCTCATAGCTCGGCCCGCCCTCGTCGTCGAAGGCGGCGTCCCGGGCGTCCTGCGGAAGCGCCGGCGCGAACTGGCCCTGGGCCTCCCAGCGGAAGCGGTTGGCGACCATCACGAAGCGCCGGTCCTGCGGCAGGAAGGTCATGTCGCCGATTGGCACCAGCGCATCCTGCAGGCAGGCGGCGACCACCGCCAGATCGTCCTCGTCCTTGACCCGGAGCTTGAGCGGTCCCGCCATCGCTCAGCCTGCGATCCGGTCGATGTCGGCGCCGCAGGCGGCAAGCTTCTCGACCAGGCGCTCGTAGCCGCGATCCAGATGGTAGACGCGGTTCAGCACGGTCTCGCCCTCTGCCGCCAGCCCGGCCAGGACCAGCGACACCGACGCGCGCAGATCGGTCGCCATGACCGGCGCGCCGGTCAACTTCGGCACGCCGCGGACCATGGCGGAGGCGCCATGGACATTGATGCTGGCGCCCATGCGCGTGAGCTCCGGGACATGCATGAAGCGGTTCTCGAAGATCGTCTCGGTGATCATCGATGCGCCGTTCGCGATGGTCATCAGCGCCATGAACTGCGCCTGGAGATCGGTCGGGAAACCCGGGAACGGCTCGGTCATCACGTCGACGCCGGTGACGCGCTCGCCGTTGGCGACCAGCTTCAGGCCGCGGGCGGTCGGCAGCACGCTTACCCCGGCCCGGACCAGGGTCTCCGCGACCGCGCCGATCAACTCGACCCGGGCGCCGACCAGTTCGAGCGCGCCGCCGGTGATCGCTGCGGCCATGGCATAGGTGCCGGTTTCGATGCGGTCGGCGACGATCGCGTGGCGTGCGGCGTGCAGCCGGTCGACGCCCTGGACGGTCAGGGTGTCGGTGCCGACGCCGTCGATCTGCGCGCCCATCGCCGTGAGGCAGTGGGCGAGATCGGTGATCTCCGGCTCGCGCGCCGCGTTCACCAGCACCGTCTCGCCGCGCGCCAGCGACGCCGCCATCAGCAGGTTCTCGGTAGCGCCGACCGAGACCACGGGAAACACCACCTTGGCGCCGGCGAGTCCCTTGGGCGCGGTGGCGATCACGTAGCCGTCCTTGAGCTCGATCTGGGCACCGAGCTGGCCGAGCCCGCGCAGATGCAGATCGACCGGCCGGGTGCCGATCGCGCAGCCGCCGGGCAGCGACACCTCGGCATGGCCGCAGCGCGCCAGCAGCGGGCCGAGCACGAGCACCGAGGCGCGCATCTTGCGCACCAGGTCATAGTCGGCCCGGGTTTCGGCGATGTTCCGCGCGTCGAGCTCGAGCGCGCGTCCGCCATGGCGGTTCTTGTCGGCATCGTCCTCGAGCTTCAGCGACACCCCGAGCTGGCCCAGCAGATTGGCCATCGTGGTGATGTCCGCGAGATCAGGCAGATTGGTCAGGCATAGCTTCTCGCTGGTCAGCAGCGCGGCTGCCATCAGCGGCAGGGCCGCGTTCTTGGCGCCGCTGATGGCGATCTCGCCGGCCAACCGGCGGCCGCCGCGGATGCGGATCTTGTCCATGAGGAGTCGCCCTAGTCCTTCCTGTCCTGGCCCGGCATCGACGCCGCTACAGCCGCGGCAGCGTCACGCCGGTCTGGCGCATGTACTTGCCGGCCCGGTCGGCATAGGAAACCTCGCAGGCGCGATCGCCCTTGAGGAACAGGAACTGGCAGGCGCCCTCGTTGGCATAGATCTTCGCCGGCAGCGGCGTGGTGTTGGAGAATTCCAGGGTCACATGGCCCTCCCATTCCGGCTCCAGCGGAGTCACGTTCACGATGATGCCACAGCGCGCATAGGTCGACTTGCCGAGGCAGATCACCAGCACGTCGCGCGGCACCCGGAAATACTCGACGGTGCGGGCCAGGGCGAAGCTGTTGGGCGGGATGACGCATACATCGTTCTTGCGGTCGACGAAGCTCTGGGTCGAAAACGACTTGGGATCGACGGTCGCGCTGTCGACATTGGTGAAGATCTTGAACTCGTCGGAGACGCGGGCATCGTAGCCGTAGGAGGACAGGCCGAACGAGATCACGCCCTCGCGCTTCTGCGACTCCACGAACGGCTCGATCATGCCGGTGGAGAGCGCCTTCTCGCGGATCCAGGTGTCGGACATGATGGGCATGTGGGGCGTCCTCGGACGGAAATACACCGCCGCCTCGCCGGCCGCCCGCGCGCGCCCGAACCCTGCGGCCTGTTGCAACTGCGAAGACGTTCTACTGCAACGCCTTAGCCGTCACAAGCACGGGCTGGCGAGACACCGCCGCCATGCCGGGGCCAGCCAGTTCCAGCGGGCGCGGGCTAAAGGCCGCTCGGCGCCTCGTCTTCCGGACTGTCGGTTTCCGAGCCCGCACCGCCCTGATCGCGGGCCCGCTGCTGCGACTTGCGGCGCGCCAGGTTCGCGCGCAGCGCCCGCGACTGGCGCTCCTGGCGTGCCCCGGCGCGCCGTTTGCCATCCTCGCTCAGTTCCGGAAGGTCCTGCTTGCCGCGCTGCATCTGGCTCTCGATCTGCTGCCGGCGGGATGGTGAGGAAAACGGCTGGCGGGGTCAACAGCCCGGCGCCGCGCGCGGTTTCCCGGAATCCATATAGTTTTAGATAAATTGTTATTAAACTATTGATATTGCTCAGTTTTTCTGTTGACATCCTGAGCCGTCCCGGTATCCTGTCGCCCATGGAAGCAGCTCTCAACAGTGCGCTGAGCGGCCTGCGTGCCTCGGGCAAGCGCCTTGAGGTGTCCGCGAGCAACGTCGCCAACGCCCGCAGCGAGGACTACCGGCCCGGCCGGGTGGTGCAGAGCGCCCAGGCCTCGGGCGGCACCCGGGCCGATGCCGTTCCGGTCACCCCGGCGACGGTGCCGAGCTATGAGCCGCAGAGCCCGGCCGCCGACGCCGACGGCTTGGTGCAGCGGCCCAATGTCTCCCTGGAGGCCGAGACGGTCGAGCAGATCATCGCCCAGCGCAGCTTCGAGGCGAACCTGCGGACCGTCGAAACCGCCGATCGGATGAACAAGGCCCTGCTCGACATCCTGGCCTGACCCGCGTACCGCCCCGCCGGGCGGCCCGCCGCCGGGCGTCCGCTCGGATCCCGGCGTTCAGTCGTCGCCGCGCCGCGCGGTCTTCCCATATCCGATTGAACAAGCGCCGGTCCCGTGCGTCCGCATGGGCCGCGCGCAGCGCCGCGATCAACCGGAACAGCTTCTGCATCTGCCGATCCCCTGGTGCCCGGATCCGCCACCTTGGCGAATCACCTGCTCTGCACAACGCCCTGGAACCTAACGGGAAATTGTGACGACGGTGCGACGCTCCGGTGGCCGCACCATGGCGCGGCCCGGGTCCCGACCGGCTCCAGCTTGGCTCCGTGCAAGCCTTGGCGGCGCGCCGGTCGGTTCGTGCCACGGGCCTGATTCCATGGCGATTTCCGGTGGTCAGCGGCCTTGCACGACCGTCCGGCCCATGGCATGTTGCGCGCCTTCCGGGCGGAGCCGCCGTAGCTCAGTGGTAGAGCGCACCCTTGGTAAGGGTGAGGTCCGCAGTTCAATCCTGCGCGGCGGCACCAGTTCTTCCGAAGAATTCAGCTCCCCCTGCCAGACGCCCTCGGGGCGCCGCGGAAATCCGCGCTGGCGGCGCCCATACCGACTCACCGCTCGATCCCGCGAAAGCGCGCCTGGTAGAGGTTGCGCTCCCGGTAGGCTGCGGCGGCACCCTCGATCAGCCGCGCGACTTGCTCGGCGCCGTGGTCGCGGCGCAGACGCGCGGCGATCTCCGCGAGTTCGGCGGCGTCGCGGGCCCGGCCCGGGCGCAGCTTGTCGTAGATCTCGAAGATCAACTCCGCCGGCATCGCCACCATCTCGGCCGCCCGCTCCAGGTTCTCGGCAAGCTGCGGCCGGCCGGCGGCGCGCGCCACCTCGGCCTGGAGCCGCAGGGTCTGCGCCTCGATGGCGATGTCGTCGGGACCGAGGCCGCCGGCGGCGCAGGCCTCGACCGTGAGTTCGGCGAGCGGCCGGGTGCTGCGGGCCCGCAAGCCATCGGCGCCGTGCTCGCCCAGGGGATATCGCGGCGGCGGTTTCAGTCCAGCCATTCCAGCTCCTCCGGCCGGCGGGCGGCGTCGATCAGGCCGGTGTCGATGGCGTAGAGAATGGCGGTGCGCGCGTGATGGCGCGACCCCAGCGCCTCGCCGCCATAGAGCGACGGCAGCGGCTCCACCGCAATGCCGAGGGCATGGCCGGCCGCATTGGCGCCGACCGCCCGGTAGTGTTCCGCCCGCATCAGCGGCGCCTGGGAAAACAGCTCCAGGTTCATGTGCGGCGCCAGATCGGCGCGGTGGATGACGCAGGTACCCTTGGCCTGGATGCCGATGCCGACGCCGGAGCCCGAGAGATGGGCGGCGCTCAGGCCCAGGAACGAGGTATCGGCCGTGTGATGCAGGCGCACGATGCGGGGGCTGCCGCCGGCCGAGCGGATGCCGTCCAGCAGCGCCGCCAGCACCTGCTCGAGCGGCACGTCGCCAGTGGTGCGGGTCAGGGCCTCGCCGAAGGCCGGGCTCAAGCCGATCACCACCTCGCCGCCCGCGCCGCCCTTGGCCGCCGGACCGATGGAGCGAAAGCGCAGATGGCTCCGGTGGACGCGCGCGTAGCGTTCCTCCTCGGCGATCACCTGTTCCTGGGACAGTTCCTCGCGCATGCGCGAAAGCTGGGCGCGCCGCTCGGGCGTCAGGCGATGGCCGGTGCCCGGGCCGCGGTAGTCGTTCGGCTGGTTGACGGCGGAGACGACGCGGCCGTCGCGCAGGATGGCCGCGGTCTGCAGATAGTCGCCGGTCACGCGCTGGCGCAGCATGGTCATCAGGTTCTCCGCCTCGGGCCCGAAGCCGCGCCGCGCCAGCGCCGCCACGGCATCGAGGGCGGTAAGCTTCCGCGATTCGATCGCCTCGGAAATCCTCGTGACCTCGGCCAGGCCGAAGCTGTCGGTCTCGCGCGAGCCGTCGGCCATCACCACGCTGTCGCATTGCCGCGGCGTCGGCCTTGCCAGGTCGAGCTCCTCGAGCACCGCGGCCATGGCGGCGACGGCGTGGCGCCGCGCCTCCAGGATCGCCGTCTCGCCGGGCCAGGCGATCCCGCCATCCACCGCAAAGTCGCGTTGGACCGCCAGGTAATCCTCGATCTCCTCGGCGTTGAACAGCGAGGCGTTGAAGGAATTGTCGTAGGCGCGGATCGAGCCGAAGCCGGAGCAGATGAAGTCGGTGCCAGCCATGAGGTACGGCATGATCTTGGCGCCGACGCGGATCTCCGACGCGCTGATCCTTGTGTCGTTGCCGGAGGCGCATTCGAGGTCGAGGATGCTGGCCAGCAGGTTTTCCGCCAGGATCTCCCACAGGCCGCCGGGTACCGATGCGGTCAGCGGCGCGCCGTCGATGCCGCCGTTCTGGGTGCCCTGGGATCCCATGCCGCGCTGGACGCAGAGGCAGCGCGCCTCGAGATAGAGCATCGATTTCCGCTCGTGGAAGCCCATCAGCAGCTCGGCGCCCGCGCCCGAGGTGCAGCGCGTCTTGACCCCGCGCGAGGCGTAGGCCGCGCATAGGAAGGCCTTCGACCAGGGCGTGTCGTCGCCGTCGACGAAGGATTTCTCGGAACCGTAGACCGAGATGGTCTCGGCATAGGAGGTGAGGCCGGCCATGGCGAGCTTCAGCTCCTGGGCCTCCTCGACCGAGCACTGGGTGAGCACGCCGGCGCGGCCGACCGCGGCGCCGACGGCACAGGCGAGCGCGTTCGACCAGCCGTGGCGGGCGACCCGCACCGTGGTCTCGATCTCGTCGAACCCCAGCAGCGCGGCGGTCGCCGCGTCCGCCGCGAGCTGCAACGGATCGTCCTTGGCATTGGTGACATGGGCCTGATTGCCCGGCGACAGCCGCGCGCGCATCTTGGTCAGCGCGAAGGTCAGCTCGAGCGTGCTCATCTGCCCGACGATCTCGGCGAGCCGGGCCGGCGTGAGGCCGGCGGCGAGCCGCACGATCTCGGCACGCGGCACCGCGATGTCGACCAGCGCCCTGGAGTACCATTCGGGTGGCCTGGCCATCGCCTCGGCGGCGACCGCCCGGTCGATGAAGTGATCGGCGATGAAGCGATCGATCATGTCGAACTCGGCGGCCGGGCGGCCGTCCATCTCGGCGACATGGCCATCGGCGACGACGAGCGAGCTGCTGGGGTCGAACGGGCTGTTGGCGGCGCAGAAGCCGTGCGCCGGATCCTCGACCGCGAAGCGGTCCTGGCGCAGCGGTCGCCCGTCCCAGACGTCGAAGCGCCGCCAGCGATTCGGGCCGCCCTCGGTGCTCATCGCCGTCGCCTCCCCCGCGCTCAGCCGGCCGGACCGGCCGCGAGTTCAGGATACAGGGTCTGCAGCCGCGCGTAGACCTCGCGCCAATGGCGGTACTTGCGATTCATCGCCGCCCGGGCATCGGGATCGGGCACGAACACGCGACCCGGCGTCACGTAGCTGCCGATGGCGCTCCAGTCCGTCAAAGCGCCCACCCCCATGCCGGCGACGAAGGCGGCGCCGAGCGAGGAGCCGGGATGGCGGTCGATCCGGGTGATTTCGAGCCCCAGGGCATCGGCCGAGATCTGCAGCCACAGATCGCTCGCCGCGCCGCCGTCGGCGGCGAACACCCGGTTGACCGCCAGGCCGCGCTCGCGGAACACCTCGACATGATGGCGGAAGCCGAACGCCACGCCCTCGAGCGCCGCGCGCCAGATCTGCGGGAGCCCGTGATGAAGCCCGAGGCCGACGAGGGTGCCGCGGGCGAAGGGATCGTTGAGCGGCGTCTTCTCGCCGAGGAAATAGGGCAGGAACAGGAGTTCCCCGTCGGCCGCCGCCGCCGCCGCGAGCCGGTCGAGATGCTGATGGATCGAGCGGCCGACGGATGTCGCGCCGGCGACCTCGCCGCCCGCCCAGTTGCGCACGATCCAGTTCAGGAAGCTGCCGCTCGCCGCCATGCAGCCGTTCGGGAAGTAGAGGCCGGGCACGATGTGATAGTCGATGAACAGCCTGGCATCGGCGACCGGCTGGCCGGACGACAGCAGGATGTCGCCGGCGCCGCCATACTTCAGCACGAGGTCGCCGTTGCGCGAGGCGCCGCACACGAAGGCCGAGGCGACGTGGTCGGCGCAGCCGGCCACCACCGGCGTGCCCGGCGCAAGGCCGGTATGCGCCGCCGCCGCGGCGGTGACCGCACCGATCACCTCGTGGCTGGCGCGGATCGACGGCAGCAGCGCCGGATCGATGCCGGCGAGCCCGATCAGCCCGGGATCGTACCGCCCGGTGGCGATATCGACGAAACCGGCCTCGAGCGCCCAGTTGTGCTCGACCTGAACGCTGCCGGTCAGTTTCATGGTGACGAAGTCCGAGGCGCCCATGACGTGGCGCGCCGCGGCGAAGGCCGCCGCCTCGTGGTCCCGAAGCCACATCAGCTTGGGGCCGACCAGCTGCTGGCTGTAGCCGGTCCCGGAGCGGGCGAGGAATTCATCCGCCGGCATGCCCTGGCGGAAGCGGTCGAGCTCGCGCGTCGCCCGTGCGTCGTTCTGCTGGATGGATCGCCGCAGCGCCAGGCCCTCGCCATCGACCAGAATCACCGTGGGCAGCATGCCGGTGACCCCGATCCCGGCGATGTCCGCCGCGGCGATCCCGCCTTTGGACAACAGGACACGGCAGATCTCGCCGACATTGCCCCACCACTCCGCCGGGTCTTCCTCGGCCCAGTTCGGGTGGTCGGAATACAGGGTCGCGGGCCGGCTCTCGACCGCCAGGCTGTTGCCGGCATCGTCGATGACAATGCCGATGGTCGAGGTGGTGCCGATGTCGAGACCGAGCAGGAAAGCCATGATGGTGCCGCCGAACCTCCGTCGGCCGACTGCTATCTGAGCTTGCCGACCTTGTCCATGAACCGCTTCACGCGGCTGCCGTCCACCGCATTCCAGGTGTTGCCGTCGACCTTGAAATGGGTACCGATCACGGCGCCATCGGCGACCTGGAGGACATCGGCGACATTGTCGATGTTGACCCCGGTATTGGCGAAGACGGGAGTGTCCGGCAGCACGTCCTTGACGGTCTTGAGATTGGCGCCCTCCACCGGCTCGCCGGTCATTGGCCCCGAAACCAGAACGACATCGGCGAGCGACGAGAACACCGCGCTCTTCGCCCTGGCGGCGATCGGCCGGTCGCCGAGCGGCGCCGCAAACTCGGCGTTGATGTTGAACATCAGCGTCAGGTCGGGACGGCCGAGATCGGCGCGCAGGCGCAGCGCGCTCGCCGCATCCGGCTCCCAGATTCCCATGTCGGAATCGTAGACGCCCGTGAAGATCTCCCGCGCGAAGCGGGCGCCGCTCGCCACGCCGAGGGCAACCGTCGCCACCGGATCCCAGAGATAGTTGACGCCGAACGGAATCTTGATGAGCGGCTTGAGCTGGCCGATGGCGAAGGCCATGGCGGCGAGCGATTGCGGCGATGCCTTCAGGAGATAGGGCCGGTCGCCCTCGTTGCCGAACATGATAGCGTCGACGCCGCCCTGCTGCAGCGCCTCGATGTCCCTGGCGGCGAGATCGACCAGCTTCGCCATGCCACCGTCCCGGTCGTAGAGCGGCGCGCCGGGCAGCGGTCCGAAATGAATCATGGCAATGATCGGCTTGCGGCTGCCGTAGACCTTCGCGATGTCGAGCATGAGCGTTCCGTGCTTTCTCGGATCTGGTTCAGGTGATGGCCGGGCGGCGCAGCGCCGCGCCGCTGTCGCGGTCGAACAGGTGGATCTGGGTGGCGTCGTAGTGCAGGTGGACGGTCTGGCCCGGCGCGGCCGCGAAGTCGCGCGGCATGCGCGCCATCATCTCCGGCCCGCCCGCGCCGCCCAACGCCCCGACCAGGATGACCTCCGGCCCGAGCGCCTCGACGGCGACCACCAGGACGTCGACCGGCACCGGCTGGCCTTGTGCTGCGAGGTGGAAGTCCTCCGGCCGCAGGCCGACCGTCACCGCCTTGCCGGCCTGACCGGCATAGGCCTCGCGGAAGGCCGATGGCACCGCGATCGAGGCCGGTCCGACAACGGCGGCAAAGCCGCCATCCCCGTCCAGCCGCCCGGCCAGCAGGTTCATCGGCGGGCTGGCCAGGAATCCGGCGACGAAGGTGTTGACCGGGTTGCGGTAGACCTCGAGCGGCGGGCCGACCTGGACGATGTGGCCGTCCTTCATGATGCAGATGCGCTGGCCCATTGTCATCGCCTCGACCTGGTCGTGGGTCACGTGGACGATGGTAGTGCCGAGCTTCTGGTGCAGCTTGACCAGCTCGGTGCGCATGCTGGCCCTGAGCTTGGCGTCGAGGTTGGAGAGCGGCTCGTCGAGCAGGAAGGCCGAGGGCTCGCGCACCAGGGCGCGGCCGAGTGCCACGCGCTGGCGCTGGCCGCCGGAGAGTTGCCCGGGCTTGCGCGCCAGCAGCTCGCGGATGCCCAGGAGATCGGCGATCTCGGCGACCCGGCGCTCGATCTCGGCCGCCGGCACATGCCGCAGCTTGAGGCCGAAGCTCAGATTGGCCGCCACCGTCATGTGCGGATAGAGCGCGTAGTTCTGGAACACGATGGCGAGGTTGCGGTCGCGCGGATCGACCTCGTTCATCAGCTTGCCACCGACCAGCAGCTCGCCGCCGCTGATGGTTTCCAGCCCCGCGATCATGCGCAGCGTGGTCGACTTGCCGCAGCCGGACGGCCCCAGGAAGATCATGAACTCGCCATCGACGATCTCGAGATCGACGCCGGCCACGGCGACGACGTTGCCGGGGTAGACCTTGGAGACGTTGCGCAGCTCGATCGATGCCATCGGGGTCTTTCCGGAAGCTCAGCGCAGGCTGCGCATGTAGCGATAGAGATAGGCGGTGAGCACCAGGATCACCGCCAGCAGGATCAGCGACATCGCCGAGGCCTCGCCGATGTTCAGGGAGACGAAGGCGGTGCGGTAGATGAAGTAGCTGACCAGATCGGTCGACACGCCCGGCCCGCCGCGGGTCATGATGTAGATCAGGTCGTAGGTCTTGACCGCGAAGATCATGCGGATCAGCAGGGTCACCACGATCACCGGCCGCATCAGCGGCAGGGTGATGTGGACGAAGGTCTGCAGGGAAGTGGCGCCGTCGACCCGCGCCGCCTCGTAGGGTTCGCGCGGCAAGGCGGACAGGCCGGCGAGCAGCAGCACGATCATGAACGACACCTGGTGCCAGATGTCGACCATGACGATGGTCCACAGGGCAATCTTGGTGTCGCCGAGCCAGTTCACGGCGCCGATGCCGATGGTGCTCAGCAGGTAGTTCACGATGCCGAGCGTCGGGTGCAGGAACATCCGCCAGATCAGGCCGACGATCACCGGATTCATCAGCAGCGGGCACAGCAGGATCGCATAGTAGATCGGCTTGCCGCGCTTCACCTCGTTCAGCATCAGCGCGATGGCGAAGCCCAGCGTGAACTCCAGCAGCACGACCGCGACCACGAAGAACGCGGTCAGGCCCATGGCATGGCGGAACTCGCGGTCCGCCAGGGCCCTCGCGTAATTCTCGATGCCGAGGAAGAAATCGTAGCCGGGGGCGATCAGCGTGTAGTCGTACAGGCTGGTGAATCCGGCGGACAGAATCGGAAACACGATCACCAGGAACAAGGCGAGCAGGCTCGGCAGCGCGAGCAGCCGCCCGAACCGGCGGTCCCGCCGCTTGAGCACCGTGGCATCCCCGGCCGTCATCCTGTTGTCGTCTCCTGTTACTTCTGTCGGTCGGTCATGGCATTCCCCCTCCCCTTGCGGGAGGGGCAGGGAGAGGGGTGTCGTTTCCGTCGTCGTCGACGCGTCGCCGGCGCCGCCCCCTCTCCCTCCCATCGCCCCTTCGCCAGGCTCAGGCGCGACGGACCCCTCCCCCTCCCTCGAGGGGAGGGGGTGCCGCCAGCTACTCCTTCAGCTTGCCGTCCTTCTTGGCGAGCTCGGCGAACTCCTCGTCCACCGTGGCCAGCGCCTCCTCCGGCGTCTTCTCGCCGGCGACCGCCAGGGAGAGCTCGCGGCCGAGCACCTCGACGAGCTGCGGGGTGTAGGTGAAGACCGGGAAGTTGTGGCTGGTCTCCAGCAGGTTGCGCAGCGCCGGGTAGTACGGGTACTTGGCGTTGAGGTCCGCATCCTCGAACACGTCGGTGCGGGTCGGTGCGCCGCCGGCCATCGCCCGCTGCTTGGTGACCTCGGGAGACTCCACCCACTTGATGAACTCCCACGCCGCGTCGGAGGCCGGGCTCGACTTCGGAATCGCCCAGCCCCAGGCGCCGTTCAGGCTGGCGCCCTCGCCTTCCTTCTGGCCCGGCACCGCCATCAGCTCGACCTTGCCGACCACCGCCGACTGGGACGGATCGTCATAGGCCGGGCGGAAGAAGTTGTAGGTGATGTAGCTGTAGGCCTGGCCCTGGGCCATCACGTTGAAGGCCTCGTCGAAGCCGAAGCTGGCGGCGCCGACCGGACCGTATTTCTCGATCGCGGCCTTGTAGTCCTCGACCGCCTTGATGCCTTCAGGCGTGTTCAGGGTCGGCTTCCAGTTCTCGTCGTAGTAGGCGCCGCCATTGGCGAACAGGTAGTTCGACCACTCCATGGCGATCGGATCGGGCCGCAGGCCCTGATTGACCACGCCGTACTTGCCGTCCTTGGTGAAGAACTCGACCTGCTGGAGATACTGGTCCCAGGTCTTGGGCGTCGACAGGTCATAGCCGTACTTGGCCTTGAACGCCGCCTGGTTGGCCGGATCGGCCAGCAGGTCGGTGCGGTAGGTCAGGCCCATGGCGTAGTTGTAGAACGGCAGCATGTAGGTGGTGCCGTCGACCTTGCCGACCAGGTTCATCAGCGACGGAAAATAGACGCTGGTATCGACGCCGTCGGCGGCGATGCGATCGTCGAGCGACTGCAGCCAGCCGGCCTTGATGAACTCGCCGACCCAGTAGAAGTCGACGACGATCACGTCGTAGCTGCCCTGCGACGCGACCAGCTGCGGCACCAGCTTGGTGTGCATCTCGGCGTAGTTCACCACCTCGAGCTCGACCTTGTGGCCGGTCGCGGCCTCGAACTCCGGCAGCAGTTCCTTGATGTATTGGGTGTCCGGCACCGTCTCCATCAGGATGTTGATGGTCTCGGCGGCGGCCGGCACGGCCATTCCGACGCTGACGGCGCCGGCCAGAAGCAGTCGCTTGTACATGATCGTCTCCCTTTCGTTTCTCGCTTCTCCCGACATTCGCCGGACGGCCCTCACTTGAGCGCGCCCAGCGACAATCCCTTGATCAAATAGCGCCGCAGAAACGGCAGCAATACGAAGACCGGCAGCAGCGACACGATGGTCGCCGCCGCCAGCGGCGCAATTTCGACTCCAGCATGGGTCTCCATGCCTGCCAGCCCGACCGGCAGGGTCTGGGTCTGCGGCCCGCTGAACACCAGGGCGAACAGGAACTCGTTCCAGCTCAGGATGAAGCCGAGCAGGCCGGCCGCCAGGATCCCGGGCGCCGCAACCGGCACGGCGATGCGGGTGAAGGCCTGCCAGCGGGTCGCGCCGTCGACCCGCGCCGCCTCCTCGAGCTGGCGCGCGTCGCCTTCGAAGAAGGTCACCAGCATCCAGGCCAGGAACGGCAGGTTGATGGTGACATGCGAGATGATGAGCGCCGGCAGGGTCTGCATCAGCCCCATGGTCAGGAACATCGTGAACAGCGGCAGCACCAGGATGATGGGGGGCAGCATCTGGCTGGCCAGCACCACCAGGCGCAGCGGCGCGCCGCCGGTGTTGAAGCGGGCGAAGCCATAGGCGAGCGCGGTCGCCAGCGGCAGGGCGATGCCGGTCGACACCACGGCGACGATCAGGCTGTTGGAAAACCAGGTGGTCAGCGCGTAGGAGCGGAAGATCTCGATGTAGTTGTCGAGGATCGGCACGGTGAGCTCCGGCGGAATCTTGTAGGCCGTGAGCTTGTCGGTCAGGCTGACGCGGACCACCCAGACCAGCGGCATCAGGATCGCCGCCGAGAAGGCGATCAGCACCAGATGGGGGGCGATCTGCTTGAGCCTGCGGATGAGCATCGATCCTTCCCGATCAGGTGGTGTAGACGCCGCCGGTCACGTTGATCCCCTGACCGGTCATGAAGCCCGCGGCATCGGAACAGAGAAACACCACGACCTCGGCGACGTCCTCCGGCTCCTCCAGCCGGCCCAGGGGGGTCTGGGCGACATAGTCGGCGATCACCCGCTCCGGGGCGATGCCGCGCAGCTCGGCCTCCCACAAGACCTCGCGCGACTGCATGCCGGTCTTGACGAAGCCGGGGCACACGGCATTGACGCGGATTCCGGCGGGCGCCAGCTCGCGCGCCAAGGCCTGGGTCCAGCCGAGCACCGCGAATTTGCTGGCGGAGTAATGCGCCAGCAGCGGCGCCCCGACCTTGGCCGCCAGTGAGGCCGTGTTGACGATGACTCCGCGACAGGCGCGCTCGAGGAAGTGCCGCGCGGCGATCTGGTTGGTGAGGAACACGCCGCGGGCGTTGACGTCGAAGTTGACGTCCCAGTCATCGTCGGTCAGATCGACCGCCCGGCGCATGGTGGATACCCCCGCATTGGCGATCACGATGTCGTAGCCGCCCCAGCTCGTCGCCACCTCGGCAAAGGCTGTCTCGACCGCCGCCCGGCGGCGCACGTCGATCGCCAGTCCGATCGCGTCGGCGCCGATCGCGGCGGCGGTGTCCCTGGCCTTGGCGAGGTCGATATCGGCGACCGCGACCCGCACGCCGTGCCGCGCCAAGGCAGCGGCGATGGCCCGGCCGATTCCGGTCGCCCCACCAGTCACCACCGCCCGTTTCCCCGCCAGATCGCCGGCGAGCCTCTGGGCGGTTGCAGGGCTCGTCGCCATCAGCCACCCCCTAAAATCACGAATTCGAACTTAGCAGGACATTTTCGCACTCTGCAATAGCTGGCTTGTTTGATTTTGTGCGAATGACGGATATGATTCACGCCAACGCCGGAGAGTCACGAGGCAGGATTGGACCAGCGTCCCCACAGAGCCGACATCTCGGCACGAGCCAGCGAAGCGCCGCGCCTGCCGGCGCAGATTCGCCAGTCCCGCCTCGCCGATGCAGTGCTCGAACGCGGCTTCATCTCGGTGGCAAGCGTGGCCGCCGAGCTGGGGGTGTCGGAAATGACGATCCGGCGCGATCTGGCCGAACTCGAGCGCGAGGGCCATCTCGTGCGCACCCATGGCGGCGCGCTGGCACCCGAAGGCGTCGGCAACCATGCCATCGACCGCGAGGAGCCGGCCTTCGAGGCGCGGCTGCGCAAGAACCAGGACGCGAAGGAACGCATCGCCGCCCACGCGGCGGCGCTGATCGACGGCTGCCAGACCGTCGCCCTCGACGTCGGAACCACGACGTTCCTGCTGGCGCAGCACGTCACCGACCGAGCCGGCGTCAAGTTCTTCACGTCCAGCCTGCGCACCGCTTCGCTGCTCAGCGGCGGCGCCTGCGACGTCTATGTGCCGGGCGGCCAGATCCGTGGCGCCGAGATGTCGATCTGCGGGCCGACCGCCACCGGCCAGTTCGGGCAGCTCTGGTTCGACATCGCCTTCATCGGCGTGTCCGGCATCACCAGCGCGGGTCTGTTCGATTTCTCGTTCGACGACAGCGAGCTGAAGCAGGTCTATCTGCGGCGCGCGTCGAAGAAGGTGGTGCTGTGCGACGGTTCGAAGTTCCACCGCATGTCGCTGGTCCAGGTCGCCGATTTCGACGGGCTCGACCTCGTCGTTACCGACGTCGCGCCGCCGGCCGATATCGCCGCCGCGCTGGCCTCGGCCGGTGTCGCCGTGCGGATCGCGCCGGAGATCGTGCCGCCCGCATCGTGAGCGCGCCCATCGGGCGGCCGGGACCGCCGCGGGACGCGCGTTAGTATCCGTCCGGGTTGTCGGGATACCAGCCGAGCATGCGGCCGTGGCCCTGATACCCCATCAGCCGCCGGATCCGCTCGGGATAGCTGTCGGCGACCGCGCGCGGGATGGTCAGGTACTGGTTTTCCTCCTGACGCAGCCAGCCGAGGCTGTAGGTGTTGACCACCCCCATGCGCGGCCGGTTGGTCCGGTTCGCGCCGCCGCCGTGGAACGCGGAGCCCATGTAGACCAGCACCGAGCCCTTCGGCATGACCGCCTGCACCACGTCGTCCTCGGTCGGCGGATACGGCTCCATGCGCCGATGGCTGCCCGGGACGACCCGCGTCGCGCCGTTCTCCAAGGTGAAGTCGCTGAGCGCCCAGTTGGTGCTGATCTGCCATTCCATGCCCGGCATGCGCGCGGGATAGATCGCGTCGTCGCGGTGCAGGAGCTGCGGTCCCTCGCCGGGCCAGATCTCGATCCCGGTGGTGCTGCCGATCCGATAGCTCAGGCAGTGCGGCAGCAGGATGGCGTCGGCGATCTCCAGGATCCGCGGATGGCCGATCAGCTCGGCCGAACGGCGCGAGCGGGCCAGGATGCCCATGATGCGCAGGGTCTTGTAGCCGTTGAAATCGCTCTGCGGCTGGGTGCCCTCGGAATCGAAATGCGGGCGGAGCTCGCCGGCGACATCGTCCGCCAAGCCGAAACCGACGAGGTTCCGCAGGATCACGGCGCCGTCCCGGCGCAGGGCGGCGATTACATCCGAGAGCGGCGTGGCCGGGTCGAAGGAGTCGAGCTTCATGCGGACCAAACGCTTCCCTGGCTAGTCCCGCCCGGCGCATCTGCCAGGCGGCATCGGTCCGCTACCCGCCGGCAATCCGCGGCAGGATGTAGACCTCGCTGTCCGGCCTGACCGGCTGGAACCAGGCGTCGCGGTAGATCTCGCCGTCGATGGCGACCGCGACGCCCTGGGCCAAGAACGGCTTCAGCCGCGGGCATTGCTCGCCGAGATCGGCGAGCAGCTCGCGAACATTGGCGCCGCCCACGTCGAACGATTCCCGGCCGCCGGCATAGGCCTTGAGCGTGCCGCTCAGCCGGACCTCGGTCATGCGTCAGGCGCCCGCCTTCGCCGCCCCGATCGCCTCCAGGATCTTGGGCGGCGACATCGGCAGAGAGGTCATGCGCACGCCCGCAGCCGCCGACACCGCGTTGGCGATCGCCGCCAGGGGCGGGACGATCGACGTCTCGCCGACGCCGCGCACGCCGTAGGGATGGCCGGGATTGGGCACCTCCACGATCACCGTGTCGATCATCGGCAGGTCCGAGGCGACGGGAATGCGGTAGTCGAGGAAGCCGGCATTCTGCAGCTTGCCGTCCGCGCCATAGATGTATTCCTCGTTCAGCGCCCAGCCGATGCCCTGGGCCGCGCCGCCCTGGAACTGACCTTCGACATAGGTCGGATGAACCGCCTTGCCGGCGTCCTGCACCACGGTGTAGCGCAGCACCTTGGTAAAGCCGGTCTCCTGGTCGACCTCGATATCGACCAGATGGGTGGCGAAGCTCGGCCCGGCGTTGTCGGCGCTGTACTCGAAATGTCCGGCGATCGGCCCGCCGGTGTTGGCGGCCACCGCCGCGATATCCTTGAGCGACAACGGCTCGTGGGCACCGGCATTGGCGCCGGCCGGCTTGGCATGGCCGTTCTCCCAGGTCACCGCGTCGACCGGGATGCCCCAGGTCTTGGCGGCGCGGGCGCACAGTTCCTTGATCGCGTTGCGCGCCGCGTTGATCGCCGCCATGCCGCTGGCGAAGGTCACCCGGCTGCCGTCGGTCACGTCGTTGTAGCCGAGCGACGAGGTGTCGGCGATGATCGTGCGTACCTGCTCGTAGCCGATGCCCAGCTCCTCCGCCGCCATCAGGCACATGGAGGCGCGCGACCCGCCGATATCCGGCGTGCCGACCGCCAGCGTCACCGTGCCGTCGATGTTGACGTTGAGCGACACGCAGGTCTGGCCGCCGAAATTGAACCAGAAGCCGCAGGACACGCCCCGTCCCTGGTTCTTGCCGAGCGGCGCCTTGAAATGCGGATGCGCCTTGGCGGCCTTCAGGGTCTCGATCAGGCCGATGCGCTGGAAGGTCGGGCCGTAGGACGACTTGGTGCCTTCCTTGGCGGCGTTCTTCAGCCGCAGATCGATCGAATCCATGCCGAGCTTGTGGGCCAGCTCCTCGATCACGCTTTCGACGGCGAACGCCGCCATCGGCGCGCCCGGCGCCCGGTAGGCCGCCTGCTTCGGCCGGTTGGTCACCACGTCGTAGCCGATGGCGCGGACGTTCTCGAGGTCGTAGCAGGCAAAGGCGGTCATCGCGCCGATGTCGTAGGCGGAGCCCACGAAGGCGCCGCCCTGATAGTTGAGCGTCGAGTCGGCGGCGGTGATCCTGCCGTCCTTGGTGGCGCCGATCTTCACCTTGATGCTGGTGCTGCAGGTCGGGCCGGTCGCCTTGAACACCTCGTCGCGGCTCATGACCACCTTGACCGGCTTGCCGGCCTTGCGCGACAGGGCGAGCGCCACCGGCTCGATGAACACCGTGGTCTTGCCGCCGAAGCCGCCGCCGATCTCCGACGCGGTCACCCGCAGCTTGGACACGTCCATGCCGAGCAGCTGGGCGCAGACGTCGCGCACCATGAAATGGCCCTGGGTGCAGACCCAGAGCTCGCCCTGCCCGTCGCTGCCGACATTGGCGAGACAGGCATGGGGCTCGATATAGCCCTGATGGGTCGCGGCGGTCTTGAAGCTGCGCTCGACGATCACGTCGGCCTTGGCGAAGCCTTTTTCCACGTCGCCATGGCCGAACTCGGCGCGGTTGGCCACGTTGGACGGCTTCTTCGGCTTGGGATCGACACCGCCGGTGAACAGCTTGTCGTAGAGCAGCGGCGCGTCCGGCTTCATCGCCTCGTCGACGTCGGTGACGTGCGGCAGCACCTCGTAGTCGACCTTGATGAGCTTCAGCGCCTGGCGGGCGATGGCCGCCGTGGTGGCGGCGACGGCAGCCACCGTGTGGCCTTCATAGAGCGCCTTGTCGCGCGCCATGATGTTGACGAGGATGTCGCGCAGGGCGTCGTCGCGATCCCCGAAGTCGTCGCGGGTGATGACCGCCTTCACGCCCGGCAGCGCCACGGCCTTCGAGATGTCGATCGAGCGGATGCGCGCATGGGCATGCGGGCTGCGCAGGATGCGGCCGACCAGTTGGCCCGGCGCGGACATGTCGGCGCCGAAGCGGGCGCGGCCGGTGACCTTGTCCAGGCCATCGGGCCGCAGCGGCCGGGTGCCGACTTGACTGAATTTGCGATCGACCAGGACGTTGCTCTCATCAAGCGGCATGACGGCCTCCCTTCCTCATCTCGGCGGCGGCGTCGAGCACCGCGTGGATGATCTTGTCGTAGCCGGTGCAGCGGCACAGATTGCCGGCCAGCCAATAGCGGACTTCGGTCTCGCTCGGATCCGGATTCTTTTCCAGCAGCGACTTCGCCGCGACCAGGAAGCCCGGCGTGCAGATGCCGCATTGCAGAGCGGCATGCTCGAGGAACTTGCGCTGCAACGGGTGCAGGCGCTCGCCTTGCGCGAGACCCTCGATCGTCGCGATCTCGCGGCCCTCGGCTTCGGCGCCGAGCATCAGGCAGGAGCAGACCAGCCGGTCGTCGACCGTCACGCTGCACGCGCCGCAGTCGCCGGTGCCGCAGCCTTCCTTGCTGCCGGTCAGCCCGAGCCGGTCGCGCAGCACGTCGAGCAGGGTTTCCTCGGGCGCGCAGACGAACTCGACAGGGTCGCCATTGATCGTCGTCTTGACGTGATAGCCTGACATTACTTGCTCCTCGCCCGATCCAGTGACTTGCTCCTCGCCCGATCCAGTGCGATCTCGGCGGCGCGGCGCGCCAACACGCCTGCCACCTTGATGCGGAATTCCTTGGTGCCGCGCTTGTCGTCGATCGGCTTGCAGGCGGCCGAGGCGGCAGCGGACAGCTTGGCCAGCGCGGCGGCGTCGACCTTGGTGCCGATCAGCGCCTTGGCAGCCTCGTCGACCAGCAGCGCCCGCGCCGCGACGGCGCCCAAGGCGACGCGGGCCGCCGTGCAGACGCCCTTGCCGTCGAGCGTCAGGCTGACGCCGGCGCCGACCACGGCGATGTCCATCTCGGTGCGCGGAATGAAGCGCAGATAGGCATCGCCCGAATGCGGCGGGCGCGCGGGCAGCAGGACCGACGCCACCACCTCGCCCTTGGCCAGCGAGGTCTTGCCCGGCGCCGTGCCGATTTCCTCGACCGGAACCTCGCGGCGGCCCTTCGGGCCGACCACGCTGGCGACCGCCCCGGCCGCGATCATCGCCGGCACGCTGTCCGCCGCCGGCGAGGCGTTGCAGAGGTTGCCGACCATGGTCGCCCGGCCCTGGACCTGGGTCGAGCCGATCAGGTTCGTGGCCTCGACCACGCCCGGCCACAGGCTCGAGACCTCGGCATGCTCGCCGAGTTCGGCACCGGACACCGCCGCGCCGATGCGGAAGCCGCCGGCCTCGGCGGTGATCCGCCGCATCTCCGGAATCCGCTTGATGTCGACCACCAGGTCCGGCTCGACCATGCCCGAGCGGAGCTGGACCAGCACGTCGGTCCCCCCGGCCAGGATCCTGGTCACGCCGCCTTCCCGAGACAGCAGTTCCACTGCCGCGTCGAGCGATTCCGGGGCTTCATATCGCATGAGTTCGGTCCACCACTATCGTCGTTCCTGTAATCCCCGGCCGCGACCGGGCCGCGGCGCCGGAAACGGCGCTCCGCCGGCATTCGCGCGCCGCGTTTGCCGGGCGCAATGCGGGCGTACGCTATGTCCTGGGCGTGCCGTCAGCAAGGCGGAACTTTCGCATTTCCGGCCAAGCTCGCGCAACCCGGACGCAAGAGACCCTGCCGGTCCCGCCCGGCCGACCAGATCCGGCCCGGTTCAGCGCTGAACAATCTCCGGTCCCATCAGGAGATAGGGCAGCCAGGTCGACATGACGGGCACGTAGGTCACCAGGATCAGGAACAGGAACAGGATGGCCACGAAGGGCAGCGCCGCCCGGACCACCTGGACCAGGCTCATACCGGTGATTCCCGAGGTCACGAACAGGTTGAGGCCGATCGGCGGCGTGATCATGCCGATTTCCATGTTCACCACCATGATGATGCCGAGATGGACCGGATCGACGCCGAGCTGGATGGCGATCGGAAATACCACCGGTGCGACGATCAGCAGAAGGCCCGATGGCTCCATGAACTGGCCGCCCAGCAGCAGCAGCAGGTTCACGGCGATCAGGAAGGTGAACCAGTTGAAGCCGGCGCCGACCATCCACTCGGTGATCGCCTGGGGGATCCGCTCCGAGGTCAGCACGTGGGCGAACAGCAGGGCGTTCACGATGATAAACATCAACATGATCACGGTCTTGCCGGAATCCACCAGCACCTTGCGGGTATCCGGGTGGAAACAGGCCGGGCCGAACGCCAGCGCCGTGTCGCGCAGGCCCCGCAATGCGGCGGATCCGGCCCGTTCGCCGGGTCGGCGCCAGGGGGCGTCCTTGAGCGGCCCCATGTCGCGATACACGAACAGCGCGATCAGGAAGGCGTAGACGGCGGCGACGGCGGCCGCTTCGGTCGGCGTGAACACGCCGCCATAGATGCCGCCCAGGATGATGACGATCAGGAACAGGCCCCAGCCCGCCTCGGCCGCGGCGCGTCCAACCTCGCGCAGCCCCTCGAAGCCGCGGCTCGGCATCTTGCGCCAGCGCGCATTGACGTAGATGCCGGCCATCAGCATGGCCCCGGCGACGAAGCCCGGCACGACCCCGGCCAGGAACATGCGGCCGACCGAGACGTCGGTCGCCGCCGAGTACACCACCATGACGATGGACGGCGGAATCAGGATGCCGAGCGTCCCGGCGTTGCAGATGACGCCAGCGGCGAATTCCTTGCTGTAGCCGACCTGCCGCATGCCGGTGATGGCAATCGTGCCGATCGCCACGACCGTGGCCGGCGACGAACCCGAGAGGGCCGCGAACAGCATGCAGGCGAACACCGACGCGATCGCCATGCCGCCGCGGAAATGCCCGACCGAGGCGATGGCGAAGCGGATGATGCGGCGGGCGACACCGCCGGTCGACATGAAGGACGAGGCGAGGATGAAGAACGGGATTGCCAGCAGCGTGTAGTTCTGCGACGCGGTGAACAGTTGCAGGGCGATGGACGACAGCGAATCGTTGGAGAAGATCGCGATGAAGACGACGCTCGACAGGCCGAGCGCGATGGCGATCGGCACGCCGAGCGCCAGCAGCACCAGCACCATGGCGAACAGGAACAGGGACTGCATCGTCGCTCAGGTCCGATCCCGATCGGCGCCGGCCCCGGCCGGCGGGTCGTCGGCCAGCGCGCCGCGATGCTCGGCCACCAAATCCTCGGCCTCGTGGCCCGACACGATCAGGTCGCGCTCGCCGCGCAGGATCTGCAGCAACGCCTGAACGCAGCGCAGCGCGAACAGGCCGAGCCCGAGCGGCAGGATCAGGTAGGCGATCCAGCGCTGCACGCGCTCCTGCAGGCCGAAGCTGTCCTGCATCCACACGGGATAGCGCAGGTCGTCGAGCCCGATGCCGATCTTGTACATCTTCAGCCAGTAGTCGATCGCCCCGCCCCGGGTGTCGATGCCGAAGACCTGCAGCCAGTCGGCCTGGAGCAGGATGGCGGCGTAGAGGATGCTGCAGAGCGCGCCGAACACCGCAGCGGCCTTGAACAGCGGCTTGGGGAACAGGCGGATGAGCGCGTCGACGCCGAGATGGGCGCCGACCTTGATCCCGTAGGCCATGCCGAACAGGATCACCCAGGCGAACAGGATGCGGGTAAATTCGAGCGCCCCGGTCCAGCCGGAGTTGAAGACGTAGCGGGCGACCACCTGGACGAACGACACCAACGTCATCGCCGCCAGCAACAGGGCGATGAAGTTCTCCTCCCAGCGCGTCACCCGTTCCCGCAGCCGCTTCATGCGCCCTCCCCCCGATCGGCAGCCGGCCGGCGTCGGATTCGAGCAGGGCGCGCCGGCCGGCAGCGATCCGGGTGCCGTCACATGCTGGCGGCGACGGCTGCGTCGATCACATCCTGGCCGATATCGTCGCGGAACCTGTCCCAGACCGGCTTCATGGCGTCGATCCAGGCCTGGCGCTGTTCCGGCGTCAGCTCGCGGACCGTGCCGCCGGCCTCGATGATCTTCTGCTTGCCTTCCTCGTTGATCGCGTCGGCCTTGGCGTTCCAGGTCCTGGTCACTTCGTCGACGATGGTGAGAAACTGGCCGCGGGTGTCCGCGTCGAGACTGTCGAGGAACTCCGACGAGGTCACCAGCAGATAGGTCAGGAGCTCATGGTTGGTCTCGGTGATCCCGTCCTGCACTTCGTAGAACTTCTGGGTGTAGATGTTCGACCAGGTGTTCTCCTGGCCATCGACGACGCCGGTCTGCAGCGCGCCGTAGACCTCCTTGAATGCGAGCTTCTGGGCATTGGCGCCGAGTCCTTCGATCATCGCCTCGGCGACATCGGAGGTCTGGATGCGGAACTTCAGCCCCTTGGCATCGGAGGGCAGCAGCAGCGGCTTGTTGGCCGAAAACTGCTTCAGGCCGTTGAGCCAGTAGCCGAGCCCGACGAAGCCCTTGTCTGACATCGCGTTCAACAGTTCCTTGCCCTTGTCGCCGTTGATGAAGAGATCGACCGAGTGGGTATCGGGAAACAGGAACGGCAGGTCGAACAGCCGGTACTTCAGCGTGTAGGCCTCGAACTTGGAGAGCGACGGCGCGGCGAGCTGGACGTCGCCGAGCAGCAACGCCTCCATCACCTTGTCGTCGTCGAACAGCTGCGAATTGGGGAACACCTCCATGCACAGCTTGCCGTTCATCTCGTCATTGACGCGCTTGGCGAGATCCTCGGCGGCCTCGCCCTTGGGGTGGCCGGTGGCGGCGACGACGTGGCTGAACTTGACGACGGTCTCGCCGGGGTCGCACTGGGCAAAGGCGCTGCCGCCGAACAGAAACGTGGCGCCGAGCACCGTCGCGGCGAACAGAGACTTCATCTGCCATCCTCCCTGTTTGTCTTCCGGATCATCCCCCCGGATTGATCGGAAAGAATAACGGGAACTCCGCCGGAGTCCTACGTTCGATTTGCCGGGTACCCTTGGAATCGTGGACTGGACCGACCAGGGCAGTCGGCAGAGTCTCAGTCCTGGGGCACGCCGATCACCGCCAGGCAATCGCCGCTCTTGATCAGGCCGGGGAAATGCCGGCCGGTCAGGATGCCGCCGATTCCGGCGCGGTACTCGGCCGGCGCCGCCCCGGTGCGTTCCACCGCGTGGACCCGGGCCAGCACCTGTCCGGCGGCGACGAGGTCGCCGAGATCGGCGCAGGGCTCGAGCAGCCCGTCGGACTCGCTGAACGTGAAGCAGTCGCCGGACGGCATGTCGAGATGGACGGTGGCGCCGTGTTCCGGTTCGCCGCGCAGGATTCCGGCGTGGATCAGCAGGTTGCGGACGCCGCGCCGGGCGATCGCCACGGTGCGCGCGGTCGACGACCCGCCGCCACCGAGCTCGGTGGTCACGAACACCTTGCCCTGCGCCTCGACCGCGGTGTCGTACATGCCGACATTGTCGATCTCCAGCATGCTCATGGAGAACGGCGCGGCGAAGGCCTCGACCGCGGCGAAGCAGCGCGCCTCCTGCGCCTTGTCGGGCAGCACATGCGCCGCGGCGAACGGCACGAACTCCAGCGTCTTGCCGCCGGAATGGACGTCGAGAACGACGTCGGCCAGCGGCACCAGCCGGCGCTGGAAGAAGTCCGCGATCTTCTCGGTCACGGTACCGTCGGGCTTGCCCGGAAAGCTGCGGTTCATGTTGCCGCGGTCGATCGGCGAGGTGCGGGTGGCGGCGCGCAGGGCCGGGTAGTTCATGCCGGGGACGATGATCACCCGGCCGCGGATCTCCTCCGCCTTCAGGCGCTGCGCCAGGTCGAACAGCGCGATCGGCCCCTCGTACTCGTCGCCGTGATTGCCGCCGGTGAGCAGCGCCGTGGGTCCGCTGCCCTGCTTCGCCACGGTGATCGGAATCATCACCGCACCCCACGCGGAATCGTCGCGGCTGTAGGGCAGCCGGAGGAATCCGTGCTGCACCCCGTCCCGGTCGAAATCGACGGTGGGGGTGATCGGCGAGGGGCGGGACTCGGTGTTCACGTCGACCCGCCCTAGTTCTTCACGAAGAGCTGGCGCGGCACGTCGGCCAGCGTCTCCACGCCGGCCTCGGTGATGACGATGCTCTCGGTGATCTCGATGCCCCAGTCGTCGAACCACAGGCCGGGCATGAAGTGGAAGGTCATGCCGGACTTCAGCTCGCTGCGGTCGCCCGGCCGCAAGCTCATGGTGCGCTCGCCCCAGTCCGGCGGATAGGAAATGCCGATCGGATAGCCGCAGCGGCTGGTCTTCTCGATGCCGAAGCGCTTCAGCACGCCGAAGAAGGCGCCGGCGATGTCGTCGCAGGTATTGCCCGGCCTGGCGGCGTCGAGTCCGGCGGCGATGCCTTCCTGAAGCGCCGTCTCGGCGTCGAGGAATTTCTGCGGCGGCTGGCCGAGAAACACCGTGCGCGACAACGGGCAGTGGTAACGCCGGTAGCAGCCGGCGATCTCGAAATAGGTGCCCTCCCCGCCGCGCATCGGCTTGTCGTCCCAGGTGAGGTGGGGCGCGCCGGCATCGGCGCCGGTCGGCAGCAGCGGCACGATCGCCGCATAGTCGCCGCCGGCGCCCGCCACGCCCAGCGTTCCCGTGTGCAGAATCTCGGCCACCACCCGGTTCTTGGGGACACCCGGCTTCACCACCTCGAGAATACGCTTGTGCATGGCCTCGACGATGCGGGCCGCCTTGCGCATGTAGTCGAGCTCGCGCGCCGACTTCACCGCGCGCTGCCAGTTCACCAGCGCGGTCGCATCCTTGAACGTCGCGTTCGGCAGGTTGCGGGTGAGCGAGGCGTAGCAGGCGGCGGCGAAGTAGTAGTTGTCCATCTCGACGCCGATCCGCCGGCCGCCCCAGCCGCGGTCGGCGATGATCTTCGACAGCAGATCCATCGGGTGCCGCTCGGTCGACTGCACGTAGTGGTCAGGGTAGCCGATGATCCGGTCGTGATCCAGGTAGACCGTGCGCTTGGCGCCGTTGGCGTCCTGGCCGCGGCCGTACCAGATGGGATCCTCGTCCGGCAGCACCAGCACGCACTGATGGACATAGAACGACCAGCCGTCATAGCCGGTAAGCCAGGCCATGTTGGAGGGGTCGGTCACGATCAGCAGCTCGATCCCCGCCTGCTCCATGGCCTTGCGCGTCTTGGCGAGGCGCGCGCCATACTCCGCACGCTCGAACGGCAAATCGACCCCAGTCACGATATGGATCTCCTTCTCAACTCTCGAACTCGGTGCCGGCGCCGGCAGCCGCGCAGCGCGCATGGGCCAGGGTGGCGATGGCGGTATCCTGCACGCCGGTCCCGGTCAGGTCGCAGACGGTGATGTCGCTGGCGGCTCGGCGCCCGGCAGCCTTGCCGGCAATGACGGCGCCGAGCTCCGGCCAGTCGCGATCGGCCGGTACCAGGCCGGCCGCGATCGCGTGATGCAGTTCGCCGAGCCGGGCGCATTGGCCGATCCGGTCGCCGACATAGCGATCCGCCCGGACGACGACCGCCGGTTCGATCTCGTTCTTGTGCTCGGCGTCGGAGCCCATGGCGGTGACATGCTGGCCGGGCCGCAGCCAATCGGCCCGCAGGATCGGCGAGCTCGAGGGCGTGGTGGTGACCACGATGTCGGCGCTTGCGACGGCATCCGCGGCGCTCGCCACCGCGTCGACCGCAATGCCGAGCCGTCCCGTCAATTCCTTGGCGGCGCTCGCCGCCTGATCCGGGCGGCGGGCCCAGATCGACGCCCGCGCGATCGGCCTGACCAGGGTCAGCGCCTCGAGCTGGAGGCGCGCCTGGATGCCGGCGCCCAGGATCGCCGCCGCCCGCGAGTCCGGCCGCGACAGATGCCTGGCCGCCACGGCGCCGGCCGCCGCCGTCCGCACGTCGGTCAGGTAGCCGTTGTCGAGCAGCACCGCCTGTACCAGGCCGGTCGTGGCGCTGAACAGGACCATCAGCCCGTTGAGGCTGGGCAGGCCCAGCTTGGGATTGTCGAAGAACCCCGGGCTGATCTTGATGGCGAAGCCGTCGAGGCCGGGGACATAGGCGGTCTTCACGTCGACCTCGCCGTGATGCTCGGCGATGTCGAGGCGCAGGATCGGCGGCATGACCACCGCCTTGGTGGCAAGCGCGGCGAACGCCCCTTCGACGCAGGCCACCGCATCCGCATCGAGCCGCACCTGCGCCCGCAGGTCCGTTTCGGTCAGGATCGTCATGCGCGGCATCGGCCGGCGCTCCGGTCGTCGGCTGTCAAATCGACGTCCTCGCCCGAGACCAGGCGATGATGCAGCGCCATGTCGATGTTGCGGCCGCTGAGCAGGAGCACGGTCGGCCCGCTGCAGTCCAGCTTGCCGGCCAGCAGCGCGGCGATGCCGACGGCCGCGGCGCCCTCGATGATCTCGCGCTCCTGCCAATAGGCGTGGCGCAGGCCGGCCGCGATCTCCGTCTCGCTCACCGTCACGAGGTCGTCGACCAGACTGCCGACCATCGTGAAGGTAAAGCGGTTGTCGAGGCCGATGCCGCCGCCGAGCGAGTCGGCGAGGCTCGCCAGCTCGCGCACTTGCACGGGCCGGCCGGCGCGCCGGCTCTCGATCATCGCCGCGCCGCGTTCCATGCTGACGCCGACGACGCGCGCCGCCGGGTTCGCGGTCTTGACCGCCTGGGCGATTCCCGAGATCAGCCCGCCGCCCGAGAGAGGCACCACCACCGTGCCGATCGACGGCAGGTCCTCGGTCATCTCCAGCCCCAGGGTTCCCTGGCCGGCGATGATGTCGCGGTGGTCGAAGGGCGGGATCAAGGCCAGGCCGTCCTCGGCGACCAGCCGGTCGACCTCCGCCTGGGCTTCGTCCTGCGACTGGCCGACGATCCGCGCCTCGGCGCCGAGAGCACGGATCGCCGCGACCTTGTTGCCTGGCACCAGCCGCGACAGGCAGATGACGCAGCGCACGCCGGCATCCCGCGCCGCCTGGGCCAGGCCACGGCCGTGATTGCCGGTGGAAACGCCGGTCACGCCGCGCGCGCGCGCCGTGGCGTCGAGCTTCAGCACCGCATTGGTGGCGCCGCGCAGCTTGAAGCTGCCGGTCGCCTGATGATGTTCGAGCTTCAGATGCACCTTCACGCCGGCGATCTCGGACAAGGCGTCGGAATGAACCAGCGGCGTGCGCCGCACGCGCCCGGCAAGCCGCCGGCGCGCCTCCAGGATCTCGGTGAATCCGGGCAGGTCCACCCGCGCCGGCGCAGCGTCGGGTCGGTCCGCCGCCAGGCGTGCCCCGGCGGTCATGCCGCCTCCTGCCGCGGCAGGCGCAACAGCCGGCCGACGCCGTCGACGGCGTCGGCATAGCCCGCAGCCCGCAGCGTGCCCCAGATCATCGCCTGGTTGGCGGTCACCACCGGACGGCCGATCCGCGCCTCCATCGCCTCCACCGCCTCGCAGGCCCGCAGCGCGGTGCAGGAGACGAACAAGGCGTCGGCCGCGGGATCGCAGGCCTCCGCTGCCGCCTCGATCAGGCTGCGCGGCGCGAGGCGCGCCATTTGCCGGTCGTCGTCGAGACCGAAGCAGGCGGCCGACGCCACGTCGAACCCGGACGCGGCGAAGAAGTCGCAGACCGGCCGGGTCACGGCATCGGTATAGGGCGTCAGGATCGAGAGCCGCCGGGCCCCGAGTCGGCGCAGCGCCAGGAGTGCAGCACCGATGGGCGTGATGCAGGGAATGCCGGGGCGGCCGGCGGCGACTGCCTGCTGGACCACGGCGTCGCCGATCAACACCGAAGCCGCGGTGCAGGAATAGGCGATGGCGTCGAGGCGCTCGCCCGGCAGGATCAGCGCCGCTGCCTCGGCCAGACGCGGCTGCATGGCCCGCAGATTGTCGGCATTGGTCGGGTTCTCGTAGGCGACCCGCGTCGTGTGCACGGCGATGCCGCGCGGCGTACAGATGCGGGCGAAGTCGCCCTCCGACGTGAGGTCGGTGGCGAGCGCGATCAAGCCGAGGCGCAAGGCTGCCGGGCGGGCGTCGAACGCCGCCGCCTGGCCGACCGGACGGATCGCCGGCCGCGCGGCCGTCGGTGCCGCGTCAGACATGGCCATAGCGCCGCTCGAGATGGCGCAGCAGCATCACCGTCGGCACGCTGATCGCCAGGAAGAACACGCCGACCAGGGTCATCGGCTCGAGATAGCGGTACGAGAAGTTGGCGACGCTGCGCGCCTGGTTCATCAGTTCGACCACGGTGATCGCGGACAGCAGCGGCGTCTCCTTGAACATGGCGATGAAGTAGTTGGCGAGCGCCGGGATCATCGGCCGGACCGCCTGCGGCACGATGACATGGACCCAGGTCTGGGTCGCCGTCAGGTTGACCGCCTTCGCCGCCTCCCATTGCCCGCGCGGAATGTTGTCGATGCCGGCGCGGTAGACCTCCGACGTATAAGTACCGTAATGCAGTCCGAGCGCGATCACGCCGGCCGTCAGGGGCGGCAGCAGGATGCCGATGTCGGGCAGCACGTAGAACAGGAAATAGAGCTGCACCAGCAGCGGCGTGCCGCGGATGAACTCGACCACGAATCCGACCGGCCGGGCGATCCACCGGTTGCGCGCGCGGCGGGCGATGGCGAACAGCAGCCCGACAACCATCGCCACGATGCTGCCCAGAAGGGTCGCCTCGACCGTGATGACGGCGCCCTGGAGCAGAGTCGGCAGGATTTCCCAGACGAATGCCCAATCCCAATCCATCGTCGCCTCACGCCTTGGTCACGTCGAGCCCGGCGGACAGCCGTCGCTCGAGGCCGCGCACGCCGAAGCTGATCGCCGACGCGATGGCGAAGTACAGAACCAGCGTGGTGAAAAACGGGATTGCCGTGCTGCCGGTCTGCGCCCGCACCACCTGGGCCTGGAAGGTCATGTCGGCGAGCGAGATCAGCGAGACCACAGCGGTGCCCTTCAGGAGCTCGATCGCGTTGTTGCCGAAGGTCGGCAGCATGACGACGAAGGCCTGCGGCAGCAGCACATGGCGCAGGCGCTGCCAGGGCGTGAAGTTGAGCGCGGTGCAGGCCTCGATCTGCTCGCGCGGCACCGACTTGATGGCGCCGCGCACCACCTCGGCACCGTAGGCGCCGACATTGAGGCCGAGCGCCATCACGCCGGCCTGGAGGGGGCTGAGGGGAACGCCGAACAGCGGCAGCACGAAATAGGCCCAGAACAGCTGCACGAAGATCGAGGTGCCGCGGAAGAACTCGATGTAGACGGTGGCCAGCGCCCGCAGGACGAAATGGCGCGACATCCGGCCGAGACCGCCGAGGAACGCGAACACCAGGGCGACCACGCTGCCCATGACCGTGAGCTGCACGGTCACCCAGGCGCCCTGCAGGATCAGGCTGAGATATCCGGACCAATCGGCGGCGGAGCTGGTCACTGCGGATTCCCTCGGGTCATGCGATCGGATGGAACGGCATGGCATGCGGCCGGCCCGCCGCCGCGACGCCATGCGGCGCCGCGACGGCAATCCGACTGCGCTGCGTCAGCTCCGGTTGCAGAGCTCCTCGCGCGTGACCATGGAGGCGGCCGCGGCGGGGAAGCCGAAGGGCTCGACGATCTTGGCGAACTCGCCGCTCTGCTTCATCTCGGCCAGCACCTTGTCGTAGGCGTCGCGCAGGGCCTCGTCGTCCTTGCGGAAGGCGGCGCCGGCACAGTAGATCGGTGTGTCCTTGACCGGCGTGACGATGTCCAGTCCGCCGCCCGCCTTCGACACCAGGTCGTTGAGCGAGAGCGTCGGCAGGGCGTAGACGTCGATGCGGCCGTCCAGCAGCATCTTGATGCCGCTGGACCCGTCGGGCACCACGATCACGCGGTCGCGCGGCACCCCGGCCTCGAGCGCCAGCCGTTCCTCGGTGCCGCCGCCCGGCGCGCCGACCTTGGCGCTGTCGCTGGCGGCGATGTCGGCGTAGGTGGCGAAGCCCATGGGATTTCCGGTCTTCACCGCGAAGGCCTCGGCGTCGCACAGATCGGGCTCGGAGAAGATCACCGCCTGGCAGCGCTCCGGCTTGATGAACAGCCCCGCGGTCACTAGGTCGAAGCGGTGGGCCTGCAGCCCGGGAATCATCGCGCCGTATTCCGAGATGCTGGCGGCGACGTCGGGGATGCCGAGCTTGGCCAGCACGGCGCGCGCGACCTCCACGGCCCCGCCCGAGACCTTGCCGTCAGGCGTCACCTCGGTCCACGGCGGCTCGTTGGCGATGGCGATGCGGGCGAAGCCCTGCGCCTTCATCTGGGCCAGCGTGTCGTCGGCGAGCGCGGGGTTCCACGCGCCGGCAGCCGTCAGCAGCGTGGCTCCGGCCAGCATTGTCGCGGCAAGCAGGCCGCGACGCGCGATTTCCTTACTGATCATCTCCCGTCTCCTTCTTCGGTTTTCCCTGGTTCCGCCGCATGTCGGTCGGTCGGTTCCGGCGGCCGCCGCGCTCAAATGCGATGTCCGGCCGCGATGATCTTCTTGAGGAACGCCTTGGTCCGTTCCTCGCGCGGATCGGTGAAAATCTGATCCGGTGGTCCTTCCTCGACGATCCGGCCGCCGTCGAAGAACAGCACCCGGTCGGCGAAGTCGTGGGCGAAGCTCATTTCGTGGGTGACCAGCAGCATGGTCATGTCGGTCTCGGCGGCGAGCCGGCGCAGCACGTTCAGCACCTCCTCGACCAGCTCGGGATCGAGCGCCGAGGTGACCTCGTCGAACAGCATGATCCTGGGCTGCAGGGCGAGCGCGCGGGCGATCGCCACCCGCTGCTTCTGGCCGCCGGAGAGCTGCGCCGGCTTGGCGGCGACCTTGTCCGCCATGCCGACCATCTCCAGGTACTGCATGGCGCGCTCGCCCGCTTCCGCCGCGCGGGCGCCCTTGGCCAGCACCTGCGGCATGGTCACGTTCTCGAGCACGGTCTTGTGCGGGAACAGGTTGAAGAGCTGGAAGACCATGCCGATCTTGGCCCGCATCTGATGCAGATGCTTCTCTCCGGCCGGCACCAGGCCGCCATTGCGCAACTCGTGCCAGAGCTCCTCGCCCTCGACCCTGATATGGCCGCCATTGATGGTCTCGAGGGTCATGAGCACGCGCAGAATGGTGGTCTTGCCCGAGCCGCTCGGCCCGATCAGGGCGAGCTTTTCGCCGGGCTGAACCGTGAAGCTCAGTTCCTTGAGCACCTGGAGCGGACCGAAGCTCTTGGAGATCCGCTCGATCTCGATGATGGGCGCTGCCGCCACCTTGCCTGTCCCTGATTCTTCCCTGTGCGGGAATTGTCATGATTTCCTGGACCATGAAACAAGAACAATGCGGGCGTCAATGGCAATATTGTATCATGTCAATATGAAAACGAGAGCACGCCACGCTGCGGCGGGCAATCGAGTCGGCGGGAAGATCAAAGAGCCAGGGAAACCGGCTCGGGATCGGCCGCGACCAGGGCGGCCACGACGTTCAGGCCGCGGCGCAGATCCGCGCCGCTCGGCGGCGAGCCGACCGAAATGCGCACCGCCCGCGGATTGGTCGACGGATTGACCGCGAAGGCGGTTGCCGGCGCCACCGCGACACCGCGCAGTCGCGCATGGGTGACGAACTGATCGACGTTCCAGCCATCGGGCAGCGGCAGCCAGATGTGCAGGCAGTGCGGATGGGTGAAGTGCGGCACGCCGCCCAGCACCTCGCGGACGATGGCGTGCCGTTCGGCCAATGCCGCCCGCTGCCACAGCAGCAGCTCGCGCGCGGTGCCGTCGGTCACCCAGCGCGCGGCGATCTCCGCCACCAGCGGCGTCGCGGTCCAGGCGAAGGCGAGCTGGCGGCTGGTGACCGGCGCCACCAGCGCGTCGGGCACCGCCAGATAGCCGGAGCGCAGGCCCGGCATCAGACATTTGGTGAAGCTGGTCATGTACAGCGCGCGCTCGGGTGCCAGCGCCGCAAACGGCGGCGGCCGGTCCTCGGCCAGCGGGCCCCAGGCATCGTCCTCGACGATGTGCACGTCGTGCCGGCGGGCGATCGCCACGATCGCCTTGCGCCGGGCCTCGGGCATCAGGCTGGCCGTGGGATTGGCGTAGCTCGGCACCACGAACAGGGCGCGGACCTCGCGCGAGTCGCAGGCCGCCTCGAAGGCCGCGGGCAGGATGCCGGCGCGATCGATCTCGAGGCCCTGGAGCCTGAGCCCGAGATAGGCGGCGAGCGGGATCAGCTGGTGATGGCCGATCTCCTCGGTCAGCACCAGTTCGCCGGGGCGCGCCACGCTGGTCAGCGCCACCGCCATCGATTGCGACACGCCGTTGGTGACGATCACGTTGCGCGGCTCGGTCCGGAGGCCGCATAGCTGGAGCCAGCCGATCGCCGCCTCGCGGTGCCGGGTCAGCCCGACATTGGGGCGGAACGACAGCACGGTGTCGGGCTCGAGCTGGCGCGCCAGCGCCGCCAGCGCCGCCTGCATGCGCTCGACATGCAGGCCGTGCCAGACCGGCTTCAGGATCGACAGGTCGATCAGCCCGCGCTCGGCATGCTCGGTCAGGAACGGGGTCCGGGACTGATTGCGGCCGGCGCGCACGAAGGTGCCGCGCCCGACCTCGCCGACCGCCAGGCCGCGGCGGATCAACTCGTCATACGCCCGCCCCACGGTCTGCAGGCTGATGCCGAGATCGCGGGCCATGTCGCGCTGGGTCGGCAGGCGGCTGCCGGAATCGAGCGTGCCGTCGCCGATCGCCGCGGTCATCGCCTCGACCAGGGACTTGTAGAGCGGGCGCCGGAGGGCGCTGCGCCTGGGCAGCCAACTTGTCATGACATAAGGAATGCCCAAAAATGGGACAAAGAACAACCGCGGAGCTGCCGGCGCGGCCGGCCGGCGCCGGGGCGGCCGGCGGCGCGGCCCGAGGAGCGGACGATCATGACCATCTGGGCGGGACGGCATCGGAAGGCGCGGCCATGAGCCGGGCCGGCCTCGACGCCATAGATCTGCGGATTCTCGCGACCCTGCAGCGCGAGGGCCGCATCACCAAGCTGGCGCTGGCGGAACGGGTCGGTTTGTCGGCCTCGCCCTGCTGGGAGCGGCTGCGCCGGCTGGAGGCGGCCGGGATCATCGCCAGCTACCACGCGCGCATCGCGCTGCGCCTGCTCGGCCCGATCACCACCGTGTTCGCCGAGATCACCCTGGGCAGCCACCGCCAGGCCGACTTCGCCCGCTTCGAGGCCGCGGTCTGCGAGACCCCCGAGATCGTCGAATGCTGGGCGCTGGGCGGTGGCGTCGACTATCTCATCAAGGTGGCGGCCCGCGATGTCGACGCCTATCAGCGGCTGATCGAGGAGCTGCTGGCTGCCGACCTCGGCATCGACAGGTACTTCACCTACATCGTCACCAAGCCGGTGAAGGAGACCGCATTGCCGATCGAACGGCTGGTCGTTCCCGGCGCCACCACAGAGCCCGCCTAGGCCGATGCCGCCGGCGCCAAGCCGGCCAGGCCACAGGCCTCCGTGGCACGCGCCGTGATGCGATCCCAGGCGCCTGCGGCCAGTTCGGCTTCAGGCGCCAGCCACGACCCGCCGATCGCTACGACATTCGGCTGCGCCAGGTAGTCGCGCAGATTCCGCGCATCGATGCCGCCGGTCGGGCAGAAGGCGAGATCGCCGAGCGGCGCGGCCAGGCTCTTCAGCAGCGCGATGCCGCCGGCCGCTTCCGCCGGGAACAGCTTGAGCAGCCGGAACCCGGCTTCGCGCGCCGCCATCGCCTCCGACACCGTGGCGACGCCGGGCATGAAGGCCAGGCCCGCGCCGGCCGCGGCGGCGAGCAGCGCCGGGGTCGCCCCCGGGCTGACCGCGAAGCGCACGCCGGCCGCGACCGCGTCGTCGACATCGCCCGGGACCAGCAAGGTGCCGAGGCCGACCACCGCCTCAGGCACCTCGGCGATGATCCGGCGCGCCGCGTCGAGCGCCACCGGCGTCCTCAGGGTCACCTCGATCACCGGCAGGCCGCCCCGGCAGAGCGCGCGGGCGAGCGGCACGGCCCGCGCCGCGTCGGCGATCGTCAGCACCGGCACGATCCGCGCCCGGCGCAGCAGCGCCGCCAGATCGGCACCGCGGGGTTCGCTCATCGGACGCTCTCCTCGAGCGGCGGTTCGGCGAGCATGTCCGGCATCGCCGCGCGTGGCATGATCGCGCCGGGATGGCAGATCACGGCGCCGGCCAGGGCCTGCCCGGCCGCGGCCGCGGCCAGCGGCGCGACACCGGCGAGGCGCGCCGCCAGATAGGCCGCATTGAAGGAATCGCCGGCCGCGGTGGTATCGACCACCGGCCCTCGTGGCGTCGCCGGCAAGTGCCGCTCGCGTTCGCCATCGGCGACCAGGCAGCCCGAGGCACCGAGCTTGACCACGATCTCGCCGATCCCCAGCCGCCGCAGGCGTCGCACCGTGGCGGGCGCATCGCCGTCGCCGTGCACCGCCTGCTCGTCGTCGAAACTGGTCAGCACGATGTCGGCACGCCCCGGCATGGCGCTCATCGCCGCGCGCGCCTCGGCGACGCCGCTCCAATTGCGCGGCCGGTAGTTGCCGTCGAACACCACGCGGGCGCCGGCGGCGCGCGCCGCATCGAGACCGGCCATCAGCGTCGCGCGCCCGGAGTCGCCGTAGAGCGACAGGCTGATTCCCGAGAGATAGATCAGCTCGTACGTGCCGAGCGCCGCCACGATCTCCGAGGTCTGCGGCAGCGCGAACAACTCGCGCGCCGGCGCGCGGTCGCGCCAATAGCTGAACCGCCGCTCGCCGTGGTCGTCGATTTCGATCATGTAGAGCCCGGGCAGTCGTCCGGGAAGCCGCGGCACCAGACCGCTGCCGACACCTTCCGCCTGCCAGAATGCGAGCATCCGGTCGCTGAACGCGTCATCGCCGAGCGCGGTCAAATAGTCGACCACGACGCCGAGGCGCGCCAGATAGACCGCCGTGTTGAGCGTGTCGCCGCCGAACGCCAGGCCGAACAGCCCGCCCTCCCGGGGCGACAGCTCGACCATGCATTCGCCGATGGCGGCCACGCCGGCCATGCCGCACTCCCCCTTGACCTGGACGCTTCCGAATCGGGCGTCAGACTATCGCCGCTGCCGCGGCCGGTCGAGCGGCACCGGCGACAATGCGGACGATTCCTCTGTCCGTGGCGGAGTTTCCAGAATCTTCGTCGGTGATGGCAGACTGCTCCGAAGACCTTCTCCGGCATGCCGACCCTAGGATGGCGGCCGAGCGCCGATCGGCAACACCGCAGCAAGTTCGCCTATGTTGGCGACGAGTGCCGCGCGGCTCGACCGCTTGCGCCGCAATCGAGTGGGGATGAAAGGGAGAGCCATGTCCAAGACCGCAACCGCCGCCACGCGCCGCAACGATCCGCTCGAGGCCTGGGATCGCGAGAGCTTCTTCCATCCTTCGACCCATCTCGCCGCCCATGCGCGCGGCGAGGCACCGACCCGGATCGTCGAAGGCGGCGAAGGGGTCTTCATCACCGACCGGGCCGGCAAGCGCAGCCTCGATGCCTTCGCCGGGCTGTACTGCGTCAATGTCGGCTATGGCAGGCGGGAGATCATCGACGCCATCGCCAAGCAGGCGGAGCAGCTCTGCTACTACCATTCCTATGTCGGCCACGGATCGGAAACTTCGATCCGCCTCGCCCATATGGTGATGGAGCGCGCGCCCAAGGGCATGAGCAAGGTCTATTTCGGCCTCGGCGGTTCCGATGCCAACGAGACCATCGTCAAGCTGGTCTGGTACTACAACAACGTTCTCGGCCGGCCGCAGAAGAAAAAGATCATCTCGCGCTGGCGCGGCTATCACGGCTCCGGCCTGATGACCGGCAGCCTCACCGGCCTGGCGCTGTTCCACAACGCCTTCGACCTGCCCCTCGCGCCCGTCCTGCATACCGAGGCGCCGTACTACTTCCGCCGCGCCGACCGGGCGATGAGCGAGGAGGCCTTCTCCCAGCACTGCGCGGACAAGCTGGAGAGCATGATCCTCGAGCAAGGCCCGGATACCGTGGCCGCCTTCATCGGCGAGCCGGTGCTCGGCACCGGCGGCATCGTGCCGCCGCCCAAGGGATATTGGGACAAGATCCAGGCGGTGCTGCGCAAGTACGACATCCTGCTCATCGCCGACGAGGTGGTGACCGGCTTCGGCCGGCTCGGCAGCATGTTCGGCAGCGACCACTACGGGCTGAAGCCCGACTTCATCACCCTGGCCAAGGGCTTGACCTCGGCCTACGCGCCGCTGTCGGGCGTCGTCGTCTCCGACCGGGTCTGGAAGGGGCTGGAGCAGGGTACCGACAAGCTCGGCGCCATCGGACATGGCTGGACCTATTCGGCCCATCCGCTCTGCGCGGCGGCCGGCGTCGCCAACCTGGAGCTGGTCGACAAGCTCGGCCTGATCGAGAACGTGCGGGAAACCGGCGCCTATTTCCGCAAGAACCTGAGCGACGCGCTGAGCGATCACCCGCTGGTCGGCGACGTGCGCGGGGAAGGCATGCTGGCGGCGGTCGAACTGGTCGAGGACAAGGCCGATCGCCGCTTCTTCGACCCGGCGAAGAAAGTGGGGCCGCAGATCGCCGCCGCCATGCTGGACCTCGGGGTCATCGCCCGCGCCATGCCCCAGGGCGACATCATCGGCTTCGCCCCGCCGCTCTGTCTGTCCCGTGGCGAGGCCGATACCATCGTGGCGGCGGCCCGCGACGCGGTCGCGGCGGTCGCCGCGCGTCTCGCCTGAGTTTCGGGGAGCCGTAGGCGCCGAGTAGCAGTATTGGCAGACGGGGGGAGCCATAGGCGCGACGGCGCTGGAGCGGGACGAGACCCGCGTGGCCATGGCCGCCGGGCGGCCTGTATTCGCTCGTTGCCAGCGGCGCGAAGGACGCCGTCGTCGCGACCACGTCGTTCTACCGGCAGATGCTGCCCGCCGGCACGCTCGAACTCGGATTCTCGGCGACGGCGATGCACTGGCTCCCGCGCAAGCTGGCCGGCAGCCCCGGCAATCACGTGCGCCGTGCCCGCCTCGGCATCAATCGGCGCAGCCGCGCGCCGGGCTATGGTGCGGCTTCGACCCGGTCCATCGGCTTCGGCGCCAGATCGCCGAAAGCTCCGGGTTGTGCGCTCTCAAGCAGATCGAGCGTCCGGCCGAGGCTCGCGAGATCGGCGAGGGTCAACCCCGTTGCGCCGCCGCAGAGCGCCAGCACCGCATCCTGTTCCGCCGGATTGAGCGCGCGGACGTAGCCGCCGATCGTCATCGCGCAGGGCGCCTGCTTGAGCGCCAGGGCCTCGCGGTCGTGAGCGGCCTTGATGCCGGCCTCGCCCTGGGCCAGCCCGGCGTCGATGGCGGCCTGTTGTGCCGGGGTGCAGGCGGCAAGGCCCGAGATCAGCAGGACCGCGGCGCCACGCGCAAACCCGCTCATCTTCAAGCCGCCCGCCGCTTGGCCCGGATCGACCAGGCGACACCGATCAGGGCGACGGCGGCCCCCACCGCCGTTTCCAGGGTACCGGCATCGAGCGCGCCGGTCGCGACGAAATAGCCGCCGACGGCGGTCAGGAAATGGCGGGCGATGCCGCCGACGATCTCGGCATTCATGGACGGTTCCTTTCGGGTTCCGGGTTGCAAAGGCGTGCGGTCGCGCGGCCCGCGAGGGAACCGGCGCTGCGTGCGGGAGTCATGTGCAGGAAGTCGACTCGTGGGGCGACCGGGCGGCGCGCGGGAGTCTCAGCGGGCGCATATACCCGCCATCGCACCGACGCCTACGACGCTGTGGGCTTGCGTGGCTTTGGACGCCGTGCGCGCGTGAGGTTCGGCGCTACCAAACCTCTCAACGCCACCAGCCGGCGGCGTGATCGACGAGCCATGCGGCGGCGCCCGCGGCCAAGAGCAACAGCCCGCCGAGCTTCGCCGCGGTGATCGCGGCGCCGCGTCCCATGTTGAAGGCCTCGGTCAGGCGATCGAGTTTCTCCTCGATCGCGGTCAGGCGATCGTCGATGCTGCGCTCCATGATGCCGACCTTGTCCTCGAGCCCTTGCAGCCGCCCCTCGAGGCGGCCGACATCTCGCGCCATGGCATCCATCCCGTCCTCCCACTGCTTTTGTGCCATAGCCCAAGTCGAAATATCGAAGGTAATGCTCTTGCTGAAATTGCTCTTGACTGACCGCCTCGAACTAAGGTCAAAGCGCGAGGGGTCTCCCCTCAGTTCGCGGAGCTCGACATGATTCGCGTCAACATTGAGAAGGATGGTCGCCCAGAACTACTGCCTATGCTAGTCAGGTCCTGCACAGCCGACAACGCAACGCTGAAAGAACAGAATGAAATCGATAGCTAGAAAATTATTGACGGCCCGTGCCAATCAGTACCTGTCACGAACAGGCGTGCTCCCGCTGCTCCGATCGGGAGATCCATCGGAAATTGCTTCTGATCTACTAGACCTTGCCAATCTTCACGCGGCAGTTCTGAAGCGTCGGCCAACCGTCATTCTCGAGTTTGGGACAGGGTTTTCGACAATCGTTTTGGCCCACGCCATGGGGCCCGGCGGCCGGCTATACAGTTTGGATGCCAATGAAGAGTGGATTAACAATGCGAAATCAAAAATCCCACATCACTTGTCAGATAGAATCGTATTTCAACACAGCTCTGCAAAAATAGACGTCCACAATGGAGAATTGTGTCACTTCTATGATCGATTGCCTGATATTGTTCCCGACTTCATATATCTTGATGGACCCGGAACTGACGACATTCAAGGCGATGTCCGAGGACTTACTTTTCAGCCCGGAGATCAAGTCCGTCAGCAAGTCTCTGCAGATATTTTACTCTACGAAAGCACCCTAAAGAAGGGCGCAACAATAATCGTTGATTCTCGTTACAATAACGTGCACTTCCTGATAAGGAATCTGCGTAGGCGTTGGCGCATTCGAATGGACCGTATCCGTCGACAAACAACCTTTGTCTTGATGGAACATACTGGCCGTCAGTAAATGATGACAACCCGGCCCGGGTTACCGGCCCCACCTGCACCTGTTCCTCCTGTTGCTCCCTGACCTGCGGCATTCCCGTAGTCGACATCACTGCTTTCGGCGGCCAAATTTCCGGAGCTACTTGCCTCATTCGCATTAGTACCAGTGGTCAGAGAAGATCCCCCACCTCCACCGCCTCCAAAGGAAAGGCCAGAACCTCCGCCACCTCCGCCTCCGAAGTGCCCTGCACCTCCGCCTCCGCCATGGCCACTATCTCCGCCTCCGGAGCCACCGCCGTTCAATCCCCCTGACGCTCCTCCCGGCGTAGGCCCGCCGCCGCCACCCTGACTAGCTGCGCCTCCATTGCCCCCCGAAGATCCCGCTGCCCCGCCAGCCACGTCAGTGCCACCAGCGCCTCCTCTGGATGTCCCTCCAGGTCCTCCGGTATCTCCGCCTGTGCCACCAGCCCCGCCGCTGCCGGCGCCCTCAGTTCCGCCGCCACCGCCGCCGGCACTCGCACAGCACAGAAAAGCGGTGGATCGTAGAACTGCGGAATAGCCGCCCCCACCACCAGGCCGCTGCACCGCTCCCCCGGACCCACCGCCCCCGACACGAACTGTCAGAGTTTCGCCAGGCGATACCGCAATTTCGCAGGCAGCTAGCGCTCCACCGCCCCCGCTACCGCCCAGAAGCGCTCCATTCCCGCCACCCCCACCCCCGCCGCCGCCCCAGCACTTGACGATGATCTCGGACACGTGGCCCGGCACCACGAACGGCGTGCCGGCGGTCGCGGTCGTGAACACGGCGCGCTCGGCGAATGATTGTCCGCCGGCGCCGAAACCGGAGAGCTGCGTGACGCTAAGCATCGTTCCTCGCATCGGTGCTGTAGAACAGGCGCACGCCGATGAGCTGCGCGTCGGCGGCCAGGGTGTCGGCGCCATCGCCGGCATTGCGCGAGATCTGGAAGACGATCAGGTCGCCGTCCGCCGGAGTGCCGCCGAGGGTGACCGGCGCGGTCTCGGCGCTGCGGTGCAGGTCGCCAGAAGCGAGCAGCGCGTCGGTCACCTGCTGCGCGGCACCGAACGCCGCATCGAGCCCGTCGTCGTCGGATGCGGCGAGGCCCTGCAGCCCCCAGACCACCGCACCGCTGCCGCTCGCCGCGGTCCACAGGAACTCGGCGCTCACCGTGCCGTTGTTCCAGGATTTCGGCATGGCCGCGAGAAACTGGGCGTGCTCCTGCGCGGCGGCATCGAAGTCCAGGGTCCGCCGCATCACCTTGTTTGTCGCCGTCTCGCTCGTGCCCTGGCCGGCGCCGCCGGTGATGCGCGCCAGCATGGCGTTGGCCGGCACCCAGATCGTCTGCCTGCCCTGGAACGCCGCCGCCGCGGCCAGCCCGGCCGGCGTGACCGCGCGTTGCGCGTCGCTGCCGCCGGCGACCTCGCCGGCGTCGGCCAGCTCGACGGCTCCGGGTATCGTCGCCGATGCCCGGGGCATGGCAGGATTGGCCGCGCCGAGAACGCCCGCCGCGATCCGGTTCAGGCTGTTGTCGAGTCCGCCGCCGTCCCACGCGACGGTCACCGCCGTCTCGCTGGTGAAGCTCACCGCGGATACGCTGCCATACAGGGTGAACGGCGCCGAGCCGCTCGCCCGCACGCGCCGGCCGACGTGATAGATCGCACTCTGGTCGCCGGCCACGGTGAACGAGGTGGCGCTGGCGTAGACCGGCACGTGGCCGAGATCGATCCACTCCGCGCTCTCGTACCAGGCGCGGATGTCGGCCTGCACCTGGCGCATGCCGTCGTTCACCGCCGACGGCGCCATGCCTTCGGGAAACAGCGCCGTGTTGGCGGCGGGTGTGGTCGCATAGCTGCTGATGCCGGGCATCTCTCGTCTCCGCTGCGGTGGATGTGTCTGTCGGCGCCTGCGGCCTAGAGGCTGCCGAGGAGACCGCCGAGTCCGGCGCCCAATCCGGCCGAAAGCAGCCCGCCGCCCGGCACCAGCGCGCCGGCGATACCGAGCCCCGCCTGGGCGCCCTGCAGGATCGAGCCGCCGATTCCACGCTCGCGCGGCTCGGTCGTGGTGTAGGTGCCGCCATAGTCGCCCTGGATCAGACCCATGTACTGGGCCAGCTTGTTGTAGGGCAGCTGCTGGGCGAAGTTGTAGCGGGCGATCTGGTCGTTGATCTGTGCTTGCAGCATTTGCTCGCGGGTCTGTCCCACCGTCGCGAGCTGCGCGATGTCGTTGTAGTCGAGCTGCGCCAGTTGCGGCGCCAGGCCGAGCGCGTTCTGCATCGCGCTCCGCTCGTCGGCGTAGTTCTGGTAGGCGAGCGAAGCCGTGGCGTCGGCCAGGGCACGCGCCGTGGCCTCCTGATGCGCGCCGCTGGCATAGCGTCCCGACGCCGCGAACTGGCTGTCGAGCCGGGGCCGCACTTCGTTCGCGATCCGCCCTGCCATGCCGCTGAAATACGGATTTCCGGCGTTCAGATACTGCCCGCCCAGCGTGTTGAGCAGCTGCTGCCCGGCCGCCTGCTGGTAAGGCGAACCCGACATCGCGCGCGCCGCCTGGGCATTCAGCGCCGTCTCGGTTTCCGGCGCGAACCCGGCCACTGTCTGTCCGGCGTAATAGCCCGGGCCCGGCTGCTGATACAGCCGCTGCGCCTCGCCGAAGATCTCCCTGAGATAGGGCTGCTGGCCCGACCACGGGTCGGACTGCTGCACCGTGGTGGTGGTTCCCTTGCTTCCGCCGGACATCGCTCGCTTCTCCCTCAGAGTCGTTTGCGCAGCAGGACATGCGTCTTCTTCCACTCGGGCAGCCGCCTTTCCCAGCCCGGCCGCCCCTGCAGCTCGAGCGCCGCGCAGCCTTGCCCGCGCGCCCAGTCGGCGATCGCATCGAGGTGATGGAGCCAGCGCCCGGACTCGTCGCCGGCACAAAACACCAGGCCGCAGCGCCTTTCCCGGGGATAGCTGACGATTTCGGTCACGCAGACCGCTTCGATCCGCTCGGGTTCCGACCGATCGACCGCGATCCAGAGCTGCATTTCCCGCCGCAACAGGGCTGCGAATACGTCGCCGACGTCGTAGCGCCCGTCGGCATGGCGGCAGGCTCGCCGAAGCCGCGGCTCGACGAGCGGCCAGAGCGCCGGCACGTCCGCGCGCGAAATGCCGTTCAGTTCCGTCACCGCGGCCCGCCGAAATGGTCGAAGCCCCCGCCCCGGGACCCCGGTCCTCGGTTCGAGGCCCCGCCTCCCGATGAGCGGTCCGGCGCGCCGCCGGATGGCCCTCTGCCCGGTGTCGTCGTAAAGCCGCCCCCGACACCGGGCGTGCCGACGCCGCCGGCTCGTCCCAGCGGCGTGCCCGGCGCCACCCGGCGATTGGCGTCGTTGACGAGACCGCGTATCCGGGCGTCGTTGATTTTGTCGATAGCACTCTTGCGCGCCGCCTCGGCAAGCTCTCGAATCGCGAGCCCCGCAAGTCCAGCGACCCCCGGATTTGAGAACCCCAGGCCGATGCCGAACGGGTTCGCGATCGCGTCGCCGAAGGCGATGGCTTGGTCGTACCCGGTCAGCACTCCCGGCCCGGCTCCGACCGGATCGACCGGCTTTCCGACGCTGCGCCTGTCGCGGCCCGCGGACTCGCGCGCGTACTTGAACCGGGCGGCGGCAACGGTCGGCACCGGCTGTGCGGCCGGCGTCGAAGCCGGAACCGCAACGCCTGCCGGCACCGCCGGCTGGGGGAGCACCGGCATCGCATACGCCTGCAGCCGATAGGGCCCGAACCGGTCGAGATACTGGCCGATCAGCGTCGCATATGGGGGCAGCGCGGCGAGCCGGTTCGAGGCTTGCGGCAGGTCGTCGCCGGGCAACTGGCCGAACAACATGACAGGGCTCCCGATACTTGTTGATGAACGGCACGGGCCGCCGCCGCCGCGACCCAGCCCGGCGTGTCTACGAGACCTCGCCGGCGCAGGGCGCGCTTCGCGGCAGCCCGGCCCGTCGCGCCGCTTCCGGGAAGGCGCGACGGAAAACGGCTTCAACCGATGATGATGTAGGCGAACGTCCGGTCGGTCAGTGCCGCGGTGGCATGGGTCAGCTCGAAGCTGCCGGTTGCGCGCGACGAGACATGCAGCGAGCCTGCGGCGATCTCGGCGGCCGCGTTCGCGCTGAGCGGCGACAGTCCGATGAAGCTGCCGACGCTGGCGCGGCTGTCGGCGACTGCGGTCGTCGGCTGGTCGGCCGCAAGCGTGACCGCGCCGGTGCAGTTGAGCTTGCCGAGGTTCAATCGGTTGACGATCGCCGCCAGGCCGCGCAGATCGGTCCCTGCCGGCGCTCCCGGGAACCCGGCGCTCACTGAAGTCCCTCGGGCTGCGCCACGATCTCGATGCCCTGCAGATGTTCCCAAGGATCCCCGGCGGGCAGCGAGACGCGCGCCCGATGATAGCGCCCGGCCGCGCGTACCGGGCACTCGCCCAGCGCATTCAAGGGTGCGTCCACGCCCCACATCACGGCGTCGACCTGGCGGTTGCGCGCGCCGATACGCACGACCGGCGTGCCGCGCTCGACCACCGGCCGCACCGCGGTGACCAGGGCACGGCGGCCGGGAAACAGCTGCGCCTCGCCGGTCTCGACCGCCGCCGCCAGGCTGTCGCCGGTGAACAGGCAGAGCCGATGGCCGGTATCGAAGGCCGACAGCAGGATCAGCCCGCCGGTCCAGACGCGCGAGTCGAGCGAAAACCCGAGCAGATCGAGACTCGCCGAAACACCGTCCAGGTCGTCGAGCGTCACCGAGGCCCCCGACAGCGAGCGCTGGACGATCTCGGCCTCGATCTCCGCCTCGGACCAGCGCCCGGCCGTCCAGTTGTAGATCAGCAGCCGGTTTGGCGTGCCGTCGGCACTGTCCTGCCCGGGATAGGACAGCACATACAGCTTGCTGATCGGATCGATGGCCGCGCTGATGCGGTGCAGGTACGATTGGTTGACCTTGCGCCAGAAATGTTTGTCGATCTTCTGGTCGCCGATCGGCAGCACCTCGCGTCCGTCCACCAGGGCGTAGAAGCCGTCGGTGTCGAGGAAGAACGTGGTCGCCTCGAAGCTGGCCACCGACCCCTCGGCGACGACACCGCGGTTCCGGGCGATCTCGTCGAACTGGAAGATCACGGGTGCGCCGACATAGGTCATGCGCTTGATCGAGCGTTCCTGCAGCACGGTGCCATACTCGCCGCCGACGACGCCCTGCACCCAGCCGCCGTCGGGCAGATCCTGGCTGTCCGACTGGGTCGTTCCCGACGGGGTCCAGTCCTCCGCATTGTCGATGGCCGACCACTGGACCCGGCCGGCATAGCCGCTGACCCGGCCCATGACCAGGAAATCGCGCACCACCGCCGCGAACCGCGCCACCGGCGCGCCGCCGCCCAGGGCTCCGAACCGGCTGCTGGTGCCGAGCTGCCATTTCTGCGGCGCGTCGACGCCGTTCATGGCGATCACCAAGGCCCCGAACTGGCTGAAGCTCCAGGCGCCGTCTGCCGGCGTCGAGTACGGGCCGCCGACATCGCGGGTCGCGTCTGCCCAGCTCTGCCCGTCGAGCGCATACAGCTTGGCCGCGTCGCCGGCGAAATTGTGGACGTTGCCGCCGGAGTCGCGGGTCGCGAAGGCCCCCTGGCAGCGGCTGTCCAGCGCGTTCGAGTACACGCTCAGGCTGGCGAGCGGCCGATAGCTTGCGGCGGCCGGCACCACATTCAGCGCCGCCGTCGCGCCCGGGTGCTGGAAGTCCGGCAGATCCGGCCTGAATTCGCCGATTGGAATCATGGCGTCCACCCTCCGTCCGCGCTCTGCACCGCGCTCCAGCTCGTTGCCGTGCCCGGGTCTTTCGACCATCCGGGGCTGGCGGGATCGCGCGCCTGCCATCCACCGGCGCCGGCGACGCTTGCCGTCCAGGATTGGGCATTGGCGGGCAAGTCGGCCCACTGCCCCCGTTGAACCCAGGGCGCCCCGATCCAGGACGCGAGTTCGGCTCCGATCAGCGTGATCGCCAGGTCCCAGTGGGCCTGGACGTTGCCGATACCCGGCACTCCGGCGGCGCCCGCAACCTCGATCCGCTGCTCGACCAAAGACGCGACGGCGCCCAGACCCAAGGTCGTCGCGACGCCGGCCGGGTGTTCCGTCTCGGACACCAATGCCACGCTGCTGCCGAGCCCGGCCTCGGACTGCAGCCCTGCCGCCGGCGCGATCTGGTCGCCCCCGACCAGAGCAACCCCGGGGGCGCCGTCGGCCCCGGTGCCGCCGACCACGAAATCGACGCTGGCGAGCGCGCCGGCCGAACCGATGAAACCGGTGACGCCGCCGCCGGCGACCGCCGCCGTCTGGCTCAGGATGACCGTCGTGGGCGCAAGCGCCGTGCTGCCCTGGATCCCGGCGACCGACGTCACAACCTGTGCGTCGACGGTGACCTCGCCCACCTGCACCGTCGACGAGACCGGACCTGCATCGACACCGAGATCGAAGCTTGTGCCAACGCTGGCGAGCTGGACCGCGGCAGCGACTCCGCCGGCCGCCGCCACCAGATCGGTACCGACCGCCGGATCGCCGACGATGCCGGTTGCATCGACACCGCCGACGTCCAACACCGAGTCCGCCGTGCCGGTGGCCGCGCCGAGCCCGCCCGTGGCGAGCACGCCGCCGGCGGAAGCCGTGGCGTCCACTGCGGCAGCCGCCGCCAGTATCTCCAGGACGTAGACGGCCCAGGCATCGCTGGCGCTGGCCGTGGCATCGATCGTGTACGAACCGGCGGTAGCCGCGCTCTTGGCGCCGGCCCAGTAGGACAGATCGCTGCTGGTCGAGATGCCGGTCGCACCATCGGCCAGCTCCGTGACGCCGGAGCCGGGGCTCCACGGATCGCCGTCGCCGCCGGCCAGATTGGCGATGCCGATGACCAGGCTGTCGGCCGCCGTCGTCGTCACGCTGCCGGAGGCGCTGGTGCTGCTGCCCTGGGCGCTGCCCGTCGCGCCGACCGGTGTGGTCTGATCGACGCCGCTGATTTCGAGGACGATCACCGCGTCGCGACTGACCGACGAGCTGTAGGAGACCGAGAGACTTGCCGTGGTCGAGGCTGCCGGGGCCACGAGCCTCCACAGCTCGATGGCCATGTACTCGGAACTGGACTTCTTGAAGCCGCCGATCCTCGTTCCCGGGTTGCCGTTCCACGTCATCGCGCTGACGATGCTGTCGTCGCCGCTGATCGTGGTTTCCCACAGGACTGCAACCAACAGGGCACGGTCGTCGGCTGCGCCGGTCGTCACCGATTGGACGGCGGCGCTGCGGCTATTCGTGCTGGCGTTGACGACGACCTGCTCTACGACGGGGATCGCCACTCAACCCTCCCCGTTCTCGACCTGCCTGAGGGCAACACGTCGGGCCCCGCGTCAGGCGATGCGGATGATGGCGTTGCTTGCGTCGGGAGTCGGGAACTGGATCGTGAAGGTGCCGCCGGAGACGGTCTTGTCGCCGCCGAAATCGAGCACGCAGACCGCGCGATTGCTGTCGGTGTTGTTGTAGATGAGCGCGCCGCGCGCGGTGAAGCTGGCGCCCGACCAGGCGGTGTCGGCGAAGTCGGTGAATGCCGTGGTGCCCGAGCTGGTGGGATCGACCCGGGTCAGCGTGTTGCCTCCGGCGGTATAGCCAGTGCCCGAGACCTCGTTGATCGCGGAATAGGCGGTGGTGCCGGCGCCCAGCGTGGCCGCACTGGTATAGAGGGCGATCTTGAAGCTGTCGCCGCCGCTCGAGTTGAAATTGTGGGTGCCCTGGATCAGCTCGACCTTGAAGCTGGTGCACATGGCCTGGGTAATCGCCATCTGGTTTCCTCCGTCACTGGGTCCGCCGGGTCCGGCGCATTGTCGAAATTGAGGACGACGCCAACGAGCCGCACCACGCAGTCGCGCGGCGGCGATTGCTCGGGCTTCCCGGCCGCCGTCTCAGGACTCATGCGAAGCTGCGGCCAGGGCACGATCCGATCAGGTTGAAGCGACCTGATCGGTGAATCGTGCCCTTCTTTCGATAGAGTAGAGCGTGACTCACCGATCGAACCGAGCCGGTTCGATCGGATCACGCTCTAGGTGCGGCCGGCGTCGGCGCGCACTTGCGGCACCGCGCCGCTCCAGGTGCCGCGTTCGTCCGCAACCTGCAGCGCGCGTGTGGCACGCTCATAGGCACCGGCCCAGAGCGCCAGGCGCTCGTCATTGCCGACGAAAGCCGTCGCCTCGATCAGGATGGCGTACAGGTAGACGTCCGGCGCGTTCACCAGCAGCCAGTTTGTCGGCGCGTCGATGCCGAGCGGCCCGAACCGCTTCCAGTAGGCCATCTCGGCGATGTAGCTGCCATCGGGAACCGGCGCCAGCTGCAGCTCGCCGCCGAGGATGCAGTACCAGCGCGGCCGTCCGCGCCGCGAGCCCGCGCGCAGGGTGTCGATCTGTTCCGGAGACATGAGCTCGAGCCGGGTCACCGGCTCGGTGTCGAGTTGCAGGTTGCGCATTTCGAGAAATCCATCGGGCAACGCGACAAAGCCCGAATCGACCTCCGCCGTCGCTCGCTGTTCCATGGAGCGGAGGCGCAGGTCGCGGTTGATGCGCGCCTCCGCCAGCCGCACGAAGTCCGGCATGAAGGCCATCAGTGTGGCGTCGCCGGGGCGCGCCAGCCAGTTGGCGACCGCCGACTGCAGCTCGCTGTAGGTGCCGAGTGCCATGGACGATGCTCCGCGATGGAGACTGGGTTTGCGCGATCAGAGGACGCCGGGGGCGCTGCGCAGCCAGCGATACTCGCTGCTGTTGAGCTTGCGCTTCACGGCCGGCCAGTGGTCGGGGTCGAACGCATCGATCCCCTCCTCGTTCCGCCACTTGAGAATGATGATGTCGGGAATCGTCGCGGCCCGCCGCAACTCGCGGCTCGGCGACCAGCCGCCGTCTTCGGCGTTCTGCAGCGCCTTGTTGCGCTCGAGGATCGGCGCCACGTCCTGCACCGTCTCGATCACCGTCCGGTCGGTCGTGAGGTCATAATGGTGGTACTCGCTGATTCCGGTCGCCGGAACGTGCTCGAGCAGCCGTCGGCGCATGGCGGGCACCCCGAAACGAAAAGCGCCCGCCGGAAACCGACGGGCACGAGGCGGAGAACGACAGGGAGACGAAACTGCGCCGCTGCGGGCCTTACCCGAACTGGCCTTCCCGGCCGATCGACTGGCGCAGAGCCCCAGCGAACATTTAAATCCTAAGCGATTCGCGATAGGATGTCAATCCTATGTTCCTTCTTTACGTGAAAAGTCTCTGCCGACTGAGTCCTGTCTCACGAGGTAAGGCAAGTCCCAGCGGCGTAATCCCATCGGCCGCCACGGTCTAGGCACGCATCTATACGCAGCTGCTTCTCTAGCCACAGCCCACCGCCGACGGCGACCGCGAGGAAGACCAGCGCAACAAGCACGTTTCGCAAGCGACGCATCGACATCTCCCTGCGTCTAGTACTTGGGATCCAGGCCCGCCGGCCGGTACCGCGCGCAGATGGTGCTGCAAAGGACATTTGTGGTGGCGCTGGGGCCCGGGCCGCCATCCCACATACGCGCAGACGCCGAAGACGGTAACTATCTGTGGTTGCATTACTTTCAAGATATACTTCCATTCGGACGCAGCAGGAGCTATACTTTATTGATGTCCCCGCTCACACGCCGCCAGATGATCGCTTGCCTGCTCGCGGCGCCCTCCTCCCTTTCTCGATTTTATGCGGAAAAGTATGCCAATCGCCAAGGTGAGTTGGTGTGGCAGTCGACGCTTCCGCCCAAGTCGTATGTCGGCGGCGTGGCGCCATTCCAGGATGGCTCGATCGCCATGCAGACGCTGCGGATCAGCGACGATGTCGACTATGTGGAGTTTGTTCTGTGGCGCATCGGGGCCAATTGCCGGGAGGTTTGGAGCAAACCACTTCTTCCGGGCGACGCAACGGCCCTCGCCGCGGCATCACGGCGATTTGGCACATCGGGAGGCTATCTGTGGGGCCCTGGTGACGGGTTGATGCGGAGCGCGGCGCTCGTTCGCGCCATGGACCGATATCCCCTGACACCGGAGTTGCTCGTCACGACTCGGACCAGCGCCGGCGGCGAGGGCATTCTCTGCGGCGACGCGCTGCTCGGAATCTGGCGGGTGTCCGGCGCGGGGGAGCCACTATGGCATGACTTCCCGGATCAGCCTCTCGGGCTTTCGGTCATCACCGCGATGGACGCGGCGGCGGATGGTGGCGTGCTGGTGGGCGGCGCCGGTCTGCCCACCGGGCCTGCGTGCGAGGTAGCCATGGTCACGTCGACGGACCACGACGGAGTGCCCTCTTGGACCTGGCGCTTCGCGGCCAGTTCCTGGATCACGTTCGCCGTGCGCGTCCTGGCGCTGGAAGACGGGGCCGCCGCGGCGTTGATCGCGTCGGCGGCGGCGAATCGGAATCTCTCCGGGCTGCCCAATTCCCCGTGCCGGGGCGATGAACCCTATCCTCAATGGCTGGCGTGGCTGCGGCCGGACGGGTCCCTCATGCGACTCGAAGCCCTTGAAACGGAGGGAGTTCCAGTCGCGCTGACGCGCTTTCCGACCGGCGAAGTCTTGACTGTGGGATCTCGGCGGTTCGCGGACACGGCATTGTTCCGCATCTACGCGGCGCATGATGGCACGCTGCTGAACCAGTTTCGTGTCGACCCCAAGCGCGATCTCGGCGCGGAGCCAGGATTGAGTTTCTGGAACGTCTATTCAGTCGGCGTCGACGCCGGGGATCTCGTATTGATGATCACCTGGTATTGCCTGCCTCATGGCGAACGCTGCCCACCGATGATCCATGCGCTGGCAACCGTGTCGATCGACGGCACCGTCCGACTGCGGGCGTTTGACGTTGGAAGGTACGGATGGCCTTTCGCCTTGACTGCCGGAACACCGCACATGCTCACGAAGTTTGGACTGTCGCCTACGGAGATTCGGCGTACTCCCCTTCCTTGATACGTTGCGGCGATGACGCGCGACGAATCAAGCCTTCGATTGCCCGCCCGCCGGTCGACCGCTGTCTGGGTTCCGCACATGCCCGTCTAGGCCAACAGCCCGAATCTGCACCCATCACCTGTACTGATCCATCCGCTCTTTGATGCCCCCCGGCAAACCTCCGGGCTTGTTGGTGAAGTAATCGATAGCGCGATTGGCGATATCGTTGCGCAAGCGCGTGCCAAATCCGGCATTCAGCAATCGGTTGAAGCGCGTGTAGGTGACGTCGCCGATATCGCCGTCCTCTTTCACCTGGTCCACACCGAGCTGATGCTGTATGTGGTCTGGAAGGCTGCTGATCAGCTCGTTCATGACTTGCTGGATCAGTCGACCGCCCTTCTTGTCCTCCATGAAGAGAAGGTCGATCATCTGTCCGGCCGCCTTCTTGTCCGGAATGCGGCTGATCGGATTGGCAACGCTCACGCTGTTCATCGCGTCCTTGAAGTATGCCCTGTAGAGCCGTGCTACTTCATTGAGCGAGAGCGCGGTCGTCTTCTTGTTCGGCAACACGCCATGTTCGGCTGCGCGGTCGAGATAGGTCTGCGTGATGCCGCCGACGGCCCCGTTGTCCCGGTTGGGCTCCATCCCGCCTTCGTAACCGAACATCGTCCTGGCCAGATCGATCTCCATCTCGCTCGGCATGCCGACGCGCCGCAGCTCCTGGTGAAACAGTCCCCATTCGTGTCGGTGATTCTTGGGGAGATAGATTGGCATCTCCAACGTCCGGTCGCGCAGGGCAAAGGGAACGCTGGCCGTCGGTAGCGGCGGCTTATGCCGCGGAATAGCCAAAGCAGAAGACATTTCCGCTCCGGGAGTCGCTGGCCTCCGTGCGAGTATCGTCAGCTCGCCCGCTTTCAAAGTGCCTGGCCCCTCGGTACCGACTTGGCTCAGCAGCCCCTCGCGCGGCAGTTCTGCCTCGTCGGCCAGGGCGGAATCGAGCAGGCCGTATTCGCTGGCGCTGGGGTCCACTTCCGCCTGCATGTGCACCAGTCGCCATGGATGGGTAGTCTGTCCGCGCGGGTAGCGCATCGGTGCGAACATCTCGCATCTCCTGGTTTGCAATAGAGAACGGGGCGGCCCTGGCGAGAGAGTCGCCCCGCAAGTGCAAGGCCGATCGACGCGCCCGGATCACCGAACGCGCCGCTGGCCATTGCCGTCGAGCCGCCCCACGGCGTGGTCAGGTCGGCGATGTCGCCCGCCGACGAACGCCGCGACGAAGGACTGGTGCTTCGCCTCAATGCGGACGGCGAAACCCTCTGGTACTGGCGAAGCACGCAGATCGGCTATTTCTTTCCGACGCCCCTGGCGGTAACCGCCGCGGAAGTGACCGTCGCCCATCTGATGGATTGCGATCCAATCTGTTTCGGTTCGGATGGAGATCTCTGCTATCCCGGGCGGCGACGGCCCAGGACCGTATGGTTCGATCCGGACGGAAACCTGTCGAGAGCGTATGAATGGCCCGCCGAAAGGGAGGCGGAGGCCGTGGCGCTGGATTCGCAGGGGCGATTGGTTTTCTTCGGGCTCGCCATCTCCGGCGGGAAGTCGTTTCATTTCGCGTCGTCGACCCGGCGGACGGCAATATGCTCGACGAGGTTCTGGTCGGCGACGACGATCCCGTCATCCGTTGGCGCTATCGGACGGTTGCTTTGCGGCAGCAGCTTCAAACCTCTCAACGCGGCGTAAGCCTGGTCACCAGGGAGTGCGGTCAGTCACCTTGCGAGGTTCCGGGCACAACTATTGTACTTTGGAAAACGACGGTCGAGTCTCGGTAGTACGGGTCGAGGGCCGCACCGGATATACACTCTTGCACCCGGACGGCCGCAGCCTGGTCGCCGCCGTCGATGGCGGAATCCTCAAGATTCCGATCGGGAAATCCTGACATGTGCCGCGTGCGGCCGAAGGCGCAGGGGTGATGTTGGACAGCGCCGCACTCACCGCAAGTAGTCGCTGCGCTCCCCCATGTTGCCGACGCGTCCGGTGAACAGGTCCTGCCGGTCGGCGATCGCGTTGCGCAGGGGCCGCGCACATCCGGTATCGACGAGACACGTCAACGCTTCGAAGGTCTTCGGGCCGACGATGCCGTCGACAATGACCGGCGACGTCTCGGGCGCCGGGGCCGAGGGATCACGGCAGCTCGTCGTCGCGCTCGCTAGCGACGCGCCGGATCATGTCCTCCAGGAGTGCCGTATACGCTCCGACATGAAACAGCTGGTACAACGTGCCGCGGGGCCCTCTTGCATGCCGGCGGCCCCGTTATAGAGCTCCCAGAAGATCGACTCGTACGAGTTCCGCAGCGCCGCTATCTGCGATGGCAGGTCGAGGCGCGCAAGGGTATCGTCGGCGAGCAATCCTCCCATCTCGTCCTGAAGAACGCCCTCGAGGCAATTGCCCGAGTCGACTGTCCCGTGACGCATCTGGCTGGTCACGCCGCTATCCCGATCGGCCTCGGACGATGCCCAACACGCCTCGATTGCCGCCTCGACTCGCTCCTGCGCCGAATCCGCCGCCCCGCCGGCATATGCAGAAGGCAGGCTGGCGGCAAAAGCGACCGCTGACGCAACCATGCCCAGGACCAAGTCGCCTGCGCGAAGCTGGCGGCGTCCGGTATCGCGCGACCGTCGCGTCGTCTTCATGTTCGACACCAAATAGCGTTGTCTACCTTTAGGTGTATTATATGAAGAATATTCCACCCATGCAACATCCCATCGCCACCGGCAGACGACATCAGTAGGGCGGCGGCGGCAGGAGTCGGAAGGATCTGGCCCGTTCCAGCCAACTCCTCTCACGCTTCTTCTGCGTCGGATCCTTCCGTATCAGCTCGCGATAGAAGTCCTCGCGCAGTCTGGCGAGATCGTTGTTGAGCCGTCGACGGCCCTCTACATCCCCCACGGAAGCGTGGAGCGCACCGCGGGTTTCCGGGCCGAGCACACCGTCGACGGATACCGGATAGCCATTGCCGTTCAACGCCTCCTGCAGAAGCAGGACGCCTTGCCCCGGCCCGTGGTTCGTCGCCATGTCGAAAACGTGGTCGCGCGTCAGATAGTCTTGGATCTGATCGAAGTGTCAGGCGCTCAGCATCTTTCGATGGACAGCTTCTGCTTCCGCCCTATCGATGTCGGCCGGCGCCTTCTGCAGCGGTGTGCCGCCTTCCAGTGCCAACAGGCGATTGTAGTCGTCTATGGCGATCTGGGTGACTCCGTACTTCGTCGGCCTGCCGCGATCGGTCGGATCGTTCACATAGCCGCCTTCGCGTCGGATCAGGCGATCGATGAGTCCCTGTCGTTCCGATTCGTTCAGACGGAATTTCTACACCGGTTTGATGGCTGGAATTGGAAGCTCCTCCGGGCCTGCTTGCTCCCGCGCCTGGGCGATCCGGTTGAGCAGCCCATCGCGCGGTAGGTCGGGCTCCTCGGCGAGACGCGCGTCGAGCAAGCCGTAGTCGCCGGTACCCGGGTCGTCTTCGGCCGGCACGCGCACCAGCCGCCAGGGATCGACGATCTGGCCACGCGGGTGGCGCAACGGTGCGAACATCTCTCATCTCCTGAATCGAAAAGAGCGCGGAGCGGCCCTGGTGAGGAGGCCGCCCCGCACGTTCAAGGCCCGGCCGCCTTACGGCGTGGTCAGGTCGGCGATGACGCCGGAAGCCGCCTGCTGCTTGGCCACCAGCGCGTACTCGGCCAGGAGCTGGTACTTCACGCTGTCGCCGGTCTTCGCCAGCTCGTTCTGCTGGAACGGCCGCAGGTAGGCGACACCCCAGTACTCCATGTCGAGCACCAGGGCCGAGCGGTCGCGGCTGAACCGCGAGGCGATGATCTTGTGCTCGCCGAAGTCGCTGACATAGACGTCCGCCGCGGCGATGATGGTCGCCGGCGCCGCGCCCTTGTTGTCGCGGTACTGTGTGGCGATGCCGGTAAAGCCCGACGCCACCGCCTTGTTCTTCGGCCCCACCAGGATGGTCGAGGGATCGCCGCCGTTCTGCCAGCAGGACTGGATCACCGTCTTGAACAGGGTCTCGGTGAAGGCCCGCTGGGTCCCGTCCGTCGCCGCCGCCACCGTGCCGGCGGAGAACCCGCCGGAGGCGCCGCCGGCGCCACGGCTCACATTGCCGCTGAGCCACGCCTCGACGGAGCCCGTGGTGCGCGCGGTCGAGCTGTTGCCGGCGGGCGAAGCCTGGTTGCCGGTCAGCACGTACTCCATGTCGCGCTTCAGCTCCTTCGCCTTCTTGGCGAGCTGGTAGCTGAGCTCGGACTTGCGGCCGGCCTTGTCGGTCGCCTCCTGGGTGCCGCTCACCACCACCGTCTTGTCCGAGATCTGGGTGTAGTTGCCGACCCGGACGGTCGGCAGCGTGGTGTCGAGGGTCGCGTCGTCGCCCTCGATCACCGCGTTCGGGCCGGCGGCCGCGAGCGCATCGGTCTGCCACTCGTGATAGGTGTTCTTGGCCTTGGCCTTCGAAGCCATGGTCAGGAACGGCGTGGCGGTGGGCGAGAGGTTGTAGATGATGTTGCTGAGATCGTCGCGGTTGCCCACGGCGTCATAGCTGTCGAAGGTATTGGTCGGCTGTGCCATGCACTGTCTCCGTTTACAGAAGCTCTTCGATCGCCCGGGCGGCGTCGTCCGTGCTGCCGGAGCGGCGAAGGCGGTTCATGAGGGCGATCCGGCGCTCGCCGCCGCGGTCGTTCCGCGAAGTCGACGTGCCGGGCCGCTGGACCTTGGGCAACGCACGCATCCGGTCCTCGACCTTGTCCGACGACTGGCTCATCCGGTCATGGAGCATCGCCTTGCGTGCCAGGATGAAGTCGCGGTGGTCGACCAGACGGTCGAGTTCGTCCCGTGAATAGCCGGCGTTGACCAGGTAGTCGGTCATCGCCTGCACCTCGCGCCGGGCCGTTGCCGGCTGGGCCAGCTCGGGCAGGTGCTTGACCAGCGTTCGCCACTGCTCGTTGCGGTGGCGCAGGCGGGCCTGCTGCAGATCGGCTTCCTGCTGCCGTTGCTGCTGCTTGAGGCCGAGGCGCGCGGCCTCGGCTTGCTGCAGCTGGCTGGACAGGGCCTCGAATTGCGGGCTCAGCTCGGCGAAGCGGGCCGGCTCCGCGGCCGCCAGTCGTGCCCAGTCGATCCCGCCGAAATGATGCAGAAGCTGCTCGCGGAGCGCCGGAATGGCGGCGTCGAGCTCGCTCCCGTACTGCCGCCGCTCCATTTCCACCGCGCCGCGTTGCCGTTCCGACTGCTCGCGCAGCTGCGCCAGTTCGCGCCGCTCCTCGGCCAGCTTCATCGTCTTGCGGGTGTAGTCCGCATTGCGTTGGTAGCCGCGCACTAGCTCGTCGAGCGTCACCTCCTGCGCCTCGCCATCGATCTTGACGGTGTAGCGCGGCTGGCCGTCATCCGCGTCCGCGCTATCCTCCTGCTCGGCTGGCGCGGGGTCACCCTCGGCGACATCCTGCGCATCTTTCCCGTCGTCCGCCGTACTCGCTTGTGGCTGTCCGTCCCCCGTCGCGGCGCCGTCGCCGGCCGCGGTGGCATCCGGCCGCTTGCGCCGGCGCGACGCCGATGCGGCGGCCTCGCCCTTGGTCAGGATGCGCTCGATGGCGCTCGCCGCGCCGTCCAAGTCCAGTGAATCGGCTGCAGTTGCCGTCTCCGGCGTCGCTGCGTCGGTCATGGGGATAACTCCTTTGGGTTGAAGTCTTGCTCGCATGAATCGTGGAAGACATCTCGCGAACCGACAGGAGGCGACGTCGGATCGCCACGGTTTTGCCACGATTGAATGCTCGATTGACGGCGCCGACCCGGGGAGGCTGCTGCCTTTTGATACAACCTGGCATCGTATTTCTTATGAATTGAGAAGGACGCGGGATGCTCGATTTCTCACGCGCTACCCTGGCGTTGCTCGTGCTCGCGCTGACCGCATCGCCGGCCCTGGCCGCCGAACTCGCCTATCCCAACGGCGTCGAGGAAGGCTTCTCCCTATGGTCCTCAAGCGCCGAGTACCATGCATTCTGGAACGCAGATCCGCCGCGCAACCCGTGGCTCCTGGCCGACGCCGTCGCCTCGACCTACGACGTCGGCACACGCGCGCTCGGTTCAGGCGATGGAGAACGCGCCTATGGTCTCTGGCTCGCTCTGGCCCAGGCCGGCGTCTGCCGCGCCAAGTTCGCCGTCGGCTACCTTCTCGATCCGGCGAGTCCCAAGGCGCTCAAGACTGTCACCGCCGCCGGCCGGCATGTTCCCGCCGACGAGCGCGCCGCCGCCGCCTTCGCCTGGTACCTGTCAGCGGCCGAGGAAGGCTGGCCCGCCGCCCAGCGCCATGTCGCCGACGCCTATGCGGCCGGCCAAGTCGTGCCCGCCGACCCTGCCGCCGCCAAGCTCTGGTACCGCCGCGCCGCCCGTGCCATGGACCCGGACGCCATGTTCGCTCTCGCCAACATGCTGCTGCGCTCGGACAGCGAGACGGAACGCGTCGAGAGCCTGACCTGGGCGCTCCTCGTCCGCTACAACCAGTTCCTATTCTGGTTCGACGACACGAAGATCGAGCCGATCATTCGCTCGCTCCGTCAGAGCCTCTCGGCAGATGCAATTGCCATGGCTGAGGCAACGTATCGCGATTGGTCGCCAATGGAATGGCTCATTCATGCCGGCATCGACGAAGACATCCAGCGGCGCCGCGCAGCGTCGAGGCGCATGTTCGTCGATCTCGCGCGGATCGACCGGTCGCCCGCCGCGGCGTTCGACTCGGGCGCGCTGGCGGCGATGAAAGGGCGTCACCAGGATGCGTTTGACGCCTGGTGGCCACTGGCGCGCCGCGGCCACTGTCGCGCGCAGCTCGCGGTCGGCACCCTCGGGTACGGCAGCTCTGAAAGTGAGGTCCAGCCTTTTCACTATCCGGACCGCCAGCGGCTGGACGGCAGCGACGCCGCCGATACGGCGCTGTTTCATGCCGCCATGCAAGGTCTGCCTGAGGCCCAGCACCGGGTTCTTTTCGCAACCGTAAACGCTGATTTCAGCATCTCAACGGTGGACGAAGCCACGTGGCGCTGGCACCGGCGCGCCGCGGAACAAGGTGACCTGCTGCAACTCCGTGATGTCCTTGAACCTTATGCGCCGCGATACGGCGGCGAACCAGCCACCTGCTTTTATTTCACGCGAATCTTCCGGCGCAGCGGCATCGACCTCTACGCGGATCTGCTCGAGGCATGCCGATCGATGCTCTCGCCTGCCCAGGCCGCCGCGCTCGAACAGCAGGCTTTGGAGTGGCTTCCCGAGACGCCTTGACTTGAACGCATCCAGTCAGGGCATCGGTTCCTTTCGGCCGTTACGGCCCATCCCGGGGTGGCAGATCGTGAGACTGTCGGAACCTGTCGTCGAACACCTCGTAGAGCCGATGTGCGAACCGGTTTGCCCAGTACTCGCGGAGTTGCTCCCGATAGAGAAACGGATCGATGGAATTGCCGGAGACCCTGAACGGCTCCGTCAGGGCCGCCCACTCTCCGGCAGCATAGTTTGGGTCATCGGCCGGCAGATCGCCGGTCGACCATCGATGGCCAAAGTAGTTCTGTAGCGGATGAACGGCTTCGTGGGCAGCCGCGTACATCGGACCTTCGAGTCCCCCAGCGCGCGTTGTAACGTCGCTGTTGACGGTGATGCTGTTCTGATCCGGTCGATGTACGCCGCCGGCGCGCGGCGGAATTCCGGGTCCAATGACCGACCGATAATCGACTGTCGGCATGGGAAAGCCGAAGACGTCGGCGGCGTGTCGCACGATCTGCTCAAGAGGCCCGCGCCGCTCGCCTGTCGTCAGCTCGTGCCAGTTCTCTTCGGCATTGACGATTGTCGGGTCTTCGAGAACGCGTCTCAGGAACTCGGCCTCCATTTCAGCGGAATGTGGCATCTTCGTATCGTCGTCCCACCTGATGCCGCCGTACACGGCTTGGCCCAGGTCGTGTTGTGTATCGGTGAGGCGTCCCTGATCGCCTTCCCACCAGAGGCGGTGGAGGATGTCCTTGCGAAGCTGCGGATCGAGATCAGCAGCGTCATCCGGTGTCGCATTCTGGCTCCAGTATCCGATTTCTTTCATGTGCAGCGGGCCTGCCTGATACGCCGGATGCCAGCCGGAGGCGGAAACCGTCGGCAGCGCCGGCATGTCGCTGCCTGCGCCGCTTGCCGATTCCATCTGCCGCTCACTGTCTCCCGAGATTTCCGCTTCGGCCAGACCGTCGCCAAGGTTCGGCGAGCCGTACCCGGGCACCGCCGTCTCGAAGCCGCGGCGGATGCTCGCATGCAGCGGCTCCACCGTAGCCTCGTTACGCCGATACAGGTTTCGATCTGGCCCGATGAAATGCCGCTCTCGATCTAGCAATCCGCTCTGCAAATAGGCTAGCTGTGTCGACATGGGCGCTGGCCGGGCCGTTCGGTGCGCTTCCGGGTGCACCCGTTGCACGTAGGCCAGCCGCTCATCTGCCGTGCGCGGACCCCGCCGCAGGAAGTCGAGCCCGTCCTCGTGCAGCGATTCCCGATACATCCGCACCACCGCGTCCGGCAGTTCGTCCTCGTCCCGAGTTCGGCTCCACACGTTCATCACCGTGACTCCCCGTCCTTCGTCGCCGCCTCGACCGTGGCGAGCTGCGCGTCCGCCAGCTTGCCCGTCTCCATCGCCTCGGTGAGCAGCCCGCGCACGCGACCGAGCAGCTTGAGCATCAGCCACAGCCGCTCCCGCGTCTGTATCTCGCTCTCGCCGCTCGCTTGCCATTGCCGCCGCAGCCCCTGCTCGACCGTGGCGAAGGCGTCGGCCAGGAGCGGCTCTTCCAGAAGGCGCCGCGCCGCCGCGCCGCGCCGCCGCTCTGATTCCAGGCTCATGGCCGCGCACCAGACTCACCGGCGCGCGATTGCGCAGCGGCCTCGTCGAGCCCGGCCTGCAGCAGCATCTCCTCGCGCTTCAGCGCCATCCCGGCCAGGAACTCGTCGCGCTTCAGCGCCATCTCAGCCTCGAGCTTGGCGCGGTCGAGCGCGATCTCGGCTTCCGCCTTGCGCTCGGCGAGCGCCAGCCGCGCCGCGTCGAGCTTCGCCTGCTGCTGCAACAGCATGAGATTCGGGTCCGGCATCGGCGGCAACTGCCGCGGCGACGGCGCGGGCACCGGCGCCGGCGCGCCGGGCTGGGTGAAATAGGCGTCGGCCGGCTTCAGCCCGGCGTTCTCCACGATTTTCGCCAGGGTATTGTAGACATTGCCGAGCGTCACCAGCGGCCCGTCGACGCCGCCCTGCTGCTGGATCGCCTGTGCCTGGATGCCGAGGATGGCGTTGAGGTGCCCGAGCATCTGGTCCCGGTTGCCGGTGCCCAGGCCGACGTTCACGCTCACGTCCATCTCGCTGTTCCAGCTCCTGGGGTCCATCGGCACCCAGCGGTTGCGCAGGCGGATGATGCGCGGCTGGTTCTGGTGCGCGCCCACCAGCCGCAGGATCTTGCGGAACAGGTCGGTGACTCCGGTCTCGGCGAACACCCGGGCGATCAGCTCGATGCGCTGCTGCGCCGCCGCCATGATCTGGTTGATCCCCGACGCCGTCTTGTTGAGCGTGTCGGCGTCCATGCCCTGGGTGTAGCGGGTGACGCCGGTGCGGCCCTCGCGCACCCCGTCGAGATATTCCAGCACCGGGAACGCCGCCGCGGCGACCATCGGCGTCTCCAGCGGCATGACGTGGCCCTGGCTCGGCACCGCGCCGCTCTTCAGCCGCACGATGCCGCCGGGGCGCGAGGTCATCATGTCGTCCAGGTTCACCTGGTCGCTGATCACGTGGCGTCCGTTGTTGCTGAGATAGAGATTGTCCAGGATCTGCCGCAGGATCGTCGACTTGATGAGCTGCAGGTCCATCACCAGGTCGGCGATCGACAGGCCGTAGAAGCAATGCGGCATCAGGATCGGCGTGACCGCGATGAACGGCACGCCCTCGAACGGCTCGTTGTCCAGGATTTCGGCTCCGTCCCCCGCGACAGTCACCTTGCGCCGCTCGGCGATCCCGTCACCGTCCCAGTCGGCCGCGACGTAGCATTCGGTGACCCAGACCTCGCGCCGGCTGCGGTCGACTTCGCCGGCGCTGCCTGGCCCCGCCGCCTCCTCCAGGCGCCGGCGCGACTGCGCCTCCGGCGTCAGGTCCGGCGCCTCGTCGTCGCCCAGGCTCTCCACCAGCTCCCGGTCGTAGCCGGCCGCCACCAGCTCGGAGACCGTGCGCCGCACCCGGTGGGCGACGAACGGCGCGTCGTCGATTCCGCGCGCCCGGCGCGAGATCAGGAACTCCTCCGGCGGCACCGGCTCGATCCGGACCCGCCCGCGGCGGCGGCGGCGCTTGACCGTCACGTCGTGCAGCGTGACCGGCGCCTCGGTCGGCAGCCCGTCCGGGCCGGCCACCACCACCGTCTCTTCATGGGCGCTATGCTCGATCGGCTCGATGTCCGGATCGGCGAGGAGAAGCTGCAGTTCCTCGAAGCTCTTGCCCAGATAGGTCTCGCGCTCCGCCGTCTCGCCTTCGTCCCACCACAGCTTGGCGATGCCGTTCTTCTGCAGCAGCGCGTCCTTGAACAGGGTGTAGAAGATGACGAAGCCTGGATTGTCGCGCTGGAAGATCCAGTTGACGTACTCGGTCGCCTGGCGCGCCACCTCCTCGTCTTCCGGGCCGGTCGGCTCGAAGCGCACCACCTCGTCACCGGCAGTGAAGATGCGCAGCAGACTCGGCAGGATCCATTCCACCGTGTCGGCCACGTCGGTGGACACCACCTGGCTGCGGCCCTCCTGCTCGTTGCCGAAGGGCTCGCCGAGATAGTAGTCGAGCGCCTTGCGCCGCTCCTCCGCCAGCCGCCCGCCGGCGAAGGCGGTGGCGTCGGCGATTTCCGCCGAGACGATCGCCTTCAGCTCCTGCTCGCTCATCCTGCTCATGGCGTCTTCCTGCTCCGCTTGTGGGGTTTTGGGCCGGCCTTCTTCGCGGCAGGGCCTGGCACGGGCGTCGGCGTGGACGTCTCGAAGACCGCCTGGTAAGGCGCGCCAACATTAGCGCCCAGCCGCCGCTCGATCTCGGCAACCCGGGCCTCGAGCAGCCGCAGCCGCGCATCGGTCATGATGCTCATGGACGTCTCCGAGTATGAATGTAGGGATGGCCGGCGGCTCTATTGGACGCACCGCTGCGCTCGGCCCTGCCGAGATGAGCAGGACCGATGGGTTCGGGCAGGCCGCGAAACTCGGTCCGGGGGCTACTGATCCGTCGACGGCTGTATCGCCACGGCCTGCACGAGGTCGCAGGTCACCTTCACCTTGTCTGGCCCCTCTCGCTTGTAAGGAGGCAACGTCATCTCGTCGCCGTAGTCGATGACCAGTTGATTCACGACTTTCGTTGTGACGTTCCAGAAGTAATCTTCTTCTTTCCAATAGGTGAGCAGCGAGACGTAATTATAGCCTTCGCGGTCCAATCGGACGTCATATGGCCCGCCGGAGATTCTGAACGCGCGCTTGTACCGACGGGTTTGCGGCCCGTCGAGCGCGATCAGGCCCTGGTGGTTCGTCCAGCACAGGGGCCGCACCAGGACGTTCGGCTCGAAGAAGGCGAACCGCATGACGAAAAACAGGTTGACCAGGACGCTCGCCGCGAGCGCGATCCGCGTCCGGCGCATTCCCAAGAGCCGCCGCACCATGCCGATCCCAGTGCTACCCACGAGCCCTCACCCCCGGGCCTTCGCTGCCCGCGCGATCACCGCTGTCTGTCCCGCCACTGTACGGATTCCAGCGTCACGCCGTTGTCTTGGACAACAAACGCGCCGTGGACGGACTTCGACCACTGCGAGAATATCCTAAAAGGTTTAGCTTCTCTATAGTTTTGCAACTTTATGGCGTCATCGTGGCGGTTTACCTCGTACCCCGGGAAGGATCCATCCGGGCTGGGCACGATCCCCCATTCGCCAGGCCGCCAGTCATAGGTGTCGTCCAACAGAATCGCGACCACGCCGTCGAACAGAATGTGGTCGCCTTTGCGACGGAAGGTGAAATTTCCAGTCCCCGTGAGATGGGACTGCCCGAATGTCGCCAGGGCGTTCTGCTCGAGCATGAAGTCGGGGGTGAACCGCGCTGTCCAGGTGCTGCCGCCTTGGAGCGTAGCGCCGTCAGCCAGATCCGGCAGATCGTCTATGAACTGCTCGCTCGGTTCGTGGGATGCCTGATAGCCCGTCAACCATTCCACGAAGTACTGAAGGACCTGCGCCTCCGCGCCCTGCACTGACGGCAGGGATCGCAACCAGCTCGGGTCCAACCGCATTGCTTGGCCGCTTCCCGACAGGAATCGTTCCATCGCCGCCGCAGCCTCGTCGTGCCCCTGCCGACGCCCGTATTCGGCGTAGTCCTGATAGTGCTGCAGGATGTTGTCGATCTCTTGCTCCGCTGTATCTGTGAGCCGAGCGTCTGGCGCGGCCGGTACGTCGCCCCGGAGATAGTCCAGGCCGTTGATCTGGTCGTCCTGCGCTGATTCAAATGCCGGCTCCGTGGCTGGAGCGGCTTGGCTGTCCGCGCGCAGTATTGGCTCGAATCCGCCGATCACCGTCTCGAAGCCGCGCCGCGCGCCGTAATGCTCGGGCTCCGTGCTCTCGGGCGAGCGCAGATAGACGACTCGGTCGGGTCCGACGAAGTGGCGACTCTGGTCGACGATTCCCCAGCCCACGAACCGCCGCTGCATGTCCAGGGACGCCGGCCGCGCGTTCCGGTGGGCGTCGGGCGCGACCCTCTGCTGGTAGGCCAGACGCTCGGCCGCCGTTCGCGGGCCACGCTTCAGGAAATCGAGCCCGTCCGCGTTGAACGAGTCGCGGAACATCGCCAGCACGTCGTCCCGAAGGTGATTGTCGTCGTCCGTCTCCGCAGCGGGGTTGATGCCAGGCGTGCGCCAGTACGGCCACGGCGACGAGGGTCGCGGCATAGCGTGCTCCTTTCCGGAAAGGGTTGGGACCGTTCAGACGATCCCGCGATTGCTGTAGCTCAACGGCCGGCTCCAGCCCGGGTCCTCGGCGCGCAGTCCCTGCGCCAGGTAGCGCAAGGCGTCTGCCGCATGGCTGCTCCAGTCGTGCAGTGGCCGGGCCTTGAAGGCGCGCAGGCGCTCGTCCCATTCGCGCCGGTACTGGCGCAACGCCTCGAGCCCGCGGCTGCAGCGCGCCCCGTCGAACCAGCATTGCGGCAGCAGGTTGCGCGCCGCGTTGATGCCGTCCTCGATCCGCATCGCCGGCAGTACGCGCGGCCGGATGCCCAGGCTCGCCAGCGTTTCCACCCGGCTCTTGCCGGTACCGAGCTCCCGCACCTCCGCGTCGTGGGGCAGCAGATGCTCGCCATAGACATAGGGCCGCTCGCCCAGCGCCCTTGCGTAGTGGTCGAGCCCCACACCGGACGCCTCGTAATAGTCGATGAGCCGTACCTCGCGTGCCACACGCTGGCAGAACCAGATCGCCGTCGAATCGCCGATGCCGAGATCCCAGGCCGTATGCACCGGCAGGGCCGGCTCCCACGGCACCGCACCGATCCGGCCCTCGCGCTCCGCCTCCGCCAGCAGCCTGCCGTAATAGGCGCCCATGATCGCGGCGTCGAAGCTGCACTCGAACTCCTGGGCGTATTGCTCCTCGCTCATGGCGCGGCGCGCCGCCTCGAGCTCCACCGCCGGAATGACACCGGTCTCGCTGGCGCGGAACAGCTCGGCGTGCCAGTCCGGCTGCGCCTTCGCCTGCTCGTAAATCTCGTGCAGCTGGTTGCGCCCCATCGGCGTGCCGATGAACACCGCCCAGCCCTGCCGGTCGGCCAGCGCCGGCCGAATCACCTCTGCCCACAATCTCGGATGGATCTGCGCGTATTCGTCGAGCACCACCCCGTCGAGATAGAGCCCGCGCAGCCGGTCCGGATTGTCGGCGCCGTAGAGCCGGATTCGCGCGCCGCCCGGCAGGTCGACCCGGAGTTCGGTTTCGTGGACCCCAACTCCTGGAATCGGCGCGGTGTAACGCTTGACGTATTCCCACGCCAGATCCTTGGCCTGGGTGAACGAGGGCGCGACATAGGCATAGCGCGGCCGTTCCAGGCGGTTCGCCGCCGCCCTGGCGATCAGTTCGTTGACGCAGAACACCGTCTTGCCGAAGCGGCGATGGGCGACCAGCACGTTGAAGCGCTTCAGGCTCCTGTGCAGCCGGGCCTGCAGCGGTCGCGGCCGGTACAGCTCCACCACCGTTTCGCGCGCCCGCGCATCCGCGGATGTCTCCGGCGACTCAGGCATCCTCGCCGCCCCAAACCAGCCGCACGACCTGCTCGCCGGGTCGCGACGACCGCCGCCCGTCCTCGACCGCGGCGGCCTTGCCGTAGCCCCAGGCGAGCAGCGCGCCGGCGGCCGAGACCCGCGCCGCCGGCGTCGCGGCGGGATCGCGCATCACCGCCGCCAGTGCCTCGACCGCCGCCGCTGCATGGGCGCGCGCCAGGCAGCGCAGCCCCGGCGCGTTGGGACGCCGGCCGGTCACCTCATCGGGGGCGGCCGCCGCGACGATCTGGGTGTCACGCCTGGCCGAGCGCGACGACGCGTTGTTGCCGGCCATCGCCTTGCGCGCCATGGCACCTCGCATCGCTCGGAATGAACCGGAATCGGCTCGAAAACACGACGGGGCCGGCGCTGCTGGCGCACGGCCCCATCAAGTCATTTGGCACTATAGGCTAGTTTTCCTACTTTCGGCAACAAGAAAATCGTCGCCGCGGTCGTTCGCCGCGCGACCGATCAGGCTGGGCGCCCGATGCGCCTCCATTCGGCCGCGGCGCGATGCTCCCGGGCCGTAGCAGGCGACCAGCGCATCGAGCCCGGCGCACACCGCGGCGAGTTCGGCGGCGTCGCCGCGCCGGGCAGCGGCGCCGCGGCGGCTGTCGGCATCGAGGAACCGCGCCATGCGCCCGAACACGACGAGGTTCTCGGTCGCATCGCAGACCCGCCGGCCGGCGGCGAGCAGGAGATTCTTGCCGGCACGGTATTCGGCCTGGTTGCGCCGCTCCGCCTCCTCGTTGGCCACCGGCCGGTCGGCCTGCACCGCCGCCGCCAATCGGTCGTAGATCGCGGCGCAGCTCAGCTGGGTGCGGCCCACCACGCGGCCGTAGAGAAAGCCGTAGCGGCATCCGGCCTCGTGCTGCACGCGGTCGATCAGCCCACGCGCCAGCATGACTCCGAGCGGGTACTCGGCAAGCGCCGGGTCGCCGCCCGTGCCGACCAGCCTGGCCCGCCGCGCCTGCAGTTCCGGCGTGCCGAGATCGGTTTCGGGGCGCTGCTGTGCCGGTCGCCCGCGCCGGCGTCGCCAACTCGTCATCGCTGTCCTCCCCGTCCTGTGGTCCTGCCCATTCACTCCTCCTCGTCGAGGCCGAGCGCCCAGCGCCGCCCCCATTCGAGCAGCCAAAGCGCCCGCTCCGCCGTCATCTCGGAGTTCACCACCTCGAAATCGCCCTCGGCGGTGACCCCGAGCCCGATGAATTCATGCCAGCGCACCTTCGCGACCTCGCCGACCGCCTGCTCGGGCCGCAATGTCTCCGAAGGCGGAAAATCGACCACCGTTGCCATCCTTGCGGCACCTCCGCTTGTTGCTTCCGGGCCAGCCGCCGCGGCCGGCCACCAGCCGAGTGTGCCGCAATCGCCTTGCCGATTCAACGTAAAAAACGTATAGATATACGCACTCGCGTCCGCAAAAATCGGTGACATGGTCGAAGTCTCGCAAGCCGCGCGGCGATTGAAGGCACTCCGGGAGCAAGCCGGTCTGTCGATGCGCGCGGTCGCCGATGCGCTCGACTGGACCCTGACCCGCTATCAGCATTACGAGGACCGTTACAAGCGCGCCTTCCTGCCGGTCGAGCTCGCCCGCGAGTTGGCCGAGCTGTTCGGCCGCCATGGGGTTGATCCGCGCCAAGTCCTCGAGCTGGCGGGCTTCCAGTCGCCCGGTCCGGCGCGCCCGACGGGATCGGGCCGGCCGCGCTTCGGCGAGCTGCCGGCCGCGGCGTCGGTCCGCGACCTGCCGGTGATGGGGGCGGTGAAGGGCGGGTCGGAGGGGTTCTATTTCAACGAGGGTGAGCCCAAGGAGTTCGTCGCGCGCCCCTCCGCGCTCGACGGCGTCGCCAACGCCTTTGCACTCTACGTCGACGGCGATTCGATGGAGCCGCGCTACTTCGCCGGCGAGGTTCTCTACGTCAACCCGAACCGGCCGGTCACCCGCAACTGCTTCGTTGCGGTCGAGCTGCAGGACGGCCAGGGGATGATCAAGCAGTTCGTCAAGCGCACCGACGACGTCGTCGTGCTGCACCAGTTCAACCCGGCCAGGGATCTGCGCCTGCCGACCCGCGAGGTGAAGCGCATGTACCGGATCACCGGGGCCAGCGAGGGCGGCTAGGCTCCATCGGCGGCTCCCACGCTCGATTGTACGTAATTTACGTTTGCGTTATGCGTACGCCAGCGTATGATCGGGGCAGTTGTCGCAACGCTGTTCCGGAGGCCCGCCATGCCCTTCTCGTCGCGCGAGCTGAGCGTTCTCGCCTACGCCAATGGTTTCACCCTGTGGCATTACCGCACCGGCGATCCCGTGGCGGCGCTCACGGTCGCGGAGGGCGGCTACTTCGCCGCTGCCGACGAACTGCTGCGCCCGGGCGACCAGATCCTGTTGTCCCTGGCCGGCGACGACGGCGTTGCCGGGGGCGCACTCGTGGTTGCCGATGTCACACTTGGCAGGGTCGCCGTCCGTCCGCTCGATTTTCTGGCTTGGTCGCGGCCCGGCGCGGCACGCCACAACAGCGAAGCGGCCGCCGAGCAGGTGCTGGCGGCCGCGATCTGAAGGGGTGCTCTTCAGAGCACGTCGCTGCGGATTGTCGAGGTCTGCTCAGGCGCCGAACATCACGAAACCGATGACGAACAGATAGACGGCACCGAACAGAAACAGATAGGGGTTGGCGAACCGCATAGCTCGTCTCCCATCTGGGCAGGGGTGCATTAACTATAGCCAGAATGCTTCCTGCGCGAAGTGATAATTGCATGACGTCGCGCCGCTTTATGCTGCAGCGCAGCAGGCACTGCGAGGCAGACTGCCCCGTCGCCCCTGCTGCGCCGCAACATTCCCGCAGCGCACCCAAACTTGCCACCCTGCGGACCAGCCCTCGGCAGCTTGATCAGTCGATCGGCGGGTCGCCGGCGACCAGGCGATTCGCCTCCGCCTGCTGCGGCGTGCGGTAGCAGTCGACCTCCGCGAGGGTGCGATAGCAATAGACCGGCGGTCCCGCCGGATGGCTGTCGCGCGGCACGATCCCGGCGGTCAGCAATTCGGTCTCGCTCGGCGCGTATCCGCTGAACGGATTGCACCCGCTCAGCACCAGTGCGACGGCGAGCGCTGCCGTTCTGCGTGGCATGGCCTCACCTCCATCCCTGTTCGGGTCGAGGATAGGGCGCCGCCGCCGCCGGGACCAGCGCCGGGACCAGCCGCCGGCACGGCGCGCGGCTCAGCCGTTGACGTCGACCACCACCCGGCCCTGGATCTTGCCCGCGATGATCTGCGGCCCGAGCGCCGGCAGTTCGGCGAGCGTCGCCATCCGGATCATGGCGTCCAGCTTGCCCAGCGGCAGATCGCTGGCGAGACGGCGCCAGGCGTCCTGTCTGACTTCCTTTGGGCACATCACCGAATCGATCCCGAGCAGGTTCACGCCGCGCAGCAGGAACGGGATCACCGTGGTCTCCAGCTTGGTGCCGCCGGCCAGTCCACAGGCCGCCACCGAGCCGCGATACCTGATCTGCGGCAGGATGGCGGCGAGGGTCGAGCCGCCCACCGCGTCGACGCAGCCGGCCCAGCGCTCGGAGTCGAGCGGCTTGCCCGAGGGGGTGGCGATGGTGGCACGGTCGATGATCTCGGCGGCGCCGAGATCCCGGAGATACCCGTGGGTCTCGGCCCGCCCGGTCGAGGCGACCACGCGATGGCCGAGCTTGGCGAGGATCGCCGTCGCCACGCTGCCGACTCCGCCGGCCGCACCGGTCACCAGCACGTCGCCGGCGCCGGGCGCCACGCCATGGGCCTCGAGCGCCATCACCGCCAGCATCGAGGTGAAGCCCGCCGTGCCGATCGCCATCGCCTGCTTGGTCGTGATGCCGGCCGGCAGCTTGACCAGCCAGTCGCCCTTGACCCGCGCCTTCTGGGCATAGCCGCCCCAATGGGCCTCGCCGACGCGCCAGCCGGTCAGGATCACCTTGTCGCCTTGTTTCCAGGCCGGATTGTCGGATGCCGCGACGGTGCCGGCGAAATCGACGCCCGGCACATGCGGATAGGTCCGCACCAGCCGCCCGAGCCCGCCCAGCACCAGCCCGTCCTTGTAGTTCAGCGTCGAGTGCTCGACGGCAACGGTCACGTCGCCCGCCGGTAGCCGAGAGTCATCGAGTTCCTGGATGGCCGCGGAAACCTTGCCGCCGGCCTCCTTGAGGACCAACGCTTTGAACATGGCTCTTCCTTCCCTGAACTTCCGGTGACCTGGGGATCGGCGATCGGCGCCTAGCGCAGCCGCTCGAGGACGCTCACGTAGTTGGCGACCGCCGCGCCGCCCATGTTGAAGATGCCGGCGAGCCCGGCCCCGGCGATCTGCATCTCGCCCGCCGTGCCGGTCAGCTGCATCGCGGCCAGGGCGTGCATGGATACGCCGGTGGCGCCGATCGGATGGCCCTTGGCCTTGAGACCGCCCGACGGATTGACCGGCAGCTTGCCGTCCTTCTCGGTCCAGCCTTCGGCGATGGCGCGCGCGCCCTGTCCTGCCGGGGTCAGGCCCATCGCCTCGTACTCGATCAGCTCGGCGATGGTGAAGCAGTCATGGGTCTCGACCAGGTCGAGATCCTCGAGGCTCAGCCGGGCCCGGTCCAGCGCGCGCTTCCAGGCGATTGCCGGCCCCTCGAAGGCGACGATGTCGCGCTTGCTCATCGGCAGGAAGTCGCTGACCTGCTCGGCGGCGCGGAACACCACTGCCTTCTTCATCGCCAGCGCGGTCCCCACGTCGGTGAGAACCAACGCCGCCGCGCCGTCGGAAACCAGGCTGCAATCGGTGCGCTTCAACGGCCCTGCGACCAGCGGATTCCTCTCCGAGACGTTGCGGCAGAACTCGTAGCCCAGATCCTTGCGCATCTGCGCCAGCGGGTTGCTGACCCCGTTCCGGTGGTTCTTGGCGGCGATCCGGGCCAGCGCATCGGATTGGTCGCCATAGCGCTGGAAATACTGCTGGGCGATCCGGCCGAAGATGCCGGCAAAGCCGCCCTCGGTGTCGCCCTCCTCCTTCAGGTAGCTCGCCTTCAGCAGATTGGCCCCGATCTCCGGTCCGGGCGTGTCGGTCATCTTCTCGACGCCGACCACCAGCACGAAGCGCGCCTGGCCGGCGGCGATGCTGCGCAGGCCGGCATGCACCGCGGCGCTGCCCGTGGCACAGGCGTTCTCGACCCGCGACGCCCGCTTGAAGCGCAGCGCCGGATCCGCCTGCAGCACCAGCGACGCGGAAAAATCCTGGCGCGAGAATCCGCCGTTGAAATGGCCCAGCACAATCTCGTCGATATCGGCGGCGCCGATGCCGGCATCGGCCAGCGCGTCGTGGGCGGCGCGCACGATCAGCGACTCGACATCGTCCTTCTCATGGCGGCCGAACGGGGTGTGGCTCCAGCCGACGATGCAGGCGGTCATGGCAGCTCTCCTTCCGATCCGCGATCCGGCCCGACTGTAGCAGACCGGCGGCCTGCCGGTAACCGCGCCGCCGCGCCGCTCACAGGCATTCCGCGAAACGCACGGGGGCGCCTTGCGCCCCGCCGATCAGCGTGTCCTCGCGCATCACCGCGCGCCCGCGGATGATCGTCATCTTCGGCCAGCCGGTCACATTCATTCCGTCATAGGGCGTCCAGCCGCAGCGGCTGGCGATCCAGTCATTCTTGATCGTCCGCGTGGCCTTGAGATCGACCACGGTCAGATCGGCGTCATAGCCGACCGCGATGCGGCCCTTGGCCGCCACGTTGTAGATGCGGGCAGGGCCGGCGCTGGTCAAGTCGACGAAGCGTTCCAGGCTCAGCCGGCCGGCGTTCACGTGATCGAGCATGATCGGCACCAGGGTCTGCACGCCGGTCATGCCCGAGGGACTCTTGGGATAGGGCCGCGCCTTCTCCTCGAGCGTATGGGGCGCATGGTCGGAGCCGATGCAGTCGGCGATCCCCTGGGCGATGCCGCGCCACAGTCCGTCGCGATGCCGCGCCTCGCGCACCGGCGGGTTCATCTGCGCCAGCGTGCCGAGCCGCCGGTAGCAGTCCGGCGCCACCAGAGTCAGATGATTCGGCGTGATCTCGACCGTCGCCAGATCCTTGTTGGCTGCCAGGATGTCGATCTCTTCCGCGGTCGTCACATGGAGCACATGCACCCGTCGCCCGGTCTCGCGCGCCAGGCGCATCAGCCGCGTGGTGGCGCGGATCGCGGTTTCCGCGTCGCGCCATTCCGGATGCATGGCGACGTCGGCGCCGTCCTTGACCAGCGCCAGGCGCTCGCGCAGCCGGTCCTCGTCCTCCGAATGGATGGCGACCCGGCGGCGGCCATGGCGCAGCACCTCGCGCAGCGTGTCGTCGTCCGACACCAGCAGGCTGCCGGTGGAGCTGCCCATGAACACCTTCACCCCGGCGCAGCCCGGCAGCAGCTCCAGTTCGTCGAGCTGGGCCGCGTTCTCCTCGGCCGCGCCGATGAAGAAGGCATGGTCGCACCAGGCCCGCCCTTTGGCCCGCGCCAGCTTGTCGGCCATGTCGGCGGCATTCAACGTGTTCGGCGTGGTGTTCGGCATCTCGAAGATCGCCGTAACCCCGCCGAGCGCCGCGCCCGCCGTGCCGGTCGCCAGATCCTCCTTGTGCTCGAGACCCGGCTCGCGGAAATGCACCTGGCTGTCGATCACGCCGGGCAGGACATGGAGCCCCCGGACATCGATCACTTCGGCGGCGTCGCCGGCGACTGCGCCGATCGCCGCGATGCGGCCGTCGCGCACCGCCACGTCTGCGGGCGCGATGCCGGTCGGCGTGGCGGCGATGCCGCCCTTGAGGATCAGGTCGAAGGTCTCGGCCACTTGCGGTCTCCGGGAGGGTTGTAGGCCACGGGTCTAGCCGGCCCTCCCGGAGACCGCAAGGCGCTCGAACAGCTCGAGGTACCGGGCGACGGACCTTACTTCGGTGTAGTCGGCCTGAAACGCAGCCCAGCCGCCCTCCACAAGCCGGCCGGCCAGCCCCGGCTCCACGATCACCCGGCGGATGGCAGCCGCCAGCGCCGCGGCGTCCTCGAGCGGCACCAGCAGCCCCGACTCCTCGTTCCGGATCAGCCAGGATGGCCCCTGGCTCGCCGCCGCCACGACGGGGCGACGCTGCGCCCAGGCTTCCAACACCACGTTGCCCAACGGCTCGTGGCGCGACGGCACCACGATCATGTCCGCAGCGGCGGCCAGGGCCGGCAGATCGTCGCGCCAGCCGAGGAAGCGGACCCTGTCGGCCAAGCCCAGCCCGGCCGCCTGGCGCTTCAGCCCGGCGTCCAGCGGCCCGCTGCCGGCCAGCCACAGCCACGCCTCGGGAACCCGGGCCGTCGCGTCCAGGAGCACGTCGAAGGCCTTGTTCACGTGCAGCCGTCCGAGGGCGAGCAGCAGCGGGGCACCTTCAGGTGTATCGAAAAGTGCCCGCTTCGTCGGTGGCGCCGTCCCGGCATCGACGAAGTTCGGCAGGACGTGCACCCGCTCCGCCGCCCAGCCGCCGCGGCGGATATAGGCGGCGATGTCATCCGTGTTGGCGACCAAGTGGTCGCAATGGCGGTAGTAGCGCAGGTCGTAGTAGCCCCCGAGCCGGGCCAGGTGCAGGAATCGCCGCCGCTTCGGATGCGGACAGAACGCGGTCGCCCGGTTCATCCAGGTCAGCACGATTTCGGGGTCGGCGCGCGCGATCTCGCGCCGGAAGGCAAGCCGCGTCGCCAGGTCGAGCGGTCCGCCGAAGCCGAGCTCGAGCGGCGCCAGGCCGCCCTGCCGCAGGGCTGCCGTACGCTCGACATCCCGCCGCACCAGCAGACGCTGGGTCAGCCCGGCCCGGCCGAGCGCCAGCGCCAGCCGCGTGAACTGCAGCTCGGCGCCGCCCCGCCCGCCGCCGCCGATCGCCTGCAGCACGCGCAACCCTGCCACCCGCTTCTCCCCGCGCCGCCCTCTTGCCATCGGCAGCGCGCACGCCGACTCTAACCCCCGACTCTAGAGGCTGTGATGGCAGAAATGGAACGCTCGATGCCGGATCTCCCCGACGCCGCCTTCTTCCTGGCCGAATCCCGCGGCGTGCTGGCGGTCGAAGGTCCGGACGCCCGCGAGCTCCTGCAGGGGCTGGTGTCCAACGACGTGAACCGGGTGGCCGCCGACCGCGCCGTCCACGCCGCGCTGCTGACCGCCCAGGGCCGCTATCTCCACGATTTCTTCATCGCCGGCCTCGGCGGGGCCCTGCTGCTCGATTGCGAGGCCGCGCGGCGCGACGACCTGAAGCGCCGGCTGTCGATCTACCGGTTGCGCGCCAAGGCCACCATCGCCGACGCGACCGAACGGCTCGCCGTCGCACTGATCTACGGGAAACGGTCCCTCGAACTCCTCGGGCTGCCCGAGCAGCCAGGCTTCGCCGGACCTCTGGGCGACGGCGTCGTCTATGTCGATCCGCGCCTTCAGGGCCTGGGGGCGCGCGCCCTGCTGCCGCGCGGAACTGCCGCCGGGACGCTTGCAGGGACCGGCCTCGCCGCCGGCAGCCAAGCCGAGTACGACCGCCTGCGGCTGTCCCTCGGCATCCCCGACGGCAGCCGCGATCTTCCCGTCGAGAAGGCCATCCTGCTGGAGAACGGCTTCGACGAGTTGCACGGCATCGACTGGAACAAGGGCTGCTATATCGGCCAGGAGCTGACCGCCCGCACCAAGTATCGCGGTCTGGTGCGCAAACGCCTGATGCCGGTGACGATCGACGGGCCGACGCCGGCGCCCGGTACGCCCGTCATGTTCGACGGCCAGCAGGCCGGCGAGATGCGCAGCGCTGCCGGCAATCTCGGCCTCGCCATGGTCCGACTGGAATTTCTCGAGAAGATCGGGCCGGATGGCGTGCTCGCCGCCGGCGAGGCGCGGCTCACTCCGCACCGACCCGACTGGGCCGTGTTCTGAGCCGCCTCTTGCCATGATCCCGCCGTGCGGGCACATATGGCGCCCACCATTCCTCTGTCCCGCTTCCAGGAAGGAGCCTTCATGGCCCGCGCCCGCCTTCGCGAGCTGGGGATCACCGTTGGCAGGCTGCCGACCGGTCCGCTCAACGCCATCACCGATGTCGCCGGCGTCCGGGTCGGCCACGCCACGCTGATTCGCGACACCCCGACTGTCGTGCGCACCGGCGTCACCGCGGTCTTCCCGCGCAGCGAGAACACCTGGGGCTCCTACGTGTACGCCGGCTATCACAGCTTCAATGGCTTCGGCGAGATGACCGGCGTGGTCTGGCTCGACGAGCAGGGCCTGCTGGACGGCCCGATCGGCATCAGCAACACCCATGCGGTCGGCGTCGTGCGCGACACCATCTGCGCCCTGGCCGTGCGCGACGGCGCCACCCAGGCGTTCCACCTGCCGGTGGCGGCGGAGACCTTCGACGGCTGGCTGTCTGACGCCGAGAGCTTTCCGGTCACCCGCGAGCTCGCGATCCAGGCCTTCGACGCGGCCGCAGCGGGCCCGGTCGCCGAAGGTTGCGTGGGCGGCGGCACCGGCATGATCTGCCACGACTTCAAGGGCGGCATCGGCACCTCGTCCCGGATGGTCGAGACCGCGGGCGGTCGCTACACCGTCGGCGCCCTGGTGCAATCCAACTACGGCGAGCGCGACCTGCTGCGGGTCGACGGCGTGCCGGTCGGCCGGGAGATCAACGGCGACGAGGTGCCGCCGGCGTGGCGCGAGGCCGACGGCTCGATCATCGTGATCCTGGCGACCGACGCGCCGCTGCTGCCGATTCAGTGCACGCGCCTGGCGCGCCGCGCCACCACCGGCCTCGCCTGGGTCGGCGGCATCGGCTCGAACGGATCGGGCGACATCTTCCTCGCCTTCTCCACCGGCAACGTGGTCGAGGCGGGCGACCGGATCTCGACCGTGCGCACGCTGGCGCCGGATTCGATGACGCCGCTGTTCCTCGCCGCCGCCGAGGCGACCCAGGAGGCGATCCTGAACTCGATGACGGCGGCGGAGACGATGACCGGCTTCAAGGGCCGCACCGCTCACGCGCTCCCGCTCGATCGCCTGCAGGAGGTGATGCGGAAGTATCGTCCCGCCTGACGCTTCTGCGTCAGGTCCAGCCGGCGTCGACCACGAAGTTCTGCGCCGTGCACATCTTGGAATCGTCGGAGCCGAGGAACAGCGCCATGCGCGCCACGTCGTGCGGATTGACGTCGCCGTCGATGCATTGCCGCATCGAGCGCTCCTTGCGCGCCGCCTCGTCGAACCACAGGTCCTTCTGCCGCTTGGTCATGATCCAGCCGGGGACGATGGTGTTGGCGCGAATGCCGTGCTTGCCGAAATCCCGGGCGAAACCGCGGGTCAATCCGTGGATCGAGGCCTTGGACGCGGTATAGGCGGGCATCCCGCCGTGGGCCGCCATCCAGGAGATCGAGCCGAAATTGATGATCGAGCCATGGCCGGCCGCGATCATCTGCTTGGACGCCTCCTGGGTGGCGAAGAACACGTGCCGCATGTTGACCGCCAGCCGATCCTCCCAGTACTCCAGCGTCACCTCCTCGATCTTGTGGGGCTCGTCATGGGCCGCGTTGTTGACCAGCGTGGTGACGTTGCCGATCTTGGCGCCGACCTCGCGGATCACCTTCTGCAGCGTCGCGACGTCCTTGAGGTCGCAGGCCACGAAGTCGGGCACCTTGTGGCCCTTGTCCTTGACGTAGGCGACCAGCTCCTTGCCCTCCGTCTCCTTGATGTCGACGAAGGTGACGCGCGACCCCTGCGCGCAGAAATGCTGCACGATGCTGCAGCCGATGCCGGACGCGCCGCCGGTCACGAACACGACCCTGTCCTTCAGGCTCGGATACACCGTGCTGGTGAGCTCCGTGACTTCGATCATTGCGATTCCTTTCCTGGTCGACGGCGGCCGGGCAGGCTCCCGACCTGGAATGCTGTTCCGGCGTCGCAATCCTCGGCCTTTGCGCCGGCCTCGTTCTAGACGGCGAGTTGCTGCACGATCTGGATGAGCCGGGCGAACGGCGCCTCGCCATCCGCCAGCCCTAGCGCCCTGGCTCGCGTCACGCCTTCGCGCCCGAAGCGCTCCTTGATCGCGTCCGCCAGCCAGGACTCGGCCTGGACATGGCGTCTCGCGGCGAGCCGATTCTGCGTCCGCAGGAAGTTCCAGTGGTCGCCCAGCGCCGCCACCAGCGGCCCCAGACCCTCGCGGCGCCCGGCCGCCACCAGCAGCACCGGCGCCGTCCACCCCGCCGCACCGCCCTCGGACAGCGCCAGGGCGCCCATGACGTCACTCTTCGCCCGCTCGGCGGCGGCGCCCATGTCGGCCTTGGTCACCACCACCAGATCGGGGATCTCGACGATGCCGGCCTTCATGAACTGCAGGCTGTCGCCCGACCCGGGCTGGACGCAGAACACCACGGTGTCGGCGGCCTCGGCCACGTCGGTCTCGGACTGGCCGACCCCGACCGTCTCGATCAGCACCACATCGAACACCGCGCGCATCAGCACCATGGCGGCGATGCTGAGTTCCGCCAGCCCGCCCAGCCGGTCGCGCGCCGCCATCGAGCGGATGAAGACACCGGGATCGTCGGGATCGGTCGCGATGCGGGTACGGTCGCCGAGCAGCGCCCCCCCCGACCGGCGCGAGGACGGATCGACCGCGATCACGCCGACGGTGCGCCCCTGCGCCCGCAGCTCGGCGATGAGCGCGCCGGCCAGGGTCGACTTGCCGACTCCCGGCGGGCCGGTGAGGCCGATGACATGGGCCCGCGCATCGCCATGGGCGGCATCGAGCAGTGCGACGTTGGCGGGGTCGTCCGGCCGCCGCTCGAGCGCGGCGAGCGCCGCCGCCAGCGCCGGCTTGCCGCCGCGGCGCACGGCCGCGAGATCGGCCGCGACGGGCGGCGCGGCGCTCAGTCCTGGCGCTCCGGCTGGCGCGACAGCGCCGCCTGGGCGGCAGCCAGCTTGGCGATCGGCACCCGGTAGGGCGAGCACGACACGTAGTCGAGCCCGACGCTCTCGCAGAAATGGATCGAGGCTGGGTCGCCGCCATGCTCGCCGCAGATGCCGAGCTTGAGGTCGGGCCGGGTCTTGCGACCGCGCTCGGCGGCGATCTGCACCAGCTCTCCCACGCCGTCGGGGTCGAGGGTGATGAACGGATCCTGGGCCAGGATGCCCATGCGCTCGTAGACTTGCAGGAAGCGCGCCGCGTCGTCGCGGGACAGCCCGTAGGTCGTCTGGGTCAGGTCGTTGGTGCCGAAGCTGAAGAACTCGGCCGCCTCCGCGATCTCGGCGGCGCGCAGCGCGGCGCGCGGCAGCTCGATCATGGTGCCGACCAGATAGCTGATTTCGACGCCCGCCTTGCCGCAGACCTCCTTCGCCACCCGGTCGACGATGTCCTTCAGGATGGTGAACTCCTTCTTGATCGCTACCAGCGGGATCATGATCTCGGGCTCGACCGTGTCGCCGGTCTCCTGATGTACCGCCACCGCCGCCTCGAAGATGGCCCGCGCCTGCATCTCGTAGATCTCGGGGTAGGTGATGCCGAGGCGGCAGCCGCGATGCCCCAGCATCGGGTTCGATTCCTTCAGCGTCGCTGCCCGGTAGTGCACCGTCTCCGCGTCGACATCAGCCGCCTTCGCCACCTCGTCGACCTCGGCGTCGGAATGGGGCAGGAATTCGTGCAGCGGCGGGTCGAGCAGCCGGATGGTGACGGGCAGGCCGTGCATGATCTTGAACAGCTCGACGAAGTCGTCGCGCTGCATCGGCAGGATCTTGGCCAGCGCCGCGCGGCGGCCCTTCTCGTCCTCGGCCATGATCATCTCGCGCATGGCGACGATCCGCCCGCCCTCGAAGAACATGTGCTCGGTGCGGCACAATCCGATGCCCTCGGCGCCGAAGCGCCGCGCGGTGCGGGCATCGAGCGGCGTCTCGGCATTGGTGCGGATCTTCAGGCGCCGCACCTTGTCGGCCCATTCCATCAGGGTCGCGAAATCGCCCGACAATTCCGGCTGGATGGTCGGCACCTCGCCCAGCATCACCTCGCCGGTGCCGCCGTCGATGGTCAGGAGGTCGCCATCGGTGACCGTGGTGCCACGCACTTTCATGGTGCGCGCCTTGGCGTCGATCCTGAGGTCGCCGGCGCCGGACACGCAGGGCCGGCCCATGCCGCGCGCCACCACCGCCGCGTGGCTGGTCATGCCGCCACGGGCCGTGAGGATGCCGACCGCGGCATGCATGCCGTGGATGTCCTCGGGGCTGGTCTCGACCCGCACCAGGATCACCTTTTCGCCCTTGGCGGCCCGGTCCTCGGCCTCGTCGGCGGTGAACACCGCCGTGCCGGCCGCCGCACCCGGCGAGGCCGGCAGGCCGCGCGCGATCACGTTGCGCTGCGCCTTGGGATCGAGCATCGGATGCAGCAGCTGGTCGAGCGAGGACGGGTTGATCCGCGCCACCGCCTCGGTTTCGCCGATCAGCTTGTCATGCACCATGTCGACCGCGATTTTCAGCGCCGCCTGGGCGGTGCGCTTGCCGCCGCGGGTCTGCAACATCCACAGCTTGCTCTTCTGGACCGTGAACTCGATGTCCTGCATGTCGCGGTAATGCTCTTCGAGCTTGCGGCGCACGTCGTCGAGCTGGCGGAACACGACCGGCATCACCTCTTCCATCGCCGGCAGTTCCGAGCCCTGGGCCTGCTTGCCGGCGATGGTCAGGTGCTGCGGCGTGCGGATGCCGGCGACCACGTCCTCGCCCTGGGCGTTCACCAGGTACTCGCCATAGAACTCGTCGGCGCCGGTCGAGGGATTGCGGGTGAACGCGACGCCGGTGGCGCAGTCGTCCCCCATGTTGCCGAACACCATGGCCTGGACGTTGACCGCCGTGCCCCATTCCTCGGGAATGCCGTGCAGCCGGCGATAGGTCACCGCCCGCGGCGTGTTCCAGCTTCCGAACACCGCGCCGACGGCGCCCCAGAGCTGCTCCATCGGGTCCTGCGGGAAGGGCTTGTCCAGCTCCTCCACCACCTTGGCCACGTAGCCGGCGACCACGAGCTTCCAGTCCTCGGCGCTCAGTTCGGTGTCGAGATTGAGGTTCCGGTCGGCCTTGTGCAGCTCGAGGATCTCCTCGAAATGGTGGTGGTCCACCCCGAGCACGACGTTGCCGTACATCTGGATGAAGCGGCGATAGCTGTCATAGGCGAAGCGCGGGTCGCCCGATTGCCTGGCCAGCCCCTCGACGGTCGTGTCGTTGAGGCCGAGATTGAGCACCGTGTCCATCATGCCGGGCATCGAGACCCGCGCGCCCGAGCGCACCGAGACTAGCAGCGGGTTGCGGGGGTCGCCGAACTTGGCGCCGACCGCCGCCTCGATCGCCGTCAGGGCCTGGACGAGTTGGCTCTTCAACGCATCGGGGTAGCAATGGCCGTTGGCGTAGAAATGGGTGCAGACCTCTGTCGTGATGGTGAAACCCGGCGGCACCGGCAGGCCCAGGCTCGCCATCTCCGCGAGGTTGGCGCCCTTGCCGCCCAGCAGGTTCTTCATGTCCGCGCGGCCCTCGCTGCGTTCGCCGCCGAAGCTGTAGACCCACTTGCCCATCCGCGTTCCTACCCCTCGATCTCTGAGAAATCGGCGACTCCGTGCAGCGTCGCCGGGATCTGCGACAGCAGGCGCAGCCGGTTGGCGCGCAGCGCCGGATCGTCGCAATTCACCGTCACCTTGTCGAAGAAGTCGTCGACCGGCCGGCGCAGCCGGGCGAGCCCCGCCATCGCGCCGGTGAAATCCTCGGCCGCGAGCGCGGCGGCGCTCTTGGTCCTCGCCTCGGCCAGCGCCGCATCCAGCGCCTTCTCCTCGGCCGCCGTCAGCAGACCGGCATCGACGGCACCGTCATGGGCCGCGCCGTCCTTCTTCTCCTCGATCCGCACGATGTTGCTGGCCCGCTTGTAGGCGATCAGCAGGTTGGCGCCGTCGTCGCTGTCGAGGAAGTTCTTCAAGGCCGCGACCCGCGCCAGCAGCCGCACCAGGTCGTCCTCGCCGCCCAGCGCGAACACCGCCGAGACCAGGTCGTGGCGCACGCCCTGCTCGCGCAGCGCGACCTTCAGCCGATCGGCAAAGAAGTCGAGCAGCGCTGCGGCGTCGAAACCGTCGACCTTGGCGCCAAGCTGTCCACCGAGCAAACGGTGCGCGGCGCCGAGAATCTTGATCAGGTTCAGCCGCAGCTTGTTCTCCAGGATCAATCTGATGACCCCGAGCGCCGCGCGCCGCAGCGCGAACGGGTCCTTCGAGCCCGTCGGCTTCTCGTCGATCGCGTAGAACCCGACCAGGGTGTCGATCTTGTCGGCGAGCGCCACCGCCACCGAAACCGGTGCGGTCGGACAGCGGTCGCTGGGCCCCAGCGGCCCGTAATGCTCGGCGATGGCATCGGCCACCGCCGGCTTCTCGCCCTCGTGCAGGGCGTAGTAGCGGCCCATGATGCCCTGGAGCTCGGGGAACTCGCCGACCACGCCGCTGGTCAGGTCGGCCTTGGCGAGGCGCGCCGCCGACCGGACCTGGTCGATATCGGCGCCCGGGATGAACGCCGCCAGCTCGAAGGCCAGCGTCTCCACCCGGTCCATCTTGTCGGCGACCGTGCCGAGCCTGGCGTGGAACACGATGTCCTTGAGGGCGGGTACCCGTTCCTCGAGCTTGACCTTGCGATCCTGGTCCCAGAAGAACTTGGCGTCGGAGAGCCGGGCCTTGAGCACCCGCTCGTTGCCGGCGACGATGGTCTTGCCGCCGTCCGTCGCCTCGGTGTTGGCGACCACGATGAAGCGCGGCGCGAGGCTGCCATCGGATTTGAGCAGCGAGAAATATTTCTGGTGCGTCCGCATCGAGGTGGTGAGCACCTCCGGCGGCACCGCCATGAACGCCTCGTCGATGCGCCCCATCAGCACGACCGGCCATTCGACGAGCCCCGTCACCTCGTCGAGCAGCGCCTCGTCCGGCTTCACCGTGAGCCCCTCGGCGGCAGCCAGCTTCTCCGCCTGCTCCCGGATGATCGCGCGCCGCTCAGCCGGGTCGAGGATGACGTACGACTCCCTGAGCTTCACCTTGTAGTCGCCGAACCCGGCGACGATGAAAGACTCGGGAGCCAGGAATCGATGCCCGATAGCTTGATTGGAAACCGGGATCGATTGGCCGAGCACGATGAGTTTGTTCAGCAACACGCTGCCATCGAAGATCAGAATCATACTATGCAGCGGTCTTACCCATCGAAGGGAGCCGCTCGCCCACCGCATCGACTTAGGCCAGGGCAACGTCAGAACCACGTCTGGCACTACGGTCCGCAAAAAATCAAACGTCCGCTCGCCCTTCTTCTCCACCACGGCGAACCAGAACACGCCCTTGCCGGTGTCGCGCTGCTCGCAGGCGTCGAGGCTGGCAAGGCCGCTCGCCTTCAGGAAGCCCTGGATCGCCTGGTCCGGCGCACCGACCCGCGGGCCCCGGCGTTCCTCCTTCAGGTCCGGCTGGCTCTCGGGCAGCCCGTCGACGACGAGCGCCAGGCGCCGCGGCGTCGCGAACGCCTCGGCCCGGGTGAAGGCGAGCCCCGCCTCCTTCAGCTTCCCCGTAACGAGGCGCTTCAAATCCTCCGCCGCCCGCGCCTGCATGCGCGCCGGGATCTCTTCGGAGAGCAGCTCGATCAGCAGCTCGGCCATGGCTCAGCTTCGCTCCGCCATCTCACCGCGATCCTCACCCTGAGCCTGTCGAAGGGCGAGGATCGCGCGCTCATGCTTCGACAAGCTCAGCATGAGGCTGACATGGAGAATCCAATGAGAGCCTGCCCACATCTTCTCACGCCCTGCCCGTGCGGCTCGCGAGCCAGGCTTCGCAGCAGCCCTTGGCCAGCGCCCGGACGCGGCCGATATAGGCCTGCCGCTCGGTCACCGAGATGACCCCGCGGGCGTCGAGCAGGTTGAAGACGTGGCTTGCCTTCATGCACTGGTCGTAGGCTGGCAACGCCAGCGGCTTCGCCAGCCCCAGCAGCGCCGCGCATTCGGCTTCCGCATCCCTGAAATGCTGGAACAGCCGGTCGGTGTTGGCGTGCTCGAAATTGAAGGCGGAAAACTCCTGCTCGGACTGCAGGTACACGTCGCCGTACGACATCCCCCCCTGGCCTTTGGGCAGCCCGTTCCAGTCGAGGTCGTAGACGTTCTCGACCCCCTGGACATACATGACCAGCCGTTCGAGCCCATAGGTCAGTTCGGTCGAGACCGGATCGCACTCGATGCCGCCGACCTGCTGGAAATAGGTGAACTGGCTAACCTCCATGCCGTCGAGCCAGACCTCCCAGCCGAGGCCCCAGGCGCCGAGCGTCGGGCTTTCCCAGTCGTCCTCGACGAAGCGGATGTCGTGGTTGGCGATGTCGATCCCGAGCGCCTCGAGGCTGCCGAGATAGAGCGCCTGGCTGTCCGCCGGCGATGGCTTCAGGATCACCTGGAACTGGTAGTAGTGCTGCAGCCGGTTCGGGTTCTCGCCATAGCGCCCGTCCTTGGGCCGGCGCGACGGCTGCACATAGGCCGCTTTCCAATGCTCCGGTCCAAGCGCCCTGAGCGTCGTCGCCGGGTGGAAGGTGCCGGCCCCGACCTCCATGTCGTAGGGCTGCAGCACCACGCAGCCTTGCCCGGCCCAATAGGCCTGCAGCTTCAGGATCAGCGCCTGGAAGCAGGTCTCGGGATTGGCGGCGCGGACCATGGCGGGGCTGCCTTGATGGCGGCGGGCGGGACGGGCTGTGGCGTTTTGGTGCGGCGCACCATAGCGACCCCCCCAAGATGGGTCAAGCGCCAGAATATCAACGACTTGGCAACCATTGGGGCGGGCTTTCGACGCCCGTTCGGAGGCTCAGTAGGGGCAGTCGGGACGACCGCAGGAGCTGGCCCCGCGGGCCGCGACATAGGCGCCGCAGACCCCGCATTTGACGGTTTCCTCGACGTCCACGCGCGGCTTTTCCTTGCGGCTGCCCGGCGCCTGCCGTCGGGCCTCCTGCTTGCGCGCCTGGTCGAGCCGGCCGATCAGGCGGAAGCCGATCCACACGGCGGCGACGATGACGACCAGGACGAGCAGCTTGCTGAAGCTTGGGATTGAAAACATCGCGGCATTTAGCGGGCCGCAGGCGGCACGGTCAAGACGGCGCCGCCAGGGCAGGCCGGCCATCGGCGCGCCGGACCGCGGGCCGTGCCGGCCGCACCTGCCCGCAGGCTACAGCCCGTAGCGGCCCCACAGCGCCCGCGCCTCGAGCGCGGCGATCAGCTCGCCGGCCCAGTCGCGCTCGGCCAGCCCGGCAGCCGCGCCAGGCCCCCAGGCCGCGCCGGGCCGAAGCTGGCGCACCAGCCAGCCGCGCCGGCCGCCGATCGGCACCAGCCGCACCTTGTCGCCGAAGCGCTGGCGCATCACCGTCCGGAGATCGCCCAGCCCGTCGACCAGGCCGAGTTCCAGCGCGCGGCGCCCGGACCACACCTCGCCGTTGAACAGCGCCGCCTCGTCGGCCTTGAGCCGCCGGCCGCGACGGTCGCGGACCTGGGCCTTGAAGCTTTCGTGGATGTCACGCTGCAGGGCGGCCAGCAGCGCCACGTCGTCTGCTTGCTCGGGCCGGAACGGGTCGAGCAAGCCCTTGCGGTCGCCGCTGGTGTGGACCCGCCGCTCGACCCCGAGCTTCGACAGCAGCTCGGGAAACCCGAACCCGGCGCTGACCACGCCGATCGAACCGACGATCGACGAGGCATCCGCAAAGATCTCGTCGCCGGCGCTGGCCAGCCAGTAGCCGCCGGACGCGGCGACGTCCTCGACGAAGGCCAGCACCGGCAGGTCGCGCTCGCGTGCCAGGTCGCGGATCCGCCGGGCGATCAGCGCCGACTGCACCGGCGAGCCGCCGGGCGAATTGACCAGCAGGGCCACGGCCGACAGGTGCTTGAGGCTGAAGGCGCGCTCGATCTGGCCGGCCAGGCCCTGCAGGCTCATGCCGCCGCGCAGCGGCAGGGGACCGGACGCGCCGCCGATGACGCCGGCCAGCCGCAGCACCGCCACCGTCGGGCGCCGGCCGAACGGCGGCCAGCCGAACCAGGATCTTCTGCCGATCATGGCGCCACGATAGCCGGGCTGGCGCCACGGTCAAACCGATGCGTTGGGCCGGGGTTCCGCCGGCGCATGATCCAACCTTCCCCGCACCGCACCCGGATCGCCGAGCCCTGCCTATCTCGCCTGGCGCCGCCTACTCCGCGGTCAGGAAATCGAGCACCGCCTTGTCGAACAGCGCCGGGTCCTGCCACATCGCGAAGTGGCTGACATCGGGCAGGATCACCAGCGCCGCGCCAGGGATGAGCGTGGCCATCTCCTTGTTGTGCTCCTGCCTGATGGCCTCGTCGTACTGCCCGTCGGCGATCGCGGTCGGCACCGAGATCGACTTGAGCTGATCCGCCGTGTAGTCGGGCTGGGTGCTCCACATCTCGCCGATGGCGTTGACGAACGCCTCGAACTCGCCCGGTGTCTTCGACAGCTTCTCGTAGTCCCGGCCGGCCTTCTCGATATAGGCGTTGAACACCGTGCTGTCGCCGATGTCCTCGCGCAAGCCCCCGACATTGTAGTTGGCTCCGAAGGCGAACAAGCGGTCGAGCCGCTCCGGATGGGTGATCGCGATGTCCAGCCCGATGATGCCGCCGTCGCTCCAGCCGACCAGCGAGGCCTTGTCGATCTTCAGGTGGTCCATCAGCGCCAGCACGTCCGACGCCATCAGGTGGTAGCCGAACGGGTCGGCGTTGCGGGTGCTGCGGCCGTGGCCCCGGCTGTCGGCCACGATGACCTTGTACTGCTTGGCGAACTCGGGGACCTGGTTGCCCCAGTAGTCGGCGTTGCCGAGTCCGCCATGCAGCAGGATCAGCGGATCGCCGGCGCCATAGACCGCGTAGTACATCTCGATGCCGTTGACCGGCGCGTAGCCGGTCTCGACCGGCGCCGGCATCGCGGCGACATCTCCAAGCTGCATCCACTTCTCCTCGGCGCTGGCGGCACTGCCGCCAACCCAGCAAAACGCAAGCCCGGCAAGTGCGGCGAGTCTGACGGCAGCAATCGGCTTCATCGGATCCTCCCTGTGCAGCGCAAGTCGTGGCGCATTCGCTTGATCATAGGGCAAGACCGGCCGCATCGCGCAGCACGGCATCGGCGGCGGCCGTGTAGCGGCCGTCCGCCTCGTGCAGGGTGAGCCCGGGCAGCAGCCTGGTCGGCGTCGCGACGCCCTTGCGCGCGCGCAGGATCACTCGGCTCGCCGGCTTGCCGCCGCCGGGCCAGAGCGGAAACACCACGATGTCGCCGACTCTGCCGGCGACGGCGGCCATGAGGTCGTCGAGGCGGTCGGCGCGGTGAATGAAGGTGATGCTGCCCTTGGGCCTGACCATCGCCAGGGCGAAGCGGACCCAGTCCGCCAGCGCGGCGTCGCCTTCGACATGGGCGCGCGCCTTGCCGGCGTCCGGCGGCCGGGTCGCCGCGGCCTCCGGCAGATAGGGCGGATTCGCCATCACATGCGCGAACGCGCCGGGCGCCAGGCGCGGCGGCGGGCTCAGCAGATTGCCGACCATCACCTCGACCCGGCCGTTGAGGCCGTTGGCGATGATGTTCTCGGTGGCGAGGCGCACGAGATCGCGCTGGACCTCGATGCCGCGCACGGTGCAGCCCGGTTCGCGCCGCGCCAGGCAGAGCGCCGCGGCGCCGACCCCGGCCCCGACATCGAGCACGAGATCGTCAGGGCCCGCCGGCACCGCCGCCGCCAGGAAGACCGGATCGATCGCCGCGCGATAGCCGCTCATCGGCTGCCGCAGCGCGACCCGCCCGCCGAGCAGGTGATCGTCGCTGGTTTCCAACTGCCGCGCCGCCTCAGCCACTCCCCAACTCCTCCCCGGCTTCGACGAGCAGCCGGCGGGCGCGGGCGAGATCGACGTCATGCACCATCAGGCGGCGCTGGATCGCATTGATGCTGCCCTCGACCAGGCTGGTGTGGCCGTCGAGCAGGACGGCCTCGATCCCGGCCCCCGACAGCAGCGCGGTCAGCCAGGACAGGCGTACGACGTCGTTGCTGCGCAGCAGTTCGGTCACTGCCCCTGCTTCGGCTGGCGCGCCGGATATGGTCTTCGGCCCTGATCCAGCTGCCGGGCCAGAGGTGGCCGGGCAGGCTTGACCGGTCGGGCGGGGCTCCTATGCTGGCCTCCCGGGGGAAGGGCGTCAAGCAAGCGGGGTCGAGGGACAACGTGGCCGTCATCATCAATCTCGAGGAAGGGCGCGACAAGCCGCGCAAGCCCTCGCTTCAGCCTTTGGCCGAGCTGGTTGCCGAGGATCTGAAGTCAGTCAATCAGCTCATCCTCGACCGCATGCACAGCCCGGTCGCGCTGATCCCCCAGCTTGCCGGGCATATCGTCGCAGCCGGCGGCAAGCGGCTGCGGCCGATGCTCACCCTTGCCGCGGCGCGCATGTGCAGCTACGCCGGGGATCGCCACAAGGCGCTGGCGGCCTGCGTCGAGTTCATCCACACCGCGACACTGCTGCACGACGATGTCGTCGACGGGAGCGACCTGCGGCGCGGCCTGGCCACCGCCAACGCAGTCTGGGGCAACCAGGCCAGCGTGCTGGTCGGCGACTTCCTGTTCGCCCGCGCCTTCCAGATCATGGTCAGCGACGGTTCGCTGCGCGTGCTCGACATCCTGTCGAATGCCTCCGCGGTGATCGCCGAGGGCGAAGTCCTGCAGCTGGTCACCAGCAACGACACCGAGACCAGCGAGCAGGCTTACCTGGAGGTGATCCGCTGCAAGACCGCCGCGCTGTTCGCCGCCGCCTGCCGCATCGGCGCCGTGGTCGCCGAGCGCCCGCGGGTCGAGGAGGAGGCGCTCGACAGCTTCGGACTCAATCTCGGCATCGCCTTCCAGCTGATCGACGATGTGCTCGACTACTCGGCCAAGCAATCCGAACTCGGCAAGACCATTGGCGACGACTTCCGCGAGGGCAAGATCACCTTGCCCGTGGTGCTCGCCTTCCGGCGCGGCGACGCCGAGGAGCGCGAATTCTGGAAGCGGACGCTCGAGCAGGTCGAGCAGGGCGAGCACGATCTCGCTCACGCCGTGGGCCTGCTCGAGCGGCACGGCGCCCTGCGCGATACCGTGGCGCGAGCCGCCCATTACGGCGCCATCGCCCGCGACGCCCTCGGCATCTTTCCCGACGGCCCGGCCAAGCGGTCCCTGGTCGAGATCGTCGATTTCTGCATCGAGCGGGCCTACTGAGCCCGGGCGGGCGGGCGGGCCAGGACCCTGCCCGGTCACTCGGCCCGGCATCCCTTCGCCGGCTTCCCTGCAGCCCGGAGCCGGGCCTTGCGGCTCCCCGATGATGGCGCTATAACGCCCCGCCGTCGGAGTGTAGCTCAGCCTGGTAGAGCACCGTGTTCGGGACGCGGGGGCCGGAGGTTCGAATCCTCTCACTCCGACCATTCCACCCTGGCCCGTTTTCCCGCCCTTGACCGATTCCGCTGCCGGATTCGGCCGTTTCCCGTCTCGGGCCCGGCGCGGGCGCCCGCGCGCGGAGCGGCTGTGTACAGCCTGCAGCGGGCCGGCCGCCTCACCGTTACCGTAGTGCCCTTGCCGATCTCGCTGGCGATCGTCAGCTTGCCGCCATGCCGTTCGACCAGCCCCTTGGCGAGCGGCAGGCCAAGTCCCGTGCCGCCATGCTTGCGGCTCATGGCGCTCTCGACCTGCCCGAAGGCGTCCATCGCCTTGGCCATGTCGTGCTTGGCGATGCCGATTCCCGTGTCGGCGACGCGAATCTCCATGTTGCCGTTCTCGGCGAGCGCAGCCGAAATCGTGATGCAGCCGCCGGCCGGCGTGAACTTGGTGGCGTTCGAGAGCAGGTTGAGCAGGACCTGGGTGAGCAGTCGGCGATCGGCGCGGATCCTGGGCAGCGCGTCGGACACGCGCCGTTCGATCTCCACGCCGCTCGCGCTTGCGCGTCCCCGCGTCAGGCGCAATGCGCCGTCGATCAACTCGCCCGCGTGGCAGATTTCGGTGTGCAGCTCCAGCCGTCCGGCCTCGACCTTCGAAAGGTCGAGGATGTCGTTGATCAGCTCGAGCAGCAGTTCGCCGCTCAGGCAGATGTCCTGAGCATAGCCACGATACCGGGCAGAGCCGAGCGGGCCGAACAACTCGTCGCGCATCAGTTCGGAGAATCCGATGATGGCGTTGAGTGGCGTCCTGAGCTCGTGGCTCATGTTTGCAAGAAACTCGGACTTGCTGCGATTCGCGGCTTCCGCCTGCTCCTTGGCGGCGCGCAGCGCTTGCTCGGAACGCCGGTGCTCGGTCACGTCGTCGAGCACGGCGATCGACCGCAGTACCTCGCCGGCGGAGCCCAGCTCCGCCACAGCGGACAGCAGCACGTCGACGACCTCGCCGTTCCGCTTCACGTACTTGTACTCGACGTCGGTGCAGCGGCCGGTACGCATGAATTCCGGCAACACCACCTCGCTCGCGTAGCGCCGCGACTCCTCGGTCAGGAAATCGACCGATGGCCGCCCCAGCACCTCCTCGCGCCGATAGCCGAGGGTGGCGAGCCAGAGATCGGTGACGCTGACGATTCTGCCGTGCCGGTCGATCGCGTGCATCAGCGCCGGCGCTCGCTCTGTCAGGGTGCGAAGGCGGGCCTCGCTGCGCGCCAGCGCCGTGCGGGTCTGGCGCAGCTCCTCGAGCATGATCGCGAGCTCGCCGGGGTCCGGGAGCGGCTCGGCCGCTTCTCGCGGACGGGACTGCTGCCCGTCGTCAGGCTGCGGTTGATAGTATTCGCCTGACTCCGAGCGGACTCGCTTGCCGACCATGGAACCATTTAAATACCAGCATGATTAACTGGAGGTTAAGCGGGCGATCGGGCGGCCCAATCAGCCGCCAACTCAGGCAGCGGACGAGTTCTGCTCGAGGCAGCGCCGCACCAGGTCGGCCAGGACCCGCATCCCGAACGGCTTGCGAAGCACGTGATCGGCGCCCAATTTCTTAGCCATTTCAAGAAATTCCGCCGTATCGCGGCCGGACATGGCGATGATCTTCACCGCCGACGACGAGCGCCGCAGCTCGAAGATGGTCTCGATGCCTTCCTTGTTGGGCATGACGATGTCGATCACCACGACATCCGTCGGCGCGCGGCTGTAAACCTGCAGCGCTTGCTCGCCGTCGGCGGCCTCGCTGACGACGAATCCTTCGGACTCCAGCGCCGAGCGCAGCGTCCGCCGCACCATGTCCTGGTCGTCGACGATCAGCACAGCGGCCATGCAAACCTCCCGAAGGGAGGGATACCCTTCCTGATCTCGATTGATGCTTTGCGCCACGTCGAGGCAGAATCAACCCGCGATGCGGCTCAATGTGACGACCGTCACTCATTGCCGCCACGAATGTGAGGAAAGCCGGGCGATGGCTGCATCAGGCGCAAGCGACCCTCAGGCCGGCATCGGCGGGAATTGCTTCCTTGCCGACCGCAACCTGCAGGCAATCCTGCGGCGCTCGGACCCGGTCCAGGCCGAGCACTGGCAGGCGCTGCTGAGCGATTTCGGAGCCTGGGTCGCCGGCGAGGTCGAGCCTGCCAGCCAACACACCCATCGCCATGGCCCGCCGGTGCTGGAGAGCCACGATGCCAGCGGCCGGCTGGTCAACCGCGTCAGGCACAACCCGGCCTGGGAGCGCATTTCGCGCGAGGTCTACCGCCGCGGCGCGGTCGCCCTCAACTACGGTCCCGAGCCGGCGCCCTTCCTGGTGACGTTCGCCATGGGCTATCTGCTGTCGCAGGCCAGCGTCTCGCTGCACTGCCCGGTCACCATGTCAGCGGCGGTCGCCCATGTCCTGGCCCGCTTCGCGCCGTCGGAGCTGCGGGAGCGCTTCCTGCCCGCCCTGCTGCGCACCGACGGCAGCGCGCTCAGCGGCGGCACCTGGGCGACCGAACTGCATGGCGGCAGCGATATCGGCGGCACCACGACGGAGGCACGGCGCGCCGGGGATCACCACTGCCTGACCGGTCTCAAATGGTTCGTCAGCAACGCCGATGGCGGCCTGGCCATCGCCACCGCACGACCCACCTTGGCAAGCGGAGGGGAGCCGGCGGCGGCGGCGGCCGGAACCCGCGGCCTGGGACTCTATCTGGTCCCGCTGCGGCACGCCGACGGCAGCGCGAACGGGCTGCGTTTCCGCCGGCTCAAGGACAAGCTCGGCACCATCGGCGTGCCGACCGCCGAGGTCGAGCTCGAGGATGCGACCGGCTACGAGATCGCGCCGCCGCCCGACGGTTTCCGTCTGATGATGGAGGCGCTCGGCATCAGCCGGATCCACAATGCCGTGGCCGCCGCGGCGGTGCAGCGCCGCGCCTTCGCCGAGGCGCTGGCCTATGCCGGCCGCCGGCAGGCCTTCGGTGCCATGCTGACCGAATTTCCCATGGTTCAGGACGAGCTGCTGCGCATGATGGTTCAGGCCGAGGCCGGCGCCGCCCTGGGTTTCGAGGCGGCCCGCGCCTTCGACGCGGTGAACGCCGCCGGACTGCACGCCGTCGGCGATGCCGAGGATCCGCGCCGCGCCTGGCTCCGGCTGGCGACCGCGCTCGCCAAGTACCAGACCGCCGAGGAGGCGATCGCCGCCGCCCGGTCGGCAATCGAGATCCTCGGCGGCAACGGCTACACCTACGATCACGTCACGCCGCGCCTGCTATGCGACGCCCAGGTGCTGACGGTCTGGGAGGGTCCGGCCAACGTCCAGGCGCTCGAAGTGCTGCGCATGCTGGGCAACCGCCATGCCGGCTACAGCGCCTTCCTGGCCCGGATCGTACAGGCGGTGGCGGCCGCGCCCGAAGGGATGGCGGTCGTCGCCGGCGCGCTCGACGTCGCCCTGGCCGACTGCCGGGCCGCGGTCGCGCTGCTGCAGCGCGACGCTGCGGAGGCTCGGCGTCATGCCCGCCGGCTGATGGCGCTGATGGCGGATCTGCTGGCGGCGGCGCTGTTGCTCGAGGAGGCGACCGCCGATCTGGCGCAGGGCGACGGCCGCAAGGCGCTGGTGGCGCGGCTGTTCGTCGAAGCCCGGCTGATGCAGCAGGAGCGGCGCGGCATTGTGCCTGGCCGCGATTGGACCGAGCGCCGCTTCGCCGCGCTGGTCGGCTATGACCGGATCGCGCTCGGCGCCGGCGAGCTTGGCTGAGAACCCGCGTCGGGCGGGAACGCCTCAGGCGGCGAGCTGGTTGAGCTTCTTCAGGAGGTAGTCGAGGTTCTCCTGACCGACGTCCTCGAACTGGGTCAGGATGCGCTCGATCATGCGGCAGACATGGCGCTCGCGGTCGCGCTCGAGGCCGTCGAAATCGGTCTCGCGCCACACGTCGACGGCGACCCGAAACGCCGGGTACAGCCGCTCAGGCAAGCCGGCCCGCATGTACAGCGACTTGAAGCCGAGATTGCCGCCGTCGTGGATCAGGATCCGGGCGTTGGCCATCGGCGTGCGCGCCATCACTGCCAAGCTCGCCTCGAACAACTGCATGTCGCCCATGCACAGCGAGCGCAGGATCAGCGACGGGGTGAGGCGGCCGTTGACCCGAAGCTGATGAACCAGCTGCTCCACGTCGGCGGATTCGGCGCCGGGCGGCAGCAGGTTGACGGTCGCCCGCTCGCGGCTCTCCAGCACCAGATCGGTCGCCACCGCGCTCGGCAGCTCGTGATGGGTGACCAGGTACTCGCGTAGATTCTCCGACACCACGGCGACCAGCCGTTCCGCGACGGTGATAGGCAGATTGCGGCGATGCACCAGGGAGCCCTGGACGGTCTCCTCGGCGCCGTAGGAATCGAGCACCCGCTGCAAGGCGGACTCGGAGATGTCGGCGCCTTCGTTGGCGACCAGGGTCGCCACCGCCTCGCCGTTGCGGCTGTCGATCAGGGCGTTGACCAGCGGTGCCGACACGCTCTCACGCCGCGCCACGGCGACCTGCTTGGCGCCGGTCGAGCGGCGCACGATGTCCAGCAGGTCCTCTTCGGTGAGGACGGTCGAGAATTCGAGCATCGGCAGGGCTACGGATTCCACGTCGCGCGCCAGAGTGAGCGCGATGTCGTGAGGAATCGCGTGGCTGGTCTTCAGGTTGCGCGACAGCGCCTCGCGGACCCGCATCTCGGCGTCCTTGACCATGGCCCGGACGATCTCGATGGCCAGGTGCCGCTCGCGGTCGGTGAGCGCAGCCGAGTCGATCTCGGCCGCGATCTTCTCCGCGGTGACGGCCCGGGTGTCGGGGGATGGATCGGTGAGGAGCCGGACAACGTCGGCTTCGGTGAGTGTGGTGGTCATTCTGTTCCGCGACTGGCTATAGGCACGATGCCAAATGCCCTCTGGGACTGCTCTCAGGACTATCGCATAGGACTATGAAGCATCCCTGGTTAAGCCCGGGTTAAGCCGCCAGCCCGCGGAATCTGCCGCCGGGCGCCGCGGCGGGGGCAGGCTCGGGCCGCTCCAGCGGCACCCGGCGATGGGGTTGCCCGGCGCCCCCGGGTGGGCCCACGGCTCAGCTCGTCGGGTTGTAGGTCAGGGTCGAGATGACAATCTTCTTGATGACGTGGCCGAGCGCCTCGTCGAAGGATTCGATGATGTGCTCGAAGCCGTTGCTCGCCGCCGGAACCTGCTGGCTGAAGGTGAACGAAGCCACGATCCGGCGCTCCGGCATCTGCACCAGCTTGGCGTTCATGCGCACCAGGATGGTCGGCGCCGGGCTGTCGGAATCGAAGTAGATGGCCTGGAACTCCCTGAGGTCGGTCTTCAGGATGTAATCGGGCCTGAGCCCGATCGCCTCCCGGCCGACCGCCAGAATGCTGCCGGTGCTTTCGAAGGATTCGATGATCAGCGTCTGGACCATGGCCGGCGCGTTGTCGGTCCAGGCGGCCCGGGCGTAGTACTCCAGGGTATAGGGCGTGCGCTGCAGGGCGATGCGCGACGTGTCGAGCCCCGCCGCAGCCACCGGCAGCTCGATGATGAGCTGCCAGTTCACCTTGGGCAGCGGATCGCCGAAGCTGGTCTTCGGCGTCAGCGTGTAGAGGTCGGTCGGCTCGCTCAGCGCCGGCAGGATTCCGCAGCCGCCGAGTGCAAGCGTGCTGCAGCCGAGTCCGGCGAGCAGGGTCCTGCGGTCGATCCGCCCGCTCATTGCGTTTCGTATCCCTTTTGCCGGTCGCCGAACAGGAAGCGCGCCGGGTCCCGCTCGATCTGCGCGGAAACCCGGCTGAGCGAGGCCACCAACAGGCGAATCTCGGTCATCAGCTGCGTCATCTCGTACAGCCCCGTGCTGGTGAAATCGTGGATCGGCTCGCGGTTCTCGGCCAGCATCCTATCGAACTGCGCGCCGACCTGGGTGATTTGATCCGCGGTCTTGCGCAGCGCCGCCATCGAGGCGCCGGCATCGGCGCCGACCGAGCCGGCCTGGCTGCGCAGCTCGGCCGCCAGCGCCGTGAATTCGGCGCTCATCAGTCGGATCTGCTCGGCCGCCGCGGCCCCGCTGCTCAGCACCTGGTTCATCGCCTCGCGGTTGTCGGCCAGCGTCCCGGTGATCTGTCGGACGTTGGCAAGTGTCTGTCCGATGGCCTGCTGGTTGTCGTCGTTGAACATCAAGGTAATCCGCTCGACCAGCAGGTTGAGCTTGTTCACCAGGTCGGGGGCGCCCTCGAAGATCTCCTCGAGCTTCGAGGGTTTCGATGCGATCAGCGGATAGGGCTGCTCGGAGGTCTCGGGCAGCGGCGCCGCCGAGTTGCTGCCGCCGGACAGCAGCACATAGGCGACCCCCGTGATCCCCTGGATCTCGAGCGAGGCGACCGAGTCGTCGCGCACCGGCGTGCTGCGCTCCACCTCGATCGTCACCCGCACCAGCTCGATGTTGCTGTCGTCGATCCGGATGTCGGCCACCCTTCCGACCGTGATGCCGCGAAAGCGCACCGTGCCGTCGACCTGCAGCCCGGTGACCGATCCCGGGAACAGAATGTCGTAGAAAGCATACTCGAGCTGGCCCTGGTAGCGGGCCAACCAGATGACGAACACCACCGCGCCGGCGGCAAGCGCGAGTACGAATGTTCCTACGGCGACATAGCTGGCTCTGGTTTCCATGGATTCCGATCAGGGGTTCTCGGTGGTTCGCGGGTCGCGTCTTCAGGCAATCTGCGCGGCCCGGGCGCGCGGCCCGTGGAAATACTCGCGGATCCACGGATGATCGTCCTTGAGGTGCTCGGCCATGGTTCCGACCTTGACGCGCTTGTCCACCAGGACCGCGATACGGTCGCAGATCGCATGCAGGCTGTCCAGATCGTGCGTCACCATGAAGACGGTGAGCCCCAGGCTTTGTCCCAGGTTCAGGATCAGGTCGTCGAAGGCGGCCGCGCCGATCGGGTCGAGCCCGGCGGTCGGCTCGTCGAGGAACAGGATCTCGGGATCGAGCGCGAGGGCCCGGGCCAGGCCCGCGCGCTTCTTCATGCCGCCCGAGAGCTGGGACGGAAACTTGCCGGCCGCATCCGCCGGCAACCCCACCATGCTGATCTTGAGCGCCACCAGCTCGGCGATCAGGCTTGCCGGCAACTGGGTGTGTTCCTTCATCGGCGCCATGATGTTCTGCGCCACGGTGAGCGAGCTGAACAGGGCGCCGCTCTGGAACAGCACGCCCCAGCGCGCCTGGAGCCGGCGCCATTCGGCGTCGCTCAGCCGCGCCACATCCTGGCCCAGCACGACGATCGTCCCCGCCTTCGGCCGGTTCAGGCCGACGATCGTGCGCAGCAGCACCGACTTGCCGGTGCCCGAGCCGCCGACCACGCCCAGCACCTCGCCGCGCAGCACGTCGAGATCGAGATTCTCGTGCACCACCTGGCGCCCGAACTGGTTGACCAGCCCGCGTATCGAAATGATGGCGTCGGGAGAGACGGCCGGAGATTCCGCCACGTTGCCGCCTCAGACGCCGAGAAACGAGAACAGGATCGAGAACACAGCGTCGAACACGATCACCAGGAAGATCGATTCGACCACCGCCTGGGTGGTCAGCCGCCCCACGCTTTCGGCGCTGCCTTCGACCCGCAGGCCCTCGAAGCAGCCGACCATCGCGATCAGGAACGCGAACACCGGCGCCTTGATGATGCCGACCCAGAAGTCCCACAGATCGACCGCCAGATTGAGCTGGCGGATGAACTGCGGCACCGTCAGGTCGACCAACAGCACGCCGATCAGGCCGCCCCCGGTCAGGGCCATGAGATTGGCGAAGAAGGCGACCAGCGGCATCGCGATCACCAGCGCGAACATGCGCGGCAGCACCAGGACCTCGATCGGATCGAGGCCGAGCGTGCGCATGGCGTCGACCTCCTCGTTCACCTGCATGGTGCCGATCTGCGCGGTGAAGGCGCTGCCCGAGCGGCCGGCGATCAGGATCGCGGTCAGCAGGATGCCCATCTCGCGCAGGGTCGCGACGCCGACCAGGTTGACCATGAACACGTCGGCGCCGAAGCGGCGCAGCTGGTCGACGCCCTGATAGGCGAGCACGACACCGACCAGGAAGGACAGCAGCCCCACGATCGGCAGCGCGTTGAGACCGGTCTGCTCGAGGTGGCTGACGAACGAGGTGAAGCGGATTCGCGAGGGGCGAACCAGCACGCGGCCGACGGTCACCACGATCTGGCCGAAGAACCCGACCATGTTGCGCGCCTGGACGAGTCCGTCGACCACCATCTCGCCGAGCTGCGCCAGCAGATCCGCGAGCCCGCGGCGCGGCAGCGGCGGCAGCTTCGGAATCGCGCCGATCTCCAGCACCCGGTTGATCAGCCCGGCATGGTCGTCGCGCACGCCGACCAGCTCCACGTCGATCCCGGCCGCCGCCAGGGCGCCGCGCGTGCGGTCGATCAGCCAGGCGCCGGCGGTGTCGAGCCGCTCGATCGCGGCGAGATCGAGCGCGGCCCGGCGCGCCGGGCCGGCGCCAAGGCTGCGCAGCCCGTCGTCGAGCGCCTTGGCCTCGCCGATAGTCCAGTCGCCGCCGGCGGTCAGCACCAGCCGGTCGCCCTCAATCTCGGTCTCGTACCAGGCCCGGCCCGTTGCCATCCACTGCCTTCCCGCCCTGCCTCGCGGCTGCGGGGACCTCTCGATAGACCGGCAGCACCTGGCCGGTGGCGAATTGTGTCCCGCGAATCATAAGGGTAGCATGGCGCGCGCCCAAGCAACGCGATCTCCGGGCGACCCCATCCTCATTCCCCGCCCGGGCACTTCATGCGCATCCAGGACCATATCAGGCAGATACCTGACTTCCCGAAGCCGGGCGTCCTGTTCTACGACATCTCGACGCTGCTCGCCCATGCCGAGGCGTGGCGCGCGACGGTGCAGCAGCTCTCCGACGTCGTGCGCCCGTATCGGCCGGACATGCTGGTGGGGATCGAATCCCGCGGCTTCCTGGTGGCCGCGCCACTGGCCTACAGCCTGGGCTGCGGCTTCGCCATGGTGCGCAAGCGCGGCAAGCTGCCGGGCCCCACTCTGCCCTACATCTACGATCTCGAATACGGCACCGACACCGTCGAAGTGCAGGTCGACGCGATCCGCCCGGGCCAGCGCGTCGTCGTGCTCGACGACCTGCTCGCCACCGGCGGCACCATGGCCGCCGCCATCACCCTGCTCGAGATGGTCGGCGCCGACGTGCGCGCGGCGGCGACCATCATCGAGCTCGCCTTCCTCAACGGCCGGGCGCGGCTCAGCGTGCCCTGCGATTCCCTGGTCGCCTTCGCATCCTGAGTTCGCGAAACTCAACCGGCGTGCAGCCCCGCCGCCAGGCGGACGGCTAGCGTGAGCAGCCGGCGGTCGCTGCCGGCCGGCCCGATCAGCGACAGGCCGACGGGACAGCCCTCGACGCGGCCGGCCGGGACCGTCACCTGCGGCAGGCCGGCCAGCCCGGCGATGCAGTTGAGGCTGATGGTACGGTCGCGGAAATCGCTCAGCGTCTCGGCCGCGGCATCGCATCGCGGGGCGATCACCGGCACGCTCGGCAGGATCAGCACGCCGTCGCCGCCGAGTAGTCCGGCCAGGCGGGTCCGGAAGGCCTCGCGCCGCGCCGCGCCGTCCGAGGCCGCGGCCGCGGCCGCCGCCTTCGCCCCCCCGAAGCGGGGGGGGCACGCCCGCCCCCCGCGCGGCCCGGTCGTCTCGATCCAGGGTCCGAGCGTGGCCCAGATTTCGCGCATCTGCAGCTCGCGGAAGCGCAGCATCCAGCTCCGCAGCGCGGCGTCGCCGCCGACGCCGACGTCGGTGGCGGCGCCGAGCATGTCCTCGAGCACCGCCAGGGCCGGGCGCAGCGCCGCCGCCACCGCCGGATCGGCCAGGGCGAAGCCGTCCTCGGCCAGCAGCGGCCGGTCGAGCGGTTGCGCCGAGGCGTCGTCGCCCAGCAGCACGGCACCGACCGCGGCCAGCAGCGCGGGATCGCGGGCGAACCAGCCGACCGTGTCGAAACTGGCGGCGAGCGGCGCCACGCCGTCGCTCGGCACCCGCCCGTGGCTCGGGCGGAAGCCGCTGATGCCGCACAGCGCCGCCGGCGTGCGCACCGAGCCGCCGGTGTCGGTGCCGAGCGCGAAATCGACCAGTGCGCCGGCCACCGCCGCCGCCGAGCCGCTCGACGAGCCGCCGGGGATGCGGCCCGGCGCATTGACGTTGACCGGCGTGCCGTAGTGGAAATTCTGGCCGTTCAGGCTGAAGGCCAGCTCGTCGGTGATGGTCTTGCCGACCAGGGTCGCGCCGGCCGCCACCAGCCGCGCCACCGCCGAGGCGGTCGCCGGCGCCGGCCCATGGCTGCGCAGCCAGTCGGGATTGCCGCAGCCGGTGGTGTGGCCGGCGATGTCGTACAGGTCCTTGGCTGCGAAGCGCCGCCCCGCCAGCGGTCCGCTGGCGGCGCCCGCCAGGGTGACGTCGGCATGGCGGCAGAATGCGCCCAAGGGATCGGTGACCACGGGATTATCGATCACTCCGGAATTCCTCCAGGTCTGGCGCGGCGGCGCGTCGCCGCGGCCCTCACTGATACGGTCGGGCGATGCCGGCGGCAAGACGTCCGCTGGCGCCGGGCCGATCCGCTCAGGTCGTGGTGCTGTCGGGACCGGCCGGCGGGCTCGGCTTCTCCTCCGGGGTCGGCAGTTCCTCGCGGTCCTGCTCCGGATGCTTGCGCCGGATGATGATGTCGCCGTTCTCGTTGACGTAGGGCGTCTCGTATTGCGGGATCGAGCCGAGCAGCAGGTCGAGCGCCCGCAGCAGCTTGTCGACCGCCTCGGCGGTCAAGTCGCCCGGGCTCTCGCCCGACGGGTCGTTGCCCTGGCCGGCTGCCGGCTGGGCGACTGCCAGCAGCGCGGCGCAGTAGGCAGCGAGGGCCGTCCTGGCGAGACGGCGTCGAAGTTGCGGCATGGCAGGCTTCCTCCGTTGCCGGCGCACGCCGCCATCTCCGGCGCGCCGGCCCATTTGGCATGGCGGGCAGCATAGCAGGCGGCAACCGCCCAGGGGCGTCGCACCGGGCTGAGTACCGGGCTTTGCACCGTCTGGGACCTTGCGATAGTCTCCGCCGCCTGAACCGCGCCTGAACGGCCCTGCCGGACGCCCGAGCCGGCGGCGCGCCGCCTGCCCCCAATCTGGAGACTCCGAGAATGACCAAGAACCTGCACCATTACCTCAACGGCAAGAAGGTCGAGGGGTCGAGCGGCCGCTTCGGCGACGTCTTCAACCCGGCGACCGGCGAGGTGACGGCGAAGGTCCCGCTGGCCAGCAAGGACGAGGTCGGCAAGGCGGTGGCCGCCGCCGCGGCCGCCTTCCCGGCCTGGGCCAACACCCCGGCGCTGCGGCGCGCCCGGGTCCTGTTCAAGTTCAAGGAACTGGCCGAGCGCAATCTCGACAAGATGGCCGCGCTGGTCACCGCCGAGCACGGCAAGGTGCTGTCCGACGCCACCGGCTCCTGCATCCGCGGCCTCGAGGTGGTGGAGTTCGCCTGCGGCATCCCGCAGCTTCTGAAGGGCGAGTTCTCCGAGAATGTCGGCACCGGCGTCGATTCCTGGTCGACCCGCCAGCCGCTCGGCGTGTGCGCCGGCATCACCCCGTTCAACTTCCCGGCCATGGTGCCGATGTGGATGTTCCCGGTCGCCCTCGCCTGCGGCAACAGCTTCGTGCTGAAGCCGTCCGAGCGCGACCCGTCCTGCAGCCTCTACATCGCCGAGTTGCTGAAGGAAGCCGGCCTGCCGGAAGGCGTGTTCAACGTGGTCAACGGCGACAAGGAGGCGGTGGACGCGCTGCTGCATCACCCGGACGTGCAGGCCATCAGCTTCGTCGGCTCGACGCCGATCGCCGAGTACATCTATCACACCGGCACCTCGGTGAATAAGCGGGTGCAGGCGCTGGGCGGCGCCAAGAACCACATGGTTGTCATGCCCGACGCCGACATGGGGCAGGTGACCGACGCGCTGATGGGTGCCGGCTACGGCTCGGCCGGCGAGCGCTGCATGGCGATCTCGGTCGCCGTCGCCGTCGGCGACAAGGTGGCCGACGGCCTCATCGAGCGGCTGGCGCCGCGGGTGCGCGCGCTCAAGGTGGCGCCAGGCACCGATCCCGACGCCGAGATGGGGCCGCTCGTTACCAAGCAGCATCTCGACAAGGTGCGCGGCTATGTCGATCTCGGCGTCAAGGAGGGCGCCAAGCTCGTCGTCGACGGGCGCGGCATCAAGCTGCAGGGCTACGAGAACGGCTACTTCCTCGGCGGCTGCCTGTTCGACAACGTCACCACGGACATGCGCATCTACAAGGAGGAAATCTTCGGTCCCGTGCTCTCCGTGGTGCGCGCACCGGACTACGAGAGCGCGGTCAAGATGGTGAACGACCACGAATACGGCAACGGCACCGCGATCTTCACCCGCGACGGCGACGCGGCGCGCGAGTTCGCCAGCAAGATCAAGGTCGGCATGGTCGGCGTCAACGTGCCGATCCCGGTGCCGATGGCCTTCCACAGCTTCGGCGGCTGGAAGCGCTCGCTGTTCGGCGACCAGCACATGCACGGGCCCGAGGGGGTGCGCTTCTACACCAAGCTGAAGACCGTCACCTCGCGCTGGCCCACCGGCATCCGCGCCGGCGCCGAGTTCGTCATGCCGACGATGAAGTAGCGCCGGCCCCTCATACGGGCTTCTGAAGGAGCCCTCTCCCGCCGCCCGCGGGAGGGGGGCCTTTTTTTCATTGCGCGAGTGTGGCTCGTAACTCGACAATTACGTAATAAACGTATATCATGCGTTAATTGCGTAATGAGGAGTCCGCATGTCAAACCCCTTCGACTCACCGCCACGAGGCAGCCTGAACTGGGGCGCCGACCGTATTCGCCGCCTCCTCGACCGCGAGGAAGAGGAGCGTAGAACATTCAACTCGGACGAACTCGATCGGCTCGGAAACGAGCACGCTGTAGAGCGCTGGCCCGGCGCCCGACGGTCGATGCCTAACGACAACTACGGATGGTTCAATCTCGCGGCCGACGTGGCCGCACGCAAACCCATCGAATACGAAAAGTACGTTGCGGCTCGGGCTGCGTTGTCGGAATCGGTCGGCTCTCAAATGCCGGGTAGAGAGGCGGGGCCGGCGGATGCCTATCGCCACATCCTTTGGGCAGCCGAGATGACTCGGCGTTTTGGCGAGGCGCGCGCCCGCGAGATGCTCGACCTTCACGAGCGAGAAGGCGACATCCGGGGCCAACAGGCCGACGACAACGCCATGGACATCAGCAACAACGACATCGGCGTCCAGATCGGAATCGGCACTCGCACCTATGAAGACGTGATCAGCGCTGCCCGGAAAGTGATCAGCGGAAGTGCGGCCGACGGCCTGGGCACGTGGAAGCCCAACTATGATCCGAACTCGACGATGGCACCGCACGCAGCACAATGGCTTCCAGAGGAACGTTGGGCGATCAATCCGACGGAAAACGCGCCGCCCCGCTCCCGTGTCCGCTACCCGCCGGAACCTCCTCGCAGACTCGAAACATCGGAAACGAACTGGTATGCGAATCCCGCTCATCCCACCGGCCCGGACTGGGAAGAAGGATACGTGCCTGACACGTACACCTACCCGTATGGAGATACGCAGCATGCGACAGGCCCGCGCGACCCCGCGATGCTGCGAGCGCGCGACGCCTACCAGTTTCTGGTGGATCACCCCTGGCTAGTCCGGCTCAAAGCCAGGCAATAGTCATCGCCCACGAGCGAGTTCACTCGAGACTATCGCGCCCGCCCAATCAACGTTCGGTCGCGTGGTTCCGCAAGATGTTCATGACAGTCCGCGTCGGCAGGTACACAGCCAGTGCTGAATACGCGAGGGCGGGCACGGCCGTCGCTCCTAGAAACTCCAATACCCCATGAAAAAAGTAGTAGTTCTCGAGTTCAGTCCCCAGGAAATTGACGCTGCTCGCCCCTGAGACCAGGTGGACCAGCGCGATCAGTCCAGCTGTCGCGAGACCAAGGACAAAGGCGAGAAACAGCAGCGCTTGACGCCACCGCCATGCGCATCGCGCGCGACCGATGCCGAAAAGACCGGCGCTACCCAGCACCGCGAGTACGACCCCGGCAGATACAGTGAGCCAGATCGGAAATCCTGCGAACATCCCGACCTTGCCGGCTGGGAACGGCATAAACGGCACGAGGAACTTCTCGAACACACCGTGGTTGGCCTCATAGCCCCGGCCACGGACCCAAGCGTCCTGTGTCCGATAGGCAAAGAGAAATGCCACGCTCGCGAACTGCGAATAAGCAACGAAGATGGCAAGCCACTTGGAGCCTCTGCGCAGCCCCGTGGTCAGCAGGTAGTCACCCGGCCCCGGCGCGTCGCCGGTTCCATCCTGTGCTGCCGGCTCAGCATCTGAAGCGTCCGTCGTGGGGCCTAGCGGCACTCTCCACTCCCACCTTTAGCTGAACGAGGATGGAATCATGCTACCTTCAGTTGAAGGCAAAATTGCGGCAGTTTGTGGGCGTTAAGCGTGCCTTTGGGCGATCACACTGCCGACCCGGCGCTGCACGCCCTGATCGCCAAAGAACTTGGAATCGACCCGGACATCGCCAATGACATCATCGGACTCAATTAGAGGGTAAGGATCTCGCCTTCGCCCGGCCGCAAGTCATAGGGCACGCCGAGCTGGTCGGCGCCCTCCCGATGCGTACCCTCCGCCGCGTCCCACACGTATACATCGCCGTTGCGCGGATCGGTGATCCGGCGCGCCGCCCGTTCCTGCGACGCCGTGATGATGCCGGCGATCTGCTCCGGCGTCGGGTTCTTGAGGACGTTCATTGCCGTCATCCTTTCTGGCGGTCAAAGCGTTCCATGGATCGACCAATCATGCCTGAACGACGCGCGCGCCCATCCAAGCTCAACGCCCGCATCTCACGCGTACCCATCGGTGTCTGCCCCGCCACCGAATTTGTCATGCCGACGATGAAGTAGTGGCGGACCGTCATACGGGCTTCTGAAGGAGCCCTCTCCCGCGACAGCGGGAGGGGGCTTTTGTGTGGCGGATGGAGCAGGCCGCGGGTCGACAATTACGTAATCAGGAGTCCGCCATGACAAGCCCCTTCAACCCATCACCGCGCGGCAGCCTTAACTGGGGTGCCGACCGCATCCGCCGCCTGCTCGATCGCGAAGAGCAGGAGCGCGGGGCCCAGCTTCTCTCCGCCGGGCCCGAATTCTCATCCTCTGGTCGAAATCGCGGCCAACGCTCACCTGCGTCGCAATCGGACGGCATGGCCCTGGGCGCTCGGCAGTTCCACAAACCGGTCGTTCCGAACGACCCGATGCCGGCCAGCCGTGTCTGGGAACCACAAGTTCTTGCACAAGCGGAAAAGCACGTTCGCGCCAACACTCCCGAGGCAACGGATCAAGGCACGGAAGTGCGCGCCGAAGCACCCGAGTATTTCGAAGACTACGTGGCTGCCCGGGCTGCAATATCGGAGATGGTCGGCTCGCAACTTCCAGGCCGGGAGTCCGGCCCCGCGGACGCCTATCGCCACATCCTGTGGGCGGGAGAACTGACCCGGCGATTCGGCGAGGACTATGCCCGCCAACTGCTCGGCCTTCACGAGTTCGAAGGCAATGTGTGGGGCCAGTCCGACGAAAACAATGCCATGGATACCAGCAACAATGAAATCGGTATCCAGGTTGGCATAGGCGCTCGGACATATGACGACGTGGTCAGCGCTGCCAGGAAAGTGATCGGCGGAAGCGCCGCCAACGGTCTAGGCGATTGGGAGCCTGACTACGATCCGACCTCGACGATGGCGCCGCACGCGGCGCAATGGCTGCCCGAACCGCAATGGAAGAACAACCCGAGCTTCGAGGTGCCTCGTCGCTATCCTTTCCCACCAGTACGACCGCAAGAGATGCCTACACACCTGACGAACTGGTACTCGAACGTGCTGCAACCCGCCGGGCCCGATTGGAGCGACGGCTACGTCCCCGACGGCTATGCCTATGCTTACGGCAGCCCTCAGCACGCTACCCGCAATTGGCCGCTGTGGTGGTGGTTGACTGGGCCTCGCTGATTGCCGGCAACTCGATAGACGGACCGAGCTTCAAGAGCTTCGGTCCCGCCATGCGAGAATCCGCGCGCTGGTCGCTGCGCCGAACATGATCAGGATCAGGACGGAACAGGCGACGGCGGGAAGGACCGTGGCTCCGAAGAACTCCGTTTTGCCGTGCAGGAAGTACAAGTTGGTGATCTCGAAGCCGAACATGTTCAGCAGGCTGATGCCCTCAAAGAGATGGATTCTGTAGACGACTCCTGCAACGCCGATCCCTGCAACAGCCCCGAGCGTCAACAATATCCGCCCACCGCACCAATTGCGGCGGGCACGGCCCGCAGCGAAGAGGCCAGCGCTGCCGAGTATTGCAAGCGCGGCACCGATCGAGACTGTCAGCCAAGCGGGGTAGCGCAGGTACCCAATGTCCCCGCCTTCGAGCCAGATCGATTGAACGAGGAACTTGTCCATGAAGCCGCGATTGGTCACGTATCCCCGTCCGGGCACCCACGCATCCTGAGCGCGGTACATGAACAAGAACACGACGCTGACGAACTGCGAATAGGCCACGAGCATGCCAGCGCAGAGGCAGAGATATCGAATCACCCGGGGAAGCACGTAATCCTGCCTGACCGGCTGACCGCCGTTTGCCGAGACTGTCGACATCTCGTTCCCCCACCGGATCGAATATGAATGGAGAAACACTACTCTCGGTTGAAGGCGAAAATGCGGCATCGCGCGGGCAAACTGGTGGCTCTTTGTCCGCTTGCGCTCTGGAACCGGCCCGTTCCCGCGCGCCGACCGCTCACTCCGCCGGCTGCTTCGCCGGCCCAGCCTGCCGGCCGCTGACGCTGGCCCCGGCATCGGCGGGGAGCGGCAGGAAGACGAGCGCCGAGGCGAGACTGATCAGCCCGACGATGACGAAGGCCGGCCAGAAATCGCCGGCCGACAAGGTCTCGCCGCCGCGCGCCGCCAGCGTGAAATGCAGGATGAGCGCGCCGAGCCCGACCCCGAAGCTCACCGAGAGCTGCTGCGCCGTGCTCGACAGGCTGGTCGCCGCGCTCATCCGCGTGTCGGATACGTCGGCATAGCCCATGGTGTTGACGGCGGTGAACTGCAGCGAGCGAAAGAACCCGCCGACCAGCAGGATGCCGAGAATCAGCCAATGCGGCGTCGCCGGGGTGAACAGCCCGTTCGCCATCATGAACAGGGCGCAGATCGCCGCGTTGGCGATCAGCACGGTGCGAAAGCCGAACTGCCGCACAATGCGCCCGGCCAGGGTCTTCATGGCGATGGCGCCGATGGCACCCGACAGGGTCAGCAGGCCGGACTGGAACGGCGTCAGCCCGAAGCCGAGCTGCAGCATCAGCGGCAGCAGGAACGGCAGGGCGCCGATGCCGATGCGGAACAGGAAGCCGCCGGCGATCGACACGCCGTAGGTCGGAATCCGCAGCAGTGTCAGGTCGAGGATCGGCCGCGCCACCCGCCCCATATGCCTGATGTAGAGGCCCAGCAGCGCCGCGCCCGCAGCCAGCAGCGCGATGACCGCCCCGTTCGGCAGCAGCCCGCGGCCGACATTCTCGAAGCCGAACACCATCGCCGCCAGGCCGAGCCCCGCCAGGCTCCAGCCGAGCGCATCGAAGCGCGGCGTCCCGGGTTCGCGCACCTCGTCGATGAACAGGCTGACCAGGACGAAGCCGACCACCCCGATCGGCACGTTGACGAAGAAAATCCATTGCCAGGACCCGTAGGTCGCGATGAATCCGCCAATCGGCGGCCCGAACACCGGCCCCAGCAGCGCCGGCACGGTGAGGTAAGCCATCGCCGAGACCAGCTCGCGCTTCGACACCGAGCGCAGGATCACCAGCCGCCCGACCGGCACCATCATGGCGCCGCCCATGCCCTGGAGGATGCGGGCGCCGACCAGCTGGTACATCGACTGCGAGAGCCCGCACAGCACCGAGCCCAGGACGAACACCACGATCGCCGCGCGGAAGACGGTGCGGGCGCCGAAGCGGTCGGCCGCCCAGCCGCTCGCCGGTATGAACACCGCCAGGCTGAGCAGGTAGGAGGTGATGGCGAGGGAGAGATGCAGCGGGTTCTCGCCCATCGCGCGGGCGATCTCCGGCAGCGCCGTGGCGATCACGGTCGAGTCCAGGTTCTCCATGAACAGGGCGCAGGCGACGATCAGCGGCACCAGCATCCGGCGCGGCACGCGCGGCGCGGCGGAACGGAGTTCGGCTCCCGGGCGATCAGGGCGCGGTGGACGGGCGGACACGGCTGCCGAGGTTAGGCCCGGTCGAGACCCCGGGAAAGCGGCGATCGGGAGGCCGGGCCATGCGCGGACCGCAACCCTGGCCCCCGGCCGCCCGGCTCAGTCCCCCGCCAACAGGGCGATCCACTGCCCGTCGGCGGTGATCATGAGCCGCCAGCCGACGTAGTAGCCGACCTCGGTGCCCTCGACATAGACATCCTCGATGTCGCCGCCGTTGAGCGCGCCGATGGCGGCGCGTTCGTCCCCGGTCAGGTCGCCATAGGGCAGGTCGGCCGCCGCCGGCCACGTGTAGTACACTTGGTCGTCGTCGGGCTCCACGGTGCAGCCGAGCGCCAGCAGCGCCTTGGCGGTCGCGCCGACCTCATAGCCTTCGTCGGCGAGCGACTGCCAAAAGACGCGGGTGTCCTCGCCGCCATAGTTCGAGGTGAAGTCCGGCGAGTCCGCCAGGGCCGCCAGGGCATCGACGCCGCCATCCGCCGCCGCCAGGATCGCGGCGCGGGTCTCGGCCACCGGCGCGGGCAGGGTGCCGCAGCGCTGCGCCCCCTCCTGCGCGCGGGCATTGCCGGGGGCCGCGCCGGCGATCATCAAACCCAGGGGAACCAGCGCAAGGAGGGTGGGAAGCCGCCGCTTCATGGCTATAGTACCCGTCGACGAGCAAGGGGGAGGCCGCAACCGGCACCATGTCGACACAGTTCCCGCATCTTTTCCAGCCGCTTCAACTGCGCCACAAGACCCTGCGCCACCGCCTGAATTTCGGCGCGCATACCGCCAATATGAGCCTGGACGGCCTGCCGGTGGACCGCCATCTCGGCTACTACACCGAGCGCGCCCGCGGCGGCGCCGCGATGATCGTGGTCGAGCCGGTGCCGGCCACCCGCGCGACCCGGCTCACCCGCGGCAATTTCCGCGCCGAGGACGATTCGGTCATCCCCTATTTCCGCCGGGTGACCGACAGCGTGCATGGCCACGGCGCCGCCATCATCCAGCAGATCTACCATCTCGGCGCCCATGGCGACTGGGACAATTCCTTCGCCGCCAACTGGTCGCCCTCGGGCCAGGTCTCGATGCACGATTCCGACGGCAGCCACGCCATGACCGAGGCCGAGATCGAGGCTGTCGTCGAATGCTTCGGCCAGGCGGCGCGGCGCGCGCGCGAGGCCGGCTTCGACGGCGTCGAGCTGATGGCGGCCTACAACGCGCTCATCGAGCAGTTCTGGTCGCCCTACTGCAACCGCCGCGACGACAAGTGGGGCGGCGGCTTCGACAACCGCATGCGCTTCTCCACCGCGGTACTGGAGCGCATCCGCCACTACGGCGGCGACGACTTCATCATCGGCATGGCGGTCAGCATCGACCCCACGCGCCCCGACGTGATGACGCTGGACGACCAGGTCGAGATTGCCGCCTGGCACGATTCCCGCGCGCTCTACGACTACGTCACGGTCGGAACGGGGAGCTACTACGACTTCACCAAGATCATCCCGACCTTCGTGCACGAGGACAAGCTCGGCCCGCCCTTCGCCGAGGCCTTCAAGCGCGCGGTGAAGCATGTCCGCGTCCAGTCGGAAAGCCACATCCGCACGCCCGAAAACGCCGACTACGTGATCGCCGCCGGCCAGGCCGACATGGTCAGCATCGTGCGCGGCCAGATCGCCGACCCGCACATGGCCAACAAGGCGCGCGAGGGCCGGCCGGAGGACATCCGCCCCTGCATCTCCTGCAACCAGATGTGCTGGGGCCGGCGCTATCGCGACTACTGGATCTCCTGCCTGGTCAATCCGTCCGCCGGCCGCGAGTTCGAGTGGGGCGGCGACCGCTTCACGCCGGCGGCGACGCCGCGCAGCATTCTCGTGGTCGGCGGCGGGCCGGCGGGGCTCGAGGCCGCCCGGGTCGCCGCGTCGCGCGGCCACAAGGTGACCCTGGCCGAGGCCTCGGACCGCCTGGGCGGCCAGTTCCGCCTGGCCGGGCTGCAGCCGCGCCGCGCCCAGATCCTCGATCTCATTGCCTGGTACGAGACCCAGCTTTCCAAGCTGCAGGTCGGTGTCCGGCTCAATGCCTACATGGAGCCCGACGAGGTCAAGACGTTCGGCGCCGACGCTGTTGTGATCGCCACCGGATCGCTGCCGACCGGCACCGGCCTGCAGCGCTGGCTGCCCGATCAGGAGCGCCTGCCCGGCGCCGACCAGCCCAACGTCTGGTCGGTGGAGGACGTGATGTCGCGCGCCGCCCGGCCCGGCAAGCGCGTTCTGCTGCTCGACGACACCGGCACTTGGCGCGGCGTCGGCACCGCCTGGCATCTCGCCGAGCACGGCCATGAAGTCACCATCGTCACCCCGGATCCGACGATCGGCCGCGAGATCGCCCGCACCAGCGCCGACCTGCCGGCGCGCGTGAAGCTGCGCAAGCTCGGCGCCCGCTTCATCACCGAGAGTGCGGTCGCCGAATGGCACGGCGACGGCGCGACGATCCTGGACTTCCTGACCGGGGAGAAGCAGCGCCTGCCGTTCGACGCGCTGGTGCTGGCCACCACCAACGTCGCCGAGGACAGCCTCGCCCGCGCGCTCGACGGATCGGGGCTCGAGGTTCATGCCGTCGGCGACTGCCTGGCGCCTCGCCACGCCCCCGCCGCCACCTACGAGGGCCGCAAGCTCGGACTGGAACTGTAGCGAGCACGGCACCGAGGCACCGATACACCGAGCAGAACCTTGCGAGAATTGTCATCGCCGAGCTTGACCCGGCGATCCATCGCGCCACCGGGACAACCGTTGACATGGATGCGCGGGTCAAGCCCGCGCATGACAATCGTTCCTTTCTTCGTGCCTTCGTGCCTTTGTGGTTCAAGGCCGCCTAAACGAGATCGTTGCCGACCAAACACCAATAGCGAGTCACCATGCGCATCGTCTCCGCCGAAGAAACTCATCGCCTCCTGGACTACCCCTCGCTCGTCGAGGCGCTGCGCGAGCTGTTCCGCCGCGGCGTCGACCTGGCCGAGCGCCATGTCCTCACCCAGCCGCTGGCCGACGGACGGCAGAACGACTGGCTGCTGCTGCCGGCCTGGCAGTTCGACCGCCACATGGGCATCAAGCTGGTGAGCGTCTGTCCCGGCAATACCGGGCGCGGCCTCGACTCGATCCAGGGGCTCTATCTGCTGTTCGACGGCGAAACCGGCCTGCCGCTTGCCGCCATCGACGGCGCCGCGATCACGCTGCGCAAGACCGCCGCCAATTCGGCGCTCGCCGCCAGCTACCTGGCGCGCGAGGACGCCGCCGCGCTGCTGTTGATCGGCGCCGGCGCGCTCGGCCCCCATCTGGTGCGCGCCCATTGCGCGGTGCGGCCGTCGATCCGCCGGATCCGCATCTGGAACCGGACCGCGTCGCGCGCCGAAAGCGCGGCGGCCGAGCTCGAGGCCGAGCTCGGGCTCGACGTCGCGGCGGTCGCCGGGATCGATGGCGAAATCGGCCGCGCCGATATCGTCACCTGCGCCACCATGGCGACGGTTCCCCTGGTCAAGGGGGCGCTGCTCAAGCCCGGCGCCCATGTCGATCTGGTCGGCGGTTTCCGCGAGACCATGCGCGAGGCCGACGACGAGGCGATCCGCCGCGCCCGCATCTTCGTCGATGCCCGCTTCACCGCCGCCGCCCATGCCGGCGACATCTGCCAGCCGCTCGCCGCCGGCCTGATCACCGACGCCGACATCACCGACAGCTTCGAGCTCGCCCGCGGCCAGAAACCGGGCCGGCAGTCGCCGGACGAGATCACCCTGTTCAAGTCCGGCGGCGGCGGCCACGAGGATCTCGGAACCGCCCAGCACCTGATGGCGCGGCTTGCGGCCGAGACCGGCGGCTAGAGCATGGTCGGATCGCACTGAAACAGGGCGATCCGTGAATCATGCTCCACTCCAAAAAGATAGAACAGGATTCACGCCTCGGATTGATTCAATCCGAGGCGATCTTGGTCTAGCGCCGGGCCGGTCCCGTCGCGCGCCGCTGGTTCCCAGTGCGGCGCCACAGCGTGACGGCAATCAGGATCACGGCGGCGATGGCAATCGTCATCGGCAGGCCGCCGCGCGGCCACAGATCCATGGCGCCGCCGCCGATGATCGGCCCGGTCACGCTGCCGACGTTGTAGACCATCACGAACACGGTGTTTGCCGCGGCGAGATGGGCCGGCGGAAAGCGGTCGCCGAGCATCCCGAGCGCCACCGTGTAGATCGCGAACAGCAGCCCGCCCCATAGGAAGAGCAGGATCCACAGTCCGAGCCCGGCAGAGGTGGGCAGCGGCAGCAGCAGCGCGCCGGCCAGCGCGCCGCCGTTGCACAGCAACATCACCACGGTCTTGCCCCAGCGATCGGCCAGCCAGCCGATCGGGATCTGCAGCGCGACATTGCCGGCGGCGAAGATCGTCAGCATCAGCGCCGCCGTGCCCTCGTCGAAGCCGGATTCGGTGCCGTAGAGCGGCAGCAGGTTCATCACCGCCAGGTCCATGACGCCGCCGAGCAGCGCCGCCACCATCAGGTACGGCGCGACGGTCAGGGACCGCAGCAGCCGGCCGCTGGCATGGGCCGGCATCGCCGGGATTACGCTGCGCGCCAGCAGCATCGGCAGGATCGACAGGCAGCCGGCGGCGAACACCAGCAGGAACGCCGCGTCGTTGCCGACGCCGGTCAGCGAGATGGCGGCCGGCCCGGCGGCGAAGCCCATGGACATGACCGTGACGTACAGGCCCATGACCCGTCCGCGATTGCGGTCGGTCGCCATCATGTTCATCCAGGTCTCGGTCACCACCCAGTGGACGGCGACCGCCATGCCCGACAGCAGACGCAGCACCAGCCAGAAGCCGAAGCTTTCCAGCACCGGGAACAGCAGCACGCAGCCATTGAACAGCGCGAAGCTGGCGAGCAGCGACGGCAGGGTGCCGAAGCGGCCGATCACCCGCGGCACCAGCGGCCCGAAGGCGAGCACCGCGAGCGGCACCATGGCGCCGTTGAGGCCGATCAGCCATGACGCGATCCCCTGCGCCTCGAGCCGGAGCGCGAGCAGCGGAATCAGCGCGCCGAGGCCGAGGCCGGCGCCGAAGGCGCCGGCGATGACGGCGGACAGGCTGAGGAATCGTTGGCGAGAGTCGAGGTCCGGCGCGGGCATCGCCTGAAGCGGATGGTGAATCGGGGAACGCGGCGTCGCGCGTGGCGGATTGTCGCGGTCCGGCCCCGACTTGTCCATCCCGCCCGCCCGCGGCGCCACCCCGGAACTCGACATTGCCGCGCATACGTGACAGGAATCCGGCTCCCGACGCGACCTCGGAGAGCTGCCTTGTCTCGCGATCTCGCGCTGATGTCGGCGACCGACCTGCTGGCGGCCTATCGCGCGAAGCGATTGTCCCCGGTCGAAGCGACCCACGCCGCGCTCGATCGCATCGCCGCGCTCGACGGCCGCTTCAATGCCTTCTGCCTGGTCGACGCCGAGTCCGCCCTCGCCGCCGCCCGCGACTCCGAGGGGCGCTGGCATCGCGGCGAGCCCTGCGGCCTGGTGGATGGCGTCCCGACCACGGTCAAGGACCTGATCCTCACCAAGGGCTGGCCGACGATGCGCGGCTCGAAGACGGTGACGCCCGACCAGCCCTGGGACGAGGACGCGCCGGTGACCGCGCGGCTGCGCGAGCACGGCGCCGTGTTCCTCGGCAAGACCACGACCCCCGAATTCGGCTGGAAAGGCGTCACCGACAATCCGCTGACCGGGATCACCCGCAACCCGTGGAACCCCGAGATGACGCCCGGCGGCTCGAGCGGCGGCGCCGCGGTCGCCGCCGCGCTCGGCATGGGCGCGCTTCATGTCGGCACCGATGGCGGCGGCTCGATCCGGATTCCGGCGGCCTTCTCCGGCATCTTCGGCCTGAAGCAGACCTTCGGCCGGGTGCCAGCCTATCCGCTGAGCCCGTTCGGCACCCTCGCCAATGTCGGCCCGATGACCCGCACCGTCACCGACGCGGCGCTCATGCTGACCGTGCTCTGCGGTCCGGACGCGCGCGACTGGTACGCCCTGCCGCCGGATGGCCGCGACTACCGGGTCGGGCTCGATCTGGGGCTGAAGGGCCGGCGCATCGCCTGGAGCCCGAACCTGGGAGGCGCCGTGGTCGAGCCCGAGGTGGCGGCGATCTGCGCCGACGCGGTCAAGCTGCTGGCCGAGCTCGGCGCCCATGTCGAGGAGATCGATCCCGGGCTCGCCGCCAGCCGGGAGACCTTCGTGCGCCATTGGTATCCCGGCGCCGCCAACGCCATCCGCGCGATCGGTGCGGCGGATCGCAAGCCGATGGATCCGGGCCTCGTCGCGATCGCCGAGGAAGGCGCCCGGCTGCCGCTCATGGACTACCTCGCGGCGGTCAGGGAGCGCGAGTCCATGGGCCAGCAAGTGAGCCGGTTCCACCAGAACTGGGACCTGCTGGTGACGCCGGCCATGCCGATCGCCGCCTTCGCCGCCGGCCAAGAGACCCCGGTTGGCTCGGCCAATCAGCGCTGGGTCGACTGGACGCCGTTCAGCTACCCGTTCAACCTGACCCGGCAGCCGGCCGCCGCGGTACCCTGCGGCTTCACCCGGGCCGGCCTCCCGGTGGCGCTCCAGATCGTCGGCCCGCTCTATGCCGACGCGGCGGTGCTGCAGGCGTCGCGGGCGTTCGAGCTTGCCCGGCCGATCCGGCTTCCCCATCTATGACGTGCCCATTGTACCTCGCGGGAACCCTCACCGAATGACCGAGCAGATCCGTTACGGCGCCGGCGCGCGCCCCGGCTTCCTCGCCTGCCTGCGCCGGGGCCTCGGCGGGCGCTGCCCAGCCTGCGGCCGCGGCCGGCTCCTGCATCGCTACCTCAAGGCCCACGGGAACTGCGATGCTTGCGGCCTGTCGTTCGAGCCGCTGCGCTCCGACGACATCGCGCCCTACTTCACCATCCTGGTGGTCGGCCACATCATCGTGCCGCTGGTGCTGCTGAGCGAGCAGCACTTCGTCCCGCCGGTCTGGGTTCAGCTCGCGGTCTGGCTGCCGGCCACCCTGGCGCTGTCGCTCCTGCTGCTGCCGCCGATCAAGGGCGCGGCGATGGCGGCGATCTGGTCGCTGAAGGCCAAGGATCCGTCCGACAGCTCGGCGTGACCCGCGGCCGGGACCGGCCTCAGCCGCGCTTCGGCTCGTAGATCACGTAGAGCTTGCGCACCGGCTCCACGGTTTCCCAGGTGCCCTTGAACCCCGCCGGGATGATGAAGGCGTCGCCCTCCTCGAAGGTCTGGGCGTGGCCCTCCTCGTCGGTCAGCACCACCTTGCCGCGCACCAGGGCGCAGAACTCCTCCTCGACATAGTCGACCGCCCACATGCCCTTGGTCGATTCCCAGATGCCGGAAAAGAACTGCTGGCCGGCATCGGTGTAGTAGTTCTGCGTGGTGGTCGTCGGGTTGCCGGCGATGACGTTGGCCGGCTGTCCGGTTTCCGGCGTCGGCGGCGTCTCGCCGATGCGCACGATTTTCGCCTTGCTCATCCGTTCGTCCCTTTCGGTTGCGGCTCGGGCGCAAACTCGCGTCACGCGGGCTTGCGCGCGCGATAGCGCCCCGGCCGAAGCTCACCCTTGTCGAGCACGACGGTCATGGCGCGCCAGTTCTCGACGAAATGCGCCTGCTGGTCGGGTCCGAGCAGCGCACGTATCCGCTCCGCCAGCTCACCCGTCATCAGCTCGTATTCCTCATGCACCCGTCGGCGATACCAGCCGGCGTCGTCGCCGACCTCGACCGCAACGAATCCTGCTTCGGCCAGCAGCCGACTGTGGTTCTCCAGTGTTTCCATCGCGTAGGTAAGCCCCTCCAGCTTGAACCAGTAGCGCATGTCCTCGCTGAAGGGGCCTGGACCGCGCATCCAGTCGTAGCAGGCGAACACGCCGCCGGGTCGCAGCACCCGATGGACCTCGCGAAACATGCCGAGCTTGTCGGCGACCTGGGTGAAGACCCCGCTGGAATAGACGACGTCGACCGCGGCGTCGTCGACCGGCAGCGGGCCCGCACTGGACAGCACGAACTCGATGCGGTCGGCGAGCCCGGCCTTCTCGGCATAGCGTCGGGCACGCGCGATCAGCGGCGCCTCGATGTCGAGTCCGATCACCCGCGCGCCCTTCTCGCCGGCGATCACGATGGCGCCGCCGCCGATGCCGCAGCCGATATCGAGCACGGTCTTGCCCGCGAGATCGAGCCCGGCGAGATTCTGGCGTACCAGATCGGCGCCGCCCGGTGCCAGGAAGCCCTCGCCCCAGATGAGCTCGAGCATGGTCACCATCGCGTCGTGATATTCGTCGTGATGCGCCTCGCCCATCCTGACCGTTCCGTCTTCCGTCACTGAATCCGCACGATGATCTTCCCGAACACCTGCCGTCCTTCCAGGCGCTCCAACCCCTTGCCGAGCTCCGCCAGCGGGATTTCGCTGTCGATCACCGGCAGCACCCGGCCGCTCGCCATCTTGTCCAGGCCTTCCCCGACGTTGCGCATGCTGGAACCGAACGAGCCGAAGATGCGGATCTGCTGCTGGAACAGCTGGAACAGGTTGATCTCGGTCGAGATGCCGCTGGTCGAGCCGCAGGTCACCAGCCGCCCGCCCTTGGCCAGCGAGAACATGCTGCCCGCCCAGGTCGCCGGCCCGACATGCTCGAAAACCACGTCGACGCCGCGCTTGGCCGTCAGCCGCCGCACCACGCCCTCGAACCGATCGCTGCGGTAGTTGATCACCTGGTCGGCGCCGAGCGCCTTGGCCTTGGCGAGCTTCTCGTCGTCGCCCACCGTAGCATAGACCGTGGCGCCGATGTCCTTGGCCATCAGGATCGCGGTCGACCCGACGCCGCTGCCGCCGGCGTGGACCAGGATGCTCTCGCCGCGCTCCAGCCGGGCATTGTCGAACAGCATGTGCTGGACCGTGCCGAACGTGACCGAGGCGCAGGCCGCCTGCGCCCAGGTGACGCCGTCGGGCACCGGAATCAGCAGATGCGCCGGCAGGTTGACCTGTTCGGCGGCCAGGCCGTCGATGTGGAAGCCCATGATCCCCGCGACATTGCTGCACAGGTTCTCCCGGCCTTCCCGGCAGGCCTTGCAACTGCGGCAGATCCGCCCGCCATAGACCACCACCCGGTCGCCCGACTTCGGCGTGGCTCCGCCGAAGCCGGGGCCGACCTCGGGACCGACTGCCTCGATCTCGCCGGCGCCCTCCACCCCGACGGTGATCGGCAGCGTGCGCTTGGCGAAGGCCATGCCGCGCAGGCCCCAGAGATCGATGTGGTTGAGCGAGACCGCGCGCACCCGCACCCGCACCTCGCCGGCGCCCGGCGGCGGCGGCGCGGGCAGATCCTCGAGCACGAGCTGCCGCTCGGCGATCAGCCGCAATGCACGCATGCTAGGTTTCTTCCCCCCTGCCGCTTGGTCGGTCCCGGTCTTCCGCCCGGCTCCCGTCCGGTCCTCCGTCAGTCCGGCGCGCGCCCGAGCACGAGACTGACATTCTGGCCGCCGAATCCGAACGAGTTCGACAGCACCAGGTCGACCTTCGCCTTGCGCGCGGTGTTCGGCACCACGTCGAGCGCGATCGTCGGATCCGGAATCTCGTGATTGATGGTCGGCGGCAGCAGCTGGTGCTGCAGCGTCAGCACCGAGAACACCGCCTCGACCGCGCCGGCTGCGGTCAGCGTGTGGCCGATCATCGACTTGTTCGAGCTGACCGGCACCCGGGCCGCCGCCGCCCCGAACACGTTCTGGATCCCCATCGCTTCCATCTTGTCGTTTTCCGGCGTGCCGGTGCCGTGGGCGTTGATGTAGTCGACATCCGCCGGTTCGATCCCGGCGTCTTCCAGCGCGCCAGCCATGCTGCGGATGATCGCCTCGCCGTTCGGATTGCTGCGCGTGCGGTGAAAGGTGTCGGCCGCCTCGCTGCAGCCGCGCACATAGGCCAGGATCTCGGCGCCCCGGGCCTCGGCGTGAGCGGGGTCCTCGAGCACCAGGGCGGCCGCGCCCTCGGCCATGACGAAGCCGTCGCGATTCCGGGCGAATGGCTTGGCCGCCCTTTCCGGCACCTCGTTGGCGGTCGAAAGTGCGGACAGCAGCGAGAAGCGGATCAGCGCCTCGACATGGATCGAACCGTCGGTGCCGACCGAGAGCGCCGCCTTGGCGCCGCGGCGGATCGCCTCGACGCCGAGCTGGATCGCCGAGGCGCCGGAGGCGCAGGCGGTGGTGAGCGTGATCGGCGAGCCCACCGTGCCGAACTCGTCGGCCAGCCGATCGGCGATGGTGCCGTTCAGGAAGTCGACATGCAGGTCGCCGCAATCCTGCGCCGCCGCCTTGAGCAGATCGTCATAGCTGCAGCGTGACTTTTCGCGCCAGCCGGCGCGCGCCGCCAGGCGCCGGCGCTGCGGCCACTCATGCTCGAGCGGCGGCGCCGCCAGGAACAGCCCGCCTGGAAAGGCGCCGGTGGCGCCGATGCCGCTTTGCGCCACCGCCTCGCGGGCCGCCTCCTGCGCCAGCGCCAGGCTGAGCGCCGGCGCGCTGATCGGCGCCACCGGCAGGAAATCGACCGAGCCGCCGATGGTGGTCTTGAGGCCGTCGATCGGAAACCGGATCAGGCGATGAATCCCCGACTCGCCGGCCGACAGGCGACGCCAGTTTTCCGCCCGGCCGCGGCCGAGCGAAGTCACCACGCCGATGCCGGTGATGGCGACGGGTCGGCTGGCGGATCCGGTGCGGCTCATGGACTGAAGCTAGCTGCCGGGCGGCCGTCTAGGCAACCGCCTCGACCACCGCCAGCGCCTCGCCCCGATGATGGCCCCAGCCCGAGACCACGAGGCGATCGACCGGCCCGGCGACCAGCGCCTCCAGCGGGTCGTCGGGCGACAAGGGCGGCATCAGCGCCCGCTCGCCGATCGCCAGGACCGCAACCGCGAGCGCGGTCGGGAAGGCCGCCTCGACACCGTGACCGAGCGCGCCGGCCAGTCCGCGCACGGTCGAGACCTTGCCGTCCCGCTGCAGCGCCTCCAGCAGGGCACGCTCCTCCGCGGTGGCCGGGCCGGCGCCACTCGCCGCCGACAGCACCGGCACGCCGCCGCTCGGAAGCAGCGGGGTGATCGCCTCCCATTGCCGCGAAGCGGTCCGCGCCGATCCGCCATCGCCGCGCCGGGCGCGGTCGCTGTCGATACTGGCCAGCCGCGCCAGCGGCCGGGCACCGCGGGCTTCCGCGTGGCCGCGCGCCTCCAGCACCAGGAAGGCGCCGGCGCTGCCCAGGCACATGCCACCCGCCGGCCGCCGCCACAGCGGCTGGAACGCGCCCTGGAGCAGCAGTCCGGCCGGCTGGTACAGGAGCAGGCTGTCCTTGCGCGCGGCGTTGTAGGCGGCGCCCACCAGGAACATGTCGCCCTGGCCGGCGGCGAGCCGCTCGGCGGCGATGCGCACCGCGTCGGCGCCGGCCGCCTCCTCGCCCATGAAGGTGCGGCTGGAACCGTCGACCCCGTGGATCAGCGAGATGTTGCCGGCGAACAGGTTGGGAAGCTGCGCCAGGAACAGCGTCGGCCGCAGCTCGCTCGACAGCAGGTCCGCCAGCAGGCGTTCCGGCTCGGCGGCGCCGTCGAGCGCGCCGAGAATCTGCTCATCGACCGCGACGTCGCGCTCGCCGCCGCCGGCGGCGGCGATCAGGTGGGTCTCGCGCAGCAGGGCCTTGTCGCCGAGGATGCCGGCGGATTCGAGGGCCATGCCGGCACCGACGCAGCCGTAATGCATCAGCGGACCCATGGCGCGCTGGTCCTGCTTGCGCGGCATCCAGCGATCGAGGTCGAGCGGCGCCATGGGATGGACGTGGAACGGCGCGAAGCCGGTGCTGTCGACGGCGGCGGCGCGGGCCGCGGGATCGGCGAGCGCGCGCCACTGCGTCGCAGGATCGGCGCCCAATGCCGTGACCAGGCCGCAGCCGGTGATCCAGATGTCGCGCGCGCCGCTCATGACCGGCTCAGGCCAAGCCGATGCGCCGCGCGTGGTCGCGCATCTGATCGCGCAGCGCGTCGGACGGGAACGGCATGGTGCGGAACATGAGCTCGGCCTCGGCGACGGTCTTGCCGTCGCGCTCGATCCGCCCCTTGGTCACGGCGTAGCCCGAGCCCTCATGCTCCAGCTCGCCCCAGACATCGAGCGTCGTGCCGGGCTCGACGAAGCCGCGCAGCTTCGCGCTGCGCACCTCCGCCAGGAAGGGCATGCGCGAGAAGCCGTTGATCGCGAGCAGCAGGTGACCGGACGTCTGTGCCATCGATTCGACCAGGAGGACACCGGGCATCAGGGGGTGGCCGGGGAAATGGCCCTCGAACACCGTCGAGGTTTCCGGCACCTGGGCCCGGCAGCGGATGCGGCCGGGGGCGATTTCCAGCGCCTCGACGCGGTCGACCATCTGGAAATACTCGAGCCGCATGGCGCGTATCGCTGCCCTGCCAGCCGGATCAGGCGGCCTTGGCCGCCACCAGCTCGTCGATGCGCGTGCACAGGTTCTTCAGGACGAAATAATCCTCGGCCGACGACTTGCCCTCGTTGACCTGCTGCATCCACTGCTCGATCGGCATCTTGATGCCGAATTTCTTGTCGATGGCGAAAGTCACGTCGAGAAAATCCAGGCTGTCGATCCCGAGATCGTTGATCGTGTGTGACTCCGGCCGGATCGTCTCGCGGTCGATGCTGCAGACCTCGGCGATGATGTCCGCGACGGCCGCGAAAGTGTCACTCATGGGCGCGGGTTTCCTCTGCGAATGGCGGATTTGCGCCGACTCTAGGAGAGTCGGCGGGGAATGGCAATCTTGGCGGCTGTCATAGGCGAGTCGCCGGATTCCGGCCGCGATCAGTCCTTCCAGCGGCGATGCAGCCACAGCCATTGTTCCGGCCGCTCGCGCACCCAGCCTTCGATTTCCGCAGTCACGAGGCGCATGGTCTCGGCGATGTCGGACTCGGCATTGTCGGACCGGGGTATGTCGAGCGGGGGCGTCAGGCTGATCCGGAAGCGGGCGCCGCCGAGCCGTTCCACCCGGGCCCCGTGGACCGGGCAGTCGAAGCGCCGGGCGAGCTTGGCCAGAACCGTGCCGGTCTGGGCCGGCCGGCCGAAGAACGGCACCAGGACGCCGCGGCGGAAGCGCTGATCGACCAGCATGCCCAGATGGACACCCTGCCGCAGCAGATCGACCGCCGCCAGCGCGCCCTCGACGCCGCTCGGCAGCAGGCCTCCCTCCCGGTCCCCCGGGCGGCCATGCGCCTCGGCGCGGAGGCGCTTCACCAGTGTCGCCGCCTGCGGGTTGTTGGGCGGACGGAACAACACCGCGAGCGGCAGGTCGTGGCGTGCCGCCGCCAGCGGCAGCAGCTCCCAGTTTCCGATATGGGCGGAGAAGATCAACGCCGGCTTGCCGTCGTCGCGCAGCGCCACGAACTGATCGGCGCCGGAAATCTGGATCCGGCCGTCCCGGCTTGGGCGCTCGGGATCGTAGTCCCAGAGCCTTTGCAGATGCGGATACTCGGCGACGGTGCGGCCGAGATTGTCCCAGACGCCGCGGATGATCGCCTCGATCTCGGCGGCGCTCTTGTCGGGAAAGGCGCGCCGCAGGTTGCGGCGGCCGGTGTGGCTGACCGGCAGGCGCGGCCCGATGGTTCGCGCGACCCAGCCGCCGACCGCCGAGGCGGCATCGACCGGGACGATGCGCGCCACGACGAACAGCCCGTGCAGCACCACGGCCTCGATCGCGTCGAGCAGGCGATGGGCGAAGGAACGGTGGCGGGCCACGATGTCGGGCTCAGGCGAGGAGGAGAATGTCGCAGGGCATCTGCCGCCGCATGTGCCGTCGCCGACCCATTCCTGTCAAGCCGCGCGGCTTCCGCCCGGCCCGCGCGAAGCGGTCGCGCGGCAGGCCGCCGGCACCGGGAAGCGGGTTGGTTTCAGCAACGGAATCCCATGTACTAGAGTAGCGCCTACTAGAGTAGCGCCGCGACCTGCCAGTCCGAGCCTGAGAGAGTATCCATGTCCGACCTGACCCGCTCCGCCGCCTGGGCCGCCCTCGCCGCGCATCACAAGACCCTGGCGCGCGTGCAGATGCGCGACATGTTCGCCCAGGAACCCGGTCGCTTCGCCCGCTTCTCGCTCGGCGCCGGGCCGCTGTTCCTCGACTATTCGCGCAACCGGGTCACCAATCGCACCTTGACGCTGCTGCTCGACCTCGCCCGCGAGTCCGGGCTCGACGGCTGGGTCGCGCGGCTGTTCGGTGGCGAGGCGGTCAACTCGACGGAAGGCCGCGCGGCCCTGCACATGGCGCTGCGCAACCGTGGCAATCGGCCCTTCGCGATCGGTGGCGTCGATGTCATGCCCGGGATCGACGCCGTGCTCGATCGCATGCGCGAGTTCAGCACCGCGGTGCGCGATGGAAGCTGGACCGGATTCGCCGGCGGCCGGATCACCGACGTGGTCGCCATCGGCATCGGCGGGTCCAGCCTCGGACCGCGCCTCGCGGTCGACGCCCTCGCGCCCTACGCGGCCGAGGGCCCGAATCTGCAGTTCGTCGCCAATGTCGACGGCGCCGAGATCGCCGCGGCCCTGGCCGGGCTCGATCCGGCGACCACGCTCTTCGTCATCGCCTCGAAGACCTTCACCACCGCGGAGACCCTGGCCAACGCCCGGACCGCGCGCGCCTGGTACCTGGACAAGGGCGGCGACCCGCAGGCGCTCGACAGGCATTTCGTGGCGATCTCCACCAACGCGGCCGAGATCGCCGCGTTCGGCCTCGACCCGGCCAGGGCCTTCGCGATGTGGGACTGGGTCGGCGGGCGCTACTCCCTGTGGTCGGCGGTCGGCCTGCCGATCGCCCTCGCCATCGGCTTCGACGGGTTCGCCGAGCTGCTGGCCGGCGCCCACGAGATGGACGAGCATTTCCGCAGCGCCGAGCCGGCCGCCAACATGCCGGTCATCCTGGGACTTCTGGGCGTCTGGTATGGCGGGTTCTTCGGCGCGGCGAGCCACGCCATCCTGCCCTACGACCGCCGGCTCGCCCTGTTGCCGGATTTCCTGCAGCAGCTCGACATGGAGAGCAACGGCAAGCGCGTCAGCCGCGACGGCGCGGCCGTCGACTACCCGACCGGCCCGATCGTCTGGGGCGGCGTCGGCACCGACGGCCAGCACGCCTTCTTCCAGCTGTTGCACCAGGGCGGACGCCTGGTTCCCGCCGATTTCATCGCCGCGGTCGAGCCGCATCACGGACTGCCCGAGCATCACCGCATGCTCGTCGCCAACTGCCTGGCCCAGGGCGAGGCCTTCATGCGCGGCCGTACCCTGGCCGAGGCCAAGGCCGATCTCGCCGCCTCGGGCGCATCCGATTCCGAACAGGCGCGGCTCGCGCCGCACATGGTCTGCCCCGGCAATCAGCCGAGCAGCACGATCCTGGTGCAGCGCCTCGATCCGCGAAGCTTCGGCGCGCTCCTCGCACTGTACGAGCACAAGGTGTTCGTCCAGTCGGTGCTCTGGCGCATCAACCCGTTCGACCAGTACGGCGTCGAGCTCGGCAAGAAGCTGGCGACCGGCATTCTTGCCGACCTCGTTTCCGGTGCGTCCTCCGGCGCTCGCGATTGCTCGACCGATGGCCTGATCGCCCGCTGCCTGGCGCGGCGCTAGCGAATCCCCGTCCCGCGCCGGCGAGCCCACCGGCCGGGATGCCCCGCCTTGAGACCCCCGTGCCCGGCCCGAACTGCCGGGAATCTGCGGCGCTCCGTACGGTGGCCCGGGCCCCGGACCGGTCCAGGGTTTCTTAACCTTCCACCCCCTAGTCTCGAAGCAATGCAGGTCCACCGTGGCCCCCGGCAGGCCGCGAATCGTGGGCTGCGGCAGGGTCGCGGTCCGGCGGCGTAGCCTCACATTGTTTGCACGGGTGCGCGGGAGTCCGCACGATGATCGAATTGTTGATGCGGCGCCCGCTGGTCGTCATCGGCGCCTATGTTCTGATGGTCGGCGTGCTCATCGTCGCGCAAAGCGCGCGCCACGGCCAGCAGATCACGGAGGCGACGGGTCTCCAGGCCGCCGAATCCTATTCGGCGGCGATCACCCAGTTCCGCGACTACTACTCGCGGGAAGTGGTGCCGCGGGCGCGCCGTGCCGGCGTCGAGATCACCCACGATTTCCACGACAAGGAAGCGGCGATCCCGCTCCCGACGACCCTCACCATCGAGCTCGGCGAGCGGCTTACGCTCGAGAATGGCGGTCGCGGGTTCCGGCTGTTCAGCGACTTCCCCTTTCCATGGCGTAGCGACCGCCAGCTCGACGACTTCGAGCGCGAGGCTCTGCGGGCGACCGCGGCCGATCCGACGCGCCCGTTCGTGCGTTTCGAGGAAGCCGACGGTCACACCAGGATTCGCTACGCCACCGCGGTGATGATGGGCGAGAGCTGCGTCGCCTGCCACAACGGCCACCCCGACAGCTCAAGGACCGATTGGGTCGTCGGCGACGCCCGCGGCGTGCAGGAGGTGACCCTGTCGCTCGCCGACAGTTCGGCGCTGGGCTATGGCAACCTGGTCGAGTCGGCGCTGTTCTACGGCATTCTCGCCGGCACCGGCCTGCTCCTCGTCGGCGCCCTGCTCGGCCAGGTCAAGCGTTCGCTCGCCCAGGCGCAAGCGCTCGCCGACCTCGCCCAGAGCCGCAACACCGATCTGCTCGCGGCCAAGATCGAGGCCGAACGGGCGAACAAGGCGAAATCCGAATTCATCGCCAACATGAGCCACGAGCTGCGCACGCCGCTCAACGCCATCATCGGCTTCGCCGAGCTGATGACCGGCGAAATCCACGGGCCGCTGGGCAGCAGCAAGTATCACTTGTATTTGCAAGACGTCGGCACCAGCGGCAAGCATCTGCTCGGAATCATCAACGACGTCCTGGACATGGCGAAGATCGAGGCCGGGCGGGCCGAGCTCGCGCGCTCGAGCTGCGACATCGGCGAGATCATCGAATCCTGCCTCCGCATGGTGCGCGATCGGGCCGGGGCGGGCAAAGTGACGTTGACCAGCTCCGGTGCCGGCGGCCTGCCGCGCGTTCTGGCCGATGAGCGCGCGCTGAAACAGGTGCTGCTCAACCTGTTGTCCAACGCGGTCAAGTTCACGCCGGCCGGCGGCAGCGTCGACGTGACGGCGGATCTGGCGCACGACGCCGTGCTGATCCGGGTGTCCGACACCGGCATCGGCATCCCCGCGGCCGATCTGCAGCGGGTGCTGGAGCCGTTCGGCCAGGTCGATACCAGCCTCGCCCGCACCAACGTCGGAACCGGGCTCGGCCTGCCGATCGCCAAGGCGCTGATGGAGCTGCATGGCGGATCGCTCGGGCTCGTCAGCGAGGCCGGCACCGGCACCACCGTCACCATGGCTCTGCCGGCGAGCTGCATCCAGCGCCAGGCCGCGTAGCGCCGCCGGCGCGCCGGCCGGCCGCTGCCCAAGTGCAGTGCGCTGACCCGCGGCGCAGGCCGGACGGATCGGTCCGGACCGGCGCGCCCGGCGAGCGCGGCTCCGCCGTTACCCCACTCACCCCAGCAGCACCGCCGTCCCCAGCGCCACGAACAGCGCCGCCGCGGCGAACCGGATGTTCCTCGCCGGCAGCCGTGCGGCGAGCGCGTGGCCGAACAGGGCGACCGGCACGTTCGCCAGCATCATGCCGAGCGTGGTGCCGGCCACCACCAGGACCAGGGCGTCGAAACGCGCCGCCAGCAGGATGGTCGCCACCTGGGTCTTGTCGCCCATCTCGGCCAGGAAGAAGCAGACCAGCGTCGCCATGAACGCGCCGGCGCGCCGCATCCGGGGCTCGGAATCGGCATCGTCCAGGCGGTCGGGCACGAGGGCCCAGGCGCCGACCGCCAGAAACGAGACGCCCACCGCCCAGCGCAGCCACGCGCCGTCCAGCAGGCTGCCGGCCCAGGCCCCGGCGATCCCCGCCAGGGCGTGGTTGGCCAGGGTCGCCACCAGGATGCCGAGCATGATCGGAAGCGGCTTGCGGAACCGGGCGGCCAGCAGCAGCGCCAGAAGCTGGGTCTTGTCGCCGATCTCGGCGACCGCCACCACGCCGGTGGAGACCAGGAAGCTGTCCATGGATTGCCATCGTTCGGGGCCGGGCGGACATGGACCGATGGCCCCGACGCGCCCCCGCCCGGCCGGGACCGGGTGCGTCGATGCCAAAGGTCTCGCCAGGCTCGGGCCGGATTTCTCCGGTCGCCTGCTGCCCGCGCCATGGTGCCGGCGCATCCTGCCGGTACCAAGTCTGTTGACGCGGGCCCCTCTCGGCGTGTCGGAGGGCGGCTACTCCCCAATGGATCGGGCGGAAGCTAGCCCATGACCGGCGATCGGTAAAGCGGGCGTTCCGTCACAGCCAACCGGCCCGGCGCAGCCGCCAGTACAGCCCGCCGCACAGCGCGAAGGTGACCCCGAGCACGGCGAAGTAGCCATAGTGCCATCGCAGCTCCGGCATGAAGTCGAAGTTCATGCCGTAGATGCCGGCGATGGCGGTCGGCACCGCCAGGATCGCCGCCCAGCCCGCGAGCTTCTTCATCACCTCGTTCTGGTAGACCGAGGCGAGCAGCAGATTGGCCTCGAGCGCCGTGGTCAGCAGCTCGCGCAGGGAGTCGATGGTCTCGCTGACCCGGATCGCGTGGTCGTGCACGTCGCGGAAATAGGCATAGGTGCTCTTGTCGATCACCGGCACGTCGAAGCGCATCATGCGGTTGGTCATCTCGACGAGCGGCGTCACGATGTGCCGCAGCGACAAGAGCTCGCGCTTCAGCCCGTAGATCCGTTCCACCATGGCGCGGTCGAAGGCCTTGTCGAAGATGCCCTCCTCGAGCTTATCGACCTCGTCCTCGATGGCGTCGACCACGGGAATGTAGTTGTCGACGATGAAATCCATGATGGAGTAGATGACGAAGTCCTGGCCCTTCTTCAGGTTCTTGGGCGAACTCTCGCAGCGCTGTCGCACCTCCTTGTAGGACGCGGAAGGCCCGTGGCGCACGTTCAGGACATAGCCCGGACCGGCGAAGACGTGGGTCTCGCCGAACTCGACATGGCCGTCTTTAAGCTGCGCGGTGTGCAGCACCATGAAGATGGCGTCGCCGTAGACCTCGAGCTTGGGCCGCTGGTGGGCGTTTCGGGCATCCTCGACGGCGAGGTCGTGCAGACCGAAGCGCTTCTGCATCTGCGTGAGCAGCGCTCGATCCGGCTCGTGCAGCCCGATCCACAGGAACTGGCCCGGCCCGGTCTTGAACTCGTCGAGCTGGTCGATCTCCAGATCCACGATTCGGCGCCCGCCCTCATAGGCGGCACAGGCGATCACCATGCCCATGGCCGGTTCCTTCCCCGTTTGTCGCAGGTGCCGCCCCGCCGGCGCCCGTCGCTCCGGGGCCGGACCATATCACGGTCGGCACGCGGCGGGGAGCCGCGGCCTGGACAGAAAGCGGGCCGCCCCGCACTTGGCAGGGCGGCCCGTCCGGTGCCAGCCGAGCGGCGCTCAGATCTCGTTCTTGGACATCTGCTCGGCGATGTACTCGGCCTGGCGGATCGCCAGGGTGACGATGGTCAGGGTCGGGTTCTCCGCCCCGCCGGAAGTGAACTGGCTGCCGTCGGAGACGAACAGATTGGCGATGTCGTGGGTCTGGCCGAAACTGTTCACCACCCCCTCCTCCGGCCGCTCGCTCATCCGGTTGGTGCCGAGATTGTGGGTCGAGGGATAGGGCGGCGTTTCGATGACGCGCTGTGCTCCGACAGCCTGGTACAGCGCGCTGCCCTGCTTGAAGGCGTGGTTGCGCATGGCGAGATCGTTGGCATGATCGTCGAAATGCACGTTCGGCACGGGCAGGCCGTGCTGGTCCTTCTCGGTCGCATGCAGCGTGATGGCGTTGCTCTGCTGCGGCATGTCCTCCCCCACCAGCCACATGCCCGCCATGTTCTCGTAGCCGTCGAGCGCGCTGGCGAAGTCCTTGCCCCAGGCGCCGGGGTCGAGGAACGCCGCCATGAACGGCAGGCCGAGGGAGAGCGTCTCCATCTCGTAGCCGCCGACGAAGCCGCGCGAGGTGTCCAGCCGCGCCTCGTCCTTGACGATGCCTGCCATGGTGGTGCCGCGATACATGTTCACGGGCTTGTCGAAGATCGCGTAGACCGACCCGGTCATGTGGCGCATGTAGTTCCTGCCGACCTGGCCGGAGGAGTTGGCGAGGCCGTCGGGGAACATGCTCGAGGCCGAGTTGAGCAGCAGCCGCGGGCTCTCGATCGAGTTGCCGGCGACGCAGACGACACGCGCCTGTTGGACTTGTTGGTTGCCGTCGGCGTCGACGTACAGCACGCCGGTCACCTTGCCGCCGTCGTCGTGCTGGATCTGCAGCACTTGGCTGTTCGGCCGGACCTCGAGCTTGCCGGTCTCTTCGCCCTTGGGGATCTCGCTATAGAGCGTCGACCACTTCGCGCCCATCTTGCAGCCCTGGAAGCAGAAGCCGATCTGATGGCAGGAATTGCGGCCGTCGCGCGGCTCGGAATTGATCGCCATGTTGCCGGTGTGGAAGTCGGTATAGCCGAGCCGCCGGGCGCCGGCCGCCAGCACCTTGTAGTTGTTGTTGCCGGGCAGGCGCGGGATGCCGTTGGTGCCGGTCACGCCCATCTTGTCCTCGGCGCGGGCGTAATAGGGCTCGAGCTCGGCCAGGGTCAGCGGCCAGTCGAGCAGGTTGGCGCCGGCAACCTCGCCATAGGTCGTCCTGGCCTTGAACTCGTGCTCCTGCAGGCGCAGCGAGGCGCCGGCCCAGTGCACGGTCGAGCCGCCGACCGCCTTGACGATCCAGGCCGGCAGCCCGGCGAAGTCCCTGGCGACGCGCCAGGAGCCGGAAGTCGTGCGCTTGTCGAGCCAGGAGATGTTGCCGAAGCTCGCCCATTCGTCGTTGACGAAATCCTCGATCTCGTGGCGACCGCCGGCCTCGAGGATCACCACCGCGACGCCCTTTTGCGCCAGCTCGTTGCCGAGGGTGCCGCCGCCGGCGCCGGAGCCGATGATCACGACGACGCCGTCGTCGTTCATATCGTATTTCGCTGCCATGTCGGTTCCCCCCTCAAGCCTTGTCGAGCCATGCAAGGTCGTCGAACCCGCGCTCGAGATATCCGCCATACTCCCACGATGAGCCCTCGTAGCCGAGGACGCGCCACACCGCGGGGCTGTTGTAGATCCCGGTGACGCAGGCGCCGCGCACGGTCTGGAAGAACGGCGTGGTCTCGACACCCTTGAGCGCCGCCAGGCGATAGCCGTCGCTCAGTTCGACCCACTTGACGCCGCCGACCGCGGCGTCGAGTCCGGCGACGCCGTCCTTCAGCAGGCCGGCCAGGGTCTCGTCGCCGGCCGCCTGCTGATCGAGCCCCTCCACCACCCTGGCGTAGTGCAGGTCGCCCAGTCGATCATGCGGATAGAGGTCGCGGGTCATCTTGAGCAGGGTCGTCGCCGCGTGCTCGTTGAGCGCCTGCAAGCTCATCGCCCAGGCGCCGCCGGGATCGACCAGCAGCGTCGCGCTGCCGACCGCCGCCGCCGTGCCGGCGACCGCGACGCTGCTCGCCTGCAGGAACTGCCGGCGATTCATTCCAGCTTTCTTCATGTTGCTTGGTCCTCCCACGTTGGCTTCTTGTGTTGTCGGGCCGGCCTCTGCGGGCCGCGCCGGGGGCATATCGCTAGCGATAGCGGCCGTGCCGCTGCAGCACCTCGATCTTGTAGCCGTCGGGGTCCTGGACGAAGAAGAAGCGGGCCATCAGCGTGCCGTCGCGATGAAACTCCTTGATCGGCAGCGGCTTCAGGCCCAGCCCGTCGAAGCGCGCATGCTCGGCGTCCAGATTTTCGACCGCCACGGCGACATGGCCGTAGCCCGTGCCATGGGTGTACGGCTCCGACTGACCCTGGTTCCAGGTCAGCTCGATCTCGAAATCGTTCTCGGGATTGCGCAGATAGACCAGGCTGAAGCCGTCGAAATCGAAGCGGTCGGCCGGTCTCAGACCGAAGGCCGAGTCGTAGAATGTCAGCGCCGCGTCCAGGTCGCGGACGCGGATCATGGTGTGGATTGCTTTCGCCATCAGCGCTTCCGGGCCTCCTTCTGTCCCACGAACTGTAGGACGGCTGGCCCGGAGCAGGTGGTATCCGCTTACTACGCCGCCGACGGCCGGGTCGGCCGGGTGACGGCGCTCTGCCGGTCAGGCGATGCGCTTCTCCGCCACCCGGCCGCGCCCGGCGATCGCTTCGGCATGCTGCTGGTGATGCGGCTGGTTCGCATAGGCCATGCACGTCACCCGCAGCAGCGAGGTGAAGTTGCCGACGTCGTTCCACTCCTCCAGCACTTCGTCGTAGAGCGTGCCGATGAAGCGCGGCGTCGACATGTTCTGGCCCGCCGCGATCTCGTCGAGAATCGACCAGAACAGCGCCTCGAGGCGGATGCTGGTGCAGAAGCCGCTGAGCCGCACGGAGCGCGTGACCACCTTGTAGATCTCGGGGTCCTGGCCCGAAAATATCCGACACATATCCGTTGTTCCTCCCCGATCGTCCGGTTCTTCTTGTTGTCGGATCCCGCGTCCCGGCGCGTCCGCCGGAACCGGCCCGCCAGCCATCTTAGGACAACCCGGGCGGCGCCGCGACCGTCGTGGCGTGGATCGTCCCAGGGCGGCGGAAACCGTTGCGGGACAATGGCATCGCTCCAACCGGAACCGTCTGGCTCGCGCGCCGGGCGGGTGCCGGCGACCGCTGCCGCCGGGTCAGTCGGCAGCGGCCGTGGACCGGCGCGCCTGGAACGCCCTGGCGACCCGCGATGCCGGCGGCCGGCCGATCACGCCGGCGATGTACTCGGCGGCATCGACCACGGCCGCGAGCTCGACGCCGGTTTCGATGCCGAGCCCGTCGAGCATGTAGAGAACATCCTCGGTGGCGACGTTCCCGGTCGCCCCCTGGGCGTAGGGGCAGCCGCCGAGCCCGCCGACCGAGCCGTCGACGACGGCGACACCGAGTTCGAGCGAGGCGTAGATGTTGGCGAGTCCCTGCCCCCAGGTGTCGTGGAAGTGGACGGCGAGCCGCTCGATCGGCACCCGCTCGGCAACCGCCGCAACCAGGCGCTGGGCGGCGCCCGGCGTGCCGACGCCGATGGTGTCGCCAAGCGAGATCTCGTAGCAGCCCATCTCGAACAGACGCGCGGCGACGCGGGACACCGCTTCCGGCTCGATCGTTCCTTCATACGGGCAGCCGAGCACGCAGGAGACGTAGCCTCGGACCCTCAGCCCGCGCTCGCGCGCCAGGTCCATCACCGGCAGAAAGCGGTCGAGGCTCTCGTCGATCGAGCAGTTGACGTTCCGGCGCGAGAAGCTCTCGGAGGCCGCCGCGAAGACCGCGACTTCCTCGACCGCGTGGGCGAGCGCGGCCTCCAGGCCCTTCCGGTTCGGCACCAGGACGGGATAGCTGACGCCGGGTCGGCGCTGCAGCAGCGCGAGCACGTCGGGCGTGTCGGCCATCTGCGGCACCCATTTGGGCGACACGAAGCTGCCGACCTCGATGGTTCGCAGGCCGGCGGCGCCGAGCCGGTCGATCAGCTCGACCTTCTGGCGCGTGCCTACCACCGCCTGCTCGTTCTGCAGCCCGTCGCGGGGTCCGACCTCGACCAGCCGCACCGACCCGGGCAATGCCATGCTGCCTCCCTCTCCTCCAGGCCCGTGCGTCAAGGCCGGAACCGGCCGCCGCCGGGCACGACGATACCGGATCGCCGCAGGATCCTCGGGCGTCGTCGGCCCCGGCGCCGGCCCCGGCGCCGGCGCCTCCAGCCGACCGGCATGTCCACGCAGCCGGGCGACCCCCGCGAGCATGCCCGAAGGCCGCAGCGCTTTCGAGAGGTTATGGCCCGCCGGCGGTGAGTGAACGGTTCTCCGCGCGCGCCGCACCGGCACCGATCGCGACCTCGTCGTGGACTCTGGCTGGCGGCACGGCCACGTCCGGATCGGTGGATTCGCCGCGCCGCCGCACCGACCCCACGCCCGGCGAGGTATCCGTCGCGCAGGCGGGATTCGGTGATGCCCATCAGGAAGCCGGCATTTCGCGGCTCCCCCGCGACTTCTGCATGATCCGCGTGACGTCGCGCAGCCAAGCGATCCGGCCGTCGGCGGCGATCATCCGGTACTCCATCTGGTCGTTGCCATCAGAGATGCGCATCGGATGGTCCCAGCGCATCGGCTTCTCGCGATCTGCCGAATGGACATGGCTGGACCGGAAGTACTCGGCGTACCAATCCGTTGCGGGATACCCGAGCACGCGCTCGATCCAAGCAACAAGTATGATAAATATACCTAAAATCTATGCAATCGGGCAGGCTTGAACGCCTTCCGACACCGGCGCTGCGCGCCTTCAATCCCGCGAGTCAAGGCCAGCCACCCGGGCGCAGGCGGGCGTCGGGCCACAGCGAACATTGCCCGAGGGCAGCAAATCAGCTAGCCCTCGACCCTCGGCGACTCCAGACGGAACGGGCGTGAAAATGGATTGGAAGCCGCGGTGGATTTCGGCGTTCGGCTTTACCGCCGCGCTTACCCTGCTGGTCGCGGTCTCGGCGGTTGCCGCGCTCGACTACTTCGTGGTCATCATGCTTATCGTGGTGGTCGGGGCGGTCGGCTTCTTCTATGTGTTCTTCCCCGGCAGCCGGTTCTTTTCCATTGCGCTCGTCAACGCCCTGTCCGTTTACACCAGCCTGTTCGTCTTCTTCGTCGAGACGAACTTCGAGCCGGTGAGCAACTGGGCGGCGTACGTGTCCTACACCTTCCCGGTCCTGGCGTTCCTGGGCGGCGCCTGGCTGCGCCGGCAGGAGATCACGGCGATCGTGACCGCCCACCGGGTGCGCGACGAGCGGCGCATCGGCCGCGTGCTCGTGTGGCTGCTGCCGGTCTTCGCCGTCGGGGCGGCGACCTTCGCCGTGCCGGGCAGCGAGCTCGACCAGACTGGACGCGACGTCACGCTGCTGCTCGCCATGGCGAGCATCGCCCTTGTCGTGATCGCCGTCAGCCGCGAAGTCTCGACCTTCCTGCTCGATACCGGCCTGCTGTTCGAGGAATTCTTCCAGCGTGCCCGGCTGCTGATCGTTCCGGCCTTCGCGTTTCTCACGTTCTATTCGCTGCTGGTCATCGTCTTTGCATGCTTCTATCGCATCCTCGACCGCTTCGTCGCGGCGCCGCTGTTCCTGATCGGCGGCGAGCACCGCGACATCACCTTCGCCGAAAGCGTGTACTTCTCCGTCGTTACGCTCAGCACCGTCGGGTATGGCGACATTCTGCCGGAGAGCAGCTTCATCCGGGTGGTGGTGGCGGTCGAAGTGGTGCTCGGCGTCCTGCTGCTGCTGTTCGGCTTCTCGGAGATCTTGGGCTACAGCCGCAGTCACCGGCGGAACGACAACTGAGCGCCGGCGCCGGATTCGATTGGCTGCCGTGCGCCGACGCGCTACCGTACTTCCCGAGCGTTGGTCGCCCGGGCCGGCGGGCCCGGGCAAGTGCGGGGAAAGTCGGATGAACTCCTTCGACAGGCTTTGTCGCCTCGGTCCACCGGTCGCGGCCGGGCTATTGCTGGTGCTGGCCGCCGCCGTGGCGACGTCGGCGCGCGCGGCGGATCCGGCCCAGGGTCGGCTGCTCGCCAATCAGTGGTGCACGTCCTGCCACGTGGTCGAGCCCAACGGCCCCGCGGTCGAGGTCGGACCGCCCTTCGCGAGCGTGGCGAATGATCCCGCCGTGACGCCGGAGCGGCTGCGCGGCTGGCTCGCCGATCCGCATCCGCCGATGCCGAACCTCAGCCTCACGCGGCTCGAGATCGACGCGATCGCCAGCTACATCGAGAGCCTGCGCACGCCGTAACAGGCCCGGCCGGCGCCCCGACCGGCCTTCAGTGCGACATCAGCACGGGCACCGTCATCGATCCAAGGATGCGCCGTGTGACGCCACCCAGCAGGGTCTCGGCGAAGCGCGAGTGGCCATAGGCGCCCATCACCAGAAGATCGGCCTCCTCGTCGACCAGGCGCGACAGAATTGCATCGGCGACGCCGATGTCGTGAACCTCCAGCGCCTCGGCCTGCACCTTGACCCCGTGGCGCGCGAGATGCAGCGATATGTCGGCGCCCGCTAGGTGGCCATAGCGGTCGGGGCGGTCGCTGGCGTTGAGGCTGACCACCGTGACCTTCTTGGCGCGGCGGAGCAGCGGCAGCGCGTCGTTGACGGCGCGCGCCGCCTCGCGGCCCGCATCCCAGGCGACCAGGATGCGCTCGCCCAGCGTGGGGCCGGCGCCGATATAGGGAATGGCGAGCGCCGGGCGACCGCATTCCAACAGCACGTCGCCGATCAGGCCTGAACCGCCGGGCTGCGGGTCGTCGGGATCCGCCTGGCCGAGGATCGCCAGATCCGAATAGCGGGCATGCAGCGCCATCGCCCGCGACACTTCGGTCGCGGGGGCGATGTCGATCCGCGACTCCGCCGGCACAGCCGCCCGCTCCACCGCGGTCCGGAAGCCCGCCATCGCGGCCTCGGCACGGCGGCGCTGCGCGAGTCGCCGCTCGTCCCAGGCGCCCGAGGGCATCTGTGCCATCACGAAGCCGGGCACCGTCGGCTCGGCGATCACGTAGAGGCCGGTGAGGTGCGCGCCGCAGGCCCGTGCCAGGCCGACCGCCGCGTCGATCCGTCGGCCGCACGCCTTGCCGCTGTCGATCTGCACCAGCAGATTCTTGAATCCCATGACCTTCTCCTCCAGTCTCGCCGGCAGCTGACACCGACCGCCACCGGGGCGGCATTGATGTGCGTCAATGGAACTGCGGCGAAACGCGGTTCGAGGCTGCTGCGGGACGGTCGGTTCGGAACGCCGGCCGGGGGACGTCCCGGATCAGGGAAACTTGCAACGATCGGCGGTGACGCTGATGAAGCCGCGGTCACCGGCGGCGGCGGTGAAGCGGTACTCGGACTCGCCGACCAGGATCGAGCTGTACAACGGCAGCTTGCCGACCACTTCCGAGGCCTTGCCGCCGAGTTGCGTGAGTATCAGGGTCACCGGCTGCGCCGGATCGTACCAGGCCTCGGGCTGCCCGCTCTGGTTCAACGCCGAAGCGCCGAGCGCGGTCACCGTCACCGCGCCGTCCGCGAAGCCGACCGAGCTGTTGGCGCCCTTGTAGAGCGGCGTCGGCACGATGAACCGCTTGGTCACCGGCTGATTGTCGCAGGCGCCGGCGGATCCGGCAGCACCGATCAGGAAGGCCAGGCGGTCCAGGGCCACGCCGGAGCTGACCTTCTCCACCACCAGATCGGTCAGCTGCTTGACCTCGCCGGTCGGCACCTCCCGTTCATAGCGCCCCTGCCATTCCGTCGCCCGGCGGTTGGCCGCCACGAGCTGCGACTTGAGCGAGTCGTTCTCCGCGACCAGCGTTTCATTGGTGCCGGTGAGCTGCTCGATGTCCCTGTGCAGAGTCTCGACGTCGTGCGCGGCCAGGCGGGAGGCCGTATAGTACGCATAGGCGGCGGCGGCGGCGATGACGGCAAACGCGAACAACCATTTCGCCGCGACCACCCAGACGCGGCGCCGACGGCGATTCCGGCTCTCCCTTAGGCCCAGCGACATGCCTTCCTCTCCCGATGCCGCCCGGAGGCGATGGCGCAACCCGCCGGCTGCGACCGCGCATCGTGTCGATCGCCTCGTCGCATCCGGGCTAGAGGATGTAGCACCCCTCGTTGCCGCATTCAAACCGTGGAATCCATGGCCGCGCCGGCCCTGCCGGGGCGGCGTGCGCGGTCACGAATGCCCCATCTCGGCTTCCGCGCAGGGCAAGCCGACGACGCTCAGCCTTTCCTCGAGAAAATCGCCGAGCGATGGCGTGCCGACCAGGTAGCTCGCGAGCCGGGAACCCGGACCTCCGGCGCATATTCGCGCGCCTCGTCCCACTGGTCGCGGCTGAAGTCGCCACGCATCGCAGGCACCAGGAGCGGGTGGCCGTCCAGCCGGCCGCCCTCGATGGTCAGGACATCGCCGAGCATGCGCCCGGGCCACGTGGACTTGCCCGCGGACAGCCGGCGGCGGGCGCCGTGGTCTCGATCCGGCGGCGACCACGAGGCACGCCCGAAACCCGGGCCAGCGTCACTATGGTTCGGAATTGGTCCCCGGCCAGCGGCCGGATCCGATCCTCGCGTGTCAGGCCGCCCTAGTTTCCCGGCGCCGAGGCCGGATCGCCGGCCAGCCCGGCGGGCCGGTGCATGCCGGGCCCCGCCGGCCAGGGCTGGAACGGATAGGGTCGCGCATCGCTGGCAAAGGTCTGGAATGAAACGATTTCGGCGAGATAGCGGCCCAGCCGGCTGCCGAGATCCCGCAATTCGGCATTGCTGCTGCCGGTGATCAGCGTCAGCGCGAACTGCACCACCATGATCAGCGCGGCGACCCCGGCACCAACCTGAAATGCCACGATGAACAGCGCCATGTACAGGAATCGCACCCAGATCGCCCGGGCCGTCAGCCTGTCTCTCGTGGTCGGGTCCATGGCCTCTCCTCTCATCCGCAGGCGCCAATCCAGGCCCCGCCCTCGCGCCGGTTCCCTGAACATGGCAATCGCGGCAATCGATGCAAGTCCGTCGGCGCTCGGCTCGGTCTACCGAGACGAACCCTGCGGTGCTAAGCTCCGGCCAGCGAGACTGCGACGCATCCGGGAGGCGGCACCATGCAACTTGTGATCGAACCCGTCGACTTCGCCAAGCTCTCCGCCGGCGCGCGCAAGGAGATCCTGGGCCTGCTCGACCGCGGCGCGAAAATCGGGACCGCGGCGCCCGTCGCGGCCGGCCGAAGCGCTCCGCCCGGCAATGCCGGTACGGCGGCGGCCTCGGCCTCGAAGGGCTTCCGCTGGCGGGCGCCGCACGATCTCAATGGCCGGCTGGTGAAGCGGCTGCTGCGCGGCATCGACGAAGCCACCGAGAAGCGGCTGAAGCTGTTCGCGCGCAATGACGGACGGGTCACCGCCAAGAAGCTGCTCGCGGTGACCGGCGACCAGGACTGGAAGTCGCTGTCGACCTTCGAAGGCCAGATCACCCGGCGGCTGCGCCATCTCGTGGGCGACGACAACCGCATGGTCTCGTTCATGATGTGGGACTACGACAGCGAGAAGTGGGACGCCAAGCACGAGGCCCTGATGGACGGCGTCTACTATGTCTCTCCGGTGACCACCAAGTCGCTCAAGGTCCATTTCGGCGTGAAGTAGCCGCCCGCCCCGCCGCTCGGCGAGACTCTGCCGCGGAAAGGCATTGGCAGGCTCGCCGCGGGGATCGCCATCGTGCATGTCCTGGTATTGGGAGCGACCGGCTTCATCGGCCGGCATGTGGTCGGCCGGTTGCTCTCGTCCGGCCACCGGGTTACCGCCGCGGTTCGCGACGTCGCGTCCTGCCGGCGCCGCTTTCCTGCCGCCCGCGCCGTCTTCGCCGATCTGAACGGAATGACCGAGCCGGCAAGCTGGCACGGGCTGCTTGCCGGCATCGACGCCGTCGTCAACTGCGCCGGCATCCTGCAGCAGGGCCGTGGCCAGTCGATCGCCGCGATCCACCGCGATGCGCCGATCGCCTTGTTCCAGGCGTGCGCGAGCCGGGGCGTTGCCCGGGTCGTGCAGATCTCCGCGGTCAGCGCCGACGCAGATGCCGGCACCGAGTACGCCCGCACCAAGAAGGCGGCGGACGATGCGCTGCGCGCCCTCGATCTCGACTGGACCGTGCTGCGCCCGTCGCTGGTCTACGGCGCGGGCTCGTTCGGCGGCACCTCGTTCCTGCGCGGCATCGCCGGGATGCCCTGGGTGACGCCCCTGGTCGCGGACGGCGGACAGGCTTTCACGCCGATCCATGTCGATGATCTCGCGACCACCGTGCTGATCGCGCTCGAGGGCAAGCTGGCCCGCCGCAGCCTCGACCCGTGCGGGCCGGAGACGCTGACCTTGGCGCGGATCGTCGCACTGACCCGCGCCTGGCTCGACCTGCCGCCTGCCCGGGAGCTGCGTGTGCCGATCGGGCTGGTGCGCGGGGTGGCGCGCATCGGCGATCTCGTCGGCGCCGGGCCGGTGAACTCGACCGCGCTGCGCCAACTCGAATACGGCAATGCGGCGGACCCGGCGCCATTCGGCGCGGCGGCCGGCTTCCGGCCGCGCGCGATGGCGGACTCCTTCGCCGCGTCGCCGTCCCATGTGCAGGACCGCTGGCATGCCCGGCTCCACCTCCTCCGTCCTCTTCTGACCGTGGCGCTGGCTGCGATCTGGCTCGGCTCCGGCATCGTCGGCCTGGCCGCACCGGCGGAAACGGTGCGCGCCATCGTCGTCGGCATCGGCCTTCCCGGCGCGCTGGCGCCGGGCACCGCCGTCGCCGCCTGCCTGCTCGACATCGTCCTCGCGGTCTCGGTGGTGGCGACTCCGCGACGGCATGCCTGGATCAGCGCGGCGGGTCAGCTCGCGGCGGTGCTCGGCTACAGCTTGGTTCTCAGCATTGCGCAGCCGGCATTGTGGCTGGATCCTTTCGGCTCGTTGCTGAAGAACCTGGCGGTGGTCGGCTTGATCGGCGTCTGGGCCGCGCTGCGCGACGAGCGCTGACGACATCCGCGACCATGGACCCCTATCTCGTCATCAAGTGGCTGCACGTCCTGAGCTCGACCCTGCTGTTCGGCACCGGGCTCGGCACCGCCTTCCACATGTGGGTGGCTCATCGCCGCGGCGACCCGCGCGCCATCGCCGCCACCGCCCGCAACGTCATCCTGGCCGACTGGCTGTTCACCGTTCCCTCGGGGATCGCGCTGCCGGTGACCGGCATCGCGCTGATGCTGCTCGGCGGCTTCGGGCCGTTCGAGACCTGGCTGCTGGCGACCTATCTGCTGTACGGGCTCGCCCTGGCCTGCTGGCTGCCGGTGATGGCACTGCAATACCGGGTGGCGCGGCTTGCGGCCGCGGCGGCGGAGTCCGGCGCCGACCTGCCGGCCGCCTACCACCGGGCCATGAGGCTGTGGTTCCGCCTGGGCTGGCCGGCCTTCCTGGCGCTCGTCGCGGCGTTCTGGCTGATGACCGCCAAGCCGCTATGAGGCAGGGGCCCGCAGGATATGCGATGCGCTGCCCTCGGACGTTCCACGACGAGGGCGCCGCGCTGCGACATCGAGACGGCGGTGGCGGGTCCCCATTGATGGTACGCTGACCGGCGCCATGGAAACCGTCCCGCCCTGCCCGCGTCTCGTCGTGCGGTCGCTTGTCCGGCGCATCCACTCGCCATGAACCCACGCCTGCTCATCGCCCTGTATCTGTGCGTGGCCGCGCTTCCCCTGGCCCTGTCGTGGCTCGGCGGGCGGCCGCCGCGCCCGATCTGGGACGAACTGGCATCGGGTGCGGGGATGCTCGCCTTCGCGATCATCCTGGTCGAGTTCGTGCTGTCGGGTCGCTTCCGTTCGGTGTCGGCGCGCATCGGGATGGACGTGACGATGCGATTCCACCAGCTTCTCGCCAGAACCGCGCTCGTCCTTGCACTGGTCCATCCGTTTCTCTATCGCGGACGCTTCGGCCCGCCCCATCCCTGGGACGATACCCGCCGGCTGACCCTGACATCCGATCTCGAGAGCCTCGGCACCGGGATCCTGGCGTGGCTGCTGTTGCCGGTGCTGGTGCTGATGGCGATCGGCCGCGACAAGCTGAAGCTGCGCTACGAGACCTGGCGGCTGAGCCATGGGCTGGGCGCCCTGATGGTCGCCGGGCTGGTGCTCCACCACACGCTTCACGCCGGCCGCTACAGCCAGGATCAGCCGCTGGCCGCCACCTGGATCGGCCTGTTTGCCGTCGCAGTGCTGGCGTTCGCCTACATCTATGTCGTCGAGCCCCTGAAGCAGATGCGATTCCCCTGGAAGGTCCGCGCGGTGCGGTCGATCGGCCTGCGGGCTTGGGAGCTCACGCTCGACCCCGACGGCCATCCCGGCCTGCCCTACGAGGCCGGCCAGTTCGTGTGGCTCAATGTCGGGAACAACACGTTCTCCCTGCGCGAGAACCCGTTCTCGATCAGTTCGGCGCCGGGCTCCGGCTCGGCGCTGCAGTTCATCATCAAGGAGCTCGGCGACTTCACGCAATCGATCGGCCGAATCGCGCCGGGCACCAGAGCCCATGTCGACGGGCCGCACGGCAATCTCGTGGTCGCCGGTCGCGCCGAGCCGGGCGTCGCGCTGATCGCGGGTGGCGTCGGCGTCGCGCCGCTGTTCGGCATCCTGCGCCAGCTGCGCAGCGATGGCGACGATCGGCCGACGGTTCTGCTGTATGGCAATCGGGTGGCGGAACAGATCCTCTACCGGCAGGAACTCGAGGCCCTGGCTCGCGAGCACGGCACCCGCGTCGTCCATGTGTTGTCCGAGCCGACGGCCGACTGGGCGGGCGAAACGGGAATGATCGATGCAGGGCTGATCCGCCGGGTCTTCGCCGCCGCCGCGGCGCGAACCTGGCTGTTCGTCCTGTGCGGTCCGCCGGCGATGATGGAGGTTGTCGAGAATGCCCTGATCGACCTGGGCGTGCCCGCCCGCCAGATCATGTCCGAGAGGTTCCGGTATGATTGAGTGGCTGAGTAACCGGCCGGACCGGTACCGCATCCTGTTCCTGTTCTGGGTCCTCAACCTCGTGATCGCGCTGGCGCTGCTGGCCTTCGCGCTGCGGTGACGCCGTTGAATGTGGGCTTTCCGCGCGGGGAGAGGCCTGTTGCCCGGTAGCCGCGAACAGTGGACTTCGCGCCGCGGCTTCGTGCTCGCGACCATCGGTTCCGCCGTCGGCCTCGGCAACATCTGGCGCTTCTCCTACGTCGCCGGCGAGAACGGCGGCGCGGTGTTCCTGTTCCTTTACCTGCTGTGCGTCCTGTTCATCGGCCTGGCGCTCGTCATCGCCGAGCTGGCGCTTGGCCGGCGTGCGCAGGGCGACGCTGTGTCCGCCTTCGCGCGGCCGGGCGACCATTCCACCTGGCGCCATGTCGGGTGGATCGGCGTCGTCGGCGCCTTCGCGATCCTGAGCTACTACGCCGTCATCGCCGGCTGGGCGCTCAAGTACTTCGTCGGCGCTGCAACCGGCGAGCTATGGGAAGCGGCGGCCCAGGGCTATGGCTCGTATTTCAGGAACCTGATCTCGAACCCGGGGGAGCCGATCGCATGGCAGGCCGCCATGCTGGGGCTGTCCGTCTACATCGTGGCGGGCGGTGTCCAGCGCGGCATCGAGGCGGTCAACCGCTGGCTGATGCCGATCCTGATCGTGATCGTCATGGCGCTGGCGCTCTACGCGCTGTCGCTTCCCGGGGCGAGCGCCGGCCTGGCGTTCCTGTTCTCGCCGGACTGGTCCGTCCTGGAGCGGCCCGAGGTCTACGTGGCGGCGCTCGGACAGGCGTTCTTCTCGCTCGGCGTGGGCATGGCGGTGTTCGTGACCTATGGCAGCTACATGCCGCGCAGCTTCAGCCTGCCGGCCTCGGCGGTGGCGATCGCGCTCGGCGACACCTTGTTCGCGATCATTGCCGGGATCGCCATCTTCCCGGCGGTGTTCGCGTTCGGCGTCGACCCGACGGCGGGGCCCGAGCTCGCGTTCATCACTCTGCCCCAGGTCTTCCTGCAGATGCCCGGCGGTGCGCTGGTGGGCGCCCTGTTCTTCTTCCTGCTGTCGGCGGCGGCGCTGACCTCGATGGTGTCGCTGCTGGAAGTGCCGGTGGCCGTGGCGGTCCACCGCCTGAAGCGCCGGCGCTGGCATGCCGCGGGGCTGGTCGGCGCTGCCGTGTTCGGGCTCGGGATTCCGTCCGCGCTCAGCTTCGGCGTGCTCTCCCATGTCAGGATCGGGCGCCACGGCATACTCGACGCGATCGATGCCGGCGTCTCCCACTTCCTGCTGCCGGTGGGCGGGATCCTGATCGCGCTCTATGTCGGCTGGCGCCTGGAACGCTCGGTGGCGCTCGACGAATCCGGGCTCGGCCGGGGGTCGCTTGGCCTGTGCTGGTACTGGCTGGTCCGCGCCGTGGCGCCGCTTGCGATCGCCGTGATCCTGCTGCAGTCGGCGAGCGCGCTCTGAGCGTGCACGCTTCTGTCCGTCAGCCCGCGGCCCGCCGCCGATTTTCCTGCGCCACCGCGCGGACCACGGGCAGCGTCATCGCCGTCGCCACGACGAGATAGGCGAGGCACAGCATGGCCACCCGCTCCATCGACACGCCGGAATCGATCAGCCAGCCGATGGTGACCGGCGACAAGGCGCTCGAGAACACGCCGAGCGCCGCGGTGAAGGCGCGGATCGCGCCGATCCGCAGTACGCCATAGAGCTCCGCCCAGACCGCCGTGCCGACCGTCGCCGACATGCCCGAGGTGACCCCGACGGCGACCAGATAGGGAATCGCGGCCAGCGCATGGTCGAACAGCCCGAGCACGATGAGCGCGACGCCGAGCGGCAGCAGCACATAGGGCAGCATGCGGATCGCGCCGACCCGGTCGACCAGCCAGCCGGCCGGCAGCACCGCGATGCCCTGTGCCACCGCGAAGCCGACGAAGCAGCTCGCCAGCCAGGCCAGGCTCCAGCCCTTGCTCGCCGCCAGATGCACCTGATGGAAGAACAGCCCGGTGACGATGAAGGCCGGCGCCAGTTCCGCCGGCAGCACCATGTAGAACCGCCAGTCCGCCAGCATGCGCACCCGCGCCGCCGACTTGTCGCCCGCCCGGAGCGGATCCTGGGACGCGGCGTCGCTGGCATGGCGCTCGAGCAGGCCGGCATGGCGTCCGCCATGGCCCTTGAGCAGCCACAGCACGACCGGCACCAGCCCGATGCCGAGCACGATTCCGATCGCGCTCCAGCTCTGGCGCCAGCCGAGCGCGGCGATCATGGCGACCATGGCGATCGGCAGCACCGCCTCGCCGATCGGAAATCCGAAGGAGGCGATGCTGATGGCCTTGCCGCGGCCGCTGTCGAAGTAGCGCGCCATGCTGGTCAAGGCGATATGCGACATCAGCCCCTGGCCGGAGAGCCGCAGCAGCAGTATGGCGAGCCACAGAGTCGCCAGGGAACTCGCGCTCGCCATCACCAGGCAGGCGCCGGCCAGCGTCAGGCACACCGCGGTACTGTAGATCCGCAGGTCGAGATGGTCGATCTTGCGGCCGAGCCAGATCACCAGGCAACCGCTGGTCAGGGTCGCCGCCGAATAGAGCAGCCCGAACTCGCCGTCGGACAGATCGAACTGCGCGCGGATCGGCGCGCTGGACAGCGAGATGAAGAAGGTCTGGCCGAAGCTCGAACCGGCCGCCACGAACAGCCCGAACGCCAGCAGCCGCCAGTTCTCGAGGACGAACGCGCGGTAGGTCATGACTGGGGCTTGCGTGTGTCCGGAAGGGCCGAGGCGGCAGGCCGCGACGGGCTGGGTTCGTGCAGCCTACCGACGGCGCCGCCTCAGGTCACGCGCGACCTGAGGCAGGCATTCAGTCCTGGGACATCGTCGAGGGGCGCGGTGGACAACCAGAGCTGGTTTCGAGCGATCGGTGGCCGTCCACGCATCCGGTGTGCTCCCCGAAAGCAGAGTCAGTGCGGAATCAGCAATTCCCGCCCATGCGCTCTTCCAGGATGCGGCGCACCCGGGCGGCCGGGATGCCGTGATGGCGGCCGATGCGCTCGGCGCTCATGCGCTGGTACCAGCTCTGCAGGACGATCATCTTCTTGTCGTCTTCCGACAGCGCCACCGGCGCCTTCGGCAGCCGGGTGCGGCCGGTCGTGTTGCCGGCAGTGGCAGGGGTCGTGCGAGCGCCGTCAGCCTGGGAATCGAAGGTCAAACCAGTCTCCTTGTTCGTTCGGGATCAGGGGACGAGCCCCCGTAATCATCACCCGCGGCCGGCACAGGGAAACAGCCCATAAGAGGAGCATATTGCCCATTTCTGCGCCATGTTGCCGGAGTTCGTGGGGTGGGCGACATGAGATCGCCCGCGAATCCCTGGAAAGTAGCACAGTGAATTCAAGATCGCAACCTGCGGGATCTTATGACGCAGGCGCAGTATTCCGAAATATATTTTCCAAGAACTTTCGAAGTGAAGAATATTACCAATTTATTTAAGCGAACGCATGTCCAAGCGGTGGTGCGCTCGACTCTTGGCCGGCACCTGAGCTTGCCGTCGGCGATCCCTTGGGCGGCCGCCTGCGACGCTCAGCGCGCCGGCTCGCGGCCGGGTCATCGAAGACGCCGGCGTCGCAGACCGCGGTCAGCCAGACATGGGCCGGCAAGCCCTTTGCCTCGTCGGCCCTTGCATGGAGGAAGCACAACGTGAGCTCGGCGATGCGGAAGGTGACGCCTTCGAGCCTGGCGCCGGGCATGATCTGGCGCAGCAGCGTTTCGCCGCTCCGCCGTTCTCCCGGGTCGAGCGACCGCGTCGCCATCAGTCTCCGCCGTCGCCGCCACCATCTCCGCCGCCGATGCCTGGGTCGGCTCCGTCATGATGATGCATCGTGGCGGCGGCGATGGCTGCCCGCGTCGAATCGCGCGGCTTCGCCGCCCGGCGCACGGCACCGCGCCCCTTGGCGTCGGCGATGATCTTCATCGCGGCATTGCGCCCGGGCGCGCCGGAGACACCGCCGCCGGGATGGCTGCCGGAGCCGCAGAGATAGAGGCCCGGCACCGGCGTCTTGTACTGCGCCGCGTCGGGATGCGGGCGCAAGGAGAAGATCTGGTCGAGATCGTGACGTCCGTGGAAGATGTCGCCCTCGGTCAGGCCGAACACCCGCTCGAGGTCGAGCGGCGACAGGACCTGCCGCGCGACCACCAGGCCCGGAAGGTTGGGGATGTGCCGCGCCACATAGGCGACGATGGAGTCGGCCACCTGCTCCTTGACGTCGTCCCAGCTGCGTCCGCCTGACAGGCGATAGGGGAAGTACTTGCACAACAGGCTCATCACGTGATGGCCCTTGGGAGCCAGGGTGTCGTCCTGGCTCGACGGGATCAGCATGTTGACATAGGGCTGGTCGTGGATCTCGCCGGCGCAGGCCGCCTGGTAGCCGGCCTCGATCCCGGCGCGGCTGGGATAGATGTAGAGCGCCGAGGCACGCGCGGTCTCGTTCTCCTTCGCGCTCAGCCCCTTGAATTCGGGCGCGCCGCTGAGCGCCAGGTTCATCCGGAACGAGGCATGGCCATAGCGCAGATGGGCGATATCCTCGGCGAATTCCTCCGGCAGGTGTTCGCGCCCGATCATCTTGAGGAAGGTGCGCTTGGGGTCGGTGTTGGCGGCCACCAGCTTCGCCCGGATCTCCTCGCCGCCCTCCAGCCGAACGCCGACCGCCCTGCCGCCCTCGACCAGGATGCGCTCGACCGGCGCCGCCGTGCGGTACTCGACGCCGTGCTCGCGGCCGGCGGCGGCCATCGCCTGGGTGATCGCCCCCATGCCGCCCTTGGCCAGGCCCCAGCTGCCGCGCTTGCCCCCGAATTCGCCGAGGGCGTTCTGGAAGAACGGTATCGCCGAGCCCGGCGCGGTCAGGCTGGCGAAGTTGCTGGAAACGCAGTGACCGAGGAACTTGTTCCGGATGCGCGCGCTCTCGAACCAGCGGTCCATCAGCGACGCGGCCGAGGTGGTGAAGAGCTGCATCAGGAAATGCCGGTCCTCGCCCGACAGCCGGCGGAACGCGTTGCCCGCCGGCAGCAGCCCGGCGAGATCCAGGATCCCGCCGCCGAGCGCCGGCGGCGCCTTCAGCCACTGGGCGCGCAGCACCTCGCCGACCCGCCCGACCGCGTCGTAGAAGCGGACCATGGCGTCGTAGTCGCGGTTGGAATAGCGGCCGTAGACCGCGCGGTCGTGGGTTTCCTCGCCGGTCAGCAGCATCGGATCGCCGCCGTCCCGCCCGCTGGCCGCGAACATGTTGAGGGCGCCCTTGTGCGGGATGGTCGCATAGCCGTGGCGCGCCAGCTCCAGCTCGGCGATCACCTCGGGCCGCAGCAGGCTCACGGTGTAGGATGCCACCGAGTTGCGGTAGCCGGGGTGGAACTCCTCGGTCACCGCGGCGCCGCCCAGCACCGGCCGGCGCTCCAGCACCAGCACCCGCATGCCGGCCTTGCCCATATAGGCCGCCGCAGTCAGGCCATTATGGCCGCCGCCCACCACGATCGCGTCATAGCTCATGGACTCTGCACTCCCCGCCCTTTGTTGCCCACTCTACGGGCTCGGAAGGCGGGCTGCCAACGGCGAGAACGAGCGGGTGCGTCGCCTTAGCGCAGCGGCGCGAATCGATCTAGATTGCAGACCGTTCCCGTCGCGTTCCGGCCGGCACGGTGCCGGTCCACGCGCGCGGGCGGAGCCGAAACGCCGGAGGAACCCATGTCGACCGATCTATCCATGATGGTCTGGAGTGCCGTTCTCTGCGTCGTGCTGTTCCTGCCGTATGTTCTCGCCCGGGTCATGGTCTGGGGCCTGCTCGATACCGTCGGCTATCCGAAGAATCCGCCGGCGCTGCCCGATTGGGCCCAGCGCGCCCATCGGGCCCATATCAACATGGCCGAGAACATCGGGCCGTTCGTGGCGCTGGTGCTGGTCGCCCATGTCACCGGCGCGGCGAACGACATGACCGCGCTGGGCGCGTTGATCTTCTTCTGGGCGCGAGTTGCCCACGCCATCGTCTTCATCGCCGGGCTGCCCTGGGTGCGCACCCTGGCCTTCGTCGCCAGCATCGTCGGCGAGGCGCTCATCCTGCTGCAGATCCTCGGCCACTGACGCCCCCGCGGGATCTCATCGGGCAGGGATCGGCCGGCGCAGGTGGCGCCGGCCACGATGCCAGCAAGTCCTACGCCGTCAGGCTGACGACAGCCTGACGGAGCGGCGATTCGGGGGCGGATCGGCGGCGGTCGGGCCGGCCGAGCAAGACGGGATTCGGCGGAGCGCCGTCAGCGGCCCTTGGCGTCGAGGAAATGCGACTTGTAGTGGACGTCGACCCGGAACATGTGGGTGAGCAGCGCGTCCTTGATCGCGAGCGCGCCCTCGATCAGCAACGGCCGTCGGCGCGCGGCGCGCACCCGCGCCGCCGTCTCCCGGATGAAGACCAGCAGGCGCGCGTGCTCGCGGCGATGCGCCGGCAGGCCGCCGAATCCATGGCGTTCCATGGACGCTTCCTCGGCCGCAAAATGCTCGGCCGCGTCGCGCATCAGTTCGTCGCAGACGGCAGAGATCGTTGCGGGATCGGCACGATCGAGGATCACCGCGCTCAGCCGGTTGACGATGTCGATGAACTGCCGGTGCTCGGCGTCGATGACGGCGTCGCCCATCTGGAACGTTTCGCTCCACACGATCGCCCGCAACGCCCCCTCGTCATCGGGCATGTCGACATCATCTACGGCCATGGCGTATGCGGATTCTTTCTGGGGGGCGTGGGACGCGGCCATTCGAGCACCCAAGCCGCTAATAAATGGTAGCGCAGCCGGACGACGGATGCCAGCACGCGCCGGCTGTGGCCACGGCGGACCGGCCCGGCCGGCGGCGGTTGAAATGATATCAAATTCATACTGATGGGATACGGCTACGCGGTCTTAATAGTTGTGACTCCTGGCCGAGGTTGCTCTACTTCCACTAGGGGAATGCCTTGCGTCCCCGGACCGACAGGAGCGGCAAGAGGCGGGGGCGATGGCTGTGTGGCGGGACGTCGGGCGCTGCCGCTCGGCCATGGTGCACCAGCTCTACGAGGTCTGGGAGGCAAAGCGGGGCGCGGTCGCGCTGCCGGTGCGCGCCGCCTTCGACCCTGCGGAGATCAAGTCTCTGCTGTCCAACCTGTTGATTTCCGAGTTCGAGTTCGACCCCTTCCGGGTCCGTTACCGGCTCATCGGCACGCGGGTCGCCGCCGCCGCCAGCCACGATTTCACCGGCCGCTATCTCGACGAAGTCGAGCTGGCCACCGGCACAGAGCGCTGGCGCGCGCTCTACCAGGAGCTGCAGGCGTCCCGCCACCCCCTGTTCGGCTCGGTGGTGCTGGGGTCGGCAAGCGGCGACTCCTATACCTACGAGTTCGGGATCTTCCCGGTCACCACAGACGGGGTCAACGCGACCCAATGCCTGGGCATCGAGGATTACGGCGACTACAATCATCGCCTCGGCGAGTTGCAGGAGAAGGTGGAGAAATGGCGCCTGCCGCCGGTCACGGGGAAGCGACAGGGCAGATGAATGCCACTGCATTCAAGACGCGCGCGCCGACCTGCAAGCGTCAGGCGATCCTGATCTCGACCTCGCGCGGCGACCCGTCGCCGCCATTGGTCGGGTAGACGTCGTCGGGACAGGCCGAGAACACCACGACACAGTCGGATTCGGCCCGCAGCTCCACATGATCTCCGGGCCGGCTCACCGGGCGCAGGAACTCGATGCCGCCGTCGGCGGTGACCCGGGTGTTCATGAACAGGTTCAACGGGCATGGCACCTCGGCGACCTCGATGCCGCGAGCACGCAGCGCGCTGCGCAGGTTGTCGGCACAGTTGGGGTGGCCGCCGCCGCGCCCGGCGCGCTCGAACATCCGTGGATTGCAGGCCGCGATCAGGGTGTCGTGAATCCCTGGCGAGGTGTCGGCCGCAAGTCGCAGGATTGGGCGATAGAAGTTGGTGACCAGCACATCGCCGACAGCGAAGCGCAGCTTCGGGAGGACCTCCCGCGTGTGTTCGAGCGACAGACGCTCGGCCGCCGATATCAGCGCCCAGGTATCGACGACCTGGGTGCCGTGGGTGTTGACGACGCGGGCGCTCTGGCCGGCCCGCAGCATGAAAGCGGCACCAGTGCCGGCCGCAAGGATCGCCATGTTGTCGCCCATCGCCGATCGCTCCTCCTGAGATCGAGGATGCGCCGGCAAGCCGACGGCCGCAAGAACGGCCCGGCAATGAAAGGAATGGTGGGCGCAGCAGGACTCGAACCTGCGACCCGCTGATTAAGAGTCAGCTGCTCTACCAACTGAGCTATGCGCCCATTCCGGCACCGGACTTCGCGCGGGGCCGGCGCCCGAGGGCATCCGACCGGCCGCGGGACACGGCGCGTACCCGCAAGCACGTACGGGGAAGGCCCGCGATATAGCAAAGGCGGCCCGCTTTGTCGATAGATTTGGACTCGGGCGGCGGCCCGGGCGGGACCGGGCCCGGTCGACCAAGCCCTTGACGATCCAGGGAGATCGGCGCGCGGCTATTCCTCGGCGAAACCGCGCCGGCCGATCCGCATGTCGCGGTGGATGTAGACCGACATCAGCAGGCCGAAACCGACCAACACGGTCATCATCGCTGTGCCGCCATAGGAGATCAGCGGCAGCGGCACGCCGACCACGGGGATCAGCCCCATCACCATCGCGGTATTGATGAACACGTAGAAGAACAGGTTGGCGGTGAGCCCGATCGCCAGCAAGCGGCCGAAATGGTTGCGGCTCCGGAGCGCGATGGCGAAGCCGTAGATGAACAGCAGCACGAACAGGCCGATCACCGCGAGGCCGCCGACCAGGCCGAGTTCCTCGGCCAGCATGGTGAAGATGAAATCGGTCTGCCGCTCGGGCAGGAAGTTCAGGTGGCTCTGGGTGCCCTGCAGGAAGCCCTTGCCGAACAGCCCACCGGAGCCGAAGGCGATCTTCGACTGGGTGATGTGGTAGCCGGCGCCGAGCGGATCGTTCTCGGGGTTCATGAAGGTGAGGATGCGATCCTTCTGGTAGTCGCGCAGGAAGCCCCAGGCGATCGGCACCGCCGACAATCCGACGATGCCGACCAGCGCGAACTTCCAGATCCTGACACCGGCGGCGAACAGCAGGCTTGCCGTCACCATCAGCAGCATGCCGGCGGTCCCGAGATCGGGCTGCACCAGCACCAGGCCGGCGGGCAGCACCGCCAGCAGCAGCGGCCAGAGCACATGGATCGGCCGGCCGATGTCCTCGAAGCTCAGGCGGTGGAAATAGCGGGCGAGCGCCAGCACCAGGGAGATCTTCATCAGTTCCGAGGGCTGCAGCTGGAAGAATCCGAGATCGATCCAGCGCTGTGCGCCCATGCCGATCTCGCCGGCGACTTCGACATAGATCAGCAGTACGAAGGCGACGCCATAGATCAGATAGGCGTAGCGCAGCCAGAACCTGAGGTCGACCAGGGCAATGGCGAACATCACCGCCATGCCGGCGGCGAAGCGCATCATCTGGCGCGCCGCCCATGGCTCGAGCTGGCCGTTGCCGGCCGAATACAGCATGGCGAAGCCGACGCTGGCGACCACGCAGATCAGCAGGATCAGGCTCCAGCTCACATGACGCAGCTTGTCGCGCAGGGACATTTGCCCCGCCGGGTCGCCGGCCGGCTGCTTCATGCCGCTGAAAATCAGGGCTGCGCCGGATTTCACGGCCATGGCGTCACCGCGGGGTATCCAGGGCGAGCTGCTGGCGTCCGAGCGCCCGGTCGCGGGCGCGGGTCTGGGCCTCGATCAGGATGTCGCGGGCGATCGGCGCCGCGACCTTGGAGCCGCCGCCGCCATGCTCCACCACCACCGAGATGGCGAAGCGCGGGGCCGCCACCGGCGCGAACGCGACGAACAGCGCGTGATCGCGCTGGGCCCAGGGCAGGTCCTCGTTCTTCTTCACGCCGGTCAGGCGCTCGGCCATGGTGATGCGGCGCACCTGCGCCGTGCCGGTCTTGCCGCCCAGCTCCATGCCCGGGGTTTCGATGCGGGCGCGATAGGCGGTGCCGCGCGGATCGTTGCTGACCCGGTTCATGCCTTCGAGCACGACCTTGAGGTACTTCTCGGAAATGCCGAGGGACGGGAACGGACTGTCGGCCAGCGCCACCGTCGGACCGGCCGTCGGCTCGGTCGACTCCGGATCGGAGGCCGACAGGATCGGCCAGTCCTCGGCCGGGTCCGCCGGCCCCTTGCGCAGCACGTGGGGGACCACTTCATGTCCGCCATTGGCGAGCCGCGCCGTCATGGTGGCAAGCTGCAGGGGGGTCGTGGTGATGAAGCCCTGGCCGATACCGGCAACCAGCGTTTCGCCGGGATACCAGCTCTCGCCGAGCGTCGCCACCTTCCACGAGGAGTCGGGAATGAGCCCGGCCCGCTCGCCGGGCAGATCGATGCCGTCGGCACGGCCGAGGCCGAGCTTGCGCGCCATCGCGGCGATGGCGTCGATCCCGATCTTGCGCGCGAGGTCGTAGAAATAGGCGTCGCAGGAATGCTTGAGGCCCTCCATCATCGACGACAGCCGCCCGTGACCTTCTTTCTTCCAGCAGTGGAAGCGGGCGCTGCCCAGCGTGGTCACGCCGGAGCAGTAGACGCTGTGGTCGGACGGGATGCCGGCCTCCTGCGCCGCCAGCGCCACCACCATCTTGAAGGTCGATCCCGGCGCGTACTGCCCGGCGATCGCCTTGTTGGTCAGCGGATGCAGCTGGTCGTTGACCAGCGCCGACCATTCGCCCGAGGTGAGGCCGCGGCCGAAGGCGGAAGGATCGTAGGACGGCGTCGACCCCATCGCCAGGACCTCGCCGCTGCGCACGTCGAGCAGCACCGCGGAAGCGCTGAGCTCGCTCGCCAGGCGCTGCTGCACGAACTGCTGCAGGCCGATATCGAGGGTGGTGTAGAGGTCGAGGCCGGGCTGCCCCTCCTCGCGCTCCAGCTCGCGGATGATCCGGCCGACCGCGTTGACCTCGAGCTGGCTGGCGCCGGCGGCGCCGCGCAGCAGATCGTCGTACTGCCGCTCGATTCCGCTCTTGCCGATCCGGAATCCCGGCAGCTCGAGCAGCGGATCGCCGGTCAGCTCCTTTTCCGACACGGCGGCGACATAGCCGAGCACGTGGGAAGCCGATCCGCCGTAAGGGTATTCCCGGCTCTGGCCGACCTCGATCGAGACCCCCGGCAGGTCGGCCGCGTTGACCTCGATGCGGGCCACCTGGTCCCAGTTCAGGTTCTCCTTCACGGTGATCGGCACGAAGGCGCGGTTGCGGCGCCGCTCCTTCCAGACCCGGGCACGGTCGGCATCGCTGACCGCGATCAGCCGCGCCAGCAGATCGAGCGTCGCGTCGAGATCGGGGGTCTGCTCGGCGACGACCACGACTCGGTAGTTATGATCGTTGAGCGCGATCGGCGTGCCGTAGCGGTCGAGGACGCGGCCGCGCGGCGGCGGCAGCAGGCGCAGATTGATCCGGTTCTCCTCGGCCAGCACCTTGTAGCGGTCGGCCTCGATCACCTGCAGGTAGTACATGCGCGCGGCCAGCGCCGACACCAGCGAGGCCTGCAGTCCGCCGAGCAGCATGGCCCGGCGGGTGAAGGTGCGATAGCGCCCCTGCTCCTGCTGCTTCATGTCCCGCCTCAAGGCTGCGGCAGCAGCGAACGCTGCGTATGCGCGAACAGAAAGCCCATGGCCGGGTAGAGCGCCACGTTCACCAGCGCCGCGAACACCGCCGGCCGCGCGTCCAGGGCCGCGCCGGCCAGCAGCGAGGACAGCACCCAGATCGCCGCCATCGCGCCGGCGCCGACCATCATGAAGCCCCACCACACGACGATGAAGGGCTGTCCGACGAACACCCGGCGCTGCGACACGGTGATGGCATGGACGCCCAGCAACACCGCGGTTCCCGCCCCGAGCGGCGCCATTCCCAGGAGATCGGACACCAGGCCGAGCACGAACACCGCCGGCGCCGGCAGCACGGCCGGGCGATGGACCGCCCAGTAGTAGACCGACAGCAGCGCGAAGTTGGGGCCGATCTCGGCCAGATGCGGCAGCTGGATCGGCACCGCGCCGAACAGAACCAGCAGGAAGGCCAGCGAGAACGGCGCCAGGCTGCGAGCCAGCGCATCGAGCTTTTGCCAGACGGTCGGCTTCATGGTGCGGTCCCGGCTTCTGGCACCCTGCCGACCGCATCCCGGCCGGCGTCCCCGACCAGCGGCTCGATGTTGTCGGCGAGTTCGTAGTCCAGCAGCCGCACGTATTCCAGGTGGTTCCAGTCGACGAAGGGCTGGACCCGGATCTCACGCTCGCCCACCGCGCTGACGATGCCGACCGGCAAGCCGGGCACGATCGCGCCGCCATGGCCCGAGGTGACGATGCGGTCGCCGATCTCGACCTCGACCTCGGGGTCGAGATAGAGCAGGCGCAGCTGCGATGAGTTGTCGCCGGCGACCACGCCGCGGTCGCGAGTCCGCTCGATCACCACCGGAATGCGCGAGTTGATGTCGGTGAGCAGCAGCAGGCGCGCCGCCCGATTGCCGACCTCGAACACGCGCCCGGCAAGGCCCTGTCCGGTGGTCGCCGACTGGCCCTTGACCACCCCGTCGCGGCTGCCGGCATCGACCAGGACGCTGCGCACGAACGCGCCGCCGAGATCACCGACGACGCGGGCGGAGATGTACTCGATCTGCGGTTCCGGCGCGAGATTCAGCAGGTCGCGCAGCTCGCGGTTCTCGGCCTCGAGCTGGCGCGCCGCGAGCTGCCAGTGCAGCAGACGCTCCTGCTCTTCGCGCAGACGCTCGTTCTCGGACCTGAGATCGGCCAGTTCGCGCAGATTGTCGACACCGGCGACGATCGCGTCGGTCGGCTGGGTCAGGAGCTGCAGGATCGGCGTGAAGGCATCGGTGACCATCGCGCGGACGCGCTCGACCGGCACGATCTCGGTTCGACCGACGACCATGAGGGTCAGGGCCGCGGCGACCAGCAGCAGGAAAGCGAACCGCTGGATCCAGGCCTTCAGCGGGGAGGCCAGCCGCATGACCGGGCCAACGCGCTGCTTCAACCTCTTCCTCCCTGGGGCGGTGCCCCGAAAGCAGTCAGCGCCGAGTCGACTTCGAGACTAACGAAGCCCGCCGCGTCGGCGCAAAGCAATTTCGCGGTCGAGCGAACCAGCCATCAGTAGGTATTGATCAGCACGCTCTTCAGGGTCTTCATTTCCTCGAGGCAGCGGCCGGTGCCGAGCGCCACGCAGGAGAGCGGGTCGTCGGCGATCGAGACCGGAAGCCCGGTGGCGTTCCTGAGCACGAAGTCGAGGTTGCTGAGCAGCGCCCCGCCGCCGGTCAGGACGATGCCCTTGTCGACGATGTCGGCGGCAAGCTCGGGCGCGGTGTGCTCGAGCGCCACCTTGACCGCCTCGATGATGGCGCCGACCGGTTCGGCCAGGCTCTCGGCGATGTGCCGCTCGGTGATCACCAGCTCCTTCGGCACGCCGTTCATCAGGTCGCGGCCCTTGATCTCCATGACCCGGCCGTCGCCGTCCTCCGGCGGACAGGCGGAGCCGATCTCCTTCTTGATCCGTTCGGCGCTGCCTTCGCCGACCAGCAGGTTATGGTTGCGCCTGATGTAGGCGATGATCGCCTCGTCCATCTTGTCGCCACCGACCCGCACCGAGCGCGAGTAGACGATGCCGCCGAGGGACAGCACGGCCACCTCGGTGGTGCCGCCGCCGATGTCCACCACCATCGAGCCGGTCGGCTCGGTCACCGGCAGGCCGGCGCCGATCGCGGCCGCCATCGGCTCCTCGATCAGGAACACCCGGCGGGCGCCGGCACTCTCTGCCGATTCCTGAATGGCGCGCCGTTCGACCGCGGTGGAGCCGGAGGGAACGCACACGATGACCTGCGGGCTGGCGAAGCTGCGTCGGTTGTGCACCTTGCGGATGAAATGCTTGATCATTTCCTCCGCCACCTCGAAATCCGCGATCACGCCGTCGCGCAAGGGGCGAATCGCCGTGATGTTGCCGGGGGTGCGCCCCAGCATCATCTTGGCCTCGTCGCCGACGGCGAGAACGTGCTTCTTGCCCTTCACCTCGGCGATCGCGACCACCGATGGCTCGTTCAGCACGATGCCCCGGCCCTTGACATAGACCAGAGTATTCGCCGTGCCGAGATCGATCGCCATGTCGGCGGACAGCATGCCCATCAATCTACCGAACATTCATCCTCGCTTGCGTACTGTCCTGCCCCGGCGCATCGCGTCCGCCTTGCCGCCGATCAGGCGGTGAGTGCGGCTGGGGCGGTTCTTTCGCGTTTCGTCAAAAGCTTGTTCAATGCATGCAGATAGGCGCGGCAAGACGCGACCAGGGTATCCGTATCCGCGCCCTGGCCGATCACCGTCTTGCCGTTCTCCTCGAGCCGCACCGTCACCTCCGCCTGCGCGTCGGTGCCTTCGGTGACAGCGTGAACCTGGTAAAGCTGCAGCCGCGCCTCGTGCGGAAACAGCTGCTTGATCGCCTTGAAGGTGGCGTCGACCGGACCGTCGCCGGTCGCCGTCGTCGCCATGCTCCTGCCGTCGATGACGAGCTCCAGATCGGCCTTCTGCGGGCCCTTGGAGCCGGCGATCACCTGGAGCGAGACGAAGCGGATGCGCTCGTTGCTGCGCACCACTTCGTCGTCGACCAGCGCCACGATGTCCTCGTCGTAGACATCCTTCTTCTTGTCGGCGAGATCCTTGAAGCGGCGGAAGGCATCCTGCAGCGCGTTGTCGCCGAGATCGAAGCCGAGTTCCTTCAGCTTCTCGCGGAAGGCGTGGCGCCCGGAATGCTTGCCCATGACCAGCGTCGAGCGGTTGAGCCCGACCGATTCTGGGGTCATGATCTCGTAGGTGCCGGCGTGCTTCAGCATGCCGTCCTGGTGGATGCCCGACTCGTGTGCGAAGGCGTTGGCGCCGACGATCGCCTTGTTCGGCTGCACCGCGAAGCCGGTGATGGTGGAGACCAGCCGCGAGGCGCGGGTGATGACCTCGGTCCTGACCCCGGTGGTGAACGGCATCGCATCGGCGCGGGTCTTGAGCGCCATCACCACTTCTTCCAGCGCGGCGTTGCCGGCACGCTCGCCCAGGCCGTTGATCGTGCATTCGATCTGGCGCGCGCCGGCCTTGACCGCGGCCAGCGAGTTGGCGACGGCCAGGCCGAGATCGTTGTGGCAGTGGACCGAGATCACCGCCTTGTCGATGTTCGGCACCCGGTTCATCAGCATGGCGATCAGCGCCGCGAACTCGTCGGGCACGGCATAGCCGACAGTGTCGGGAATGTTGATGGTGCCGGCGCCCGACTTGATCGCGGTCTCGACGCAGCGGCACAGGAAATCATGCTCGGTGCGCGAGCCGTCCTCGGGCGACCACTCGACGTCGTCGCACAGGTTGCGCGCATGGGAGACGCTGTCGATGATCGCCTGGTGCACCTGCTCGGGTTCCATCTGCAGCTTGAACTTCATGTGCAGCGGGCTGGTCGCGATGAAGGTGTGGATGCGAGGGTGCGCGGCGTCCTTCAACGCCTCCCAGGCGCGATCGATGTCCTTGCGCGCGGCGCGCGCCAGACCGGCGACCCGGCTGTCCTTGATGGTGCGGGCGATCTCGCGCACCGCCTCGAAGTCGCCGTTGGAGGCGATCGGGAAGCCGGCCTCGATGACGTCGACGCCGAGTTCCTCGAGCACCGCCGCGATCCGGAGTTTCTCCTCGAGATTCATCGACGCGCCCGGCGACTGCTCGCCGTCGCGCAAGGTGGTATCGAAGACGAGCACTCGATTCGGATTGCTGGGACGGCTCATCGCTCAAACCCTCTGGCACTGCCGGCAGCGCGCATCGGCTTGCGGTTCAGGTCCCGGTTGCGCGTCATGTCCATGTCGGCGCATTCAGGAACGGAAAAATCGCACGACTGCGTCACCGGGAAGCGGGTCTCGACAGGGGCCATGCCCGACGCCCGTGCCGGTCAGCGTCCGCCACGGCGACGACCGCCGGACGAACACGGCAGCAGGGCGACGACGTCATGGGCAAGTCCTGCGTCTGGAGGGACCATTGCGGCCAAAGGCTTTGTAACCTTGGCGGGATAAGGTTAACAAGTCCTTTGTGCGCGGCGCTGAACGGAAAAAAGGGCCGTGGAGCGGGTGCTTGGCACCCGCCCCACGATCCCGGCTTCGCACTCGCGAGATGGTCTCCGAGGATATCTACCGCACCTGCGAAGGCGCGGGTCGCGGCGCTGCCCGGACGAGCATCAGTTCTTGCTCTTGTCGACCAGCCGGTTGGCCGCGATCCACGGCATCATCGCGCGCAGCTTGGCGCCCACTTCTTCGATCGGATGCTCGGCCGAGCGCCGGCGCAGCGCCTTGAAGCTCGGCTGGCCGGCCTTGCACTCCTGCACCCAGTCGCGGGCGAAGCGGCCGGACTGGATGTCGTCGAGAACCCGCTTCATCTCCGCCTTGACCTCGGGGGTGACGATCCGGGGCCCGCGGGTGTAGTCGCCGTACTCGGCGGTGTTGGAGATCGAGTAGCGCATGTTGGCGATGCCGCCCTCGTACATCAGGTCGACGATCAGCTTCACCTCGTGCAGGCACTCGAAATAGGCCATCTCCGGCGCGTAGC
>CAYJQC010000008.1:0-143054 GCA_964372215.1 uncultured Rhodospirillaceae bacterium
CCGGACATCCCGGCCGCTTCAGTGAGGGATTTTCTCTCCGGCGCTTACAAACAGGATCGCGATGGCGCGATCCCGCTGCTCGAGGCGTCGCGAAGGTCCTTCCCTTTCGTCGAGATCGCCTTCGCCGACAGCGCCTATGCCGCCCAGCGGGTCAAGGACGCCACCTGCATCACCATCGAGGTCGTCAAGAAGATCGCCGACCAGGTCGGCTTCCAGGTCTTGCCGCGCCGCTGGGTGGTCGAGCGCTTCTTCGCCTGGATCAACCGCAACCGAAGGCTGGCCAAGGACTTCGAGGCCACCGTCGCCTCAGCCGAAGCCTTCCTCTACGCCGCCTCCGTCATGCTGCTCACGCGACGCCTGGCACGCTCACCATGAGTTTCGAGTCGGACTCTAAGGAGAGTTCCTTGCACCTGCTGGTCATCCAGTCCGTGTCTCGATCAGCGCCGGGCTACTGATTTTCATCAGGCCCGAGCTGCTGAACTACATCGTGGCTGTCTACCTCATTCTCGCCGGCTCGGCTGGGTTGGCGGTCGCCCTGATGTGAGTCCCGGTCGGTCCGAGATTAGGCCGCCGTGACAATCGGCAGGACGGGCGCCTTTTTTTTGGGCGAGAGGTCTGGCGATGTTCATCGGCCGCGATATCGCCGGCCCACAGCCAGCGGAACCGGCGTCACTGAGTTCGGCCCTCCGACACCGGGCGCTTGTGCCCGGCGTGGCCCGGACGGCACTCGGATTGCGGCTTTGCCCAAGCCGTCCCTGCAGAAGCCGCCGGATAGCAGAGCGCGAGGCCGAGAAGGGGAGCGGGGCAGCGCCCATGCACTCAGTCGTCCTGTTCGGACCTCGGTTCTCGCGATTCCATGAGCCGCTTGAGGAGCAAGATCTGTTCTTCCTGTTTTTCGATCACGTTGGTGAGCTGCCGCAGCCTCAACTCATCCATCTTTTCGTGCAGCCTCATGATGTCGAGCTCTGCCTTCAGATTGACTTCGTAGTCGTGGTTTGCCGCAAGCCGATCCTTCGCACTCTGCCGGTTTTGCGCCATCATGATGATGGGCGCCTGGATCGCGGCGATCATCGAGAGGATCAGGTTCAGGAAGATGTACGGGTAAGGATCGAAGACATCTTGCCAATTCGAAAGAATGACCGAGTTGAGCAAGATCCAAACGGCGAGTACGCCGCCAAACAGGATGATGAAGGTCCATGAGCCGCCAAACGCCGAGATGCGGTCTGAGAGCCGCTGTCCGAATGTCAGCTTCTCCTCAAACACGCGGTTGAGATTCTGGGTGATGTGAACGCGTTTGGCGATTCGCGAGATCACACGGCGTTCGCGCTCAGGCAGCTCGTCGAACCCCGTTTGCAGGAGGCGCTCGGCAAGGTCTCGCACTTTCTGATCCATCGACCCTTCCCCATATTTTCGTGGCACGAGGCTGCGTGTTCGGGGACATTTTTCCACAATGTCTGGGCAAGGTCAGCATGGCTTGTGCCAAGCCGCGCGAAGGCCGACATCCCGTCCTTCGGCCCGGGAGGAGATGCTTCAACGGCAAAGCGTGCGCCGGCCTTTCGGTCGGAGGCAGGAGGCGGCAATCGTGGCGCAAGCGCGCCGTACCGTGCGCCGCGAATGTTGGGCGCAAGGTTGTTTCATTCTGCGGAGCGCCGGCGCGGATGATTATTGTGCTTGCTGGATCGAACCGAGCGCCATCATGCCACATGGCTGGGCCGGGTGGCTGTGGTCGCCCGTCGCCTTTGCCGCCCATCAGCCAGACGAGACGTCGCCCACGCGTCTCAGTTCCACGGCGCGTGTCCGTGATACGCCCGTAGCCGATACACCCGTAGCTAAGGGATACGTCACGACAAAGCGATCGCCAGCCCTGTTGCGCCCGCCAAGATGAGGTAGATGGCGACGATGTAGTTCAGCAATGCCGGCTTGACAAAGATGAGAAGCCCGGCAGCGATCGAGATGATGGATTGAACGACGAGCAGGTTCATGAAGCCCCCTTCGGCGAAATACCGCCTCAATTCGAGCAGAAGCCGATCAATCGTGTCCGATCAATCGGGCCGCAATCGCCGTCATGGCCAGAGAGAGACCGAACATGATCATGTTGATGCCGACGAGAAGGCCGACTGCCCAGTCGGCTGTCGTGGGCCAACCCTGCCAGATGAGATAGGCCAGCACAAAATCGACCAGGCCGCTGAACAGCGTCCAGCCCCAATTGCGGAGATGATGGCGGAAGTCGATCGCGATCAGAATGGCGGCGATACCCTCCGCCAGGAACACCACCATGAGCACCATCGTGAGCGTCAACACGCCCGCGAGCGGCTGGGTGACCAGGATCAATCCGAGCGCGAGCGCAAGAACGGCGGTCAGGAGTGACCACCAGAAGCCCGGCGCTTGCCGCGCCTTGAGAACCACGAGCGTCCGGAACAGGCCGCCGACAAAGAACAGCCAGCCAATCACGATCTCGATCGTCAGACTCGCGATCTGCGGCAGAGCGACGGCAATCAAGCCGAGCGTCATCATGGCCACGCCCTGGACCAGGAAGAATTTCCAGTGGGCATGGAGCGCTGCCGCGACGACACCGCGCAGCCGCTCGACGCTTTCAGAGCCTGGCTCGGTCACTGGCAGGACCTCACTTCTGCATCACGCGAGAAACACGGCGGCCCCCCCCTGGAAGCACGGAGCGTTTGCAACCGCACATGTTGCCGTGCCGCTCAGAGGTAATACCCAGCTGGCCCGAGACGGGCAGCATGCTGGATATGGGTGTTGCGCACAATTCCACAAGTCATCGGATCGGGCAATCGGGTCCGTCCAAGACCGTTCGCCCGGTTCACCGCTGCCTCTTGGATGAGGCGGGCAAACCGGGCGACTGGAGGTGTCGAGCTTAAAGCCCGATCAGGCCGCCGCCGCGACCTGGGTCGTGGCCAGCGCGTCTTCGCCGTCGAGGGTCGCGGCGATGGCATGCACTACCGCGCCGATCCTGACCGCGGTCTGGATCGCCTCGGCGGTCAGGCCGCCCTTGCGCACCTCGTGCTCGTGGCTGTCGATGCAGGCGCCACAGCCGTTGATCGCCGACACCACCAGCGACCACAGCTCGAAATCGACCTCGTCGACGCCGGGCCGGGCGATGACGTTCATCCGCAGCTTTGCCGGCATCTTGCGGTAGTCGGGCGACGAGGTCAGATGGGTGAAGCGGTAGTAGATGTTGTTCATCGCCATGATCGCGGCCGCGGCCTTGGCGGCGCCGAGCGCCTCGGCGTCGAGCTGCGGGCCGAACTCGGCCACGATCGCCGCGGTGACCTCGGCATTGCGCGCGGCGAGGGCGGCGGCGACGAAGGCGCCGGCGCGCTGCTGCGGACTGAGCGCCGGCTCGGCCGCCAGGCTCGAAAGATTGAGCTTCAGGTCCTTGGCGTAGTCGGGCAGCCGGTTCTTCAGGGAGTCGATCGACATGGGGGTCTCCTCGTTGGGCATCTGCGGCAGGCGGCGGGCCGGCAGGGCGGCGTCCGGCCCCAGACGCCGCCGAGGCGGGCAGCCCAGGCGGCGCCCGGTCCGGACCCTTGCATCAGTTCAGGCGGCCTCGAGCACCGCGTCGCCCTTCTGCCAGTTGCACGGGCACAACTCGTCGGTCTGCAACGCGTCGAGCACGCGCAACACCTCCTGCGGGTTGCGGCCGACCGAGAGGTCGTTGACCGAGACGAAGCGCACGATCCCCTCGGGATCGACGATGAAGGTGGCGCGCAGGCACACGCCTTCCGCCTCGTCGAGGATGCCGAGGGCCGCCGACAGCTCGCGCTTGATGTCCGAGAGCATGGCGAACGGCAGCTCGCGCAGGTCGGCGTGGTCGCGCCGCCAGGCGAGGTGGACGAACTCGCTGTCGGTGGAGACGCCATAGACCACGGCGTCGCGGTCGACGAACTCGCCGTTCAGCTTGCCGAACGCCGCGATTTCGGTCGGGCAGACGAAGGTGAAATCCTTGGGCCAGAAGAAGACGATCTTCCACTTGCCGGGATTGCCGTCCTGGGTGATCTGGGCGAAGTCCTGGGCCGGGTCGGCGGAGACGACGGCCTTGAGGTCGAAGTTCGGGAAGCGGTTGCCCACGGTAAGCATCAGATGCAACTCCTGTCTGGTGGGTGGAAGGGCGATGTCTCGCGGTGTCTGCCGAATAGATGGGGGGCTGGAGTAAATCGATCAAATGGATTAAAAGAGTGATAGTGAGCGGATAATACGATGATCAACCTGCCCACCCTGCGTCAGCTCCGCCACCTCGTGGCGCTCGCCCGGCATGGCCATTTCGGCCGTGCGGCCCAGGCCTGCCATGTCACCCAGTCGACCCTGAGCGCCAGCATCAAGGAGCTCGAGGAGGTGCTGCAGGCGACGCTGGTCGACCGCACCCGGCGCCGCGTGGTGGTGACGCCGCTCGGCCAGGCGATCGTCGCGCGGGCCGAGGACGTGCTGCGGCGGGCCGAGGACCTGGTCGAGGCGGCGCGGGTGAGCCGGGACCCGCTCACCGGGCCGCTCAATCTCGGCGTGATCCCGACCATCGGCCCGTTCCTGCTGCCGCGCTGCCTGCCGGGGCTCCGGCGGCGCTACCCCAAGCTCAAGCTCTATCTGACCGAGGACCTGACCGAGCGGCTGCTCGAGCAGCTGCGCCGGGGCGAGCTCGATCTGGCCCTGATCGCGCTGCCCTACGAGCATGCCGATGTCGAGACGGTGGACCTGTTCGACGATCCCTTCAGCCTGGTGGTGCCGAAGGACCATCCCTGGGCGGCGCTGAAGCGGGTCGGTGACGACAAGCTGGCCGGGGCCAGCCTGCTGTTGCTGCGCGACGGCCATTGCCTGCGGGAGCACGCGCTCGCTGCCTGCCGGCTGGCCGGCCGCGGCCAGATCGACGCCTTCGGCGCCACCAGCCTCTACACCCTGGTGCAGATGGTCGAGAACGGCCTCGGCGTCACCCTGCTGCCGCAGCTCGCGATCGATGCCGGGATCCTGCGCGGCACCAAGCTCGTCGTGCTGCCGATGACCGGCGATGCGCCGTCGCGGCGGGTCGCGCTGGTTTGGCGCCGCGGCACGGCACGGCGCGGCGAGTTCGAGCTGCTGGCCGAGGCGCTGTGCGCGATCCTGGATCCGGACGGCGGCGCGGCGCGCAAACGATAGACTGGAGGCCGGAGTGACCGAAGACGTGATCTTTGCGCGGGCCGGGACGATCGGCCGCATCACCTTGAACCGCCCTTCGGCGCTCAATGCCCTGACCCACGGCATGTGCCGGGCGATCCATGCCGGCCTGATCGAGTGGGCCGCCGACGGCGGGGTCGGGATCGTCGTCATCGACGGCGCCGGCGAGCGTGCTTTTTGCGCCGGCGGCGACGTCCGGGCGCTGTATCGCGCCTGGCAGGATGGCGACGAGGCGGCGCGGACGGACTTCTATCGCGACGAATACCGGCTCAACGCCTTCATCAAGCGCTATCCCAAGCCCTATGTCGCGCTGATCGACGGCATCGTCATGGGCGGCGGGGTCGGGGTCTCGATCCACGGCTCTCATCGGGTGGCGAGCGAACGCACTGTCTTCGCCATGCCGGAGACCGGCATCGGGCTGTTCCCGGATGTCGGCGGCACGTTCTTCCTGCCGCGTCTGCCTGGACAACTCGGCGTCTTTCTGGGCCTGACTGGACATCGTCTGACAGGCCCGGACTGCCGCCGGGTCGGGCTGGCCGAGGCGCTGGTGCCGTCGGCGCGCCATGCCGAACTCGTGGAAGCGCTCGATGGCATCGCCGACCGGGCCGAAATCGCTGCAATACTCGAACGCTTCGGCGAGCCGCCTGGTCCGGCGCCAATCGCGGCGCTGCAGGCCGAGATCGACGCGCTGTTTTCCGGCGACAGGGTCGAGGCGGTTCTCTCGGCGCTCGAGGCGAGCGGCACGGAGTTCGCGCGCGATACCCTGGCCGCGCTGGGCCGGAAATGCCCGAACAGCCTGAAGGTCACCTTGCGTCAGCTGCGTGAAGGCGCCGGCCTCGATTTCGAGGACTGCATGCGTCTCGAATACCGGCTGGCCACCCGCTTCATGCGGGGTCATGATTTCTTCGAGGGCGTGCGCGCCGTGGTGATCGACAAGGACAACCGGCCCGCGTGGTCCCCGGCGACGCTCGACGGGGTGACCGGCGACATGGTCGACGCCTATTTCGCGCCGTTGCCGGGCGGCGATCTGACATTCGGCTGAATCGACGGGGAGGGCGGAGCATGGCGAGGATCGGCTTCATCGGGCTCGGCAACATGGGCGGGCCGATGTTGCGGAACCTGATCAAGGCGGGGCACCAGGCCACCGTCTTCGATTTGTCCCGGGCGGCGGTCGACGCCGCCATCGCGGCGGGGGCGATGGCCGCGACCGATATGACGGGCGTGCTGGACGGGACCGAGGCGGTGGTGACGGTGCTGCCGGCGGGACCCCATGTGCGTTCGGTCTATCTGGGCGCGGACGGCCTGCTGGCCCGGGCCGCGCCGGGCATCCTGTTCATCGATTGCTCGACCATCGACGTCGCCTCGGCGCGCGCGGTGCACGCGGCGGCCGACGCCGCCGGGCAGCGCTTCGTCGACGCCCCGATGTCGGGCGGCGTCGCCGGCGCCGAGGGCGCGCGGCTGACCTTCATGGTCGGCGGCGGCGCCGCGGCGTTCGAAGGCGCCAAGCCATATCTGGCGGCGATGGGCAAGACCATGGTCCATGCCGGCGGCCCCGGCACCGGCCAGGCCGCCAAGATCTGCAACAACATGATCCTCGGCATCTCCATGATCGCGGTGAGCGAGGCCTTCGCGCTGGCCGACAAGCTCGGGCTCGAGCGCCAGAAACTGTTCGACGTCGCCTCCCAGGCGAGCGGCCAGTGCTGGTCGCTGACCTCGTATTGCCCGGTGCCGGGACCGGTGCCGGCGAGCCCGGCCAACCGTGACTACCGGCCGGGCTTCACCGCCGCGATGATGCTGAAGGACCTGCGCCTGGCCCAGGAGGCGGCGCTGGCCGCCGGGGTCGCGACGCCGCTCGGCGCCGAGGCCGCGGCGCTCTACGGCCTGTTCGCCGCCGCCGGCGAGTCCGAGACCGATTTCTCCGGCATCTTCAAGATGCTGGCGGGGAAGGGCGCATAGGGAGTTTCGCTTGCCAGCGGGCGCGGTTCCTCTCTAGCGTCACAGCCGGGCAACTGCACGGGGGCACGGGATGGAAGCGGCGGAACCAGGCGGCGCGACCGGAGCGGGCCGGTTGCGGCCGCGCAAGACCGGCGCCGCGCGGCGCGGCGCGCCGATCGCCCAGCTGCCGTGGCGGCAGCCGCGCAACCGCTATCCCCATGTCGACCTGCTCTCGGCCGACGAGATCGAGGCGATCCACCAGACCTCGCTGCGCGTGCTGGAGGAGGTCGGCCTCAACATCCATCATGCCGAAGGCTTCGAGCTGTTCCGCGCCGCCGGCGCGCTGGTGGACGAGGCGACGCGCCGGGTGCGGATCGGCCGCGACCTCGTCGCGGCGGCGCTGGCGACCGCCCCGGCCACGGTCACCCTCGGCACCCGCAACCCGAACCGCTCGATCATGGTCGGCGGCGACCATCTGTGCTTCACCACCGTGCTCGGGCCGCCCTATTGCAGCGACTTGGCGCGCGGCCGGCGGCCGGGCACGCTCGCCGATTACTGCGACTTCGTGCGGCTCGCCCAGCACTTCAACGTGGTGCACATGAACGGCGGCTCGCCGGTCGAGCCGCAGGACGTGGCGATCCCGGTGCGGCATCTCGAGGCCGCCCACGCCATGCTGACGCTGTCCGACAAGATCCCCTACGTGTTCTGCCACAGCCGGCAGCGCATCCACGACGTGTTCGAGATGATCGCGATCACCCGCGGCCTGACCCTGGACGAGCTCAAGGACGCGCCCTCGACCTTCAGCATCATCAACGTCAACTCGCCGCTGCAATACGACATCCCCATGGCCGGCGGCATCATCGAGATGGCGCGCTTCGGCCAGCCGACCCTGATCACGCCGTTCACCCTGGCGGGCGCCGCCGCGCCGGTCGCCATGGCGGGGGCGCTGGCCGCGCAGAACGCCGAGGCGCTGTGCGGCATCGTGATGGCGCAGCTGGCGCGGCCGGGCGCGCCGGTGGTCTATGGCAGTGCCGCGACCGGCGTCGACATGCGCTCCGGCGCGCCCAACTACGGCTCGCCGGAATTCGCCAAGGGCATTCAGATCTCGGCCCAGCTCGCCCGGCGCTATCGCCTGCCGAGCCGGATGTCGGTGATGACCTCGTCGACCGTGCCGGACGTGCAGGCCTCGCTGCAGTCGCAGATGTCGCTGTTCGCGGCGGTTTCCGGCGGCGGCAACCTGGTGATGCACGCGGCCGGCTGGCTCGAGGGCGGGCTGTGCTCGTCGTTCGAGAAATTCGTGATCGACGTCGAGATGCTGCAGAACATGGTGGCCTATCTCGATCCGGTGCGGGTCGACGCCGAGACGCTCAGCCTCGACGAGATCGCGGCGGTCGGCCCGGGCGGCCATTTCTTCGCGGCGCCCAGCACCATGGCGACCTACGAGACGGCGTTCTACCAGCCGTTCCTCTACGACCTCCGGAACTACGGAAGCTGGGCCGAGGCCGGCAGCCAGGACGCCACCCAGCGCGCCCACCGGATCTACCAGCAAGCGCTGCGGGAGTACCAGCCGCCGCCGATGGCGGACGACGCCCGTGGCGCGCTCGACGACTTCCTGGCCCGGCGCAAACAGGAAGGCGGCGCGCCGCTGGATTGACGCCCGGTCGTGGGGCGGCGGAGGCTAGAGGCTGCCGTCGTTGAGAGCGATCAACTGGCGAATCATCGCGGCCACCTCGCCGGCCATCGAGCGAACGGGTTCGGGCCCGGCGTAACTTCGCTGCAACCGGACTGCGACGACATGGTTACGGATCATCGTGACGCCCGACACGGTCAGGTCGACGTAGGGGACCCCGAGCGACTCATAGCGCTCCAGCACAGCCATGTAGAGGCCGTCGTCGTCGCGATCGACGACACCCAGCATCTCGATGCCGTGGTCCTGAATCGCACCACCGGCGCCTCCTTCGAGATTGTCCAGCGCTTGGTCCATCCTGGTCTTGTATTCCTCGATGGTCTGCGACAGGAGCCGCTTACCGTCCGAGCTGGAAAGCGTTTTTTCTGCTGCATCCAAGTAGGTCGCGCGCGGCAGGTTCACGACAGTCGCGCGGCCGGCGGCATCCACGTGTACGATCAGGGTGGCGCACGGGAAGATGTCAGTCGAGGTGTCGTCGGCGCGGAATGCGTCGAGCGTCTCACAGTCCATCTGGAAGTCGACAACGTGGTTCGACGGCCCCTGGATCTGTTGAATGACATCTAGAAGCTGGACCTCGTCCGGACTGGCCGGATCGACCGAACAGTAGCCCTCGAATGGCTCGATGCGCAGGCCCTCGGCGCCGGGCGGCAAATCGATGGCCGCGGCCGACCCAGCGCAAAGGGCGGTGAACAACGCCGCAGTCGCTGCCAACCTAACTTCTGGCATCTTTCGTCTCCCGGCCCGACGGCCGACTAAAGATCGCCCTCGTTCAGGGCGATGAGATCGCGGGTGATCCGCCGCACCTCCGCCAGGACGGCGCCGATCGCCTCCGGCTTGTCGCCGGGTTCCGCGTAACTGACGGTGATCGCCGCGCCGTTGACTAGGGTGGTGGCCGCGACCCCGGTCTCGGCCCAGGGCTTGCCGCCCAGGCTGAGCTGGGACACCATGCCCATGTAGACGGCGGTCTCGTCGCGGCCGAGCACACCCAGATACTTCAATCCCCGGTACTCGACGTCGCTGTAGTGGCTGCCCAGCCGCTCCTTGATCGTGGCAACCATCCGGTCGCCGGACTCCTTCGACAAGGTTTCCATCTGCATGTCCGACAGGCTGCGCAGCGCCGCCTCCATGGCCGCGTTGAACTGGTCGCGCGGCATGCCGACGATCACCGGCTGGCCGTTCTGCAGCCCGACAGTGATCGACACCGAAGGCGACAGGTCCTCGATGAAGGCGTCGCCCGCCCGATAGGCGTCAAGCATCCGGCAATCGACGTGGATGGCCAGGGCGCGGGCGGTGTTGGTCAGCTCCTGGACATCGAATAGCACGCCCTCGTCGGGCGCCCGCCGGTCGAGGGCGCAGTAGCCGGCCGGCGGTTCGATCGCCAACGTGCGATCGGCGAGCCTGAACTGTTCGGCGCTCGCACCGCCGCTCCAGCCCAGCATCAACAAGGTGAGGAGCGTGTTCCCCAGACGCGTCAGCATGGCAGTCTCCATTCGCCGGCATGTCGAGTTGCCACAATGGCGGGAAACGAGCTCTCGTGCCACTGTCACACCCTGGTAACCCAAGGCGGAGCGCCGTTTCCGGGCGATGTTTCACCGCCGTCTCGTGCTAGCCTGTGGCCGGACAAGCGTCGGCAGTCGGAATGCCCGGCGCATCGAGGGGAGGGGGACATGGGGGACATCGGCGAGTTCATCGCGGCGCGGGACCTGCTGCTGCGCCGGCGCGAGGATTACGCCGCCGCCTGCGCGGAATTCCGCTGGCCGCGGCTCGAGCGCTTCAACTGGGCGCTCGACCATTTCGACCGCATGGCCGAGGGCAACGACCGGCCGGCCCTGTGGCTGGTCGACGAATCCGGCGCCGAGACGAAGCTTTCCTTCGCCGCGCTGGCGGCGCGCTCCAACCGGGTCGCCAACCACCTGCGCGGCCTGGGTGTGCGGCGCGGCGACCGCATCCTGCTGGTCATCGGCAACGTGGCGCCGATGTGGGAGACCATGCTGGCGGCGATGAAGCTCGGTGCCATCGTCATCCCCTCGACCACTCTGCTCGGCCGCGACGACCTGATCGACCGCATCGCCCGCGGCCGGGTGTCGCAAGTGATCGCCGCGGCCGAGGAGACCGCGAAGTTCGCCGACGTGCCCGGCGACTACGGCCGCGTCGTGGTGGGCGGCGCGGTGGATGGCTGGCGGCGCTACGAGGACGCCTACGAGGCGCCGGCCGCCTTCGCGCCAGACGGCGTCACCGCGGCAAGCGACCCGCTGCTGCTCTACTTCACCTCGGGCACCACCGCCAAGGCCAAGCTGGTGCTGCACACCCACCAGAGCTATCCGGTCGGCCATCTCTCGACCATGTACTGGCTCGGCCTGCAGCCCGGCGACGTGCATCTCAACATCAGCTCGCCCGGCTGGGCCAAGCACGCCTGGAGCTGCTTTTTCGCGCCGTGGAACGCCGGGGCGGCGGTGTTCGTCTATACCGCCAAGCGGTTCAACGCCGGCGACGTGCTGGCGGCGATCGCCCGGCACGGTGTCACCACGTTGTGCGCGCCGCCGACGGTGTGGCGGCTGTTCGTGCAGGAGGACCTGAAGGCTCATCCGGTCAGGCTGACCGAGGTGGTGAGCGCCGGCGAGCCGCTCAACCCGGAGGTGATCGAGGTGGTGGAACAGGCCTGGGGCCTCGCCATCCGCGACGGCTATGGCCAGACCGAGACCACCGCGCAGATCGGCAACTCGCCCGGACAGAAGATCAAGCCGGGCTCGATGGGTCGGCCCTTGCCGGGCTACCGGGTGGCGCTGCTGGATCTCGAGGGCCGGGAACAGGCCGAGGGCGAGGTGGCGCTCGACCTCGCGCACCGGCCGCTCGGCCTGATGCCGGGCTATGAGGACGATCCGGCGCGCACCACCGAAATCATGGCGCACGGCTATTACCGCACCGGCGACGTGGCGCAGCGCGACGCCGAGGGCTACATCACCTTCGTCGGGCGCGCCGACGACGTGTTCAAGGCGGCGGACTACCGGATCAGCCCGTTCGAGCTGGAAAGCGTGCTGATCGAGCACGAGGCGGTGGCCGAGGCCGCGGTGGTGCCCAGCCCTGACCCGATCCGCCTGGCGGTGCCCAAGGCCTATGTAGTGCTGGCCGCCGGCTGGAAGCCCGACGCGGCGACCGCGCGCGCCGTGCTGCGCCATTGCCGCGAGCATCTGGCGCCGTTCAAGCGGGTGCGGCGGATCGAGTTCGCCGAGCTGCCGAAGACCATCTCCGGCAAGATCCGCCGCGTCGACCTGCGCAAGCGCGAGGCCGAGCGGCACGCGACGGCCCTGCCGCCGCGCGCCGCCGCCGAGTTCTGGGAGGAGGACTTTCCCGACCTCAAGTGACCGGCCGCGCGGCCGTTCGACTCGAAATCGCCCGGCATGTTGGCGATACTGACGGGATCGCCTTGTCGTCTTCTCGTCCGCAGCATGGAGGGGCCGACGCATGCCACGGTTCGCGCACGCCATTCTCGCCGGCGCCCTGCTCGCCACGGCTCCGGCACCGGCGCAGGAGGCATTCATGCCTGTCGACACCGCCCTGGTGCTGGCGGTCGATGCCTCCGGCAGCATCACCGATGGCGAGTTCCGGCTGCAGCGGGAAGGGATCGCCCTGGCGATCACCGACCCGGACGTGATCGCGGCGATCCGGTCCGGAGCGCTGCAGCGTCTCGCCATCGCCTATGTGGAATGGGGCGGGCCGGCGATGGCGCAGACCATGGTCGGCTGGATGATCGTCGAGGATGCGGCCTCGGCCGAAGATTTCGCCGCCGCCGTGCTGGCCGCGCCGCGCTCGCGCCAGAGTTACAACGCCATCGGCGACGCCATCGACCATGCCGCGGCCCTGCTGGCCGGCTGCCCGTGCCAGCCGACCCGGCGGGTGGTCGACGTCTCCGGCGACAACCCGGACCACCGCAGCGTCCGCCCGGCGCCGGTGGCGCGCGACGCGGCGGTCGCCGGCGGCATCACCGTCAATGCCCTGGCGATTCTCGAAGGCGATCCGATCGGGCTGTCCGGCCGGCCGCTGCTGGTCGAGACCTACGAGTCCGAGGTCATCGGCGGCCCCGGTGCGTTCGTCATGGCCGCCGAAACCCGGCGCGACTTTACCCGGGCCTTGCGCCAGAAGATGGTGCTGGAGATCGCCGGCCTGGGCCCCGATGGCCGTGGCCCCGATTCGGCGACGGCCATGGTGTTGCCGGATTGATCGGCCTGGTCTATCGGTTGCGCACGAGATCGTGCATCGGCGGAACCGGCGATTCCGTATACTGGGTGCAACAGCCGCAACGCCCGGTCGACGCCGGGCCGGCGGCGTAGCATGGAGAATGTGCGGGCGTGAACGCCGACCCCAAGGTCAAAGCCCTCGAGGAGGCGCGCCAGCGTTCGCCGGCGGAGCCCGACCGGCGCCGCGGCCCATCGATCCTGATTCAGGCCGTGCTGGTGCTGCTGGTGGCGGCGGTGTTGGGCGGTGGCTATTTCGCGTGGCAGCGCTATGGGGCAGGAGAAGTTGCGTCCGGCCCCGGCGCCGCGCCGGCGGCGATTCCCGTGGTGTTGGCAGTCGCCGAACAGCGCCAGACCTCGCGCCGGGTCGAGGCGGTCGGCACCACCCTGTCGCGCCGCGCCATCGAGGTGGTCTCGCTGGCCAGCGGCCGGGTCATGGCGGTCGAGTTCGAGCCCGGGCAGTTCGTCAAGGCGGGCGACGTGCTGGTGCGGCTCGACGACGACATCGAGCGGGCCGACTTGGCGGAGGCCGAGGCGACCCTGCAGGAGAGCGTGCTGGCGATGCAGCGTGCCCAGGCTCTGCGCCAGAAGAGCGCCATTCCCGAGGCCACCGTCGACCAGATGGTGGCGGCCGAGGCCAGCGCCCGGGCCGAGCTCGACCGCGCCCGCCGCCGCTTGGCCGACCGCACGGTGCGCGCCGCCTTCGACGGGGTGGTCGGCTTGCGCCAGATCGATGCCGGCGCCCGGGTCGACGAGGACACGGTCCTCACCACACTCGACGATCGCAGCGAGATGGAGATCGAATTCTCGATCCCGGAAACGCTGTACGGTCGAATCGCCATCGGCCAGCCGGTGGAAGCGACCGCGGTGGCCTTTCCGGGCCGCAGTTTCGAGGGCCTGGTCGCGACCATCGACAGCCGGATCGACGCGACCGCACGCGCCTTCAAGGTGCGGGCGGTGCTGCCCAATCCCGATATGTCCCTGCCGGCCGGCATGTTCGTGCATCTCGCCGTGGTGCTCGACTCGCGCATGGCGGTGATGGTTCCCGAGGAGGCGGTGATCGTCCAGGGTGCCCGGACCTTCGTCTTCCTGGCCGTCGACGGCAAGGCGGTGGAACGCGACGTCGCCATCGGCAACCGCGAGCTCGGCGCCATCGAGATCACCAGCGGCGTCGGCGCCGGCGAGCGGGTCGTGGTGCGCGGCACCCAGCGCTTGCGCGACGGCACGCCGATCCGGGAGCTGGACGCCGGCGGCGCGCCTGCCAGCACCGGCGAGCTGGCGCCCGGGACCGCCGGCCCCGGGCGCGGCGGCCCGGCGCTCCCGGCATGACCCTTTCCGAGCTCAGCATCCGCCGTCCCGTGCTCGCCGCCGCGGCCAGCCTGCTGATCATCGTCTTCGGCGTGGCCTCGCTGTTCGGCCTGCCGATCCGCGAACTGCCCGATGTCGATGCCGCGGTGGTGACGGTTTCGACCGACTATGTCGGCGCGTCGGCCGAGATCGTCGACAACGACATCACCGAGATCGTCGAAGGCGCGGTCGCCGGCATCAGCGGCGTCAAGACCATTTCGTCGGAGAGCCGGCGCGGACGCAGCCGCACCACCATCGAGTTCGTCGCCGGGCGCGATATCGACCAGGCGGCGAACGACGTGCGCGACGCGGTCGGCCGGGTCCGCGGCGACCTGCCGGACGAGGTCGAGGAGCCGCAGGTCGTCAAGAACGACGCCAATGCCGATCCGGTGATGCGGCTCGCGGTCACCAGCGACCGCATGACCCCGGCCGAGATCACCGACTATGTCGAGCGCTTCCTGGTCGACCGCATCGCCACCATCGACGGGGTGGCGAGCGTCGAGATATATGGCGAGCGGCGCTATGCGATCCGAGTCTGGCTCGATCGCCGGGCGCTGGCCGCGCGCAACCTGACGGTGACCGAGGTCGAGGCGGCGCTCCGGCGCAACAATGTCGAGCTGCCGGCCGGCGAGATCGAGTCGCTGCAGCGCCAGCTCACCGTGCGGCTCGACAGCCGGTTGAGCCGCGCCGACGAGTTCCGCAACATCGTGATCGAGCGCGTTGCCGGTTATCCCGTGCGGCTAGGCGACGTGGCCCGGGTCGAGCTCGGCGTCGCCGACGACAACATCATCGTGCGCAACAACGGCCAGGCCGCGGTGGGGCTCGGCGTTTCCCGCCAGTCCCAGGCCAATACGGTCGCCATTTCCCGGGCAATCCGCGCCGAAATCGATGCGATCACGCCGATCCTGCCCGCCGGCATGGCGATCCATGTCGGCTCCGACGATGCGCGCTTCATCGCCGCCTCGATTCGCGAGGTGCTGCTCGCGCTCGGCCTGTCGCTGACGCTGGTCGTGCTGGTGATCCTGGTGTTCCTGATGTCGGTGCGCGCGACGCTGGTGCCGGCGATCACCATCCCGATCTCGCTGGTCGGCTGCTTCATCCTGATCCAGGCGTTCGGCTTCTCCATCAATGTGCTGACCCTGCTGGCGCTGCTGCTCGCCATCGGCCTGGTGGTCGACGACGCCATCGTCATGCTGGACAACATCAAGCGGCGCATCGATCTCGGCGAGTCGCCGCTGGTGGCCAGCAGCCGCGGGGCGCGCCAGGTGACTTTCGCGATCCTCGCGACCTCGGTCACCCTGATTGCGGTGTTCGTGCCGGTCTCGTTCCTGTCCGGCACCGTCGGCCGGCTGTTCGCCGAGTTCGGCTTCGTCATGGCGATCGCGGTCGCCATATCGACATTCGTCGCGCTGTCGGCCTGCCCGGCCCTGGCCTCGAGGATCCTGCGCGCGACGAAGCGCAGTCCGGCGCGGCGCGCGGCGCCCGCCGGCGGCAGGCTGAGCCGGGGCTATCGGGCAATGCTGGAGCGGGCCCTCCAGGTGCCGCTCCTGGTCATCGCGGTGGCGGTCGGCGTGACCGCGGCTGGGTTCTGGATCTATCTGACGCTGCCGAGCGAGTTGACGCCGATCGAGGATCGCGGCGTCGTGTTCATTCCGCTGACGGCGCCGCAGGGCAGCACGGTCGCCTACATGGATGCGCGCAGCCAGGAAGCCGAGGCGCTGGCGGCACCGTTCATCCAGTCCGGGGACGTCACGTCGGTCTACGCAATCGTCGGTAGCGGCGGACGGCCCTATCGCGCCTTCGTGATCCTGCGCCTGGCCCCCTGGGAGGAGCGGGCGCTCGGACAGCGCGAAATCATCCGCGAGATCGGATCGCGGATTGGCGACGTTGCCGGCGTGCGCGGCTATCCCGTCGGGCCGGCCGGGCTCGGCCTGCGCGGCAGCAGCACGCCGCTCAAGGTCGTCGTCGGCGGGCCCGACTTCGAGAGCGTCAAGGAGTGGGCCCAGGCGCTGCTGGCCAGGGCCGAGCAGAATCCCGGCCTGCGCAATCCCACGGTCGATTTCGAGGAAACCCAGCCGCAGCTCAGCCTGACCGTGGATCGCGCCAAGGCCGACGATCTCGGCATCGGGGTGGAGACTATCGCGGTGACCCTGCAGACCATGCTGGCGTCGCGCGAGATCACCGACTATGTCGACCGCGGCCGCGAGTATCCGGTGATCGTCCAGGCCCAGCTCGACGACCGCCGCGTGCCCGGCGACATCGACAACATCTTCGTGCGCGCCGGCGACGGCAAGACGCTGGTGCAGCTCTCGGCCCTGGTCACCGCAACCGAGGAGGCGACGGCGCCCGAGCTCCGGCGCTACAACCGGCTGCCCTCGATCACCATCGAGGCGGCGCTCTCCGACGACTACGATCTCGGCTCGGCGGTCCGCTACATGGCGGCGGCGGCGGCCGAGCTGCTGCCGCCGGTGGCGCGCGTCAGCTTCGCCGGCCAGTCGCAGGAATACCTGGAAACGTCGAGCGGCGTGCTGATCATGCTGGGCCTGGCGATGCTCATCGTCTTCCTGGTGCTGGCGGCGCAGTTCGAGAGCTTCATCCACCCGCTGATCATCATCCTGAGCGTACCGCTCGCCCTGGCCGGCGCGATGTACGCGCTGTGGCTCGGCGGCTTGACCCTCAACGTCTACAGCCAGATCGGCATCGTCCTGCTGGTCGGGCTGATGGCCAAGAATGGGATCCTGATCGTCGAGTTCGCCAACCAGCTGCGCGACGAGGGCTATTCGGTACGTGCGGCGGTGATCGAGGCCTCGATCATCCGTCTGCGCCCGATCGTCATGACCGTGATCTCGACCATCCTCGGCGCGCTGCCGCTGGTGCTTGCCAGTGGCGCCGGGGCGGAAAGCCGGAGCGCCATCGGCACGGTGATCATCGGCGGGCTCGGCTTCGCCACCGTGCTGACCCTGTTCCTCACCCCGGTGCTCTATGACCTCCTGGCCGGGTTCACCCGGCCGCGCGGCGCCATCGAGCGGGCGCTGGAGGAAGAGCTCGGCAGGCACGTCCCGGTGGGCGGCCTGGCCGGGCCTCAGCCCGGCGAATAGCCCCGCAGCCTGCCTGAGTTTTTCCGCTTCCTTCGGAATTTGTCGCCTGGTCGGCGACGGAAACTCGATCGCGCGACGTTCAACCTGTGAAGCGCGGCGTGATCGCCACGTCGCCGGCAGGAACGGCAGGAGATTCCATGGCCAATCGTCGACGTATTCTCGGCTATGCCCTGGGCGGGGTCGCGCTGACCGTGCTGGTGGGTTCGATCGCCATCGCCGCGGCCCCCGGCGGCGGGCGCGACGGCATGGCGGGGCGCGGGTTCATCCGCCTGATGGAGGAGATGGACGCCGACCGCAACGGCGCGGTCAGCCGCACCGAGATCGAAGACTTCAACGCGGCCCGCGCCGCCGCGATGGACGCCGACGGCAACGGTGGGATCACTGTCGCAGAGCTCGAGGCCTATCGTGACGCCCAGCGTCAGAAGCGCATGGCGGCGCATCTGGCCGCCATGGACAGCAACGGCGACGGCAAGGTCTCGGTGGAGGAGCTGCAGGCCGCCGCGAACTGGCGCCTGGCCCGGCTCGACCGCGACGGCGACGGCTCGATCGAGCGCGACGAGCTCGGCCGGCGTAACGGCGGTCACCGCGGCCCGGGCGCCGAGGGCGCGCCGTTCTGGCAGGAAGACTAGGCAGGCGTGGTCACCTGGGGACCACTTGCGGGACGCCGCGGGCCCATCACCTATGAAGGGCCCGCGGCTGACCCCGGCGCGCCGCGCCGGGCAGCGGGAGGGCAGGCGACGGAAGCGACGACATCGTGGTCAGCGACAGAGTATCGGGCGATATCGCCGCCGCCTCGGACCGCCCGGCGGAAATCGCGGCAGACCCGGATGTTGCGCTGCTGCGCCGCATCGCGGCCGGCGACGGCCCGGCCTGCGCGGCGCTGCTGGATCGCCATCTCGGCCGCATCGTCGCCCTGGGCTGGCGCATGCTCGGCAGCCGCGCCGAGGCCGAGGACGTGGCCCAGGAGGTCTTTCTGCGGGCCTGGCAGCAGGCGCCTGCGTGGCGGCCTGGCGCGGCGCGCTTCGCCACCTGGCTGCACCGGGTGGCGGTCAATCTCTGCCTCGACCGCCTGCGCCGCCGCCGCGAGGTCGGGCTCGACAGCGCCGGCGATCCGCCCGGCGACGATCCCCATCCCGGCAGCGCGTTGCAGCACCGGGCGGTGGCCGATCGGGTCGATGGCGCCCTCGCCGAGCTGCCGGAACGCCAACGCACCGCCATTCTGCTCTGCCACTACCAGGAACTCGGAAATGCCGAGGCGGCGGCGGTGATGGAGATCGGCGTCGAGGCGCTCGAATCCCTGCTGTCGCGCGGCCGCCGGAAGCTGCGCGCGCTGTTGGCGGGCGAGGCCGAGGACTTGATGGGAGGATTGCAGTGAGTGATCGGGATCGCGCTGGCGGCGGCATGAGCCTTACGCGCTTCGCGGCCATCGTCGAGGCCTACGGATCCGCGCCGCAGCGCTGGCCGGGATCGGAACGCGCCGCCGCCGAAGCCCTGCTTGCCGCCTCGGCCGAGGCCCGGGCGCTGCGGGAGGCGGCGGCACCGCTCGATGCCGCCTTGTCGCTTTCCCCGGCACCGGCGCCCTCGGCGGCGCTGCGGGCCGCGCTGCTGCAGGCGGCGCCGCGCAGCGCCCCGGCGCGCCCGAACCCGCGCGGATTCTGGCAAGCGCTGCCCGGCATTCTGGCCGGCGAGTTCGGCGGGCTGCGGCCGGCCGGCGCGATGCTCGGGGTTGCCCTGCTGCTCGGCATGGCGGCCGGCGGCGCCCTCGGCACCCAGGTTTTGCCGGCTGCGGAGTTCGCCGTCGCCGATGACGTCGACGTCGTCCAGATCGCGATGTTCGACGAACAGCTTGCGGAGTACTGACGATGACCGATTCCTCCTCGGCCGGCGGCGGTTCGGCGCCCGGGACGCCGTCACAGGGCAGCCCGGCCGCACGGCCGCGGCGCTGGCTGCTGGTCGCCTCGCTGGCGCTCAACCTGTTCCTGGTCGGCGCCATCGGCGCCGGCATCGCGGTGCGCCACGGACCGCATCTGTTCGATGTCGGGCGCGATCGGGCGCCGCGGCTGATCGGCATGCCGAGCCCGCACAAGATCCGCGCGGCCGTGCCCGACAGTGCCAGGCCGATCGTCGACGCGCTGTTCGAGGCCCATCGCGCGGACATGCGCGCGCGCATCGGCGGGCTGGTTGCCGCCCGCCACGCCGTCGCCGAGGCGATCCGGGCCGAGCCCTTCGATGCCGCCGCGCTCGCCGCGACGATGGCCGACCTGCGCGCTCGGCAGGACGCGGTCGCCGAAGGCGCGCAGGGCCTGATGGCCGAGCTGGCAGGCAGGCTCGACCCGGACTCGCGCGACCGGATCGCCGCGCTGATCGACGTCCGGCATGGACCGGGCCGCGGGCCCGAAGGACCGGAGCGCGGAGCGTCGGCGGCGCCCGACGAGTAGAGGCAGGCATTCTCATGCTCATCCAGAGCCCGCAGCGCATCGAAGCGGCGGCAAGTCCCTTTTCAGCGCCACCTCGGCGTCGGCGGCATCGGCTGCGCTGGGCGATCGTCGCGGCGCTGGCCGTCGCCGTGGCCGGAGGCGTGGGCTATCGGCTGCTGCTCGGCGAGGCACCGCCCGCGTACCGCACGGTGGCGGTGGCGCGCGGCGACATCGAATCGGCGGTGACCGCGCTCGGCAACCTGCAGCCCAAGGACTATGTGGATGTCGGTGCGCAGATTTCCGGCCAGCTCAAGAAGCTGCATGTCGAGATCGGCGATATCGTGAAGCAGGGTGCGCTGCTCGCCGAGATCGATCCGACAGTGTATGAGGCTAAAGTCCAGGCCGACCTGGCGAAGCTCGACGATCTCAACGCCCAGGTGGCGCAGCAGAAAGCCTCGCTCGAGCTGGCGGGAAGCCAGGCGGCGCGCAACCAGCGCCTGTTCCTGGCCAAGGCGGTCAGTGCCGAAGAGGTCGAATCGACCGCGGCGGCGCTGAAGATCGCCAAGGCGAAGCTCGCCTCGCTGCAGGCACAGATCGACCAGCAGCAGTCTCAGTTCGACGAAGACACCGCCAATCTCGGCTACACCAAGATCTATGCCCCGATCGCCGGCACCGTGGTCACCAAGGACGCGGTGGAGGGCCAGACCCTCAACGCCAATCAGAGCGCGCCGAAGATCGTACGCATCGCCGATCTGGCGACCATGACCGTGTGGGCCCAGGTGGCGGAGGCGGACGTCGTAAAGATCAGGCCCGGCACGCCGATCTACTTCACTACACTCGGCATGCCGGAACGGCGCTGGGAAGGCGCCGTGCGCCAGATATTGCCGACGCCTGAAGTGGTCAATGACGTGGTGCTCTACGACGTGCTGATCGACGTGGCCAATCCCGACGGCGTGCTGATGACCGAGATGACGGCGCAAGTATTCTTCGTCCTTGGCGCGGCTCGCGGCGTTCCGGTCGTGCCGGTCGCCGCGCTGAAGCCGGTATCCGGCGCCGCCGCGGGCAGCTACACCGTCCAGGTGATGACCGACCGTGGCGCCGAAACGCGGCAGGTGCAGGTCGGGCTGTTGAACCGTATCTCGGCCGAAGTGACTTCCGGACTGGAAGTCGGCGAGCGTGTCGTCACCGGCGTTGAGCCGGCCGCCGGCAGCGGCTCGAGCACCGGGCGCATGCGATTGCCCGGCCTATGAGTCCGCGCGACCTCAACCAAGTGGCGGCCCCGTTCCTCGCGCTGGACGGCATCACCAAGATCTATCGCAGCGGCGCCAACGAGGTGCGCGCCCTCGATGGGGTGTCGCTGGACATCCATCGCGGCGAGTACCTGGCGATCATGGGCCAGTCGGGCTCCGGCAAGTCGACCCTGATGCAGATCATCGGCTGTCTCGACCGGCCGACCGGCGGCAGCTACCGGGTCGACGGCCAGGATGTCGCGGCCCTCGATGGCGACGGGCTCGCCGCGCTGCGGCGCGAAGTCTTCGGTTTCGTGTTCCAGCGCTACAACCTGCTGGCGACGGCCACGGCGACCGAGAATGTCGAGATCCCCGCCATCTATGCCGGCAGTGGGCGCGAGGCGCGCTCGGCGCGGGCGCTCGGCCTGCTCTCTCGGCTCGGGCTGGCCGATCGTGCCGTGCATCGGCCGGCCGAGCTGTCGGGCGGACAGCAGCAGCGGGTCTCGATCGCTCGGGCGCTGATGAACGACCCCCCGGTGATCCTGGCCGACGAGCCGACCGGCGCGCTCGACAGCCAGAGCGGCGAGGAGATGTTGGCGCTGCTGTCGGAACTCCATGCCGACGGACGGACCATCCTCTTGATCACCCATGATCCCACGGTGGCGGCGCGTGCCGAGCGCCGGGTCACCATCAGCGACGGCCGCATCATCGCCGACGACATGCTCGGAACTCCGCGAGCTTCGGTCGCCGCTGGAGCGTCGCTGCCGATGCGCCATCGCGGCACCGGCGGCCTGCTGGCGGGAGTCGGGGAGGCGGTGCGCATGGCCTTGCGCTCGCTTCGGGTCAATCTGTTCCGTACCGCGCTCACCCTGCTCGGCATCGTCATCGGCACGGCGGCGGTCATCGCCATGCTGGCGATCGGCGAGGGCAGCCGTGCGGACGTGTTGACCCGCATCCAGTCGATGGGCAGCAACCTGCTGATCGTGCGGCCGGGCGCGCCGGGCGTGCGGCCCAGCGGCGACATCGCGACGCTGACGCCGGAAGATGCCGCGGCGATTGCCGGCCTCGACAATGTCGAGGTCGCGGTGCCCTCGCGCAACACCAGCGCGACGCTGCGTTCGGGCAGTATCGACTATCGCACCCAGGTGGTCGGCGCCTGGCCGGGCTATCCGCTGGCGCGCGACTGGCCGATTGTAGAGGGTGGCTTCTTCACCGCCGCCGACTTGCGCGGCTATGCGCCGGTCGTGGTTCTCGGCCAGACTGTGGCGTGGAATCTCTTTCCGGACGGCGCATCCCCGCTCGGGCGCTACGTGCTGATCGGCAACGTGCCGTTCGAGGTGATCGGCGTGCTCGGCCCCAAGGGAGCGTCGCCCTTCGGATCCGACCAGGACGACATCGCCGTCGTGCCGCTGACCACCGGAACGATGCGCCTGTTCGGCAAGAGCTACGTGAGCGATATCACGGTCAAGGCCATCGACGCCGATCGCATCGATCAAACCCAGGCGGCGGTCCAGGCGCTGCTGCTGCAACGCCACCGGACCGAGGACTTCCAGATCCGCAACACCGCGGCGATCCTGGACACCGTCCAGGCGGCGCAGAATTCGCTGACCCTGCTGCTCGGCTCGGTGGCGGCGATCTCGCTGCTGGTGGGCGGCATCGGCGTGATGAACATCATGCTGGTGAGCGTCACCGAGCGCACCCGCGAGATCGGCATCCGCATGGCGACCGGGGCCAGGGCGCGCGACATTCTGCTGCAGTTCAACGCCGAGGCACTGGTGGTCTGCGCGATCGGCGGTCTGTTCGGCGTCGGCCTTGGCTTCGTCGCGGCGCTGCTGGCCAAGGCCTTCGGCATGTCGATCGTGCTGTCGCCGGCGCCGGCTCTGCTGGCCTTCGGCTGCTCCTTCGCCACCGGCCTGCTGTTCGGCTTCTTGCCGGCCCGCAAGGCCGCCCATCTCGATCCGGTGATCGCCCTTGCCTCGGAATAGTCCTCGCTGGTGGCTGGCCCGGAATTCCATCGCCCTGGGCCTGGCGGGCGCACTGGGCGCCTGCTCCTTCGTGCCGGCCTATCAGACCCCCGAGGTCGCCATGCCGGCCGGATTCGATGCGGCGCCGGCCGCCGGCTCCGCGACGGCGCTGCCGGTCGATGCCGGCTGGTGGGCGCGCTTCGGCAGCGCTGAACTGGACCGGCTGATCGACCAGGCGCGCGCCGCCAACCAGGATCTGGCGGCGTCGCTGCAGCGCATCGCCCAAGCGCGCGCGATGGTGCGCGTCGCCGGCGCGTCGCTGCTGCCCAGCATGGATGCCAACGGCTCGCTGTCGGAGGATGTCAACCGGTGGAACGGCGCCAGCGAAAAGTCCACCGGCTACAACGGGCAGCTCTCGGCGAGCTACGAGCTCGATCTCTGGGGCAAGAACGCCGCCGGCATCGAGGCAGTGAAGGCGAGCCTTGCGGCCAGCGCCTATGATCACGATGCGCTGGCGCTCGTCGTTCAGTCCGAGGTGGCGACGACCTATGCGAGTGCGCTTTCGCTCAAGGACCGCCAAGCGATCTCCCGGCGCAATCTTGATCTCGCTCGCGAGCTACTGTCCCTGATCGAGGTGCAGCATGCGGAAGGGCGCAGCTCCGCTCTCGAGGTCGCCCAGCAGCGCTTCGCCGTCGCCACCCAGGAGGCGACGCTTCCCGAACTGGAGCGCCAGCTCAAGGCCGAGGAGCACGCGCTCGCCATTCTGACCGGCCGCCCGCCCGAAGGCTTCCAGATCGAGGCCGCCTCGCTCTCCAGCTTGAATCTTCCGGCAATCGGCGCCGGGCAGCCCGCCGAACTTCTCGCCCGGAGGCCCGACATCCAGAAAGCGGAGGCCGACCTGAAATCGGCGAACGCCGATATCGGCGCCGCCCGCGCCGCGTTCTTTCCGACCGTCGAACTGTCGGCAAGCACGGCGCTCACCGGGCTGCTCACTGCCGGGAGCCCAACCACGGCGGCGGCCCTCGCCGCCGGCGTCGTCGCTCCGATCTTCGAGGGCGGGCGTCTCGAAGGTCAGCTCGAGCAGACCCAGGCGCGCTTCGCTGAGCTGGTTGCAGGCTATCGCCAGGCAGTGCTGGTCGCGTTGCAGGAGGCCGAGGACGCGCTGGTGGCGGTCGACACGAGCGGCCGGCGGTTCGGGTATCTGGACCAAGCCGCCGTCCAGGCCGAGGACGCTTATCGGTTGTCGCAACTGCGCTACACCGCAGGCGCGACCGACTTTCTGTCGGTGATCGACGCGCAGCGCTCCCAGCTCTCGGCCGAGGATAGCTTGATCCAGGGACAGCTCGATCGCTACAGCGCGGCGATCGGGCTGTTCAAGGCGCTCGGTGGCGGCTGGAACGGGGCAGGATAGGGCGGGCGGGTGGCAGAACGCCGGCCACCGATACGGACAGCGTTTGATGTGTGCCTCAAGATAATGAGAATGGCTCGCAGTTGTATATAGCGCGTGCCCGGCTCTGGCGATCGCCGGCCGGTCGGTGATTCACCCTCCAGGCCAACGAGGAATTGGCACGATCCGCAGGCGGCGGGAGCGGGAGCGCTCAGCGGCCTTCGGCGGTCGCCGACAGCAGCTCGTCGATGGTGGCGGTGAGTTCGGCGGCGCGGAACGGCTTGAACAGGGTGCGATGCGCGCCGGCAGCTTCGGTCAGGGCGAGCGAGACCGCCGCCGGCAGGTGCTGCCCGCCGCCGGACACCGCGACGATGGGGACATTGATCCCCTGCCTGGCGAGCGTGCGGATCAGCTCGATGCCGTCCGACTTGGGCATCACCACGTCGGTGACGACCAGGTCGTACTTGCCTTTGTTGAGCAGCTCGATCGCAACGACCCCGTTCTCGGCTTCCGCGATTTCATGGCCGGCAGCCTGCAGGATCTCCCGCATCATCAGGCGGTAGTCCGGCGTGTCCTCGACGATCAGAATCCGTGCCATGGAGGGCCCCCAACTATTCCTCGGCCGTGACCAAGCCGCCATCTGGCGACGCGGGCTCGGTCAAGCCGGCAAAGACGTTGCGTGCGATCGCGCCGGCCAGTTCGCTGGCGGCGACTTGCTGCTCCGGCGGCAGCTTGCGGATCGCTGCGACCAGATTGTTCAGGGGGTCGATGACCAGCAACTCGCGACCGCGATCGGTCAGGTCGAGCCGCATGATGCGCCCATCCTCGGGGTCGCGCGACTTGCTGACGAGCTGCTTGCGGACCAGCGCCGACATGGTGTCCGAGGCGGCACTCTTGCTGACCATGTGGAAGCGGGCGAACTCGGTCAAGGTGCGCGAGCGCGGGTTGGCCCGGTTGAGAAAGCGCAGGGCTCCCCACTGTGCCGGGTTGAGGCCTTCCACGAATGACTTGCTGTAGATGGCGCGCATGAAGTGGTCGAATAGTTCCGCCACTGCGCGAAGGCTGCTGCTCTTACCATTGCGATCGTTGGTCATCTGCACCATCAACCCACAGGAACCCGTGGGAATCACATGTTAACATATTGAGAGAGACCCTAATGGCCCTGATCGCGAGCGGCAACCACCAACCCGTGATGGCGTAACTATTCGTACCAACTGGACTTTTGGCCTCACCAGCGATGGCGGCTTGATAGTAATAATTTAGGACTCACGATGGTACTGTGAGGTTCGGCCAAGGGGCCAAAATAACCATTGGGGTATCCGGCAGCGGGTGTATCTGCGCCTGATCCACGGTGCGTGGAGTTCAGAACGGGTCATGCCTACCACGCTTGCGCCGCAGACCGGCCGCGCCGGCCGCCGCCGATTTGGCATCCGCGCCAAATCCCTGAGCGGCCTTGCGGTGCTGCTCGGCATGCTGCTTTTCACAACCTCCGGGCTGGTGGTCGAATCCTGGGTCACCCTCCGCCATGCGAAGGAGGCCGAGCAGCGCAACAGCCTCGCCGGTGATCTGGCGCGCGTGGCGCTCGATACCGCGGTCGAGCGTGGCGTGACCAATGGCGTCCTGACCAGCGCGGACCCGGCCAGTCCCGAAGACGTGGCGATGATCCTGCAACGGCGAGCGGCGAGCCAGGGACTGTTGCAGAGCGTGATGGAGCGGGTGGCCAGGGATCCGACTCTGTTGGCGTCAAAGGATTACAGCGATCTGGCCGCAGCCGCGACGTCGCTCGATCGCCTGCGCAGCGACGTCGACGCCGAGCTGACTCTGGCGCTCGCGGATCGCTCGCAGAAGACCGCAGACGACTGGCTGCCAGCCGCATCCGGCCTGATCGAGACGATCCGTCAGACCATCGGCGACCTGAGCGCTCCGGCCATCACGCTCGACGCCGAGCTCCAGACCGTTCTGGAGGCGCGCATGGCGGCATTCGATTTGCGCAATGCAGCGGGTGGAGCGGCAGCGTTGATCTCCGGCGCGCTCGGATCCGGTGCCGCATTCGGGCTGTCCGATGCGGTGCTGATCGGATCGCGCCGCGAGGGGACGGATCTGCACTGGCGCCGGCTGCAACGCCTGGTCGAGTCGATACGGGACCCGCGCCTGGCCGATGCCATCAGCGGTGCGGATCGAGGGTATTTTGCCGATTACTTGGACCTGTTGAATGGCGTCATCGATGCCGGTCAGGCCGCCCGCCCGTACCCGGTCGATCTGCAGGCCTTCGGCATCGCCACCCGGGAGGCGCTGGCCAGCCTCGACGATCTCGTGCTGCTCACTCAGGCGATCTCGACCGAGATGCTGCGTGGCCGCGCGCGCAGCGCCGAATTCCGGCTCTTTGCCAGCTTGGCGGTGGCGCTTGCCGGCCTCGGTGTCGCCGGCTTCACCATGCTCGCCTTCAGCCGGCGCGTGTTGCGCCCGATTGAGCGGGTGACCGACGCGATGCGTCGGCTGGCCCAGGGCCGAATCGTTGCCGCCGATCTGCCGGTCGAGCAGCCAGACGAGATCGGAGAGATGTCGCGCGCGATCGCGGCGTTCCGCGACACCATCATTTCCAGCGAGGCGGCTCTGGCGGATGCCGAGCTGTTCGCGCTCCAGACCATCGACGCCTTGCCGACTCGCGTGGCCGTGCTCGACGAGCACGGCCTGTTGATCGCCGCCAACAAGAACTGGCGCGAGTCAGGCGCGAGCGATGGCTGCGCCATCGGCGTCGTAGGGCAGAACTATCTGAGCCTGTGCGAGACTTCGACATGCGCCGGAAATGAAGCGGGAGCGACGATCGCTGCTGGCATCCGCAGTGTCATCGCCGATCCGGGCCGCGAGTTCGAGTTCGAGTACCCCAGCCATTCGCCGGCAGGCCGGCGCTGGTTTCGCGTGCGGGTCACGCAATTTTCGGGCTCCGGCCCGCGCCGCCTGGTGGTGTCGCACGACGACATCACCGAGCGGATGCTTGCCGAGGAGCGCCTGCAGGATCGGAACCGGCTTCTGGAGCTGGCCGAGGAGATGTCGCTGACCGGCCACTGGCGGCTGGAAGTCCAGACCGGCACGCTCAGCTGGTCGAGCGAGATCTATCGCATCCACGGAAGGATTCCGCAGGAGTACACGCCCGATCCGGACAGCATGCTTGCCGCCTACCACCCCGAAGACCGTCCGTTGCTGGCCGGGGCGATCGACGATGCGATCGGCAACGGCGGTGGTTTCTGTCTCGACCTGCGCCTGTTCCGCACCGACGGGCAGCTCCGGAACGTCGAGGTTCTGGCCGACTGCGAGAAGGATGCCGAGGGTCGCGTCGTCTCGCTGTTCGGCGTGTTTCACGACATCACCGACCGCAAGAAGGTCGAGGACAGCCTGGCCGACATCAATGCCGAGCTGGAGCGCCGGGTGCGCGAGCAAACGGCGGAGCTGACGACGCGCGAGTCCTACCTGCGGGGAATTCTCGAGAACGTCGCCGAAATGGTGATGACCATCGACGCGGACGGACGAATCGCGAGCTTCAATCCGGCTGCCGAGAGCGCTTTCGGGTATGCCGCGGACGAGGTGATCGGAACCGACATCGACCTGCTGATCGACGTGCCGGATGAGGAGCGTCCGGCAGGCTACATCCGACACTACATGCAGAGCGGGACGGCAAGGGTCGTCGGTGTCGTCGGGCATGAGATCATGGCTGTCCGCAAGGACGGCTCGAAGATGCCGGTCGAGGTCACCGTCGCCGAGATGCAGGTCGGTCGAGCCGTGCAGTTTATCGCGGCGATGCGCGACATCACCGAGCGCCGCCGGTCCGAGCGCGCCCTGTCCGAGCAGGCGACGCTGCTGCGGCGCGCGCAGGATCTGGCCGGCATCGGCCACTGGACCTGGCGCAAGGCGCGGTTGTCCGGCGCCTGGCATACCGGCCTGAGGTATTCCCCCGAGGTCGCGGCGCTGTTCGGCGTGCCGGAGGCCGAGCTGGCAGTCCCCGACGCCGTGTACATCGAGCGCTTCGTCCATCCCGAGGACCGGCAGTTCGTCACGGAAGCGTTCCGCGACTACAGGAAGCGCCGGCGTGAGCGCATGCCGCTGGAGTACCGCATCGTCCGTCCGGACGGCTCGGTGCGCCACATCCGCGAGGTCACCGAGAACATTCTCGAGCTGTCCGACGACCCGATCGAAGCGCTGGGCACGATGCAGGACATTACCGAGCGCAAGGCGGCGGATCTGGCGCTGCGCCGCAGCGAGGCCCGCATGCGCGCGGTGTTCGACCACGCCCCGGTGACCATTTCGCTGCGCGACCTGGAAGGCCGGTACGTCATCGTGAACCGGCGGTTCCAGGAGTTGTTCAACCTGTCCGAGGAGGATGTGGTCGGGCGCACGCCGCGGCAATTCTACCCGTCCCGCTTCGTCGACGAGATCGCGCAGGCGATCGAAAAGGTGCGCAGCACCGGGGCTGCGGTGGTCCAGGAGGAGGGCGCGCCTACGATCTACGGGGATCGGCGCTATCTCACGACGCGCTTTCCGGTTGTGGACGATGCCGGCCGGCTCAGCGGCATTGGCTCGATCTCCGTCGACGTCAGCGAGCAGCGCGCCGCCGAAGCGGCCCTGCGCGACAGCGAGGCGCGGCTGCGTGCGATCTACGAGAGCGAGCCGGAATGCGTGGCTTTGCTGTCACGTGACGGCGCGATCTCCGAGATCAATCCGGCGGGTCTCGCGATGATCGAGGCGGCGCAGCCGGCCGAAGCGATCGGACTGAGGCTGCACGACTTGGTCGAGCCGGACTACCGCCAGGCCCTGGGCGCACTGGTCGACCAGATCTTCGACGGCGGAAGCGGCTCGCTGCTCTACGAGCTGACGGGCCTCAAGGGCAGCCGGCGCTGGATGGAGACCAACGCCGTTCCCTTGCGGGACAGCGGCGGGGCGATCACCGCCATGCTGACCATCACGCGCGACGTGACCGGTCAGCGCAACATGGAGGATCAGCTGCGCCAGTCGCAGAAGATGGAGGCGATCGGCCAGCTCACCGGTGGCGTGGCCCACGATTTCAACAACCTGCTCGGTGTCATCGTCGGCAACCTCGACCTGTTGTCGCTCAAGTTGGCCCAGCGCAGCACCGAACGCGAGCTGGTCGACCGCGCGGTCGCCGCGGCCGAGCGCGGCGCCGCACTTACCCAGCGGCTACTGGCCTTCGCGCGGCGCCAGACGCTGCTGCCGCAACAGGTGAATGCCGGCGAACTGGTGACCGAAGTGTCGCAGCTCCTGCGGCGCGCCATTGGCGAGCAGATCGATCTCACTATCCGGGTCGATCCCGAGCTGCGTCCCTGCTACGTCGATCCGGGACAGCTCGAGACCGCGCTGGTGAATCTTGCCATCAACGCCCGCGACGCCATGCCGGACGGCGGCGCGATGACGATCTCCGCCATCAATATGTCCGTCGCCGAGCCCGGCGCGGAGCCGGGCGACTTCGTGGTGATCTCGGTTGCCGACACCGGCGAGGGCATGAGCGAGGAGGTCAAGGCGCATGCCTTCGAGCCGTTCTTCACGACCAAGGAGGTCGGCAAGGGCAGCGGCCTCGGGCTCAGCATGGTGTATGGCTTCGTCGAGCAGTCGGGCGGTCACGTGGAACTGGAGAGCGAGCCCGGGATGGGCACGACGGTGAGCCTGCACCTGAAGGCAAGCGTGGCGGCGCCGGTGACAACCAGCATCGTGCCGACCCTGCGCACCAGCGTCGGCGATGGGGAGCTCGTGCTCGTGGTCGAGGACGATGACGAGATGCGGGCCTTCGCCGTCGATGCGTTGCACCGGCTCGGCTATCGCACCGTCTCGGCGGTAGACGGTGTGGACGCGCTGTCGGCGCTGGACGAGAATGCCGACGTTGCGGCGGTTTTCACCGACGTCGTGCTGGCCGGGAGCATGGACGGTTTCGGCCTGGCGGTCCGCATCAAGGCGGCGCGGCCGAGCCTGCCGGTGCTGTACACCTCGGGCTTCGCCGACGTCGATCGACTGCCGGCCGAGCTTCCGGCCGAAGAGGTGGACTTGCTGCCCAAGCCGTACCGCATTGCCGAGCTCGGGCGTCGTCTCGAGCGGCTGCTGAAGAGGGAAAGCGCATGAGCGCCATGCAAAAACGGCTGCTCGTCGTCGATGACGAGGCCAACTTCGCCGCGTTCGTGCGCGATGCCGCGAGCGCGCTCGGCTGCGCGATCGACGTGGCGACCAGCAGCCAGGAGGCGATGGCGTGCTATGCCCGGGCCGTGCCCGACGTGATCGTGCTGGATATCGTCATGCCGGAGATGGACGGGGTCGAGCTGATGCGCTGGCTGGCCGCACAGGGCTGCAACGGCCAGATCGTGCTGGTCACCGGATTCAACCCGCACTATGCGGAAATGGCGGAACGGCTGTCCTCGGCGCTGGGGTTGAAGACCCCCGTCGTGCTCGGCAAGCCAATTCGGTTGGCCACCCTGCTGAACACCCTGGAACCGCTGCTGCGGTCGGCCTGACCCGCCTGGCTCGATTCCCGAGTTCGTACCCGCGTGACCTGCGCGTGGCTGGCGCGGAGCCGGCCTTGCCGCTCCGCCGCAGAAGCTTTATGCCTGGGCCGGCCGCCCGGCCCGGACCGGCGGCAGGTTCCCGGGAGGAGGGTGGCAGATGACGGCCGTCGGTCAGTTCCTGCACTTGCATGAAGCGGACCAGGTAGCGGTGGCGCTGGCGGATCTGGCGGCCGGCAGCGAGATCGCGCTGTCGGGCGTGCCGGCGCTGCGCCTCGCCGGTGCGGTGGCGCGCGGCCACAAGTTCGCCCTGCGGCCGATCGCGGCCGGCGAGCAGGTCCGCAAGTTCGGGGTGCCGATCGGCCGCGCCAAGACCGACATCCCGGCTGGCGGCCACGTCCATACCCACAATCTGGCATTCGAGCCGTCGCGCACGGTGTGGGACCCGGCAGGCGCCGGCGGCGGCATCCGGCGCAACGCGCGCGGCCTGTCCTTCGACGGCTACGTGCGCGCCGACGGTGGCATCGGCACCCGCAACTATCTCGGCGTGCTCACCACGGTGAACTGCTCCGCCACGGTGGCCAAGCTGATCGCCGAGCGCTTTCGCCGCGAGGTGGATTTCTCCGGCCTGCCGAATGTCGACGGCGTCGCGGCGCTGGCGCATCAGCAGGGTTGCACCTTTCGCGCCGACGGCCCGTCGATGGAGATCCTGCGCCGTACCCTCGGCGGCTATGCCCGCCACCCGAACTTCGCCGGCGTGCTGGTGGTCGGGCTCGGCTGCGAGGACAACCAGGTCGACGAATTCCTGGAGAAGGCCGGGCTGGCGCCCGACGGCCGGATCGAGCGGCTGATCATCCAGGAGGAAGGCGGCACCGAGGCGACGGTCCAGGCCGGGGTGGCGCGGCTCAGAAAGATGCTCGACCGCGCCGCGGCGGCCAAGCGCCAGCGGTGCGACGCACGGCACATCAAGCTCGGGCTGCAATGCGGCGGCTCGGACGGCTTCTCCGCGCTGACAGCCAATCCGGCGCTCGGCCGCGCCGCCGACCTGCTGGCGGCGGAGGGCGGCACCGCGATCCTCAGCGAGACGCCGGAGATCTATGGTGCCGAGAGCCTGCTGCTGGCGCGCGCCGCGACGCCGGAGGTCGGCGAGAAGCTGCTGGCGCTGATCCGCTGGTGGGAGGAGCACGCGCGCCATGACCGCGGCAGCCTGGACAACAACCCGTCGCCCGGCAACAAGGCCGGCGGCATCACTACCATCCTGGAAAAGTCGCTCGGCGCGGTCGCCAAGAGCGGCAGCTCGCCCCTGACCGCGGTCTACGGCTATGCCGAGCCGATCAGCGCGAGCGGCGCGGTGTTCATGGACTCGCCGGGCTACGATCCTGTCTCGGTCACCGGCCAGGTCGCCTCGGGCGCCAACATGATCTGCTTCACCACTGGTCGCGGCTCCTGTTTCGGCGCCAAGCCGGTGCCGAGCCTCAAGCTCGCCACCAACACCCCGATGTACCGGCGCATGGCGGCCGACATGGACATCAACTGCGGCGGGATCGCCGACGGCACGGCGACGCTGGAGGAGACCGGCGAGCGCATCCTCGACCTGGTCCTGCGCACCGCCTCGGGCGAGCGCAGCCGCAGCGAGAGCCTCGGCTACGGCGACGAGGAATTCGTGCCTTGGAGCTTCGGCGCGATGTACTAGATGCCGGCCGGGCGTGCCCGGCGGGTGGTGCGTTTCCGGCCGTCTTCAGAGGCCTGGCGCAAGGCTGGCCGCGGCGCCTCTACTGTTCCTTCAGCCCCATCGGGAAGGCGTGGCGATTGATGTGGCCCTGGACGTCGCTGAGATGGCGGTACATCGCCTGCTGCGCCCGCTCGCCGTCGCGCGCGGCGATGGCGTCGCAGATTTCCTGGTGGAACCCGGCATAGACCGACTGCCGCTTGTAGCAATTGGCGTTCTCGCCCAGGCGGCGCCAGGCGGCGTCGCGCCGGCAGTTCCGCAGCATGTCGAACATGGCGAGGAAAAGGGCGTTGCGCGAGGCTTCGGCGACCGCGCGGTGAAACAGCTCGTCGGCTTCCTCATAGACGGTAGAGGCCGTCGCGCTGCGGGTGCCCTCGGCCAGGCGCTGCAGCTTCTTGATGTCGCATTGCGAGGCGCGCAGCGCCGCCAGCCGGGCCATGACCGGCTCGATCGACAGCCGGACCTCGATCGCCTCCAAGGGGTTGGTGTGCTCGAGGATCTGATCGAGCGGCACCGCCGCGGCGCCGTTCGGCGCGGTCTGCTGGTGCTCGGGCGCCTGGACGAAGGTGCCGCGGCCCTGCTGCCGCCGGATCTGCCCCTCGCGCTCCAGCACGTCGAGGGCGCGGCGCAGCGAGCGTCGGCCGACGCCGAGCTCGTCCGCCAGGATCCGCTCCGGCGGGATGCGGCCGTCGAGGCCGATGTCGTCGCCGGCGATCAAGGCCCGCAGCCTGGTCAATGTCTGTTCGGTGCGCTCCATCATTCGACCCCGTTCCCGCTGCGGTCCGGCAGCCTGGTTCGACATTGGTACACAGTCTCTGGCCCGCCACGCTGGCAGGCCCGCCATCCGCGGTTGCGTCACACTCCGGCCGCGCATTCGGGCCGGTGCGCCGCAGCCACATATGCTCCGCAGGCGAACCGGCCGTCGACACGCCGCCCGACAAGTCCGCAGGGAACCAAAAGGTGCCATATGCGCTACCAATTGGCAATGTGTGCCACCGGCGGCCGATCCTTGTTGACGGTTGGTGACGGGCTTCGCTAGCCTCAGCCCCGGATAGCGCCGATTTCGGCGAACCAATGCAAAAAGTGGTTCCGGCAAGGCCGGGCCACGGTGACACAGGCGACGAGATCGGGCGGCCATGATGCGCGACGGCAGGAAACTCGACGGCAGCAATCGGCAGGCGGCGCTCGACCAGCTCCATGCCGACGTCCACGCCGGCGACATGGCGCCGTTCTGGGCCATCGACAAGTCGGTCGCCCATGACCAGGACCGCCAGGTCATGGACAAGAACAAGGCGATCCCGTTCGTCTGGAGCTACAAGGACCGGATCGAGCCGCTGCTCTATCGCTCCGCCGAGCTGATCACCACCGAATCGTCGGAGCGCCGATCGCTGATCCTGGTCAACCCCGGCTTGGCGCCACGCCGGGCATCGGTCAGCACCATGTACACCGCCTATCGGTTGAACGATCCGCGCGAGATCATGCCGCCGCACCGCCATTCGCCGAACGCCATCCGCTTCGGCCTGACGGGCATGCAGAACTTCACCGGCGTCGAGGGCGAGAACATCACCTTCGGACCTGGCGACATGGTGCTGACGCCCCATGATACCTGGCACAATCACGGCAACCAGGGCGGCGACCCCGCGATCAATCTGAGCGTTCTCGACCTGCCCCTGGTGGAGACCCTGAACGCCACCTATTTCGAGCACGACTATACCGAGGACGAGGGCGGCAAGCGGGTGCGCCGTGCCGTGCAGTCCGAGCGCTTCCCTTCGGACTATTCCCAGCGCGTCTACGGCCATGGCGGGCTGATGCCGCGCTTCGTCTCGCACGACCGCGGCACCGGCGCCGCTTCGCCGATGTACGTCTATCGCTGGGAGATGATGCGCGAGCTGTTCGAGAAGTTTCGCGATTGGGACGGCGACCCCCACGAAGCGCTGATGACCGAGTATGTCGATCCGACCAACGGGCAGCCGGTCTTCAAGACCATCACCTTCTTCATGCAGATGCTGCGGCCCGGCGAGCACACCCGGCCCTTGAAGCAGAACGCCAGCCTGCTCTGCGCGCCGTTCGAGGGAAGCGGCCACAGCATGGTCGACGGCAAGCGCCTGGACTGGGCGCCGTTCGATACCTTCGCGGTGCCCGGCGGCGCCTGGTGCGAGCATGTCAACGACGGCACCGAGCCGGCGTTCCTGTTCGTCGCCAGCGACGAGCCGACCCTGAAGGCGCTGGCGCTCTACCAGAAACACGGCCGGACCGGGTCCGGTGACGTCGTCCGTCTCTCCTGAGCAACCCCTCGACGGCGGTGCCGGCCCCGGCCGGCGCTGCGGAATCCATGGCCAACAGCAGCAACACCAAGCAGGTCGCGCATATCGACTGCCCCGGCGGCGGCCAGGTCTGGGTCGAGGGCAACGTGCTCTATATCGGCCATATGCGGCAGCCCACCGGCACCACGATCGTGGATGTGTCGGATCCGGCCCATCCGCGCGAACTGGCGCGCGTGGAGCTGCCGCCGGGCTGGCATTCGCACAAGGTGCGGGTGGCGGGCGATGTCATGATCGTCAATCACGAGCGCCAGGGCGGCGACGCCAATCCGGATTTCGGCGGGGGGCTCGGCATCTACGACGTCTCGAAGCCGGCGCGGCCCAGGCTGATCACGAAGTGGCGGACCCACGGCAAGGGTGTCCATCGCTACGACTTCGACGGCCGCTACGCCTACATATCGCCGACCGCCGAGGGCTATGTCGGCAACATCGTCATGATTCTCGATCTCCAGGATCCGGCGAGGCCCGAGGAGGTCGGGCGCTGGTGGATCCCCGGGCAGTGGCAGGCCGGCGGCGAGGCGTATCCGTGGCACGACTGGACGCCACCGCGCTGCCATCACCCCATGCGCGTCGGCGACCGGCTCTATGTCAGCTATTGGCATCACGGCTTCTACATCCTCGACATTTCCGACATGTCGAAGCCGAAGGCGATCTCCGGCGTGAACACCTCGCCGGTGTTTCCGCATCCCACCCATACCTGCCTGCCGATCCCGCGAAAGCTCAGGGGGCGCGACGTCATGGTGGTGGCGGACGAGGACGTCGCCAAGCTGTGGCCGGCGGCGCCTGCCTTCACCTGGATCTACGACATCACCGACGAGCGGTTCCCGACGGCGATCTCGACCTTCCAGGTCGAAGGGCTCGATCCCGACGGGGCGCCGCAGCCGCCGATGATGGGCTGCCATCAGCCCTCCGAGCGCTTCAACGGCACCGTCATCCCCTTCGCCTGGTTCGCCAAGGGCCTGCGCATCCTCGACATCGCCGACCCGTTCCGGCCGCGCGAGGTCGGCTTCTACGAGGCCGATGCGCCCGAGGGCTTCGATCTGGCCTCGTCGAACGACGTCACCATCGACGACCGCGGGCTGATCTATCTGATCGACCGCCAGCGCGGGGTCGACATCATCGAGACCTCGGCATGGTGAGGCAACGGAACAAACGGGAGCGGACGCGTGGCTGACAGCAAGGGCGCCATCAAGCCGATCGGCAAGAAGAATCCCAATCTGCCGTTCCATCCGGCGGTCCGCGCCGGGGACTTCATCTTCATCTCCGGCCAGGTGGCCAAGGACGAGCACGGCAACATGTGCGCCGGCAACATCGAGGAGCAGACGCGCTGGACCATCGAGTGCCTGCGGCGCATCCTCGCGCTCGACGGCGCCGACTTGTCGGACATCGTGCGGGTCACGGTCTATCTCGATGACGCCCGCGATTTCGGCCGATACAACCGGGTCTTCGCCGAGTACTTTCCGGACGGCAATATCGCGCGGACCACGGTCGAGGCGCGCGCGGTCATCGATACCAAGATCGAGATGGACGCCATCGCCTACAAGCCGCTCGGCTAGCGCCAGCAGGGAACGCAGTGCGCCTGCGAGGCCCAGTCGACGGGACCCTCGCCGGCGCAATCCAGGGAGAGGCTAGAGAATGTTCAGAGTCCTAGGTCGCGGCACATCGGGCAATGTGCAGAAGGTGGTCTGGCTGCTCGAGGAGATGGGGCAGAAGTACCAGCGCGAGGATTACGGCCGGCAGTTCGGCAACACCGCCGATGCGGCCTATCTCGAGCTGAACCCGGCCGGCAAGGTGCCGACCCTGGTGGATGGCGACGTCGTGGTCTGGGAATCGAACACGATCCTGCGCTATCTCGCCAACAAGGTCGGAACGCCGCTTTATCCTACCGACCCGGCGGGGCGCAGCCAGGTCGAGCGCTGGATGGACTGGCTGCTGGCCTCGCTCAACGCGCCCTATGTCGCCATCTTCAAGGAGTCGAAGAAGGCGGAGGGCGAGCGGGCGCCGAGCTTCGCCGCCGACGCCACGGAGCTGAAGGGCCATCTTGCGCTGTTGAACGGGGCGATGGCCGGGCGGAAATTCGTCGCCGGCGGTGCGATGAGCCTGGCGGATGTCTGCCTGGGGCCGATCGTCCATCGCTGCCTGGACTTCCCGATCGATGCGTCGGGACTGGACGATCTGCAGGCCTGGCGCGCGTCGATGGCGGCGCGGCCGGGCTTCAAGAAAGCGGTGGGCGGCTGAGCGCCTGCCGACACATGACTCAGCGCCGCGGCGTCGGCGCGGCTGAACGACAAAGAGAAATGCAAGGAGGCGACATGAACAAGGCGGCAGTGGTCGGACTGGGCACCATGGGCCCCGGAATCGCGGCGACCCTTTCGCGGGCCGGCATGAGCGTGACGGCGTTCGACGTGAGCGCCGATCAGCGCGCCAAGGCGCTGCAGATGGTCGACGTGGCCACGGGGGTGCTCACCAATCTCGGCACGCCCGATCGCAGCAAGGGTGCGGCCGTCAAGATCGCGGACAGCCTGGCGGATTGCGTGGCCGGCGCCGACCTGGTGGTCGAGACCGTGCCCGAAAAGCTCGACATCAAGCTCAAGGTGTTCGACGAGATCGACAAAGCGGTCGGCAAGAGCTGCATCATCGCCTCCAACACCTCGGGCATCCCGGTCAGCAAGCTGCAGGCCGGCAACTCGGCACCCGGCCGGGTGGTCGGCATGCACTGGTCGAACCCGCCGCACGTCATTCCGATGATCGAGGTGATCGCCGGCGAGAAGACCGACGCGAAGACCGTGACCTGGATGTGCGACACCATCAAGGGGCTCGGGTTGCTGCCGGTGGTCGTCCAGAAGGACGTGGCCGGCTTCGTCGAGAACCGCATCCTCTACGCGCTGCTGCGCGAATGCGTCGATCTGGTGGAGCAGGGCGTCATCGATGCCGAGGGCCTCGACACCTGCGTCTCCTGGGGCATCGGCTACAAGCTGTCGGTGATCGGGCCGATGGCGCTGCTCGACGTGGCCGGCCTCGACATCTATCAGGCGGTCGGCAGCTACCTGAACAAGGAGCTGTGCACCCGCGGCGACGTCAGCCCCTATGTCACCGAGCGCACCGGCGCGGGCAAGCTCGGCATCAAGACCGGCGGCGGCATCTTCAGCTACACGCCGGACAAGGCCAAGGAGCTGATGATGGCGCGCGCCAAGAAGCTCGTCGCGGTGCGCAAGGCCCTGGAGAGCTAGAGGCATCGCGAAACGTGACGGGACTCCCGGCTGCCGCATGCCGGGTTGTAGAGGCCCCGGAATTGCGCAAGGCGACTTCGGGGCCGCGAAGCGGTACAAAGCTCCCGACGACGGGAGCCGGAGAACTGGACGTACAGGTACACACGGGAGGGGGTTGGACACCGACGCGCCGCCGGGCAGGTCTCGGGGCAGGGGTCCGCTCAACATGGGAGGCTAGAGAGCTATGCAGGCCAAGTCATTGAGAAACATCGTTCGAGTCTCGTTCGCCGCGTCGCTGCTGGTCGGCGCCGTCGGCGTTACCACGATGACCGCGGCGAGCGCCGCCGAGGTCAAGAGCCTGGCGATCCTGACGCCGGAGGATCCGACCGACTACGGCTGGAACCAGCAGGGTTTCGACGCCGCCAAGGCGGTGGCCGAGAAGTACGGGCTGGAGTTCATGCCTGCCACCGGCCTGGGCTACGGCGACGTGCGGCCGACACTGCGCGAGTTGGCGGGCGACGGCGCCAGCCTGATGATCGCCCATGCCAGCGGCTACAACACCGCGGCACCGGAGATCGCCGAGGAAACCGGGGTGCCGGTCTCCATCGTCGACCGTCCGGACGCCAACAAGGCGGGCCTGATCGCCGACTCCACCCTGAGCGGCCATGAAGGCGCCTATCTGGCGGGCATCATGGCCGCCCGGATGACCACCACCGGGGCGGTCGGGATCGTGACCTCGGGCGAGCCGCCGTCTTGGAACTCGCAGTCGGCGGCCTTCGCCCAGGGCGCCAAGGCGGCGAAATCCGACATCCGGATCATCTATGCGGTGATCGGGCCAGCCGCCTATGCCGACGCGCCCGGCGGCCGCCGGGTGACCGAGACGGTGATCGGTGCCGGCGCCGACATCATCTTCGGCCAGGGCGACGGCGCCAGCTTCGGCATGCTGCAGGCGGTCGAGACCACCAAGGCGATCAATGGCAACCAAGCCTGGTTCATCGACGTGATCGGCGACAAGTCCGCCATCGACAAGGGCTTCCTGCTCTCGTCGGTGATCTGGAACATGGAGCCGGTCTACAGCGCCATGGTCGAGGACCTGAAGGCCGACACCTTCGGCACCAAGGGCTACTCGATCGGCCTCGCCGACGATTCGGTGAAGCTGCTGCAGAGCAAGTACATTCCGGCCGAGGTCTGGACCGAGCTGATGAAGACCCGGGACGAGATCATCGGCGGTTCGCTGAAGGTCGAGCCGATCTGGGACGCGGAGCAGGTCCGTGCCCTGATGAGCGAGACCACCATCAACGAGGAGTGAGGACTCTCCTTCGGGCCTTCGTGGGGCGGGATGCAATCCCGCCCCACGTTGCGTTTTCGAGATCTCCATGACGGCACAGACGGTGCATAGCGCAGGCCGCGGCGACGGCCCGGCGGCCTCGGGAGAGCTAGCCCCGGCGATCGCCCTGCGCGGCATCACCAAGCGCTTTCCCGGCGTGCTTGCCAATGACGACATCAGCCTCGACTTCCGGCCCGGCGAGATCCATGTGCTGCTCGGCGAAAACGGCGCCGGCAAGTCGACGCTGATCGGCATCCTGGCCGGGATGCAGCAGCCCGACGCCGGCGAGATCCGGGTCAAGGACCGGCCGGTCCGCCTGTCCTCGCCGCGCGAAAGCCTCGATCTCGGCATCGGCACGGTGTTCCAGCATGTCCTGCTGGTGCCGAGCCTGACCGTGGTCGAGAACCTGATGCTGGGGGGGCCGCCCTGGCGGTCGCTCGACCGCACCGCGACCCTGGCGCGCTTTCGCGAGCTCTGCGGGCTGCTCGGCGTGCAGATCGACGCCGACGCGCTGGTCGGGCGCCTGTCGCTCGGCCAGCAGCAGCAGGTCGAGATCATGCGGGCCCTGTGGAAGAACAGCATGGGGCGCGGCGAGGGGGTGCTGATCCTCGACGAGCCGACCTCGATGCTGACCCCGCGGGGCGTGGAAGACCTGGCCGAAGTCATGCGGCGGCTGCGCGACCAGGGCGTGGCGGTCATTTTCATCACCCACAAGCTGCGCGAGGCCTACGCGGTCGGCGACCGCATTTCGGTGCTGCGCCTGGGCCGGCTGGTCGGCAGCCTCGACAAGGCGCGCCTCGGCGCGATGAACGAGCAGCAGGTGACCGACGAGGTGATCCGCCTGATGTTCGGCACCGGGCAGGGCCATGGCCACGACGCCGAGACTCTGCTTGGCAAGGGCCAGCGGCGGCGGCCCTCGACCATCGACCGTGCCGGCACGGCCGTGCTGAGCGTCAGTGGCCTGACCACCGAGGCGCAGCTCGGCGAGTGCCCGTTGCGCGAAATCGGCTTCGACCTGTGGCCGGGCGAGGTGCTGGGAATCGCCGGGGTCGACGGCAACGGCCAGAAGCATCTGGCCGAGGTGCTGGCCGGCCAGCGCGCCGCCAGCAGCGGCCGGATCGTCATCGCCGGCCAGGACGCGACCGCCGACGGCGTGGCCGCGCGTCGTCGCCACGGCGTGCGCTACATCACCGACGAGCGCCTGGGCGAAGGCACGGTCGGGGCGTTCTCGGTGGCGACCAACCTGGTGTTGAAGGAGATCGGCACGGCACCCCTGTGGCGCCGCGGCATCAGCCTGTGGGACCGCATCCACGCCCATGCCCGCGACCGGATCGCGCAGTACGACGTGCGCACGCCCTCGGAGCACACGCCGATCGCCAGGCTGTCGGGCGGCAACATCCAGAAGGTGCTGCTGGCGCGCGAACTCAACACCGAGGCGGCGGTGGTGATCTTCAACAAGCCGACCTACGGCCTCGACCTGCACAATACCAACCTGGCGCGCGAGCGCATCGTCGAAGGCGCGGCGCGCGGGCTGGCCACGATCGTCATTTCCACCGAACTCGACGAGCTGATCGAGGTCAGCGACCGGATCGCCGTCATGTTCCTCGGCCGGATCGCCGGCATCGTCGCCAACGAGGAGGGCACCGAGCGGACGATCGGCCTGCTGATGACCGGAGCCAAGGCATGAGCGCGGAGATCGGCACCGCGCAGACCCCCGCCGCGACGCCGCCGACCGGCGGGGCGCGCGCGGTCCTGGCCGGCGCGGTCAGGATCCTGCTGCCGGTGCTGCTGGCGCTGGTGGTGGCCGGCGCCGCGCTGCTGCTGCTCGGCAAGAATCCGCTGGAATACTACGGCTATGTGGTGGAGCGGGGGCTGCTGAGCGGCGGCGGGCTGCAGGCCACGATCACCCGGATGGCGCCGCTGCTGCTGGTCGCCGCCGGCCTCATCGTGGCCTTCCGGGCCGGCATCTGGAATCTCGGTGCCGACGGCCAGTTCCTGCTGGCGGCGGTCGTGACGGCGGCGCTGGCCCCGGCGATCAACCCGCTGCTCCCGGGCTGGCTCATGGTGGCCGTCTGCTGCGCCGTGGCGATGGCGGTCGGCGCCGCCTGGTCGCTGGTGCCGGCTATGCTCAAGGCGCGCTACGGCATCAACGAGATCATCACCTCGCTGATGATGAGCTTCCTCGGCGTCAGCCTCGCCAACGTGCTGATCAAGATTCCGTTTCGCGACCCCACCACCACGGTGCCGCAGACCCCGACCCTGCCGGTCGCGGACCGCCTGCCGCGACTATTCGACACCACGGTCCATGGCGGCATCATCATCGCGCTCGTGGTCGTGGTGCTGGTCCATCTCATCATGACCCGCACCGCCTTCGGGCTGAAGCTGCAGGTGGTCGGCGCCAATCCGCGCGCGGCGATCCATGCCGGACTCGATGTCGGCCGGCTGACGATCGCAACCTTCGCGCTCTCTGCCGGGCTGGTCGGGCTGGGCGCGGCGGTGGAGATCCTCGGCGTCTGGGGCACGGTCAGGGCCGACTGGAATCCCGCCTACGGCCTGCTGGTGGTGCCGTTGGTCTTTCTCGCGCGCTTTCACGGCATCGGCGTGATCGGCTTCACGCTGTTCTTTGCCATGCTGATGATCGGCGGCGAGTCCGCCTCGCGCCGGGTCGGCGTGCCCCAGGACTTCGTGCTGGTGCTGGTGGCGCTGGTGCTGCTGTTCCTGGCGCTGGTCGAATACCTCGACCAGCGCTGGCGCGCGCGGACCAAGGAGTAGGATGGTGACAGGGCTCATGACCGAGGCCTTCCTGAGCGCGCTGCTGTTCGGCGCGATCACCGCCGGCGTGCCGCTGCTGCTGGCCGGGCTGGGCGAGCAGATCTCGGAGAAAGCCGGCGTGCTCAACATCGGCATCGAAGGCATGATGCTGTTCGGCGCCTATGGCGGCTTCGTCGCCGCCTACTACACCGGATCGTTCTGGATCGGCTTTCTGGCGGGCGGCCTGTCGGGCATGCTGGTCGCGGCCCTGATGGCGCTGTTCTGCATCCGCCTCGGCCTCAACCAGATCGTCATCGGCATCGCGCTCACCCTCGGCTTCGAGGGGCTCACCGCGCTGCTGCACAACTTCCAGTTCAGCCGCACCTATCCCCGCCTCGACCAGGCGCCGGTGCTGGAGATTCCCGGATTGGCCGGCATTCCCGTGATCGGCCCGGGGCTGTTCGCCCACAGCCCGCTGGTCTACCTCGCGGTGCTGCTGACGATCGCCCTCGGCTGGGTGTTCCGCCGCAGCTATGTCGGGCTCAATCTCGAGGCCGCCGGCAACAAGCCCGCCGCGCTCGACGCCGCCGGGGTCAGCGTGGTCGCCACCCGCTCCGCCGCGGTGCTCGCCACCGGCTTCCTCGCCGGGGTCGGCGGCGCCTACATGGCGAATGTCGGCGCCGGGCTGTTCGTGCCGTTCATGACCGGTGGCGCCGGCTTCATCGGCATCGTGCTGGCCATGCTGGCGCGCGGCCGGCCGGCCTGGGTGCTGCTCGGCGCACTGCTGTTCGGGATCAGCCTGGCGCTCACCACCGCGCTGCAGGTCGCCGGCGTCAACGTGCCGACCGACGTGGTGCAGATGCTGCCGTTCGCCATGGTGATGCTGGTGCTGGTCATCTTCGCGCGCCACAGCGTGCTGCCGCCGGCGCTCGGCCTGCCCTATATGCGCGGCGAGCGCTGACCGTGGCATAATCGATCAAACGCTAGAGAAAGAGGGAGGAGTGGCGAATGGCTGACACCAGGGTCTACCTGCTCGACGGCGGCAGCCTCGTGATCGACGGGTTCCATGCCTTCTGGAATCGCGGGCCGGGCGGCGAGCTGCGGTTTCCCTGCTACGCCGTGCTGATCGAGCATGCCGACGGGCGCTACATCTTCGATACCGGCTACGACCACGCCCATGTCATGCGCGTGCTGCCGTTCGAGAAGCCGATCCAGACCCGCGAGCAAACCATTCCCGGCGCATTGGCGCAGCTCGGCCTGAAGCCCCAGGACATCAACTACGTCATCAACTCGCATTATCACTTCGATCATTGCGGCGGCAACAAGCACCTGACCGAGGCCTGCACCATCTGTCACGCGAAGGAGCTCGAAGTCTCGACCAACTGCCAGCCGTTCGAGCATCTCGGCTACTCCGACCTGACCTTCGCGCCGGAGCAGGCGCGCAAGGCCGGCAAGGAACTGCCGGCCGACCCCGCGCTCGACATCTACACGCCGAGATTCGAGACCCTGACCGGCGACCAGGAGATCGCCAAGGGGTTGACGCTGTTCGAAACGCCGGGCCATACCGCCGGCCACTACAGCCTGCTGGTCGAGCTGGCGAACCGGCGCCCCATGCTGTTCACGGCCGATGCCTGCTACAGCAGGAAGAACATGGACATGATGTGCATCTCGAGTTTCCACCTCGACCCGGTGGCCAGCGTGAACTCGATGAAGCGGCTCAAGGAACTGGCCGCGAAGTACGATGCCGAGCTGTTCTATTCGCACGATCCCGACTCGTTCAAGGAATACCAGACCGGGGCGGCATTCTATTCCTGAATCGCGCCGCCGGGATGCGACCGGTCGCCGTTCGGCAGTTCGCCGAGGCGTCTGATATGTGCACCGGTCTAACCATAGGCAGGTAGGAAAGGACGAGCGTGCTCCCCAGCAGGCATTTCAGCGCGGACTATGCGCAAGCCAGAGTCAAGTTCCTGGATCAGGCGCGGGCAGCGGGTGCCGAGCTCGTCGCCTACCCGCATCCGCTTCCGGGACCGGCGGGCGAACCGCTCGCCACCGATGTGGCGCTGATCGGCGATCCGTCGGCGCGGCGGGTGCTCGTCCTGCTCTCGGCCACCCACGGCGTGGAGGGCTTCTGCGGCTCGGGTGCGCAGATCGGCTGGCTGGCGGAGGGACATTCGCAGAAGGTGCCCGAGGATGTGCGCGTCGTGCTCATCCACGCGATCAATCCCTATGGCTTCGCCTGGCTGCAGCGCGAGACCAACGAGAACGTCGACCTCAACCGCAACTGCCTACCCTTCGATGGCACGCCGCTGCCGGACAATCCCAACTATCGGGCTCTGCATCCAGTGATTCTGCCGGCCCGCTGGGACTCGACAAGTGCCGACGCCCGCCGTCAGGCCTTTGCCGAATTCAGCGCCGCCCATGGCGCGGCGGCGCTGCAGCTTGCGGTCACCGGCGGCCAGTACAGCCACGCCGACGGGCTGTTCTATGGCGGCGCGGCACCGACCTGGTCGAACACGACTCTGCGAAGAATTTTGCGCGCGCATGTGAGGTCGGCCGATCATGTCGGCATGCTGGACTTCCATACCGGCCTCGGCCCCTACGGCACGGCCCAGCTCATCATCTGGGACCGGCCAGGCGAGCCCGAGCACGATCGTGCCGAGCACTGGTACCGGAACGGGCTTGCCTCGCACCAAGCCGGCGGCTCGCTGTCGGCGCCGCTCACCGGCACGCTGCGCCATCTGTTCTCGGAGGAGCTGCCCGACGCCGAGCTGACCCGCGTGGTCGTGGAGTACGGCACCTATCCCTTGCCGCACGTGCTGGAAACCCTGATGGGACGGTTGTGGCTGCGCAGCCACGGTACACACGATTCCGCGCAAGGCAGGGAGATTCTCGCCGCCGTGCGCCGCGCTTTCTATCCCGACGAAGACGACTGGAAGGAGTTGGTCTGGGTGCGCGCCCGCCAACTGATCAACCGTGCCGCGCGCGGATTGTGGCGGAGCGAATGAGAGGAGGCGACAGGGAGATGGCCATGGCGATTGAAGCCGACCCGGAGGCCGCGGTCGATGACTTGATCGCAGCCCTGCGCTATCCCCTCGGCGATCCCGAGGCGCGGCAAGCCGTCTTCGACAACGGGCGCGAGCAACTGCGCGGGTCGGGCTTCGCCATGTTGCCCGGCCTCGTCACGGGCGACACCGCCGCCCGGATGACGGCCGAGGCGCTGGCCGCCGTCCCGGCCGCCCATCGGCGCGACCGGCTGCTCGGCGCCTATGGCGAGGAGCCGACGCCGGACATGGCGGCGGATCACCCCCTGCGGCGGCGGCATCCCTATTGCATGCATGTGGTGGCAACCGACCTGCTGCCTGCCGCGGGCATGATCCGTCGGCTGTACGAGTCCGATTGGCTCGCCGGGCTGGTGGGCGATTTGCTGGAGGAGCCGGGCCTGCATCGCTGCGCCGACCCGCTGCTGAGCTGCGCGGCGACGGTGATGGGGGAGGGCGACCAGCACGGCTGGCATTTCGACAGCAACGATTTCGTGGTCACGCTGCTGTTGCAGAAGCCGGTCCTCGGCGGCGCGTTCGAGTTCTGCCCGGGCATCCGCAGCGACGAGGATCAGAACTTTGCCGGCGTTGTCGCGGTGATGGACGGCGTCGCGATCGGAACGTGCCGCCCGGCGGTCGAGGTCGGCGCGCTCATGCTGTTCCGCGGCAAGCATGCCCTGCACCGGGTGACGGAGGTGGCCGGCCCGCGGCAGCGGGTGATCGCCATCTTCAGCTACGACCGGCGGCCCGGCATGATGTTCTCCGACCGCACGCGGCTTCAGGCGGTGGGGCGCACGGTCGCGCGGGCCTGAGGTGCCGGCCGGGCAGCATCGGCCAATATGCAGCGCACGCCCTTGGCGGATCCCTCGCGCGGGCTAACGCACCGGGGTCGGGGTGTAGGTCCAGGTCCAGCCCTTGTCGACGAAGATCATCGACTCGCCGTCGGGTGAAACCGTCAGCTGACCGCCGGCTTCCTGCGGCATGGCGAGGATCATCGTTCCCGGCACGACGAAATCGCCGATCTCCGTCTCCGTCCTGGCCGGCACGGTCTCCGATCCGCCGGTGCAGGCGACCGGCATTTCCGCGGCCGGGAAATCGCGCTGCACCGACATGGCGAGCTGGCCGGCGAGCCCGTCCGTCAGCGACTGCAGCGTGAAGTGCTCATACGGGCCGCCGAGCGTCGGCGCCCGGCAGCCGTCCGCGCCGTTCCGCAAGGCGCCGGTTTTGGAGGGGAAGTTCTCGATCGTCGGCTCGCCGACGAGCTTGGCCTCCGTCTGGTCCCAGTCGAAACCGATCTCGACCCGGTCCTCGACCTCGGTATAGCCGCTGGTCCCGGCATTGACGATCAGCGTATCGGCGGCATAGACGCCGGTCACCGCGTAATGCACGACCGTCACCGTCATCCATTTCTGCATGATCTCGGCGTCGAACTGAGCGGTGGCGGGCGCGGCAAACGAGGCCGCGGCGACCAGGCCCGCGACGAGAGCGCCGCGCCCGCGCCGGAGACGAACACCCATGGAAACTCCCCCTGCAGGACAGGCGCGAAGTATGTCCCAGTCCGGGACCAGCGGCGAGCAGGAAGAACGACCGGCGTCGACGTCGACTCTAGAGGGATCGCTCCCGGGCCGGGAAATGGACCGCGGTCCGGGGAAGGGCGGCTCCGCCTACCAGCGCACCATGCCGGCGTCGACGTTGAGCGCCTGGCCGGTGATCCAATGCGCCTCCTCCGACGCCAGGAAGGCGACCGCCGGCACGATGTCGGCGGGCACGCCGCGGCCCTTGATCGCCTGCAGCATCTCGACGAACTCGAAGGCGTCCTTGTGCGGGGTCTTCTGCACGCCCTCGGTGTCGGTCAGGCCCGGGCAGACCGAGTTGGCGGTGATCTTGTGGGCGCCGAGCTCGGTGGCGAGCGCCCGAGTGAAGGTCAGGACGCCGCCCTTCGAGGCGACGTAGTGCGCCATGTTGGGGGTGCCGGCGAAGATCGAGTTGGAGCAGAAATTGACGATCCGGCCATAGCCGTTCTTGCGCATCAAGTCGGACCCGGCGCGGCACATCAGGAACAGCCCGTCGAGATTGACCCGCAGCACCCGGCGCCACTCGGCGAAATCGAGCTGGTCCCAGGGCACGAACGGCACGATGGCGCTGACATTGACGAGCACGTCGAGCTTGCCGGCCTTGTCGGCCACGGTCTTGAACAGTTTGGCCACCGAGTCCGGCTCGCCGATGTCGCACTGCACGGCGAACGCGCCGCCGCCGATCGCCTTTGCGGTCGCCTCGGCGCCGGCGCCGTTGATGTCGACCGCGGCGACCCTCGCCCCTTCGCTGGCCAGCCGCTCGGCGACGGCGCGCCCGATGCCCTGCGCCGCGCCGCTGACCACGGCGACGCGTCCTTCAAATCGCTTCATCGATCTGCTCTCCTGTCCTTCGACATCTGTTCGATAGATTTCACCGCCCGGCGCTAGCCCCTGGCTTCGGCGACGACCTCGAGCGCCGCCTCGACTCCAGCGCCGGCGTCGACCTTGTGGCCGAGCTGGCGCAGCGCTGCGGCGAGCGCCGTCAGCGCGACGACGGCATAGACCGGCTCCGCCACCGGTCCCATATGGCCGATTCGGATCAGCTTGCCCTGAGTCTCGCCGCGCCCGGTCGAGAACACCACGCCGAATTGCGCGCGCGCCGCCGCCAGGATGTCGCTGTCCTCGAGCCCGGCGGGCACTCGCACGGCGGTGGTGGTCGGCGAGGCTATGTCGTCGCGCGCCGCCCACAGCTCCAGGCCCATGGCCTTGATCCCGGCGCGGCAGGCCCGGGCGGTCAGTGCATGGCGGGCCCAGACATTCTCGGGTCCTTCGGCCTCGTACTGGTCGAGGGCGGCGTCGAGGCCGTTCATCTCGGCGACCGAGGGGGTGAACGGGAACGGCTTGTCGTGGCGCCAGGCGTCCTTCCAGTCGGTCAGGCTGAGGATCGAGGCGGTCGGCGCCTTCGGGTTGGCGGCGATGTGCGTCCAGGCCCGCTGGTTGACGGCGATGATGGTGAGGCCCGGCGCGCCGCCCAGGCACTTGCCCGGGCCGGTCACGAACACGTCGGCGAAACAATCGTCCGGGTGGATGTCCATGCCGCCCCAGGACGACACCGCGTCGACCAGCATCAGCGCGTCATTGGCGCGCACGATCTTGCCGATCTCGGCCACCGGATTGAGGGTGCCCGACGGGGTGTCGTGATGCACCACCGAGACGATCTTGATGTCGGGGCGCTTCTTGAAGGCATCGGCCACCGATTTCGGGTCGATCGCCTCGTTGTAGGGCACCTCGATTTCGAGCAGTTCCTTGTTGTAGCGCGACGACCAGTAGCCGAAGCCCTTGCCGTAGACCCCGGAGGCGAGGTTCAGCACGACGTCGTCGGGTCCGATCAGCGAGGCGGCCGACGCCTCGAGCCCCGGCGCCGGCTCGCATTGCAGGATCAGGGGCGGTTCGGCGCAGCGCAGCGCGCGTGCCGCCTTGCCTACCGCCTGCTCGTAGAAGTCCTGGAAATACGGGTCGTAGTCGTAGTGGACGGTCCGCGCCAGCCCTTGCATCACCCGCGGGAACACCGCCACCGGTCCGGCCGACAGCGTGATGACCGGCTCCTTGATCTGGCTGCGGGCCTGCGTCGATGTCCGCCCGGCGCTCTGATTGTCACGCATAGGTATCGGTGCCTCCCTGCTCGCTTCCCCCAGCGTTGTTGCGGGAAATGATAGACCGATCGACGTGGAACGGGAACAATCCAAATCGGCGCAAGCAGGTGGTTCGCACAATGGTTCGCAAGCCGGCGGGTGAATGGTTCGACTACGTGGTGATTGGTGCCGGGACCGCCGGGACGGTGCTGGCGGCGCGCCTCAGCGCGCAGGCCGATTTGCGCGTGGCATTGGTCGAGGCCGGCGGCGAGGCGCGCGATCCGGCGATCGCCGATCCCCTGGCCTGGCCGACGCTGCAGGGCAGCGCGGTCGACTGGGGCTATGCGACGGTGCCGCAGACGCACACCGCCGGCCGGGTCCATGCCTGGCCGCGCGGCCGGGTGATGGGCGGCTCGACGGCGATCAACGCCATGGCCCATGTGCGCGGCCATGCCAGCGACTTCGACGCCTGGGCTGCGGCGGGCTGCGACGGCTGGAGCTATCGCGACCTGCTGCCCTATTTCATCCGCTCGGAGGCCTCGCAATACGGCCCGTCGCCCTATCACGGCGATGGCGGGCCGCTGCGGCTGATGCGTCCCGCCGATCCCCATCCGCTCACTGCCGCGTACATCGCGGCGGGGATCGAGATCGGACTGGCGCCGATCGAGGAGCATAACGGCGCCGACCTTGCCGGCCCGACCGTCAACACCCTCAGCATCGTCGACGGCCGGCGGCTGACCGCGAGCGATGCCTATCTGACGCCGGCGGTGCGCGGCCGGGACAATCTCACCATCCTCTGCGATGCCGTCGTCGACGACCTCGTGCTCGCGCCCGGGCCGCGCTGCAGCGGCGTGCGCGTGACCGGCCGGAACGGGCCGCAGACGCTGCTGGCCGAGCGCGGCGTGGTGCTGGCGGCCGGCGCCATCGGTTCGCCGCTTCTGTTGCTGCGCGCCGGGATCGGGCCGGCCGACGAACTCCGCGCTGCCGGCATAGCGCCGCGACATGACTTGCCGGGCGTCGGGCGCAACCTGCACGACCATCTGCTGTCGGGCGGCAATGTCTACCGCGCCCGCCATCCGGTGCCGCCGTCGCGCCACCAGCATTCGGAATCGCTGATGTACGTGCATGGCAGCGGCGGCGGGCCGGCGCCGGAACTGGTGCTGGCCTGCGTCATCGCGCCGGTGGTGACTGAACGGTTCACCGCGCCGGCGGCGGGCAGCGCGTACACCATCATGTTCGGCTTCACCCATCCCGCAAGCCGCGGCAACATCCGGCTGGCCTCCGCCGATCGCGGCGCGGCGCCGCTCATCGATCCGAACTACCTGGCGGAGGAGGCCGATCGCGACAGATACCTGGAAGCGCTCGACCTGGCCCGGCGGGTCGGCGGCGCACGGGCGCTCGCCGGGTGGCGCGGCGGCGAAATCCTGCCCGGTCCCGGCTGCACCACGCGCGCGGCGCGGCTGGCGTTTCTCGCCGAGGCCGCCTACACCCATCACCACCCGGTCGGCACCTGCCGCATGGGGCGGGGGGCGGATGCCGTGGTCGACCCCGGCCTGCGGCTGCACGGCCTGGACGGACTCCATGTCATGGACGCCTCGGTCATGCCGTCGATCACCACCGGCCCGGTCAACGCGGCGATCGTCGCCATGGCGGAACGGGCGGGCGACCTGCTGCGCGGCGTGCCGCCCCTGGCGCCGGCGCGTCTGCCCGGGCAGCAAGAGGAGCGGCCGCAGCAATGACTTCGCGACCAGTACCTCTTTCCGCGTCCGCCCGGATCGGCGCGCTGTTGCTGGCCGGGCTGCTCGGGGCCTGCGCCGCGGCGCCGGCGGCGGATGGCGGCGACCTGGACGTTTCCCTGACGGTCGCCAATGACGGCGCGGCGCCGCTGCGCTGCATGCTGATCTTCGGCCACTGGGTCGAGCTCGACGCCGGCCAGATCGCGCCGGGCGGCAGCCTCGCGGTGGCGCTGCGGCGCCAGGCCAGCGACGGCGCGCTCTACGTGCCGCGCTACGATGGCCGCAAGATGATGCTGGAAAATCTGGTCTGCGGTCCGCTCCGGGACTGGTGGCCGCGCCGTGCCGACATTCCCTTGCTGCCGCTGCGCGCCACCGCCGCGCCCCGGTTCGCGGCGAGTTGCCATCTGACCGGGGGCGCGGACGGGCGGGCCGTCTGCACGCCGCCCGAAACGGCGCGGTAGCCGGGTAGGCGGCCGGTTGGGCCGGAGGCGGTCGCCATAACCTGCTGATCCCGGGCCGGCGGCTGCGCTATGGTGGCGCCGATTCGACCTGCAGCCATCGACGGAGCCGACCATGATTCGACGTTGTTCCCGCGCCGCGCCCGTGAACCTGGGCAGTTCGTCCGGCGGGGCGCGTCGCGGCCACGCCGTCCGGCGGCTGGGTCCGGCGCTGTTGCTTGCCGCCGGTCTGCTGTCCGGCGGCCCGGCGCGGGGGCAGGACGCGCCGGCCGCGGTGCCGCCGGTAGCGGCCGGCGGTACCGAGGAGCAGTTCGATGCCTGGACCCTGCGCTGCGTGCCGGCGAGCGAAAGCCAGCCCAAGCGCTGCGAGATGGTGCAGGCGATCGGCGATACGAAATCCAAGCGCGAGCTGCTGCTGGTCGCGATCGGCTATCCCGACGGTGGGTCGCGTCCGCTCGCCTGGCTGGTGGTACCGCTCGGCGTGCTGCTGCCGCCCGGGCTCGGCCTCAAGGTCGACGGCGGTGAGCCCCGGGGCCTGCCGATCCGTTCCTGCGATCCGCGCGGCTGCGCCACGCCCTGGCAGCTCACCGACGAGGACATCGCCATCCTGAAGCAGGGCCAGGAACTGATCGTTATCGTCCACGACATCACCGGCAAGAAGCTCGGTCTGCCGGTGTCACTGAAAGGCTTCACCGCGGCGTTCAGCCGGCTGCAGTAGCGATCCGGCAACCGGATCGATGACGAGTGGACGGCGACCCGTCGGTGGACGTCAAGGTGCCGCGGGACAAGGCGCGAGGCATCTCGGCGATGAGGGACGGCGCCTTCCACAAGCGGCCGAGGCGCGGCGGGCGGCGGAGTGGCTGGGGAATTGTCGATCCATGAGCGATGTTCCCACGGCGGGCTTGGCGACCTAATACCGCATGTCCCCGGTGCTTTCGCGCAGCATCTTCGCCTGCGCCTTCCCGCGGTCGAACTCGGCCCTCTTGCGCGCGATCTCGTCGGCGGTCAGGCGTTCGATGTTGCAGTAGTCGAGCTTCCAGTCGGGATTGTCGCTCCATCTGAGCGGCGACTGCACGGTGGTCCGGGGCGCCGGCGCGGCTTCCAGCAGGCGCAGCGCGAGATCGAGGGTGAAGGCCTGGGACTCCGGGTCGTGGGGCCGCCCCGCCGCGTTGCCGAGCGGAAAATCGGAGAACAGCAGGCGCGGCACGCCGACATGCTCGACGATGTCCTTGGCACAACCCATGACCACTGTGGCGATGCCGCTGTCCTCCAGCATCCGCGCGGCGAGGGCGACGCTCTGGTGGCAGACCGGGCAGTTGGGCACCAGGATCGCCGCGTCGGCATTGTCTTCGCGGCAGCGCGCGACGATCTCCGGGGCATCGACCTCGATGGTCGTGCGATGGCTGCGGTTGGTGGGCAGGCCGTGGAAGCGCGGGGCGAGCGATCCGATGCGCCCCGACGCCGCCTGCCGGCGCAGCGCGACGAGCGGGAAATAGGCGGCCTGGTCCGCGGCCGTGCTGTGCCGCCGGTCGATGGCGACATGGGAGATCCGCAGGTCGGGTTCGCCCGCCGTGTCGCCGGAATAGACCTCGTAGAACTTGGCCGCCGCGTTGTAGGGCGCGCCCGGCCCCTGGTCGCCCTTGTCGGGCCGATAGGGCGCCGCTGTCGTGACCAGGGCGATGCGAGCCTCGGCGAGCGGCGTGCCGAGCGGCCGGAACGGGACCTCGGCGCAGTGCGCCCATTCGTACGGCGCGCCATAGCCGAGCGTCTGGTAGTAGGTCCGGGTCCGCTCCAGATAGGGGATCGGCCGATCATGGGGGGCGGCGAAACCGAAGGCCTCGCCGTGGCTGTCCGTCATCGCCCGATCCTCCTGCCGCCGTCACGCCGGTCCATGGCGGTACGGTAGCACCACCACCGTGGCGTCGCCGACATCGCGCCGGCGGCGGTCTTGCATGGCGGCCCTCCTGGCCGAACCGCCGAGCGGCGGCACCACCGGAGCCGCACATCCACGATCGCGGAAAAATGGCCCGTGAACTGGACCACTAGCGCCGGCGCGTCTAATATTGCCTCTCACCCTTCCGGCCCATGCTTTTGCGTCTCGTAGGAGTGGCGCATGACGATACTTGCAACGCTGCTGCAGCCGGTCTGGGAAGTCTCCACCGAACCGATCGTCATCTCGGGCAACGATCCCGATCCCGATGCCCGGCGGATCCTGTATGTCAACCAGGCGTTTTCGCGCGTGAACGGCTATTCCAGCACGGAGGCGATCGGTCGACGGCCGGACTTTCTCCATGGCGCAGACACGGATCGGCAGACCGTGCGGGACAGCGAGGAGCAGCTTCGATCAGGACGCTCCCAGGAATACGACCTGCTGCAGTACCGGAAGGATGGCTCGACCTATCGCTGCACCATCACGCGGGCGCCGCTGGTCGATTCGGATGGCCGGTCGGAATACCTCATCTCGATGTGCCGGGTGTTCTCGGAGTCCAGCCAGTCGGCGCCGCACAAGAATCCGCAGCCCGGCGCGGTGCCGCTCACCCTGCCGCTGCCGTCGCACCTGCTCCCGCCGACCGGCGCGCCGCCGCATCTGGCGTCGCATCCCGAGCTGGACGCGTTGAAGGCGCTCTGGGTCGAGGTGTCCGGCCGCCGAACGCTCCCCGGCCGTCGCGACTTCGACCTGGACGTCATGAAGCGCTGGGCGCCCCACCTCTCGATCGCGGTGGTCACCCCCGATGGGCGCTTCCAGTTTCGCCTGTTCGGCACAAGGCTGGCCGACGTCTACGGCCGCGACCTCACCGGCTGCTTCCTCGACGAGCTGACGCCGAAGGATCTCTGGTCGGTCGTCATCCTGCATTATCGCGAGGTGGTGCGGACCCGCCAGCCGCTCTATGCGCCGATCAGCGTGAGCAACGGGCGGTGGTACACCGAGGTCAGCCGCCTGCTGCTGCCGCTCTCGGGCAATGGCGAGGTCAATTTCATCATGGGCGCGGACTACAAGCGCGAGCATCTGTAGGCGCAGAGCCGTCGAACCGGCGCGACCCGGACTACAACGGAATCAGCCGCTCGATCTCGAATCCGATCGAGAGCGCGGCGAGCGCGAAGGCCAGGACGATGCCGAGCTTCGAGGTCCAGTTGCGGTCGAACGGCCAGAGCTGCTGGCGGCGGTAGTCCTCGGGCGGCACCGGGCCGTCCGGCTGCAGGGTCGCCCAGGTCGCCGGCAGCCGCGCCTGGCGCACGATGATGGTGACGATCATCGGTGCGATCAGGCAGCCCGGCACCGCGAATCCGAGCAGGACCTGGCCTGGAAGATAATCCTCGGGCGGCGTCGACAGCCGCGACATGAACACCCCGAGCAGGGCCGGGGAGGCCGCCCAGTAGAAGTTGTTCAGGGCGTGGTTCCAGTGCTCCATGCCGAACTCGTTCAAGGGCGAGCGCGCGTTGAGGATCAGGCGCAGGCCGTGGGCGCGGGCGGTGTTGAGGCGCTCAAACATCGCGAACAGCGCGGTGTGCAACAGGATCTGCAGCAGCGCGAGTCCGGCCAGGAACACGATCACGGTCTGCTGGAGCGCAGTGAACACGGCGAAGGCGATCTGGCCGGCCGGCGCCGGGATGCCCTTGGCCTTCGCGGCGCCGGAGTCGGGCTCGGCCAGCAGTCCCGGCAGGGCGTCGCACAGGAAGCCGGCCCCCTCATGGGCTTCCAGGATCCACTTCACGAACGGGTCGGGATGCGCGCAGGCGGCTTGCTGCTGCTCGGTGAGCTTCATCCGGCCGGCATAGAGATCGAAGAGCGGCGCCCGGTCGACCGCGTTGATGGCGAGCGCTGCCAGCAGCGCGACGGCGACGGCGACGATGCGCCGGCGCCGGACCGCCTTCACCACCGCGGCGACGGCGTCGGCGTGCGGCCGGCCCCCCTGGCTTTCCCGCGTGCCGATCAGCACCCCGGTCTGTGCCAGCTTTCCCCAGGCCCGCAGCAGCGGGGTCCAGGACAGCCACAGCGCCGGCGCCAGCCCCAGGAAGAAGAATGGGAACGGCCACCAGTTGCCGGCCTGGAAATAGCTGGTGTATCCGCTCCCCGCCCCGGCGACCGAATCGGCGAAGCCGAGCCAGACCACGATCGGCCAGAACGCGACCGACAGGGCGACCGCGGCCCATAACAGCCACAAGGCGGGATCGCCAGTTCGCTCAGGTGCTTGCATGCGGCGGCTCTACTGCGGTTCGTGGCGGGCGCGCGCACCCGGCCCGCGGCGGTCGTGCGCGCCGGGGCAGGATAGCGCTTCGAACGAGCGGCGACGCGCCTGATTCTCGCGCGCTGGACAGTCGATGGGAGAGTGGCCGGAGGACCCGGAATCTCAGAACGCCCCCTAAGATCTCGAAATATTGCCGAAATTTCAGACGAGTCGACGCCAATCAATCGAACTGTGGCATCGCTGCGGGCGACACTCGAGGTCGTTGGGTCTTAGCTGGTGCCAACTACTCTCAGCCATCTCAAGAGCGCTCTCAAGCCAGATCGGGTGATTGGAGGCCCGTCGTCATCGAGAAGAGGGCGGCTGCTCCTGTCGGGATGCGAGAACGTGGTTGGTGTTGGATCGCCACAAGCATCGCAAAGGAGCAGCCATGACCTGTTTTGCCGGGCTGGACGTCTCTTTGGACGAAACGGCTCTTTGGACGAAACGGCGATCTGCGTCGTCGACGAAACCGGTCGGATCGGACGGGAGCTGCGGGCGGCGAGGGAGCCGCCGACGTTGATCGCGGCCCTATCGGGTCTGGGGCTGGATCTGAATCGGATCTGTCTGGAAGCCTGCTCGTTGGCGGCATGGCTGCACGACGAACTGTGCGCCGCCGGCCTGTCCTGCCGGCCTGCCCTCATCTTCGTACTCCCGGTGTCCCTGTCCCTGATGGTCGCACCGTATACCAGGCTCAGAAACCCCGGCCGAACACAGGCACTACGAATCTCATACTGGTTGCGAATCTTCTCGAGCGGCTGTTCGGCGGGGAACGCCGGCGCACCAAGTTCATCCTGCATGCCTTCGATGTGCGCGTCGTCTTGAAGCTCATGTGCGTGACCTTGATCGCGCCGCCGAGCGCCGGCGTGGCGTCAGGATCACAGGGTTCGAGCAGCGCAAGTTGAAGGCGATCCGCAACGAGCTGGATGACGCTCACGCCGAGCGAACCGCTCTCGCATCCTCAACCCGTTTATCCAGCAGGAACCGGACTTGACCCGCGCCCGCGTCTGGATCAGTCGAACCCGGCACCACGCCCGCAACTTCGAGCGCTACGACCAAACCGCCGCAGCCTTCATCCGTCTCGTCGTGATCCGTGTCATGCTCCGACTCTTGACCAGATCATTGATTCCGACTCCTAACTTCCTGAATCGGCTCATCGGTCACCGATACTCCTGACGACGGACATGAGGTTCTCATTTCCGGGCGCAATGACATGGATCAAGGCGGCTTTGAAAAGCACTCAATTTAATTCCGTCGATTTACGAACGGCTGCGCGATTTTGTGAGGGGTTGCATAATGACGGTTCAGACCCTTGCTGCCCTGCTGACAGCTCTGGCTGTTCTGCTGCTCGGGGTCGTCTTCCTGTACGTCCGGCGCTACGCGCATACGGCGCGTGACTATGCGCCAGTACAGGGCCGCGCCTACCGCGTCCGCGCGTTTGGCTTCTGGACAATGGTGCTAATCGGATTGCCGGTGACGGTGTTCCTGCTGCGCGCGAACCCCTACGGGCCGCCAGAAGCTGCGGAGGTGCAGGTGGTAAACGCCACCGGCGCGCAGTGGTATTGGGATCTCGACCGTGAAGAGGTCGTGGCAGGCCAGCCGGTAGAGTTCCGCGTGACCAGCACCGACGTCAATCACGGCTTCGGCCTCTATGACGGCGCAGGCCGGCTCGTGGCGCAGACCCAGGCGATGCCGGGCTACGTAAACCGGCTGAACCATGTGTTCGAGATGCCTGGAACCTACCGTGTGCTCTGCCTCGAGTATTGCGGGCTGGCGCATCACGACATGAAGGCCGAACTGGTCGTGACCGAAGCGGCGGGAGGCGGCGATGAGTGAGGTTCAGGCACAACAGCGAATTAACACGTCGGCAGGCGACAGCCGGGTCTGGGTCGTAAGCTATCTGGCGATCACCGGGCTGGTGGTGCTGTTGATGATGGTGCTGGGCTTGGTCATGCGGCTGGTCCAGGCCGAGTGGCTTGGGCTCGAACCGGCGCTATTCTACCAGATCATGACAGTGCACGGCACCGGCATGGTGGGCATTGCCGCGCTTGGCGGCGTGGCGGTGATGTGGCATTTCCTGTCGGCCCATGTCGCGCTGCGCGCGGGCGTGCTGGGCCTCAATCTTGCACTGTTCCTCGTCGGCGTAGTGGCAATTCTCGTGGCCGATTTCATCGGCGGTTTTGCCGGGGCCTGGACCTTTCTCTATCCGCTGCCCGCACTGTCGGCTGGGGTCTGGCCGTTCTGGGCGGCGGAGCTGCATCTGGGCGGGCTTCTGCTGATCGGTGTGGGATTCCTTCTGGTCTGCCTCGAAGCCGGACGCGGGCTGATTGTGGGCTATGGCGGACTGGGCCGGGCGCTCGGGTGGCCGAAGCTTTTTCTGAACCGCGACGATCGCGTGCCGCCGCCCACTGTTGTGGCCTCGGCCATGGTGGTCATCGTCACCACTCCGGCGCTGATCGCCGCGGCGGTGGTGATCGTGATGAGCCTGGTCAATCTTTTCATTCCCACGGTCGACATCAACCCGCTTTTGGCCAAGAACCTGATCTACTTTTTCGGGCACACCCTTATCAACGCCACGATCTACATGACCGTGGTGGTGGTCTATGAACTTCTGCCGCGTATCACCGCGCGCCCATGGAAGACGACGCGGGTGTTTCTGGCGGCCTGGACCCTCTCCACCACGATGGTTCTGGTCATCTTTCCCCATCACCTGCTGATGGATTTCGCCATGCCAACATGGGCCCTGGCGCTCGGACAGGTGCTCTCCTACGTCAACAGCTTCCCGATTCTGATCGTCACCGGGCTCGGCGCGCTGACGATCTTGCATCGCTCGGGCATCCGCTGGGATCTGGTGTCCACCCTGTTGCTGATCTCGATGTTCGGCTGGATGGCGGGTGTCATCCCGGCCGTGGTCGATGCCACGATCGTGGTCAATTCGGTGATGCACAATACGATGTGGGTACCGGGGCACTTCCACTTTTACCTGCTGTTGGGTCTGCTGCCGATGATCTTTGCCTTCATGATCTACCTCGTACGGGGCGAGGATGTGAGCCCGCAAGGCGGCGATTTGACGGCGATCCTCTTCCTGCTGTTCGGGCTGGGCTTCGTCACCATGTTTCTTGTGGGCGGCTGGGCCAGCGTCCCACGTCGCTGGGCCGCGCATCTGCCCGAATGGTTGATCTGGGACCAGATCGCCTCGGTCATGGCGATAGGTGTCACCGTGTTGGCGGGCGTTTTCGTGACGATGTTCTTCGCGCGCATGCCACGGATCCTGCGGGGCGGCTGAGATGTGGCGCGCGAGCCTCGCCACGCTGGCGGTCGCGCTGGTTGGCGGGGTGGTCTTCTGGTGGGGGACCGATGGCAGCCGGGCGCTGACCGCCGAGACCGCACGTCGGCAGAACATCGTCGCCAGCCCTCGCGCGCTGCCTGATGTCTTGCTCAGGGACCAGAACGGGGCCGAGGTTTTCCTGTCAGACTATCGCAGTGCACCACTGCTGATAGAGTTCATCTACACCAGCTGCCCCGATATCTGTCTGGCGCTGGGCACCACGTTCGAGCAGCTGGACAGCACCGCTCCGACTGCAGCGCGTCTTCTCAGCATAAGTTTCGACCCGGTCGATGGCACAGAACAACTTGGCTGGTTCGCTGACCGCTACGGGGCCACGCCTCCGCGTTGGCGTGTTGCCAGGATTGCGGAAGACGACGCAAGATCGGCGCTCCTGGAGCGCGCGGGCGTGGTCGTGATCGCCGACGGAGTGGGCGGTTTCGTGCACAATGCCGGACTCTATCTCGTCGATCCCGAGGGGCGGCTGACCCGCGTCTTCGATCCTGACGATGCCGATGGCGCGCTTGCCGCACTCAGAGCCCATGCGCCTTGAGACGCGGGTTGGCGTCGGAATCGGACTGATCGCGCTTGGCCTCGCGCCTCCGGTGGCGGGCAGGTTGGAAGCTTCGCTCGTCGCTCACCTGCTTGGGCAATATTCGCTGCTGGTCGGCGGCGGAGCGCTGATCGGACAGACGCTCGCCTGTCGCGCCGGATCTAGCTGGAGTGCCGCACCGGCTCTGCTGGCCGGGGTGCTCGCGCTCTTGTTCTGGGTGATCCCGCGCTGGATCGACGCAGCGCTGGCTGATCCGGCGATCGATGCGGCGAAGGCCGCAACACTCGTGTTACTGGCCGGGTTGCCACTGGGCTGGGGCTGGACCAAGGCCGGACCTGTTCTCCGCGGATTTGTCTGGGCGAACGCGGCCGCGATGCTGGCAATCATGGGGTGGCTGCAACTCGCAGTACCGCAACGGCTGTGCAACAGCTATCTGATGACCGAACAGACACGCCTTGGTCAGAGCCTTCTGGGGTTGGCGGCGCTGGTTTTGGCCGTAGGCGCAGCTTGGGCAATGGCCTGTCTGGATTCGCGCGGGCCAAACCTCCAGGCCAATATCGACGACTGAGAGCGCCGGTTCAAAAAACACCACTGAAGCGGCCGGGTAGTCCGGCCCGCCACCCGACAGCACTGGTGACGTAGCGAGCAACAAAAGGGAATCGACCGGCAGACCCGGACAGTCACTTAAATTGTCGCAGATTCTGTCCAACGATTGGGGAGTAACACAGTCCACCCCATCAGGTCGCTATCCCAATGCCGCCCGCGCGACTTTCACCACCTCGCCGGAATGAACCAATTGAGTTACGGCGTGAAGCCTTGGGTAAAGCACCTTGTCCCGCTGCAGATGGTCGATCGGACGGCCATCCATCGCGGCGCTGTCACGCAACCAGCGCAACACCGACCGAGAGCTAGGTGACAGAGCGTCGTCTCCGACTCCGCGCTCTGTCAGGCGCAGCTCGAGCGCCTGAGCAGCCATCAGAACTTCGATCCCTACGACCGTCTCGATGTTTTTTACGATCTGACGCGCGTGGCGCCCTGCATTGTTGGCCATCGAAACGTGATCCTCCTGGTTGGAACAGGTCGGAATGGAATCGACACTATCGGGATGCGCAAGCGTCTTGCAGTCCGACACCAGGGCCGCGGCTAGATACTGCGGCAGCATGTAGCCGCAGTCCATCCCAACATGTTCGCTGGCGACGAGCATGTCGGGCAAGCCGCGGTTCAGCGTGCCGTCGTTCAGGCGAAACAAACGACGTTCGGCGATGTTGCCGATCTCGGTCACGACTATCGACAGAAAATCCGCAGCAAAGGCGATATATTCAGCGTGGAAATTGCCGCCCGAGATGGCCTTGAGGTCACGTCCGGGCAGACGATCCGCAAAGATCAGTGGGTTGTCGGTGGCGGCGTTGATTTCGGTGTCGACAATGCCGTGGATGAACTTGAGCGTATCGCGCACCGGCCCCAGCACCTGCGGAACACAGCGCAGCGAATAGGCATCCTGCGGAGGCTGACGCTTCGGGTCGCGTCCAATGCCACCGTCGATCAGCGCGCTGCCTTTCAGCAGCCTGCGGAGGTTGGCGGCACATTCGATCTGACCGGCATGGCCGCGCGCCTCATGCAATTCCGGAATGAACGCATCGCCAAATCCCAATAACGCTTCGATCGACATCGCCGCGGCCACTTCGGCCGTCGCCAAGAGGTTCTCCGCATCGGCCAACGCCAGCGCCGCCTGCGCTGTGGAAAATGATGTCCCGTTCAACAGGGCCAGTCCTTCCTTTGGGCCCAGTACGATGCGTTCGATCCCGGCGGCCTTCATCGCGGCGGCGCCCGACATCAGTTGGCCGTTGAACCAGGCCTGACCGCTATCGATCTCTGATTCATCTGCCTCGTCGCGCGACATGACTAACGCCATATGCGCCAACGGAATCAAATCGCCGCTGGCTCCGAGCGAGCCGTACTCGGGCACCCAGGGCGTGACTCCCCTTTCCAGCATCGTCAGAACGGTCTCCACCACCTCGGCACGCACGGCCGAGTAGCCGCGGGCCAGGCTGGCAGCGCGGACCAGCATTGCCGCCCGCACCACTTCGAAGTCCAATGACTGTCCCACGCCGGCTGCGTTCGACATCACCAGCCGCCGCGACAGGTCTCGCGCTTGCGCCGACGATGTGAAGGCCTGACGCCCTGACAGAGACCCGAAGCCCGTATTGATCGAATAGACGGCCTGTGTTGGTTCACCTCGATCCATCTGGGCCGAAAAGCCAGCGACCCAATCCTCGCTGACCCGCATCACGGCGCGCGCGTCGTCCGACAGCACGACCTTGCATTGCGCGCGCGCGACGGCCAGCAACCCACTCAGGACGATGGGGCTCGTGCCAAGTTCGATTGCGGTTTCCACGTCATGTCCTTCCATTTCGATGCGGCGGCGCGCGCGTTGGAAGGGCGCAGCGGATCCGCGGGGCTTCATTCATTCGGGCGCGAGAGCGCCACCGTGTCCAGAACGGCATCTGGTGTCTGCGGGCGTGCCGACGCCGATGCTCGCGACGTGGAGATGGGCAGGCAAATCCGTCCGCCGGTCGTCGGATGCCGCAGACGAAGGCGCTGCATCGGTCGGGTTGCGAGGGTTGCAGATCAGCACGACCCTCGTACGTGGCCCGATAGCGGCACATTGCGCCGCCGTATCCAACCGATGATCGCAATCCAGCGGCACCTTGACCAGACGCGCGCCGGAAAGGCCGACGATGAATGGATGGGACTCGCAGGATCGCCACGGCGTCACCACCTCGTCGCCTGGTCCGTTCGTATCCATCGCAACCCCTCAGAGCGATCGGGCCGGAGGCCGTACCGTGGTGGCAGGAAAGGAGCAGTCGATCACGACGGCAGATGACGGCAACAGGTTGAACGGAACCGCTCACGGCCACATCGCCCGAGTCGCCGCCGCCAGTTCGGTTTCGAACGGCCGGCAATGAAGTCATTCAGGCAATGCAGCGCGAGCCATTCCGAGATGGCGCCGAATGTGAGCGCCATCAAAGCGCCACCCGTTGGAAGCGGTCTGTCGCGCGTTGTCGATTCTCTAGTTGCATTAATTAGTATATGCAACATAAGACATCATTCGCGCGCTGGCAACGTGTCAAGGCGTTTCTCGGTTCATGTCCGGAGCAATCGCCAGCCTGTGGCGTGTTGCGCAAGGCGCCGCGCGCCGTCAGCGCTGGACGACCATCCGCCCAGCCAAGCTGAATCTGGCGCCAGGGTGAAGCAGGCGGACACTGGTCGCTATCATGCCACGGGACCAAGTCCGACGTCGCATGAGCAACACCGGATCGCCCAGTTTCAGTTCCAGAAGTTCACTAGTGGCTTTGTCCGCCAGGACAGCCTGGATCACATGTTCCACCTCTTCAAGCGGTCCGGCCGCCATCAGGTGCTCGTTGGGTGTGATTTTCGTGAAATCCTGATCAAGATAGTCGGCTGAAAACTGCGGATTGACAAACCGGTCTTCGATCTGGATCGGCCTGCCGTTTTCCCGATGCACCAGAAGCGAATGAAAAACCGTCGTCCCAGGTGATATATTGATTTCAGTTGCAACCGTCAGGTCACAACTCAGCTGTTCCTGCACGTGAACGTCGGTTGTGTGTCGATTGCCACGCGCCTCGATCTCGGCGTGGATGTTGCGCAACTCAAGGAACGTCGAGTTGCTGCGGCGCGGCGCGACGAACGTCCCGGCTCCCTGTTTGCGAAGCAGCACACCTTCGGCCGACAGGTCACGCAACGCAATGTAGACCGTCATCCGCGAGACGCCCAATTGCTCGACCAGTTTGGCTTCGGACGGAATGCGGCTGCCTTCGGGCCATTCGCCGCTGTCGATTTTTTCCAGGACATGATTGCGGATCTGCTGGCCGAGCGAGAGTGCCACGGCCCCGCCATTGGCAAGCTGATTGCGCTTCCCGAGGATTCTGCGCCTGTTCAAAATTTACCCATCAGATTGGTCCATCGCACAGCATATGCACATCGGAATACCGTGCGACAACAAGCCAGGTTGCGGCGGGGCTTTCGTGGCATTCCGGCAAATTGATGCTTGACAGAACCGGCGCTGTTGTTAACATATAGTTGTATATACGAATTTGATTGCCGTCAACTACCTCCCCCGATTGCCATCGCGGAGACCAAGATGGGACAGCCCGAGATACTCTATTCCGTCCGTGCCATGGGCGGAAACAACCTGCGCTGCAAGGGCTGGAAGCAGGAAGGCATCCTGCGCATGCTCGAGAACAACATGGAAAACGCCGAGCACCCGGAAGAATTGGTGATCTATGGTGGCATCGGCAAATGCGCCCGCAATTGGGAAAGCTACCACGCCATCGTCAATTCCCTCGAGAGTTTGGAGAATGACGAAACGCTCGTCGTTCAGTCGGGCATGCCGGTCGCCATCTTCAAGACCAATATCTTGGCCCCGCGCGTGGTGATGGCGACGACCAACATCATGAAGGCGACCTGGCCGGTCTTCTACGATCTGCAGGACAAGAACCTGACCATTTTTGCCCAGTACACGGCGGCGCCGTGGCAATACATCGGCACCCAGGGCGTAATCCAGGGCACCTTCCAGACCCTGGTGGCGATCGGCGACCAGAAGTTCGGCGGCGACTTGAAAGGCCGGATCCTCCTGACCGCGGGCATGGGTGGCATGGGCGGCAACCAGCCGCGCGCCATGACCATGCTGGGCGGGGTCTGCATCTGTGCCGACGTCGACGAAAAAATTGTCAAGCACCGGCTCGAGGTCGGCTATTGCGACGTGATCGTGCATGATTTCGACGAGGCGGTGAAGCTGGCCAAGAAAGCGGCGGCCGAAAAGCGCCCGCTTGGCATCGCGCTCATGGGCAATGCGGTGGAGGTGCTGAAGCGGGCAAGAGAAACTGGCTTCATGCCCGATATCATCACCGACATGACGCCCGCGCATGACCCGCTGTCTTACGTTCCCGCCGGGCTGACGGTGGACGAGGCTCGCGACCTGCGCAAGACGGACCGCGACGCCTACTTCAAACTTGCCGGTGCGTCGATGATCGAGCAGCTCCAGATCATGAACGAATTCTACGACAAGGGCGTTCAAGTCTTCGAATACGGGAACTCGCTGCGCAAGGAGAGCCGCGACGCCGGAATGCCAGTGGACGAGGCGATGAAGATCCCCGGCTTCGTCGCCGCCTATATCCGGCCGCTGTTCTGCGAAGGTCGCGGGCCGTTCCGCTGGACGTGCCTGTCGCGCGATGCAGAGGATCTGGCCAAGCTCGACGACGTGGTCGAAGAGATGTTCGCCGATGACGATCTGGTGCGTGTCTGGATCCAGCTTGCCCGCAAATACATCCCGATCGAGGGACTTCCAGCGAGAATCTGCTATCTGGGCTTTGGTCAGCGCAAGGCCTTTGGGATGCGCGTGAACGAGATGGTGCGATCGGGCGAGTTGAAGGGGCCGGTCGCCTTCTCGCGCGACAACCTGGACTCTGGTTCCATCGTCAATCCGACCTTTGAATCCGAACGGATGAAGGACGGATCGGACCTGATTTCGGACTGGCCCTATCTCAATGCGCTGCTGAACGTCGCCGCGGGCGCCGATCTGGTGGCTATCCAGGGGAACTACTCGATGGGCGAGGCCGTGCATACCGGCGTCACGATGATTGCCGATGGTTCGGCCGAGTCCGACGTGCGCCTGGCCGCCTCCCTGACCACGGACAGCGGCATCGGCGTGGTACGGCATGCCCAAGCGGGCTACGAGATCGCCCGCGAGGCGGCTGCCGAACGGTTTGCCAAGGATGGCGTGCAGGTGCCGCTTTGGTGGACGCCGACCGCGACCTTCGGGCCAGACGACGCGAAGGCGCCCAAGAAGAAGTCGAAGTAGCCGGAATAGAGCGCCGAGATGGAAAAGATCACGGCACTCATCGAAAAAGCGGGCCAGGTCCTGACCTGTGCCAGTGATGCCGCCGACCTTGTCGGTGCCCGGACCAATACGGTGGTGGCGATCAGCGGCAATGCGATCGCCGCCATCGGCACCCCCGATGAGATTGCCGCCGCGTACGATGTCAGCGGCGCTCTGCGCATCGACGCGAAAGGCGGGCTGGTGATGCCCGGTTTCGTCGATTGCCACACGCATCTGGTGTTCCACAAGTCCCGCGTCGAGGAATACGCACAGAAGGTCACGGGCCGTACCGCTGCCGAGATCCGGGCGATGGGTATTCCCGTGGGCATTGCCGCGACAGCCAAAATGATGCGCGAGGCGACGAAGGAACAGCTTGCCGACAGCGCCGCGGAACGGCTGGCGCACATGCTCGCCTGCGGCACCACCACGGTCGAGAGCAAGAGCGGCTATGGGCTGAACACCGCGACCGAGATCAAGATGCTCGAGGTCAACGTCATGCTGGCCGACCGCCAGCCGATCGAGATCGTCTCAACTTTTCTTGGCGCCCATGAATTCCCAGACGACAAGTCGCGCGCGGAATACATTCGCGAAATCCTCGACGAGATGATCCCCGAGGTCGCCCGCCGCAAGCTGGCCGAGTTCAACGATGTCTATTGCGACGACGGCTACTATACGGTCGAGGAGTCCCGTGCAATCCTTGAACGCGGCCTGGATCACGGGTTGAAGGTCAAAATCCATACCGACGCCTATTCCCACATCGGCGGTTCGACACTTGCCGCCGGGCTGAACGCGGTATCGGCTGACCACATGAATTTCACCGAGCCGTCGGAGTATGCCCTGCTGCGAGCTGCGGGCGTGGTCTGCGTGGTGATGCCGGCCCTCGATTTCGCCGTGGGTCATAGCCGCCCCTTCGATGCCCGCGCGATGCTGGATGCCGGTCTGACGCTGGCGCTGGCCACCGACATGTGCCCCGGATGCTGGCTGGAATCGATGCCCTTTGTGGTGCAGCTTGCCTGTCGCCTCTACAAGTTCAGCCCTGCCGAGGCGATCCGCGCGGGAACCTTGCACGCGGCAATGGCGCTGGACCGGGGCGACCGGCTGGGCTCGCTCGAGCCCGGCAAACAGGCCGATATCGCCATATTTCCTTATGAACGGTATGAGGACATGGCCTACCGTCTGGGCCGTGGCCGGGCGGGCATGGTGCTCAAGGGCGGGCGGGTCGTTTTCGACGCGGGCAGTACAGCCGACACCGCTCGCGCCGAGCAGATGCGCAGCGGCCCGGGCAATGTCCCGACCGCCCTCGAGCACCATGCCCGTTCGGACACATGTGTAGGCTGAAGGAGCGCGGCATGTCACAGATCCCTGAGATCGAGCATCCGCATCAGCCGAACGGACGACCATCCCCCAGCCATCTCGGCATCGGAAGTTATCGGCGTATCACGTCGGTCCCGAACACCAAGCCGGAGAACAGACTCGCCACGCGGTCAAATGGCTTCGACATCCGGGTTCGCTCAACCTGCACCCGCGCGGTGCGGGCGGTCGCTGAAGCGGTCCAGTTGTTCGGCGGCGGCGGGTACATCAAGAAGTGCTCGGTGAGGAAACTCCCCCCCGAGGCCGAGCCGCTTCAGAACGACGAGGTGGCCAGCGACATTCAACGACTGACTATCGTGCGTGAACTGACTCGCCGTCACTGAACCAGATTGATGCAACGATCCGGTCACCCTCGATTCTCTCAACCGCAAAGGAGTTTTCCAATGTTTCGAGCATCATCAATTCTCAAGAGTTCGATCTTCGGGCTGATTGCGGCGACCGCGGTTGCCGCGCACGCCGACGAAGCACCGCTCAAGCATCTGCTGCCTGACGCGATCCAATCCAACGGTTTTCTGAGTGTCGCCAGCGAGATTCAGTACCCGCCGTTTGAAACGTTCGCAGAGGACAATGTAACCGTGGTGGGTATCGACGCCGATATCGCCGCGGCGATCGGCAAGGAGCTCGGCGTCGAGTTGCGGTTCGTGAGCACCAGTTTTGATGCCATCATCCCGGGCCTGGTCGCCAAGCGGTACGACATGGCCATGTCTGCAATGACGGACAACCAGGAACGGCAGAAGCAGGTCGATTTTGTCGACTACTTCGGCGCGGGCGGCGCAATCATGGCGCGTACGCCTGACAAGGACAAGTACGTCACCTTGGGGGATCTGTGCGGCGTCTCCGTCGGACTCGCCAAAGGCACCACAGAGGTCAACGACGCGGAGCGGCAAAGCGCCAAATGCGTGGAGGACGGCAAGCCGGCGCTCGACAGTCAGATCTTCGCTCGCCAAGATCAGATGGTTCTCGCGCTTCAGAGCGGCCGGGTTGACGCGGTTCTGGCGGATGCTCCCAACGCAGCCGCTACCGCCCAGAACTCCCAGGGTCAGCTTATATTGACCGGCCCGGCCTATGAGAAGGCGGTGTTCGGCATTGTCATTCCCAAGGGCAGCGACCAGCTCCGCACGGCGATTCAAGCGGCGATGCAGAAGATCATGGATGACGGAACCTATCTGGAAATTCTGAAGAAGTACGGGCAGGAAGAAAACGCACTCACCACGGCGACCGTCAACGGTGGCGTGACTGCCGACTGATCATGCCGGCTAATCAGGCCACATCCGACCCGGGGAGTGCGACAGACTCCCCGGGTCGGCCCGTTCGCAAGACGGTTCCGCTGCGGCACCCCGGGCGATGGGTGGCAGTGGCAATCATCGCGCTGGTGTTTGCGAGTCTCGTCACCTCGGCAAGCGTCAATCCGAACTACCAGTGGCACGTCGTCTGGCGCTATCTGTTCTCAGCGCCAATTCTCACCGGACTGTCGCATACGGTGGAACTCACCGTGGTGGCGATGGCGATCGGAATCGGGCTCGGGGTCGTTCTTGCGGTGATGCGCCTGTCGCCGAACCCGGTGATCTCTACCGCGGCCAGTGTATACATCTGGGTGTTTCGCGGGGTTCCGGTCCTGGTCCAGTTGCTGTTCTGGTACTTTTTGTCGGCACTCTTCCCCCGCCTGTCGATCGGCATTCCATTTGGGCCGAGCCTCCTGTCCGTGGATGCCAACCAGGTCATAACCCAACTGACGGCGGCCATCCTTGGACTTGGCCTGAGCGAGGCGGCCTACATGTCCGAGATCGTGCGATCAGGGATCCTGTCGGTGCCGCCCGGACAGAACGAAGCGGCAAAGTCGCTCGGCATGAGGGGCCTGCTGACGATGCGTCGAATCGTGCTTCCGCAGGCGCTTAGGATAATCATTCCCCCGACAGGCAACGAGACCATCGGGATGCTGAAGAACACCTCGCTGGTGATCGTCATCGCTTATACCGATCTTCTTACCTCGGCGTCGTTGATCTACGCCCGTACGTACGAGACAATTCCGTTGCTCATCGTTGCGTGTATCTGGTACCTCGCGGTGACTACCGTGCTCATGATCGTTCAGTCCGGTATTGAACGTCGATTCGGCCGTGGATTTACGGCGCGCCGGGGGCCGGGCTGGCTGGCTCGAGCCCGGATGCGCCTGTTGAATCGCCGCGCAGCCGTCGTCGGCGGGGAGACCGGAGGCAGCGAGCAATGACCGATGTACCAATGGTCCAGGCGATCGGCGTATCGAAGCGCTTCGGCCATATCGAGGTCCTCAAAGGAGTGGACCTGACGATCGCAAGGGGTGAGGTCGCATGTCTGCTCGGGCCATCCGGGGCCGGCAAGTCGACGTTCCTTCGATGTATCAACCATCTCGAGAAGATCAACGAGGGCGAACTGCTGGTCGACGGCGAGTTCGTGGGGTACCGCGAACGCGGCGGAAAGCTCTACGAGCTGAATGAGCGGCATATCGCCCGCAAGCGACGCGAGATCGGCATGGTCTTCCAGCACTTCAACCTCTTCCCCCACATGACCGCCCTGCAGAACACCATCGAGGCTCCAATTCAGGTGAACGGCGAGGCGAAAGCGGAGGCTACCGAGCGGGCCCAGGCATTGCTGAAACGAGTCGGCCTGAGCGACAAGGAAGACGCCTACCCGGCGGAGCTCTCCGGCGGCCAGCAGCAGCGGGTCGCCATCGCCCGGGCACTGGCCATGCGACCCAAGCTCATGCTGTTCGATGAGCCGACCAGCGCATTGGACCCGGAGTTGGTGGGTGAAGTGCTCGACGTGATGCGCGGCCTGGCGGACTCCGGCATGACGATGATCGTCGTCACCCATGAGATCGGGTTCGCGCGTGAGGTGGCCGACAGCGTCGTCTTCATGGCCAATGGGAGGGTGGTTGAGACAGGTACGCCGGAGGCGGTATTTGGCAATCCGCAACACGAGCGAACCCGTGGCTTCCTGTCCAAAGTTCTGTAGCCGAGGGACCTCGCGTTTCGTCCGGCAATGGGGATCGTACAGGTGCCTACAGTGACCTCGCCGACAGAAATCGAGGGGCCGACAACGTGGCTTCCAGATATTGTGAGCCGCCAACAGAGCCGCAGTTCGACAGATTCCCATGACCCAGATTTACGAAGTTGAGCACCTCCATCAACCGGACGGATGGCTGTCGCCGGGATATCTCGAGGTTGATGACCGCGGCGTGATTGCGGCCGTCTCGGCGACGCGCCCGACGTCATCAGCGGAAATGCATTGGTTGTCGGGCTACGGTATTCCCGGCCTGAGCAATCTGCATTCCCATGCTTTCCAGCGCGCCCTGGCGGGTCGCACCGAGTTCGTCACCGATGAGCGGCCGGAGGACAATCTGTGGACCTGGCGACAGGCGATGTACGGATTCGTGGAACGCCTCACGCCGGATCGTTACGAAGCCATAGCCAGCCAAACCTATCTGGAGATGGTCCGCTTCGGCATCACCGCGGTGTGCGAGTTCCACTACGTGCACCATGGCAAAGGCGGCGCGCGCTACGACAACCACGCCGAGATGTCGGACCGACTGATTGCGGCGTCGGACCGGGTCGGAATCGGCCTGACCTTGCTGCCCGTACTGTACGCGCATGGCGGCGTCGGCAAACCGGCGGCCGGTACGCAACTGCGTTTCGTTCATGATGACGTGGACGACTTTCTGAAGCTGGTGGAGCGCCTTCGCGAACGGCGCGCCGCCCGCCCGGCTCTGCAGGTTGGCATGGCGTTGCACAGCTTGCGTGCGGTCGCGCCCCAAGAGGCGAAAGACGCGATCGCGGGCATGACGGCGCTGGACCCTGCGGCGCGCCTTCACATTCACGTCTCCGAAACCACTCACGAGGTGGAAGAGGTGAGAGTGGGGCTCGGCGCGCGACCGGTCCAGTGGCTGCTGGACAATGTCGGACTGGACCCCAACTGGACACTCGTGCATGCGACGCATCTGGATGAGGCCGAAATTCGCGGTGCCGCGCAAAGCGGTGCGGTCGCCGGTCTTTGTCCCTTGACCGAGGCGACCATGGGGGACGGTTTTTTCCCTTTGGTCGAATACCATTCGTTGGGCGGCGCCTGGGGAATAGGAACAGACAGTCACTATTCGACCAGTACAGCGGAAGAGTTGCGATTTCTCGAGTGCGGCAAACGCCTGGAACTCCGGCGTCGCAATGTGATCGCAACACCGGCCAGCGGTCGCCCCGTACATAGCGGAAGAGCGCTGTTCGACACGGCGCTGAAGGGCGGCGAACAGGCCTCGAAGCAGGGTGGAGGAGCGCTGCTCCCCGGCCGGCGCGCCGATCTCGTCATGCTTGACGCGGAAAGTCCGGTCCTGCTGGCGCATGGGCCCGAGACGGTGCTCGATGCCTGGATTTTGGCGGCAACGACCAATCCGGTGCGTGACGTAATGGTGAACGGGACCTGGATCATAAGAGACGGCCGCCACGCGCAGGAGCAAGAAATCAAGCGGGCGTTTGTCGGCGCGATGCGTGAGATGACAGAGTGAGCGCGACGAGATGCGGCGATGACAGCCCACGACCTGCGCAGATAAATACGGATGAACCGGCGGTACGCATCGCATCACCACTGGCGTCGCGCCAGGAGTATCGACGAGCTTGCGGCCATGGCCCGCTGCCGCCTGCCGGCCTTCCTCTGGGAATATGTGCACGGCGGCGCTGAGGACGAAATCACCTTGGCTGACAATCGCCGCGCCTTTTCAGCATGGGGATGGCGGCCCTGCACCTTGGTCGATGTCAGTCATACAGACTCTCGCTGCAATCTACTGGGCAGCGCTTGTGCCGCGCCGCTCGCTATCGCACCCACCGGCTACAACGGCATGCTGTGGCGTGATGCCGATATCGCCCTGGCCAGGGCGGCACAGCGGCACGGCGTGCCATTCACCCTTAGCACCGTCTCCTGCAATAGTCTGGAAGAGGTCGCCGCGGCCGTGCCGGAGGGACGCTTGTGGTTCCAGCTCTATTGCTTGCAGGACAAACGTGTGTGTCGTGACCTGCTGCACCGGGCCGAGACGGCCGGCGCGGAGGCATTGATGATCACCACAGATGCGGCGACGCTTGGGCGACGCGAGTGGGATGCGCGCAGCTATGTGCGCCCTCGCCGACTCGGCGCGCGACACGCCTTCGATGCGATGCTGCACATGCGCTGGCTTTGTCAGGCATTGTGGCCGCACGGGGTCCCGATGATGGGCAACTTGACCAAGTATCTGCCCCGCGGCGAACGCAGCGCGGCCGGCGCCGCCGAGTTTGTCAGTCAACAGATGATGCGTGATCTCAGCTGGCGGCACATTGCCGAACTGCGGCAGTGGTGGCCAGGCAAGTTGATCGTCAAGGGCATCCTTGCTGTCGAGGATGCGCGGCAGGCCCGCGTTCATGGCGCCGATGGCGTGGTGGTCACGAATCATGGCGGCCGGCAGCTCGACGGTGCGCCGGCGTCCCTGGATTGCCTGCCGGCCATCGTCGACGCGGTGGGCGACGATATGACGATCCTGCTGGATAGTGGAATTCGCCGCGGCAGCGACATCGCGAAGGCGATAGCCCTGGGGGCCGACGGCGTGCTGAGCGGGCGTGCCACGCTTTATGGGCTCGCCGTGGGAGGCGAGGCGGGCGCCGGCCATGCACTGGACATACTGCATGAGCAGTTGCACAACACGCTGGGGCTGCTAGGCCGCCCGCGCCTGGACATGCTTGACCACGGCTGCCTGCGTAGGTCCATTCACTTCGCGGAACACGCCATGGCACCGTCATGCAATGCCGCATCGCCGGCGGCGTCCGACCGGGAAAACCGCCATGTCTGAAGAGTGCATCGCGGTGCTGCAGGCATCATTGGGCGATGCCGTCTTGAGCGGCGATGCGATTCCCGAACACCACCACAGTGATGCGACACGGCATGCGCCGTGCCGGCCGCTGGCGCTGGTCCGACCTGCCTCTACCGAGCAGGTGGCCGTCGCGCTGCGCCTGTGTCATGCACATCGGTGCCCGGTGATCCCGCAGGGTGGAATGACCGGGCTGGCGGGAGGCGCGGTGCCAACGCGCAACTCCATCGCGCTGTCCCTCGAGCGTCTTGTCGGCGACGCACAGGTGGATACGGCTGCCAGCACACTTACCGCCGGGGCCGGGACCCCGCTCGAAGCGATTCAACGTGCTGCCGAAAATGCCGGATTGCGGTATCCGGTAGATTTCGGAGCACGCGGAAGCTGTCAGATCGGCGGCAATATTGCGACCAACGCCGGTGGGCATGCCGTGATTCGTCATGGCATGACGCGCAACCGGGTGCTTGGCCTGGAAGTCGTGCTGGCCGATGGGCGCGTGCTGAATTTGATGAATGCCATGATCAAGAACAACGCCGGCTATGATCTCAAGCAGCACTTCATCGGGTCCGAGGGCACGCTCGGCGTTGTTACCCGTGCCGTATTGCGGCTGGAGCCGCCACTCGGGGATACCCATACCCTGCTGTGCGCCGTCGACGACTATGCACGCGCGGTGAAACTGCTGCATCGCCTGCGCGGCTCCGGCTTGGCGCTGGAGGCGTTCGAGGTGATGTGGCAGGATTTTTACGCCATGAGTTGTGCCTGGTTGGCGACGGCCCCGCCGTTGGACGCAAGCTTCCCCCTGTATGTTCTGTGCGAGTTGGAGGGCGACGAAAGTCGGCTCCAGCATGTTCTGGAGCTTTGCATGGCCGAGCGGGAGATCACCGACGCTGTCATCGCGCGCTCGAAAGCCCAGGCTCGCCAGCTATGGAAGATACGAGAGGCCACCGCCGAGTTTCCTGTCAGGCTGGCGCCCATAAATTTCGATATCAGCCTGCCCATTGCCATCATCGACGAGTTCGTGTTGGCGGTGCGTGTGAGGCTGAACGAGCGTTGGCCGGGATGCCGCAGCGTCAGTTTCGGCCATATCGGCGACGGCAACCTGCATTTGACCGTCGACGGCAACTCGCTGCCGGTAGACAGCACGGACGCCCGGCATGCAGTGGAGTCGCTTGTCTACGATCTGGTTGGGGAGCGGGGCGGCTCGATATCGGCCGAACACGGGATTGGCCTGCTGAAGCGGGAGTTTCTGCATCACAGTGTGACAGCCGAGAGCCTGGCAACAATGCGCGCGATCAAGCATGCATTGGACCCATGCGGCATTCTCAACCCCGGCAAGATTTTCGCGGTCGAACCGGTCCACGATGTGTGATGAAAAGGGTTCGCAATGAAGTCGGCAGGAAGATCGCATCGATGAAGTACGCTGCGGCAAGGCGGCCAGCAATGCGCACGTCGTGCGTCACAATGCAGGCCGATGGCACGGGTGAGCGATGGCTGCGCTGAACGGGCTTGACGATCAGGCGATTGACGCGCTGCATGCACGCGCCGCCGTTTCCTACGAAGCGTTTAAGAAGCGCAAACTGCGGCTCAACATGGCGCGCGGCAAGCCGGCGTCCGAGCAGCTCGATCTGGTCGAAAATCTGCTCGAGTTGCCCGGCCGTGACAACCACATGGCGCGCGACGGAACGGATTGTCGCAACTACGGCGGCGACCAGGGGCTGGCCGAGGCGCGCGCGCTATACGCCAGGCTGGTCGGCGGGCGACCGGAGAACACCGTGGTTGCCGGCAATTCCAGTCTCGCACTGATGCACGATCACATCGTCTACAGCCTGCTCAAGGGCAACCCCGGCAGCCCAGGGCCGTGGAACCGGGCGGCTCCGATCCGCTTTCTCTGCCCGACACCCGGCTATGACTACCACTTCAACATGACCGAGGAATACGGCATCGAGATGATCCCGGTCGCGCTCGGCGAAGACGGCCCGGACATGGATCGAGTGGAGGCTCTGGTGGCCGGCGATGCCGCCATCAAGGGCATGTGGTGCGTCCCGAAGTACAGCAATCCCACCGGTGCGGTGTATTCCGATGCGGTGACCGAACGCCTTGCACGCATGCCGGCCGCGGCGCCGGATTTCCGTATTTTCTGGGACAATGCCTACGTCGTGCATCATCTCACCGATGAGCGCATCGAGACTGGGAATCTGCTCGCAATGTGCGAGCGCGCCGGCAATCCCGATCGAGCGCTGGTGTTCATGTCCACTTCCAAGATCACGTTCCCCGGTGCGGGACTTGCCGTCTTCGCCAGCTCCGGGGCGAACGTACGATGGTTTCTTGCCTGCGCGGGCAGGCGCTCCATTGGCCCGGACAAGATCAACCAGCTTCGACATATGTGCGCGCTGCCCGACGAAGTCGCGCTGCATGCGCTCATGGACCGCCACCGCACGCTCATCACGCCCAAGTTTGAGGCCGTGTACGGCGCCTTTGACCGAATGCTCGCCGAGCCGCGGGTGGCCACCTGGACGCGTCCCAAGGGGGGCTATTTCATCAGTCTGTACGCCGATGGCTGCGCCCGGCGCACGGTCGAACTCGCGGCCGAGGCGGGCATCGTGCTCACCCCGGCGGGTGCGGCGTTTCCCTACCGCAACGATCCGGACGATCGCCACATTCGCATCGCGCCGACCACGTTGTCGACGGATGAAGTCGAACTGGCAGCCGAAGGGATCGCACTCGCGGTGCGGCTCGCCGCCAGCGAACGCGAGCGGGCCCGCCGGGGTCTCTGCGCCGTCGGGCCGAAGAGCATTGACAGGTCAACCGCTGCGGCCGACCGCAATTTGTCGTGACCTCGCTTAGCCGTCTCGGCAGCTCTGCCTTCAGACGGCGAACGTCTCGGTCCGAAGCGCTTTGGAGATACGGCGTGGCAGCAGGCCATGTACCATCCCGATCGGGAGCGGCTTGTGGCCTCAGCCGGTGCTGCGGCGGGCTACTTACCCACAGCTCCTACACCACGGGATTGGACACGACCCGGCCTTTTTTACAGGGAAGTTGGCTGCCGTTCCTGAACACCTATCGAACCATGTGCATGGCATCGGAACCGGAGTTTCTGCGCGTCCTGGAGGATGTACGGGGCTTGCGAATGGCAGAGTAGATGCAGAGCAGATACGATTGTCTGGGCTCCTCGACGTTTCAAATAGATTTGAGGATATCTGGGAGTGGGGCGCCGAGCAGATAGATGATGGTGATGCAGGTAGCGGTGTTGCGGTAGCCGCGGGCGCGCGCTCGGGCGGCTTGGAAGAGGCCGTTGAGCGCTTCGATGCGGGCATTGGGGTGCGCTGAGGTCCAGCGCCGGATGATGCGCTCGACATGCGTGGCGAAGGTGCCCAAGGCGCGGCGGACCCAGCGCAGCATCTCCTTTGCGCGATAGGCGGCGGGAAAGGTCATGTAGGCCAGGACGTCGGTCTCGGCTTCGTCGAGGAAGCCGGCGAGCTTGGGAAGCTTCGGCCGCAGCTGGTGGTCGGCGACCTTGCGCCACTGGCCTTTGGCCGCGTCGGCGGCGTCCTGGGCGAAGGCGGTGGCGATGAAGGCCGAGACCACTCGGCGGCCGTTCTTGCCGGCATGGGCCAGCACATTCCTCATGAAGTGGACGCGGCAGCGCTGCCAGCTGGCGCAGAGCACCTTGCCAACGGTGGCCTTGATGCCCTCGTGGGCGTCGGAGACCACCAGTTTGACGCCCCGCAGGCCGCGGCGGGCCAGCTTGCGCAGGAACTCGGTCCAGAAGACCTCCGCCTCGGAGGGGCCACGTCCATGCCCAGGACCTCCCGGCGGCCGTCGCCGTTGACGCCCACCGCGACGATCACCGCCACCGAGACGATCCGGCCGGCCTGGCGGACCTTCAGGTAGGTGGCGTCGATCCACAGATACGGCCAGTCGCCCTCGATCGGCCGGGTAAGGAAGGCCTGCACCCGCTCGTCGATCTCTTCGCAGAACCGGCTGACCTGGCTCTTGGAGATGCCGCCCATGCCCATGGCCTTGACCAGATCGTCCACCGAGCGAGTCGAGATCCCCTGGATATAGGCCTCCTGGATCACCTCCGTCAGAGCCTTCTCCGCCAGCCGCCGGGGCTCCAGGAAGAACGGGAAGCAGCTCCCCTTTCTGAGCTTGGGGATGCGCAGCTCCACCGTGCCGGCCCGCGTCTCCCAGTCCTAGTCCCGGTCGCGGTAGCCGTTGCGTTGTACCAGGCGCTCGGGACTCTTCCCGCAGTGTGCGGCGCCCGTCAGGCCGCCCACTTCCAGCTCCATCAGCCGCCGGGCGGCGAAGCCGATCATCTCGCGCAGCGGATCGGCGTCGACGCTCTTCTCCATCAGCCCGCGCAAGGCCATCAAGTCCTCGGTCAGCTTCGGTTCCTTGGTCAGAGTTGAGTTCAGCGACCCAAACCCTACCGAAGAATCGCGGATGACCACCCGCCGCCGGCTCGACGGCCCGCTGCGCCGCTCGCTCGCTACGGCGCCATGTCGAAGGCGCGCTTCGCGAGCGGCTCCGCTACCACCGAGCTACACCACGCCACGGGACACGATCGGGCGCTTCCAGAAGGAGTTTCTTGCCGCCGACGAGAACCTCGCCGCGCTGCTCGACACCTGCTATGCTGCTTGTTCCTAAAATTGTTCCTCTGCGTGTGTGGCGTTGAGTGCCGTCAGCCTTTGGCTGCGGGCCATTTGGAGTGACTTGCCATGATCACTTTCAACGTCGTCAAAGAGCCATACGGATGGGCCGTTCAGACGGGCGAACGCATGACGACGCCGTTCCGCTCGCGCGATCTTGCGATTCGCGAAGCGCATGCCTTGGCCGACGCCATCCGCTGCCATGGCGAGTGCGCGGAGGTGCTGATCGAAGGCCTCGAACCGGATGATCCGGCCAGGCGGCTCAGGGGCTCAAGCTCATCCCGGCTTGACGCGGTCCCGCGGCGGTATTGGGCCGGGCCGCAGTGAGATGATTCACGCCTGGGCCCTTTAAACGGGCCGCAAGATCATGCTTGTCAAGACGAACGCCTTCGCGAGCCGGCGTAGTGCGTCGGTCGGGGAGGCGCCAGGCTCACCGTTGCGGCGCTTCCTGGCCAGCGCCGGGGCGGGTCCGCCCTGGGACGACAAAGCCCCGATCAGGGCCGAACTCCTCAGCGTCGAGCGCTTGGAGGAACACGCGCGCAGCCTTGCGGCCGCCCAGACGGTGACGCCCGGCGAGCGTAAGGGCGCCCCGTTGGCCAAGCGGCTGGCCGGCACCGAAGCCGTGCTGGTGGCGGCCTATCGCCACATCGCCGCGGCCGTCGACGCAGGCGCGGCCATCACCCCGGCCGCTGAATGGCTGATTGACAACTTCCATGTCGTGGAAAAGCAGATCCGCGAGGTCCGGGCCGATCTGCCGCCTGAGTATTATCGTCAGCTGCCCAAGCTGGCCGCCGGGCTCCTTGCGGGCTACCCGCGGGTATTCGGCGTGACCTGGGCCTTCGTGGCCCATACCGACAGCCTGTTCGATCCAGAAGTCATACGTCGCTATCTGCTGGCCTATCAGTCCGTGCAGCCGCTCACGATCGGCGAACTGTGGGCGGTGCCGATCACCTTGCGCATCGTGCTGGTCGAGAACCTGCGGCGAATCGCCCAGCGGATCATCGACAGCAGAGCCGGGCGCGGCGCCGCGGATGCGGCAGCCGACCGACTGCTGGGCGCCGGGGGCCGCGCCGTTGAACCGGCCGAGACGGTGCTTCCGCCGCATGGGAAGACCACGTTTTCAAACAGTTTTCTTGTGCAACTGGTCCATCGGTTGCGGGACCAGGATCCCGGAATCGCCCCGGCATTGGCGTGGGTCGACGAGCAGTTGTCGAGACAGGGGACGAGTGCCGACGCGGTGGTCCGGGACGAGCACCAGAGGCAGGTTGCCAACAGCGTCACGGTGCGCAATATCATCACCAGCATGCGGCTCATCTCCGATGTCGATTGGACGGAGCTGTTCGAGCGCATCAGCCTGGTCGACGACGTGTTCCAGACGGGCGACCGCTTCCGAGAAATGGATTTTCCGACGCGCAATCTCTACCGCAGCGCCGTGGAGGAACTCGCCCGAGGCTCTCGGCTCACCGAGCTGGAGGTTACGCACGCGGCGGTGGCGACGGCCGCGAGGGTCCTGACGGCCGCGACCAGCAGCCTCGACGCTCGCCTGGCCGATCCGGGCTACTATCTGATCGCCGGCGGCCGGCCCGAGTTCGAAGCGGCGATCGGGTTCAGGTTGTCTCCGAAGGCTTGGCTGGGACGGGCCTTTCGGGCGCTGGGGATCGGCGGCTATGTCAGCGTCGGCGCGGTCGTGGCGACCGGGCTGCTGGCCGTGCCGTTGACTGTCGTCGCGTCGTGGGACGAAGACTGGCGATCGTTGCTACTGCTCGGGATTTTGGGATCGATCCCGGCAATCGATGTGGCTGTGACGCTCGTCAACCACATCCTCACTCGAGGTATCCGCGCCACCTTGCTTCCGGCCCTCGATCTGCGCGGCGGAGTCCCCGCGGACCTGCGCACCCTCGTCGCGGTGCCGGTATTGCTGGGCTCGCTCAAGGATGTCGAAGAACACGTCGAGCGGCTTGAGATCCACTACTTGGCGAGCCCCAGGGGTGAGCTTCATTTCGCGCTGCTGTCGGATTGGGCGGATGCAGCGAGCGAGCATGTGGACGGGGACGATGAGCTGCTGAACGCGGGCTCGGCGGCCATCGCAAAGTTGAACCAGCGTTATGGACCCGCGCCAGGGGGCGACCGCTTCTTGCTGTTGCACCGGCGGCGGGTCTGGAACCGAGGCGAGGGCCGCTGGATCGGCTGGGAGCGCAAGCGCGGGAAGCTTTCCGAACTCAATCGCCTGCTTCGCGGTGCGCAGGACACCACGTACCTCGCGCCGCCGCCTGTGCCCGCCGACGTCCGCTACGTGATCACCCTGGACGCCGATACGCGGCTGCCGCGCGAGACGGTCGGACGGTTGATCGGAAAGATGGCTCATCCCCTGAACCGGCCGCGCTTGGACGCCCAGCTTGGCCGGGTGGTCGAAGGCAACGCCGTGCTGCAGCCGCGGGTGACGCCGGCGTTGCCGGTGGGACTCGAGGGCTCGTTATTCCTGCGCGTGTTTTCCAGTGCGACCGGCATCGACCCCTATGCCGCCGCGGTGTCGGATGTCTACCAGGATCTGTTCGGCGAGGGCTCCTATACCGGCAAGGGGATCTACGACGTGGACGCCTTCGAGGCGGCGCTCGAGGGGCGCGTCCCCGACTCCACCCTGCTCAGCCACGATCTGTTTGAGGGTATCTTCGCGCGCGCCGGCCTTGCGTCCGACGTGGAGGTCATAGAGGATTTTCCTGCCCGCTATGACGTCGCCTCCCTTCGCCACCACCGCTGGGCGCGAGGCGACTGGCAATTGCTGCCTTGGATCTTGGGCCGAGGACCTAGAAGGGCCGATTGTCGGCCGCGCGGCAGCGTTCCGGCGATTGGCCGCTGGAAGATGCTCGACAATCTGCGACGCTCACTTTCGCCGCCGGCGGTGGTGCTGGCGCTGATCGCAGGATGGGCCATGCCGCTCGAAGACGCGGCGGTCTGGACGGCGTTCGTCCTGTTGACGATCGTCCTGCCGCCGCTCATTCCGGTGATCGCGGAGATCGCGCCACACCGCCCCGGGGTGACGCTTCGTAGCCACTTCCGTGCTCTGCGCACCGAGTTCGCTCTCGGGCTCGTCCAGTCCGGCCTGATGATCATCTTCCTTGCGCACCAAGCCTGGCTGATGGGCGATGCGATCGTCCGCACCCTGGTCCGGCTGACGGTGACGCGCCGCCATCTGCTGCAGTGGGTGCCGTCGGCCCATGCGGAACTCGCCGCCCGTCCGGGAGTCTTGCGTTTCTTCGAGCGGATGGCGGGCGCGCTCGTCGTCGGCGCCGTCGCCGTCGCCGTCGCGGGGATCTGGGGGCGGGGAACTTGGCCGGTGGCCTCTTTGTTCGCGCTTGCCTGGTTCGCTTCTCCAGCCATCGCCCACTGGGCGAGCCAGTCACCCCGGATCGTCGCCCGGCGGCCACTCGCCGATACCGACGCCCGCAGTCTGCGCATGATCGCTCGGCGGACATGGCGCTTCTTCGAGACCTTTGTCACGCCAGCCAGCCATATGCTGCCACCCGACAACTTCCAGGAAATCCCTGAACCAATCGTCGCCCACCGGACCTCGCCGACGAACATCGGCCTCTATCTGCTATCGACAGCCAGCGCGCGCGACCTCGGCTGGATCGGAACCCTCGAGGCTGTGGGCCGGCTAGAGTCTACTCTGTCGACCATGGCGAGAATGGCCCGATGCCGAGGCCACTTCTTCAACTGGTACGACACGCACGACCTGCGTCCACTCGATCCGCAATACGTATCGTCGGTCGACAGCGGCAACCTGGCCGGCCATTTGATAGCGGTCGCCAACACCTGCCGGGCGTGGCGCGGACTGGCTCTGGCCGAGCCGCAGCGCCTCGACGGCGTCGCAGACGCGCTCGACCTGGCGCGGGACGAGGCCCACCGTGCGGTCGACGACCGCCCGTCCAAGAGCGTGGTCTGGCGGCGGTTCGACCACGAACTGGAGCGGTTGGCGTCCGGTTTGCGTTTGGAGGGGGCCGAAACCGCGGTCGTCGAGCCGCGATTGGCGGGCCTTTCCGAACAGGCCGCGATTCTGGTGGATACCGCGCGCGAGATCGCCCTGGAAGAGGAAGGCGACGTCGGCGCGGACGTGCAGTTTTGGGCCGAGGCGGTCCTCGCCTGCATCGAGAGCCATCGGCGCGATCTGAATGCGCAGCACGCCGTCTCGGTGAGCACGCGCCTCGAGGCGCTGGAGGATGTCGCGCGATCGATGGCCCTGTCGATGGAGTTCGACTTCCTGCTCGATCCAGACCGGCTGCTGCTCTCGATCGGCTATCAGGTGAGCGAGGCCGCGCTAGATCCGAGCTGCTATGACCTTCTGGCGTCCGAAGCCAGGCTCGCGAGCTTCATAGCGATCGCCAAGGGGGATGCGCCCGCCCGGCACTGGTTTCGGCTGGGCCACGCCGTGACCCCGGTCGCCCAAGGCGCGGCGCTGATCTCGTGGTCGGGCTCGATATTCGAGTATCTGATGCCGTCGCTGGTCATGAGAGCACCGGCCCAGAGCTTGCTCGAGCAGACCAATCGGCTGATCGTGCGCCGCCAGATCGCCTATGGTGCGACGCTGAAGACACCATGGGGGGTGTCGGAGTCGGCTTACAACGCCCGCGACCTGGACTTCACCTACCAATATTCCAACTTCGGGGTTCCGGGGCTGGGCCTCAAACGCGGACTGGCCGACAACGTCGTGATTGCCCCTTATGCAACGGCATTGGCGAGCATGGTCGACCCGCAGGCCGCGGCGCGCAACTTCGAGCAGCTTGAGGCCATTGGCGCCCGCGGCCGTTACGGATTCTATGAGGCCTTGGACTTCACGCGGACTCGGGTCCCGGAGGGCGAGCGCGTTGCTATTGTTCGCGCGTTCATGGCCCACCACCAGGGTATGACCATCGCCGCCATCGCAGACGTGCTGCTGGACGGTGTCATGCGCGACCGATTCCATGCCGAGCCGATCGTTCAGGCAACGGAGCTTCTTCTACAAGAGCGCGTGCCGCGCGAGGTTACGGCAACCCTGCCGTCGGTCTCGGAGACGATGTCGGCAGCCAAGATCCGCGAGATCGAAGGATCCGGCGCCTGGCGAAACGTCGACCCGAGGAGCGCCACGCCCGCCACGCAGCTGATCTCGAATGGGCGCTATGCGGTGATGCTCACGGCTGCAGGATCCGGTTACAGCAGCTGGCGCGATCTCGCCGTGACCCGCTGGCGCGAGGACGCCACATGTGACGGCTGGGGCTCCTATGTCCTTATGAGGGACGTCGCGAGCGGAGAGGTCTGGTCGGCGACCTATCAGCCGATCGGTGCCGAGCCCGAGGCGTACGGCGTGACCTTCAACGAGGACCGCGCCCAGTTTATGCGCCAGGATGGAAACGTGACGACCACCCTGGAGATTGTGGTTTCGGCGGAGGACGATGCTGAAGTCCGCCGGGTAACGGTCTCCAACCTGGGCAGTCGACTGCGTGAGATCGAGATCACCTCTTACGCCGAACTAGTGCTGGCGCCCCAGGCCGCCGACGTCGCACACCCAGCCTTTTCCAAGCTGTTCATCGAGACTGAGCACCTCGCCGGACCGGGCGCGATATTAGCCACCCGACGGCGGCGCGCGCCAATGGAACAGGAGGTCTGGGCCGCGCATCTGGCAGTCGTCGTCGGCGAGGCCGTCGGCAAGCGCGAGTTCGAGACCGATCGCGCGCGGTTCCTCGGCCGTGGTGGCGGCATTGGCGCGCCGGCTGCGGCGATCAATGGACGGCCGCTTTCCGGAACGACCGGGACCGTTCTTGATCCTATCTTCGCCCTGCGCCGACGCGTGCGGATCGCCCCTGGCGCCACGGCACGCGTCGATTTCTGGACAATGGTGGCGTCGTCGCGCGAGGCGGTGCTCGACCTCGTCGACAAGCACCACGACGCTGGTGCGTTCCAACGCGCCACCACGCTGGCCTGGACCCAGGCCCAGGTGCAGCTCCACCACCTCGGCATCGACCGAGGTGCGGCCGGGCTGTACCAGCGGCTTGCCAGCCACCTGATCTATGCGACGCCTGCCCTGCGCCCGCCTTCGGAGATCATTGCCGGCGGCGCCGGCGGTCAGCCCGATCTGTGGAGCCTCGGCATATCCGGTGACCTGCCGATCGTGCTGGTACGCATTTCCGACATCCAGCACCTCGATGTTGCGGGCGAAGCACTCCAGGCGTTCGAATATTGGCGGATGAAGCGGTTGGCCGCGGACCTGGTCATTGTCAACGAGCGCGCCACCTCCTACGTCCAGGATCTCCAGATCGCCCTGGAAACCCTGGTCAGGGCCCGCCAGTCCAGGCCGCAGATCGGCGAGAACCGGTTGCCGGGGCACATTTTCGTTCTGCGCGCCGACCTGATCACGCCCGAGTCGCGCGCGCTGCTGGCGTCCGTCGCGCGCATCGTGTTGCTGGGCGAACGCGGCGGCCTCGCCGATCAGCTTGACCGCACTCCCGAGGCAAGGCCCCCGCTTCGGGCGGCGACCCAGCGCGTTCGGGCCGCCTCCGAACTGCAGGTCTCGCGGCCCGCGCCGGGGGTGGAATACTTCAACGGTCTGGGTGGGTTCTCGGAGAATGGCCGCGAATATGTGACGATGCTGAGCCCCGGCCAGTCGACGCCAGCGCCCTGGATCAACGTCATCGCCAACCCCAGATTCGGCTTCCAAGTGTCGGCCGAAGGCGGCGGCTACGCTTGGTCGATGAACAGCCGTGAGCATCAGCTCACGCCCTGGTCGAACGATCCGGTGACCGACAGGCCCGGTCAGGCCCTCTACATCAGGGACGAGGATACCGGCGATGTCTGGAGCCCGACGGCGCTGCCGATTCGGGATGAGACTGCGACCTATGTGGCACGGCATGGCTGGGGCTACAGCCGATTCGAACACACCTCGCACGACATCGCCGCGGATCTGCTGGAATTTTCGCCGCTGGTCGATCCGATCAAGATCTCGCGCCTCACGCTGCGCAACAACTCACGCCACGCGCGGCGGCTGTCGGTAACCGCCTACGTCGAATGGGTCCTTGGCGCCGCGCGCAGCGCCTCGGCGCCGTTCGTGACCACCCGCATCGATCCGGACAGTGGTGCGATGCTGGCGAGCAATCCCTGGAACCCGGCGTTCAGGTGCCGAGTGGCGTTCGCCGACCTCGCCGGCAGACAGACGCGCTGGACGGGCGACCGGCGCGAGTTCATCGGCCGCAACGGCGCCCTCGCCATGCCCGCGGGCCTTTCCCACAACGCGGTGCTTTCGGGCCGGGTCGGCTCGGGCCTCGATCCCTGCGCCGCCCTCCAAACGGTGGTCGAGATTGCGCCGAATGGCGCGGTCGAAATCGCCTTCTTCCTGGGCGACGCGGAGGACGAAGCCGAAGCGCGCTCGCTGATCGCCCGCTACCGCAAGATCGACCTGGACGCGGTCCTGGCCGAGGTCAAAGAATTCTGGAACGAGACCGTCGGCCAGGTTCAGGTCAGGACGCCCGACCGGTCGATGGACATCATGCTCAATGGCTGGCTGACTTATCAGACGCTCGCCTGCCGCGTCTGGGCTCGATCGGGATTCTATCAAGCCAGCGGCGCCTACGGCTTCCGCGACCAGTTGCAGGACTGCATGGCACTGGCGGCGGTTCAACCGGCGATGATGCGCGCGCATTTGGTCAGAGCTGCGGGCCGGCAGTTCGCCGAGGGTGATGTCCAGCACTGGTGGCTGCCGCATTCCGGCCAGGGCGTGCGCACACGCATCTCGGACGATCGGGTCTGGCTCGCCTACGCCGCAGCGCACTACGTCACGGTCACCGGCGACGTGTCGGTACTCGACGAGACTGCGCCCTTCTTAGCCGGCCAGGCGTTGGAACCGAGTGAGAGCGACAGCTTCTTCCAACCGACCATCTCGGACGAGACCGCCAGCGTGTACGAACACTGCGCCCGGGCGTTGGACGCCAGCCTCGCGGTTGGCCGCCACGGCCTGCCTTTGATCGGCGGCGGGGATTGGAATGACAGCATGAACCGTGTCGGTCAGGACGGCCGGGGCGAAAGCGTTTGGCTGGGCTGGCTGCTGCACGCCACGCTCGATGAATTCACGGGCTTGGCCGATGCACGCGGCGATGCGGCGCGGGCGGCCAACTGGCGGGCGCGGATGCTTGCGCTCGCCGCCGCTCTCGACCACGAGGCCTGGGACGGCGATTGGTATCGCCGCGGCTGGTTCGACGACGGTTCCCCGCTCGGCTCGGCGGCCAGCGAAGAATGTCGCATCGACTCCATCGCCCAGTCCTGGGCGGTGATCTCTGGCGCCGGGCGGCCCGAGCGGGCAGTCCAAGCGATGGCGGCCGTCGAGCGCGAACTGATCCTGCCGCGGCATGGAATCGCCTTATTGTTCACGCCGCCATTTGATCGCTCACCGCATGATCCGGGCTACATCAAGGGCTATCCACCGGGCGTGCGTGAGAATGGTGGCCAGTATACCCATGCGGCGCTGTGGTCGGTGATGGCGTTCGCCGGTCTTGGCGAGGGCGACAAGGCGGCGGCATTGTTCTGGCTGATCAATCCGATCAACCACGCCCGCACCCGTACGGACATGCACCGCTACAAGGTCGAGCCCTATGTTGTTGCCGCCGACGTCTATGCCGCGTCCGGCCATGTTGGGCGCGGCGGATGGACCTGGTACACCGGCTCGGCCGGCTGGATGCAGCGCGCGGGCGTCGAAAGCATACTTGGACTTCGTATCGCGCGGGACATGCTGCGCCTCGACCCCTGCATTCCAGCGTCCTGGCCCGGATTCGAGATCACGCTCCGGCATGGCGGGTCACTCTACGAGATCGTCGTCGAGAACCCCCAGGGCGTACAGCGCGGTGTTGCCGCAGCCGAGCTCGATGGCACGACGGTCACCGCAAGGCCGTTATCAATTCCGTTCCAAGACGACGGTGCCATTCATCGCCTTCAGGTTCGCCTCGGCTGATCCGGGCCGACTGGGCGCGGTTTCGAAACGGCTGTGGGCGTGAGGCGGCTTTTGCTCCGCCGTGATGGGCCGGCGCTCTGCGTCCGCCACTAGCTTAAGGGCGCCGATCAGGCTTGGAGGGATTGACGCTCATCGAGTCGATCTCCCTTGACCTGAGCCCCGCCAACTGATCCGGTCCGCCGCGCCTTGGGCACCTTCGCCACGCATGTCGAGCGCATCATCCGGCGCTGGACCTCAGCGCACCCCAATGCCCGCATCGAAGCGCTCAACGGCCTCTTCCAAGCCGCCCGAGCGCGCGCCCGCGGCTACCGCAACACCGCTACCTGCATCACCATCATCTATCTGCTCGGCGCCCCACTCCCAGATATCCTCAAATCCATTTGAAACGTCGAGGAGCCTGATTTAGGCGGGTCGCGGCGCCGGAGCGCTCCATTGGGGTGTACAGAGACGGGAATCGGCTGACAGTGCCGCCTCGCAGATCGGGGGGCAGGCGGCTTTCCGTTTAGGGAATGGTTGACAGGCGGCCGAATCATATGTTTAGTGTGACCTAAACGAACAACAAGGGAGAGGAGCCATGACGGGCGGGAAGGAGAAATTCGGTGCGTTCGTCCGCCGGGAGCGGGAGGCCAAGGAGATCGGGTTGCGGGAGATGGCGAAACGGATCGAGGTGAGCCCCACATACTTGTCCAAGATCGAGCGGGACGAGTTCGCGCCGCCGGCTGAGGACAAGGTGAAGGCGATTGCCAAGATCCTCGGGTGCGACGCCGACGATCTGCTGGCACGGGCGGGGCGGGTGTCGTCCGACATTTCGGACATCATCAAGCGCCGCCCGGTGGAGTTGGCGGCGCTTTTGCGGACCGCCAAGGGCCTGAGTACGGAGGGCGTCGCCCGGCTGGTGCAGAGGGCGCAGAAGGCCAAGGACGAGTGACGGCTTAGCGACAGACTTTCCAACGATGCAGATGCAGATGAGGATGGCGGATAGATGACCAGGTTTGTTCCCTACCTGTCCGAAGAAGTGATCGAGGGTGACGCGGTGGCCCTGCTGGCTGAGTACGAGCAGGCGCGCGGTGTCATCATTGTGCCGCCTGTCCCGATCGAAGACATCATCGAGAAGCACCTCAAGCTCGGCATCGAGTTCGACGACACCCACAAGCTGTTCGGCATTCCGAGGACTTCTGCGCGCGACGCGGACATCCTCGGGGCGATCTTCTTCGACGAGCGCCGGATCGTGGTCGACGAAAGCCTGGATTCGGAAAAGCGGACAAGGGTCGAGGGGCGCTACCGTTTCACCCTCGCGCACGAGGGCGGCGGACACTGGCGCCTGCATCGCCACCTGTTCGCCAAGGATCCGATGCAGGCCGTCCTGTTCGACGGGCCCGTGTCCCCGTCCGTCATCTGTCGGTCGAGCGAGTCCAAGAAGCCGGTCGAGTGGCAGGCAGACTTCTACGCGTCGTGCCTGCTGATGCCGAGGAACTTGGTGTTTCAGGCGTGGCAAGAACGTTTTGGCAATTCGAACGCCCGAATTCTGAGACCTAAGTACCCGCTGTGCTTGCCTGCCAATGCGAGCGACGAGATGGCTGCAATGTTCCACTCGCTCAATCAGCGCCAGGACGACGAGGAGATGAACAGGTACGTCCTGCCGTTCGCCCAAAAATTCCTGGTGTCGATGGTCGCCATGCGCATTCGCCTGGAGCGGCTGGGCCTGCTTCATCGGGAGATTCCGCGTCAGCAGTCCTTTCCGGCAGGTGGGTGAGGGTTTTTTTAAGGAGAATGTAGAGTGTCAACTGGACAATTCAACATCAGAAAGGTGGCGGGCGAAGCTATGTACGAAACGCGCGATTTCTATCTCGCCTGCTACCTGCGCTGCGCCGGCTACGAGCTGATCGACCTGCGGGCCGAAGGGCGCCGCAGGGTTTTCGTCTTTCGTGACCGGCCGCCGCGCCGCGAGGACGTGCTGGCGTTCTACGGCGACGGTGCGGCCGTGTCGCCGCTCGCACTCTCCACCGCCATCAAGGACATGAAGGCGCTGCTGTACAATGCTTGAAATACTTGATGCCACGAAGGCCGGACAGGCCGGCGGCCCTCAGTATCACGAGGCGCTCGAACGCCTTTCCCAGATCATCCTAGACGGGCTCCGTCACGGCCATTTCCGATGCACGATCTCGAGCGGCATCGGGAAGGGGAACCGGCGGGAGCTCGTCATCGAGGCCGGCAAGTCCCACAAGTTCACCATCCCCGAGGAAGAGCTGCCGCGCTGACGCGGCGCCGATGCGGCGATCCCTGCGACGGGGACGCTACAGATGCACATCACGTCACGGCCCGGGGTCATCGGTGGGAGTCCGAGACCAAGAGCCAAGGGGCACGGAGCAGCGCGAAGCCGCCCGTGAGGTTTTCGGTGAAACCAGCGTGCGCAGCAAACGACAATCTCATTGATCGGACTCACAAAGTCTGGGAGCTGCGCCTCGAGCGCAGTCTTAGCCGCGATGATGCCCGGCAGATCGCCGAGAACGTAACCGGCTTCTTCGCGCTTCTGGCCGAGTGGTCGCGGGTCGAAACGCCGTCGCCGGCGAACGATGCAGGCAGGCCCGCCACCCTCGATGGCGAGGAGGCGGGACATGAGGGCTGAGACCATCGCCAAGGCCCTCGGCGGGCAGAAAGCCGGCGGCGGCTGGACGGCGCGGTGCCCGGCCCATGACGACCGCATACCGAGCCTCTCGATCCGGGACGCGGACGACAACAAGGTGCTGGTGCGCTGCCACGCCGGCTGCGACCAGGGACGGGTGATAGCAGCCCTCCGATCGCGCGGCCTGTGGGACCGGAATGGCCGGAAGGCCGACAGCTTCACCTGCTCGCAACGGCGTCAAGCGACATCCGATCCGGCCGATCACGACAGAGCCAATCGAACGGCAGCGGCGCTGCGCATCTGGCGAGCGGCAGTACCCGCGGCTGGGACCCCGGTTGAGGCCTATCTGCGATCGCGGGGCATAGTCATGCCGGTTCCCGCCAGAATTGGTTTCCACATCGGCATGAAGCATCCCTCGGGCGGCGTCCTGCCCGCGATGGTGGCGCTGGTGACGCGCGGCGCCGATGACGTGCCGCTGGCAATCCACCGAAGTTTTCTGAGCCGGTTTGATACCGGAAAGGCTCCAGATTTTCCCCAGAGGATGATGTTCGGCCCATGCCGTGGCGGCGCCGTGCGTCTTGCCGACCCGGCCGACGTACTGATGGTCGGCGAAGGGATCGAGACCTGCCTTGCCGCCATGCAGGCGACCGGCCTGCCGGCCTGGGCGGCGCTGTCCACCTCCGGACTTCGGACCCTCGATCTGCCGGCAGACGTGAAGGACGTGATCATTCTCGCCGACGGTGACGACCCCGGCGAGGCGGCGGCACGCGACTGCGCGTTGCGGTGGAGGGAGCAGGGACGCCGCGTGCGCATCGCTCGCCCGCCGCGGGGAATGGATTTCAACGACATGCTGATGGGCGGATCGCCCAGTATCGAGGAGGGTGCCCGATGAACGGTGGCTTCGAGTACGACACCGAAAACCTGATCGCCGCCGCCGTCGACGCGGCCGAGGATATTGAGAATCCGCTTGAGCGAGTCGTCGAAATGGCCGCGACTGATCCTGGCGCTGCCTTCATGCCCGAGGTTCTGGAGCATCTGGTGGCGTTGAAGCGAAACGATCGCGCCGCCTTCGAAGCGCTGCGGGCGCGGTTGAAGAAGGTAGGCTGCCGGGTGACGGCGCTGGACGAGGCAATCTCCACCGAAGGCGGTGACCGGGGCCGCCGGGGCCCGACACAGGCCGACATTCTGATCGAGCTCGCGCAGTCGGCCGAGCTGTTCCACGCCCCGGACGGCACCGGCTTCGCCGACCTCGACATCAATGGACACCGTGAAACCTGGCCGATCCGGACCAGGGGCTTCCGCCGCTGGCTGGCGCGGCAGTTCTTCGACACCACGGGCGGCGCGCCGAGTTCCGAAGCGCTGCAATCGGCGCTCAACGTGATCGAGGCCAAGGCCCATTTTGACGCTCCCGAACGTGTTGTGCATGTCCGTGTCGGTGGGCTGGACGGGCGCCTATATCTCGACCTCGGGGACGAGGCGTGGCGGGCGATCGAGATCGACGCCAGCGGCTGGCGCGTGATCGACAGGCCGCCGGTGCGATTCCGCCGCTCCGGCGGTATGAAAGCCTTGCCGGTGCCGATGCCGGGAGGCTCGATCGAGACGCTGCGCTCTTTCCTCAACGTGCAGTCCGATGCCGACTTCGTGCTGGTGGTCGCCTGGGCGCTGGCGTGCTTGCGCAATCGTGGCCCCTATCCGGTGATCGTGCTGTCGGGCGAGCAGGGATCGGCCAAGTCCACCTTCTCCGCGATCCTGCGGGCGCTGCTCGATCCGAACACCGCGCCGCTGCGCGCCCTGCCGCGCGAGGACCGCGACCTGTTCATCGCCGCCAGCAACGGCCATGTGCTGGCGTTCGACAACGTGTCGGGCCTGCCGGCGTGGATTTCGGACACGCTGTGCCGCCTCGCGACGGGCGGCGGCTTTGCGGTGCGCCAGTTGTACACCGATCAGGACGAGGTGCTGTTCGACGCGGCGCGGCCGGTGATCCTGAACGGCATCGAGGACATCGTCACCCGGCCCGACCTCGCCGACCGCGCCGTGTTCCTGACCCTGGAGCCGATCCCCGAGGAGCGCCGCCGGCCAGAGGCGGAACTCTGGGCAGCCTTTGAGGCCGAACGCCCCCGCATTCTGGGCGTGCTGCTCGACGCGGCGGTCGAGGGCCTCAAGTGCCTGCCCCAGACCCGTCTCCAGAAGCTGCCCCGCATGGCCGATTTTGCACTGTTTGCAACTGCCTGCGAGACGGCACTCTGGCCCTCCGGGACCTTCTGGGCGGCCTATTGTGGCAACCGCGACGAGGCAGTGGAGGGGGTGATAGACGCCGATCCGATCGCCGCCGCCGTGCGCGCCTTGGTGCTGGAGCGGACTGAGTGGACGGGAACCGCCTCGGTTCTTCTGGGCGCCCTGGCCGAAGCGGCGGGCGAGCGCGTCTCCAAGTCGAAGACCTGGCCGGACAGCCCTCGGGCACTATCGGGTCGCCTGCGTCGCGCGGCGACCTTCCTGCGCAAGATCGGCATCGAAATCGGCTTCGAGCGCGAGGGTCGCGCGCGCACCCGAACGATCCGCATCGCCACCATCCCGAGCCCCGCCGTGCCGGAGCAGGCCGGGGTAGCACCGTCCGCACCGTCCGCGTCGCCAGCGCCTGTGCCGAACCCCTTTTCGGCCAGCAGCTTCGCGCGGCCCGACCCGCGGACGGTCGCGAACGACGCGGACGGTACGTGCAAGAGCCCGATCCCGACTGTCCGCGCTAACCCGTTGAAATCCAACGCCCCGACCGCTGCGGACGGTGTGGACGCTGTTGTCTCGCCGGATTCCGCACCGGAAGAAACCGGGCTGGCGGGCTGGCGGGCGCGGCTATGAGCGCGGCCGAGGCCTTGGCGGCGGCGCGCACTTCCGGCATCCGCGTCGAGTTGGATGGAGACGATCTGGTGTTGGCAGCGCCGGTGCCACCGCCAACCGCTGTCCTCGATCTCATGTCACGGCACAAGCGGCACATCGTCGCGCTGCTGCGGCCGGACCGTGACGGCTGGTCGGCCGAAGATTGGCGGATGCTCTTCGAAGAGCGGGCCGGCATTGCCGAGTTCGATGGCGGACTGCCGCGCGACCAGGCCGAGGCCGGCGCCTTCGCCTGTTGCGTATCCGAGTGGCTGAGCCGCGGCCCCTTCGGCTCGCCACGGCACTGTCAAGGCTGCGGCAGGGGTGGCACGAGCGATAGTCCGCTGCTGCGCCTCGACGAGGGCCACGCATGGCTGCATGCGGGCTGTCGGCCGGTTTGGCAGGCCAGACGGAAGGCCGAGGCTGTCGCGGCCCTGGCTGAAATGGGAATCGACGGGGGGTGGTGCCGACCATGACAAGGAAGAAGCCGGCCAAGAGGACTGGCACGACGACCATCGTCGCCAATGATCCGGCGGACCGGAAGGGCGAACTCAAGAGGATCGGCGGGTCGCAATCGGACAAATGGAACCTCCTGCTCGCCAACCAGGCTGCCAAGTCGCTCTGGGTCAAGAACTCCGATGCCGAGACTCGCGACCGGCAATTGAGTGCCACTGTCGCGGCACTTGTCGGCATCCATCCACGGGATGAACTGGAAAGCATGATGGCGGCGCAGCTGATTGCCGCCCACAACGCGGCGATGGAGTGCTATCGGCGCGCCATGATCGGCGAGCAGTCGTTCGAGGGACGGCGCGAGAACCTGAGCCAGGCCAACAAGCTGTCGCGGACCTACGCCACCCTGCTCGAAGCCCTGAACCGGCATCGCGGCAAGGGCCAGCAGAAGGTGACGGTGGAGCACGTCCACGTCCACGCCGGCGGGCAGGCGGTGGTCGGCATGGTCGGCACGCCGGGGGGCGGGGAGCGAGGAAAATCGGAGGAACAACCCCATGCAAAGCAGCTTGCCCATGCATCGGAGTCCGCGATGCGGAGCCCGGACGAGGAAGGGGAAGCCCTGCCGGTCGCCGGCGATGGCAAACAGCCGCTGCCGAATGCACGGAGGCACGTCGCCGGGCGCCCCGGTCGGTAACGGGAATGCCCGGAAGCACGGCCGCTATACCGCTGAGGCGATGGCCGAGCGCCGGGAGCTGGCGGCGCTGATGCGCGCGATGAAGGGCCTTGCAGACGAGGTGGACGGGGAGGATTGACTGGTGGCGCGGCCCGCGCTTCGCGAGCGGCCTCGGCCGCGCCAGCCGAAGTCTGAGGCTGACTGTCGCGCAGCGGACATATCCAGCTTGGGCAGGAGAAAGCGACACGCGCGATCATGATCCGGTCAAGCCGGGCGGTAAGATAACCTGAGTGATTCAACGCGCATTACAGCGCGGAATTTGATGAGGACCCGATCCCTCGACACCATCATGGCCAGCCGCCCAATGGCGCAAGCGACAGGCCGTATACATGAATGTGCCTGGCCCGATCGCCAAAGCGCCGTCGAAATCCCTTGCCCAGCGGGGGCCGCCCACACATGAATCTCGAACTAGCCGAAAGCGGAAGCTATATTGTGGGTCCGGAGCCTAGTGCTCTGTGCTAACACCGGCTCTAGGACCGAAGCGATAGGAATACTTTTCGCAGCGTGTCCGTGACGGTCCATACCGTCTGTTGTCCGGCGTGGAGGCGCACGACATCTCCGGCTGCGAGACTAATCGATTCCCTGTCCTTGAAATCTACCGTCCCAGAGCCGTGGAGCACGATGAATATCTCGTCCACTTCCGTGTCACTCATTGTGCCAGGGGTCATTTCCCACAAGCCGACGTTGACGTCGCCGAACTGCCCAAGGCTCTTTGTGCCCGTACGAGGTGATCCCTTGATGCGCTGCGCGGCGGGCACATCCTTGAGCGGCAACTCGATTGTCGCGGCTGCTTCCTGGGTCCAGCTGTCAATCATCGGAATTCACCTTTCAGGTCGTCCGTCTTGGCTTAGAGTGCGTCGCGATCCTACATGCAGCCGCTTCCCGCGGACAAGGAGCGCCTATGTACAGGCGCGCGCCGCGCGATACGGCCAAGCCGGGCCAAGAAGTCGCAGGTTGATGTCGACAGCGACGCCAAGCGGGTAGGGTAAGGATCAAGGGATCATCGGCAGGGCAAGCGGGAACTTGGGAGACTTTGGGATGGGGCGCGATTCACGTTACGACATTCTGTTCGAACCGATCCGGATGGGTCCGGTTACGGCCAAGAACCGGTTCTTCCAGGTGCCCCATTGCAATGGCATGGGAATGAGCTTTCCCAGCGCCATGATCGCCATGCGCCGGGTCAAGGCCGAGGGCGGCTGGGCGGTGGTCTGCACCGAAGAGACCGACATCCATCCCACGGGCGACATGTCGCCGCTGGTCGAAGGGCGACTGTGGGACGACCGGGACATTCCGGTCTTCGCGCGCATGAACGAGGGCATTCATTTGCATGGCGCCCTGGCGGGGATCGAGCTGACGCATACTGGCCATCGCGATGCCTGCCTCTACAGCCGGGAGGTGCCGATCGCGGTTTCTCATGTGCCGGTCTATGCCGGCGACTATCCGGTGCAGGCGCGGGCCATGGACCGTACCGACATCCGCAACTACCGACGTTGGCACCGCGAGGCGGCCGTGCGGTCGAAGCGGGCAGGCTTTGACGTCGTCTACATCTATTGTCATTCCGGCAGCTCGCTTCCGGGCGATTTCCTATCGCGCGAACGCAACGACCGCACAGATGAATATGGCGGCAGCCTGGAGAACCGGGTGCGGTTAATGCGCGAGGTGCTGGAGGACACCCGCGAAGCGGTGGGCGACACCTGCGCGGTGGTGCTGCGCTACGTGGTTGACGATCAGGTCGGTCCCGACGGCACCGCCGACATGGAGGAATCACGACACATTGTCGAGATGCTGGCAGAGGTGCCGGATGTCTGGGACGTGAACATCCGTGAATGGCACCGGGATTCCATGCCGTCGCGCTTCGGGCCGGAGGGATCGCAGGAGGAATTCATCCAGTTTGTGAAGAAGCTGACCACCAAGCCGGTCGTTGGCGTCGGTCGCTTCACCTCGCCAGACACGATGGTGTCACAGATCAAGCGTGGCATCATCGACTTCATCGGTGCGGCGCGGCCTTCGATCGCCGACCCATTTTTGCCCAAGAAGATCGAGGAGGGGCGCATCGACGATATCCGCGAATGCATCGGTTGCAACATGTGCGTGTCGTCGGACTTCACCATGGTGCCAATGCGCTGCACGCAGAACCCGACCATCGGCGAGGAATGGCGCAAGGGTTGGCATCCAGAAATCATCCCGGCACGAAAGTCGGACGACCGGGTCCTCGTCGTTGGTGCGGGTCCTGCCGGCCTTGAATGCGCGCGGTCACTCGGCAATCGGGGATACGACATCGTGCTGGCGGAGGCCCGCGACGAGTTGGGTGGCAGGGTACTGGACGAAAGCAAGCTGCCTGGCCTCGCCGCCTGGCGCAGGGTGCGCGACTATCGCGTCCAGCAGATTCAGCGCATGCCGAACGTCGAGGTCTATCTCGAGAGCAGGCTGTCGGCCGAGGATATCCTGGATTACGGCTTTCCAAAGGTGGTCCTGGCTACCGGCAGCACCTGGCGGCGCGACGGCATTGGCCGGTGGCACAGTACGCCCATACCGGGTTTGGCTGATATTGCGGTGTTCGGGCCGGAAGACGTATTCGCAGGCACTCCGATCCAGGGGCCGGTCGTGATTTATGACGACGACCGCTACTACCTCGGCAGCGTGCTCGCCGAGCAATTGCGGCTCAAGGGCCTCGAAGTGACGCTTGTGACGCCCGCCTCCGACGTTGCGAACTGGTCGCACGCCACTCTGGAACAGGGCTGGACCGAGGAGAGGCTGTACGAACTCGGCGTCACGATCATCGAGAAGCACAACATCGCGTCGGCCGGCAAGGGCGAGGTACAGATCGAGCACGGCGTTAGCAGTCGGCAGCGCTCGTTGCCGTGCGCCTCCCTGCTGTTCGTCACCATGCGGCTGCCAAACGATTCCCTGTTCCAGCCTCTGTTCGCAGAGTCCGATCGTCTGGCGCGAGCGGGGATCAAGTCCGTGCTGCGCATCGGAGACTGCCTCGCCCCGTCGACGATCGCTGCCGCCGTCTATGCCGGACATCGCTGTGCCCGGGAGATGGACGAGACGACTGTCGGCGAGGTGGCTTTCAAGCGCGAGTTGATTGCGATGGAGTGAGTTTCAGATCACCGACGTTGCCCTGCGGCAAATCCTTGATCCGGCGCCGCGGCGCAAGGGATGTTCGGGATGCTTCACCATCCCCGGAACTCCAGATCGAAGAGTCTGGAGCATCACGAATCACACATTCAGGCTCGCTGGATCCTTGAATATCGATTGGATCTAGCTCTCCTACCGCACGGCCGAATGAGTGCTTCGTCGTGCCAACGCATGCGGCGTTTCGCGATACTACGCTGCGGTTGCCGCTGCGATGACCCGATGCACAGTCCCGACGCCCACTCCGACTTCGTCGGCGATCTGACGAATGCTTGCGCCGGTGCCCCTGGAAGCGAGCACGGCATCGGTCACCTTCTTGGCTACTCTCGGGCGTCCGAGCGTCTTGCCTTGCGACTTGGCCCTGGCCAGGCCTGAGCGGACGCGCTCCTGGATCATTGCGCGCTCGAACTCCGCGAATACGCCCAGCATCTGAAACATGGCCCGCCCGGCGGGTGTCGAAGTATCGAGGCCCTGCTGGTGCAGGTAGAGGTCGACGCCCTTGGCCTTCATCTCGCCGAGGAACTCGACCAGGTGCTGGAGGGAGCGTCCGAGCCTGTCGACGGACCACGCCGCGACCATGTCGAAATCCCGCCGCACGATGCCGGAACACAGGGAGTCGAAAGCCGGCCGCTTTTCCCTGCCCTTCGAGCCGCTCACCCCCTCATCGGCGAATACGGCTGCGACCGCCCACCCGTGCCGACTGGCAACCTCCTCCAGCTCGCGGCGCTGGTTCTCAACCGTCTGCCCGCCGGTTGAAACCCGGAGGTACAGCGCGACGCGCCTGATGCCGTCGGCCGCGCTTCGGCGCTTCATGCCGTCCTCCATTTCCCGTCACCAACCAAGGCGTGAATCATAGCCGCACCTGTTCCATAATCAAGTGATTATGGAACGACTCAACTGGCGCTGCGCATCCCAAGGAATCCCGGGTCCGTAGAAGCTGTTTTTCGATGGGGTTTTTGGAACGCCCGACCGGCGCCGTTTGGAGGCCGTGGCCTTCAGGCTGTTGGCGCGCCCCTCGATCCCGCGAGAGGTTTGCCAAGCGGGTGCCAGGCGTTCCACCCCGGAATCCCGGCAAAGTTGCATCCCTCATCGAGATGGCCAAGATTGGGCGCCAGACCAGAGGGAATCGCCCCAATGACCCGCGCGACAGTCCTAACCGATCGCTTCGATCGCGCGCTGCTCTACGCGACCCATGTGCATGGGGGGCAGGTCCGCAAGGGGACCCCGGTGCCCTACGTCGCCCACCTGCTGGCAGTGGCCGCGACCGTACTGGAGTATGGCGGCGACGAGGACCTGGCCATCGCCGCGCTGCTGCATGACAGCGTCGAGGATCAGGGCGGCAAGGCGCGGTCGGAGGACGTCCGCAACCGCTTCGGCCCGCGCGTCGCCAGGATCGTCGAGGCCTGCTCGGACAGCCTCGCCGACACGGCGGGCGGCGAGCGCAAGGCACATTGGCAGGAGCGAAAGGAAGCCTATATCGCGCACCTGCGGACGGCTGACGAGGACATTCTTCGCGTGTCGCTGGCGGACAAGGTCCACAACGCGCGGGCGATCCTGCGCGACCTGAGAAAGCCCGAGGTCGGCGAGAAGATCTGGTCCCGCTTCAGCCAACCCAAGGAGCGGACGCTCTGGTACTACCGCAGCCTCGCCGACTCGTTCCGCGAACTGCTTCCCGGCCAGCTGTCGAACGAGCTCGGCGAAATCGTCGACGTGCTGCAGGCAGACGGTACGTGACCTCGTCCTCCACGCCGCTCGCCGGAATTAACCGTATCGAATCATCGACCAGGCGTGGGCCACTCGATGTCGTCGCGCTGGCGCCCGAGAATGTGGGGCACGGGGAAGAATGTGCCTCCCCCCGGCTCCCGCCTGATGGCCAGTTGTCCGAAGTGCGGCCGGCGGCGAATGAACAAGGCCAAGGGCAAACCTCAACGCTGCCCCCGCTGCGGCCCGATGCCGGTGCGAGAATTGCCTACAAAGGACCAAGACCATGATCCTCTACATCGACACCGAGACGACTGGCTTCCCGAACATGAGCGCCCCGTCCCACGCTGAAGGCCAGCCCTACGTCGCGTCGATCGGGGCCTTCCTGATCGGCGCGAGCAACGAGCCCGAGGAAGTTCTCGACGTGAAGATCAAGCCGGAAGGCTGGACCATGCCGCGCGATCTCGTCGACAAGCTGGGCAACGGTCTTTATCAGGAAGTGCTGGAGCGCGACGGCATCGAGCTGTCCGAGGCGATGCAATGGCTCGACGACATGCACGGTTGGGCACATCTGATCGTCGGCGCGAACCCGGCTTTCGACATGAAGATGCTGAGTGTGTCGAAATATCGCTGCGAATCTAGGACTTCTTGGCCTGGGGACACCAAGGTCTTCGACGTGCTGTCGGCTTGTGCGAAATACGCCAAGATCACGCCGACGCCAGCGATGCTCCGGGCCGGCTTCCATTGGAACAAGACACCGAAGCTGTCGGAGGCGGTCAAGCTGATCTTGGGGCGCGACCACGATGGCGCCCATTCGGCCATGGCGGACGCCCTGGCGGCCCGTGATCTGCATGACTGGCTTCTGGGCGCTAAGCAGCGCAAGGCCGCTGAGCGGCGCGAGGGGCGGCTCCTATGACCACCCCTGACCAGACCAGGGAACTGCCGATCCGGCATTGCCGCGAGTGTGCCAAGCCGTTCCGGGCTTGGCGTTCAGATCAGAAGTTCTGCCAGCCGGTCTGCAAGAGAGGCTACTTCGGCAGGGCCGCGTCGCGCGGGGCGCAGTGCAGGGACAGAAGAGGGCGCCAGGGCCCGGCGCCCGTCGGGTCGAAGCAGGATTGCAGGAGACGCAATGGCCGATCAGGCGCGTGAAGACAGGTTTGTCGAGGCATTGACCAGGCTTGGCGGGCGGGCCGGGAAGGGCCGGCGCCGCAAGGCGCTGGGATGGGATGAGGCGACCTACAAGGCGTTGAAGGACGATCTTGTTGCCAAGGGCGTCGTCACGCCTGGGGGCGGCTGCAGCGGTTCGGTGGACGAAGCCGAAGCGCAGTTGAGCGAGAGGCATGATGACTGACCAAGAGCAAAAAGACCGATTTGTCGAAGCCTTGAAGAAACTCGGCGGATCGGCCGGAAACGGACGCCTGCGAGAGGCATTGCGCTGGGATGAGCAAACCTACGCGGCGATCAAGGCGTCGCTGATCCATCAAGGCGTCGTCGCACCCGGACGCGGCCGCGGTGGCTCCGTTGCCCTGACAGATCATCAAGGCGGCACCGCCCAAGAGCTTGGCGAATTGTTCCCGGACGAGGCGCTCTCAAATGGGGGGCGACGCGCCGCGAAGCGACCCACGCCAACCGACGGAAACGGCGTCGATGGCGGCCCCAAGTGGCGAACGGCAGCGGCGATGACCAAGCCGCCTCGGTCACCGCAGGGCGCGAGCTTCCAGCAAGCCTTTCGGAATATCGACGACGCTCTCCGCAAGGAGGCTGGCTGCACGACCGAGCTGGACTACACCGAGCAGACCTCCTGGCTGCTGTTCCTGAAATACCTCGACGATCTGGAGCAGGACAAGGCGATGGAGGCCGCGCTGGACGGCAAGGCCTATACATTCATTCTTGATGAATCGTACCGCTGGGATAGCTGGGCCGCGCCAAAGACCCAAACCGGCACCATCGATCACAACCGGGCGCTGACCGGCGACGATCTGTGCGACTTCGTCGATGATCAGCTGTTCCCATATCTGGAAGGCTTCAAGCAGCGGGCCAGCGGGCCGGCCACGCTCGAATACAAGATCGGCGAGATCTTCGGCGAGATCGGAAACAAGATCCGCAGCGGCTACAATCTGCGCGAGATCATCGATCATATCGACGAGCTGCACTTCCGTTCCCAGACCGAGAAGCACGAGCTCTCCGTGCTGTACGAGGAGAAGATCAAGCGGATGGGCAACGCCGGGCGCAACGGCGGCGAGTACTACACGCCGCGCCCGCTGATCCGCGCCATGGTGCGGGTGGTCAAGCCCGAGATCGGCGAGCGCATCTACGACGGCGCCTGCGGCTCGGCCGGCTTCCTGTGCGAGGCCTTCGATTACCTGAAGGCCAAGTCCGGCCTCACCACCGGCGACCTCAGGACGCTCCAGGAACGCACCTTCTACGGCAAGGAAAAGAAGTCGCTCGCCTACGTCATGGCGATCATGAACATGATCCTGCACGGCATCGAGGCGCCCAGCATCCTGCACACCAACACGCTCGCCGAGAACATCGCCGACATCCAGGAGAAGGACCGTTTCGACATCGCGCTGGCCAATCCGCCGTTCGGCGGCCAGGAGCGCAGGGAAGTGCAGCAGAACTTCCCGATCCGCACCGGCGAGACGGCCTACCTGTTCCTCCAGCACTTCATCCGCATCCTCAAGCCAGGCGGCCGGGCCGGCATCGTCATCAAGAACACCTTCCTCTCCAATAGCGACAACGCCTCGGTCAGCCTGCGCAAGCTATTGCTGGAAAGCTGCAACCTGCACACAGTGCTCGATTGTCCAGGCGGCACCTTCCAGGGGGCGGGCGTCAAGACCGTGGTGCTGTTCTTCGAGAAAGGCGCGCCGACGCGGAAGACCTGGTTCTACCAGCTCGATCCCGGCCGCACCCTTGGCAAGACCAACCCGCTAAACGACAACGACCTCGCCGAGTGTGTGACGCTGCAAAAGACCTTCGCGGACTCGCTCAAGAGCTGGACCGTGGACGCCGGGACCATCGACCAGGCGACCTTCGACCTATCAGTCAGGAACCCCAACGGCGGCGAGGACATCACCCACCGCAGCCCGCAGGAAATCATGGACGAAATCGCCGCGCTGGACGCCGAGAGCGCGGGGGTGCTGGCGAAAATCAGGGCGATACTGTGAAGGTAGGATGGGAAACGAAGAAGCTGAGGGATCTTTACCAGATCGGTTCGAGCAAACGCGTTCTGAAGTCCCAATGGAGAACGAGCGGAGTTCCGTTCTACCGTGGACGCGAGGTCACGCGATTGGCAGCCGACGGCTTCGTCGACAACGAGCTGTTCATCTCTGAGGAGCACTTCGCTGAGCTATCGAAAGAATATGGTATCCCGAAAGCTGGCGACATTCTCATTACTGCCATTGGAACAATTGGGAACTCATATGTCGTCCGAGGTAGTGACAGGGTGTATTTCAAGGACGCGAGCGTTCTGTGGATGAAACGGACCGCCAACGTAAGTAGCGAGTTCATCAATATGTGGCTGAAGTCGCCCTCCTTTTTTGACCAACTCGACCGAGGAAAAGGGGCGACAGTCGATACACTCACGATACAAAAGCTGCAAAGCGTTGAACTCCGTTTGCCCCCGCTTTCCGAACAGAAGCGGATCGTCGGGATTCTAGACGAAGCGCTCGTAGGCCTCGCGACCGCCGCGGACTACACCGGGCAGAACCTCCAAAACGCCCGCGCCCTCTTCGAAAGCCACCTGCAGTCCGTGTTCACGGAGCGAGGCGAGGGGTGGGTGGAGAAGAGGCTCGAACAAGTTGGAAAGACGCAAACCGGATCAACGCCGAAGACATCTGACAAGGCGAACTATGGAGACTGCATTTCGTTCGTAAAGCCACCGGATTTCAATGCCGATGGGTCTCTACACTACGAGAAAGATGGATTGAGCGAGAAAGGTCTCGCGATTGCGCGTGTCGTCTCGGCAGGCTCGGTGCTCATGGTCTGTATCGGTGCGACGATCGGGAAATGCGGATACTGCGAACGCGACGTGACGACCAATCAACAAATTAATGCGCTTACACCAACCAACGGGTCGTCTCACCGCTTTCTTTACTACCAGATGCGGACGGAGAACTTTCAGCATCGAGTTATTCAAGCTTCCGGGCAAGCAACCCTTCCGATAATCAACAAATCCAAGTGGAGCGCGCTGTCTGTCTGGCTTCCACCGACGGCTTTGGATCAAGAACGAATAGCCGCAAAACTTGACTCGCTCTTGGCGGAAACCCAGCGCCTCGAATCCATCTACCAGCAGAAACTCGCCTCCCTGGATGCGCTGAAGAAGTCGCTGCTGCACGAGGCCTTCGCCGGCAACCTCTAGGGCCACGCATGAACGAAGCCGAGACCCGCGCCGAGCACATCGATCCCGCCCTTGCGGCGGCGGGTTGGGGCGTGGTCGAGGGCAGCCGCGTCCGCCGCGAATATCAGATCTCGCCGGGACGCATCGAGGGTGGTGGGCGGCGCGGCAGGCCGCTGAAAGCCGACTACGTGCTGATCTATCGCAACACCAATCTCGCGGTAATCGAGGCGAAACCTTGGGACGATCCGCTGACCGAGGGTGTGGCCCAGGCCAAGGATTACGCCGGCAAGCTTGCGGTCCGCTTCACCTACTCGTCCAACGGCCAGGGCTTCTACGGCATCGACATGCTAGTGGGTAGCGAAGGCGAGATTGCCGCGTTTCCGACGCCCGAAGAACTTTGGGAGCGGACCTTCGCCGAGGAGAATGTCTGGCGGGATCGCTTCGCCGACGTGCCGTTCGAGGACAAGGGCGGGTCGCACCCCGGCCGCTATTATCAGGACGTCGCCGTCGAGCGGGTGATGGATGCCATCGCCGCCGACAGGCAGCGCATCCTGCTGACGCTCGCCACCGGCACCGGCAAGACCTTCATCGCCTTCCAGATCGCCTGGAAGCTGTTCCACAGCCGCTGGAACCTGGGGCGCGAGCCGACGCGCCGCCCGCGCATCCTGTTCCTCGCCGACCGCAACATCCTCGCCAACCAGGCGTTCAACGCCTTCTCGGCCTTTCCCGATGACGCGCTGGTGCGGATCGCGCCGGCGGATATCCGCAAAAAGGGCCGGGTGCCCAAGAACGGCAGCATCTTTTTCACCATCTTCCAGACCTTCATGAGCGGGCCGCCGAAGGACGGCCATCCCTCGCCCTATTTCGGCGAATACCCGCCCGATTTCTTCGACTTCATCGTCATCGACGAGTGCCATCGCGGCGGGGCCAACGACGAAAGCAACTGGCGCGGCATCCTCGATTACTTCGCGCCCGCGGTGCAGCTCGGCCTCACCGCCACGCCCAAGCGCGCCGACAACGTGGATACCTACGCCTATTTCGGCGAGCCGGTTTACGTCTATTCGCTCAAGGACGGCATCAACGACGGCTTCCTGACGCCGTTCCGGGTCAGGCAGATCGCGACGACTCTGGACGACTATGTCTACACCTCAGACGACACGCTGATCGAGGGCGAGATCGAGGAGGGAAAGCGCTACACGGAGCCCGATTTCAACAGAATCATCGAGATCAAGGAGCGCGAGGCGCACCGGGTGAAGCTGCTTCTGGAGCAGATTGACCAGCGCCAGAAGACGTTGGTTTTCTGTGCCACCCAGAACCACGCGCTGGCGGTGCGCGACCTGATCAACCAGATGAAGGCGAGCAAGGACCCGAATTATTGCCAGCGGGTGACGGCCAACGACGGCGCCCTCGGCGAGCAGCATTTGCGCGACTTCCAGGACAACGAGAAGACGATCCCGACGATCCTCACCACGTCGCAGAAGCTCTCGACCGGCGTCGACGCCCGCAACATCCGCAACATCGTGCTGATGCGGCCGATCAACTCGATGATCGAGTTCAAGCAGATCATCGGGCGGGGCACCCGGCTTTACGACGGCAAGGACTACTTCACGATCTACGACTTCGTGAAGGCGCATCTCCACTTCAGCGATCCCGAATGGGATGGCGAGCCGCTGGAGCCGGAACCCAAAGAGCCGAAACCGCCAGCGCCCGGGCTGACGGAACCGCGAGAGCTACCTTGGCCAGGTCCGGAACCCGAGCCGCGGGCGCAAAAGATCAAGGTCAAGCTCGCCGATGGCAAGGCCCGCACCATTCAGCACATGATGTGCACGAGCTTCTGGCATCCTGACGGGACGCCCATGTCGGCACAGCAGTTCATGGAACAGCTTTTCGGCAAGCTTCCGGGCTTCTTCAAGGACGAGGACGAGCTGCGCGCGATCTGGAGCGCGCCCGACACGCGCAAGAAGCTGTTGGAAGGACTTGCGGAGAACGGGTTCGGCCGCGACCAGCTCGCGGAGATGCAGAAAATCATCGATGCCGAGAACAGCGATCTGTTCGACGTGTTGGCGCATGTGGCCTACGCGATGGCGCCGCTGACCCGAGAGGAGCGGGCAGCCAAAGCGAGGGTTGGCATCAGTACCCAGTTCAACGCCAGGCAACAGGCGTTTCTCGATTTCGTTCTGTCGCACTACGTGAGTGTAGGCGTCGACGAACTGGATCAGGAAAAGCTGACCCCGCTGCTGCGGATCAAGTACCACAACTCGATTGCCGACGCCGTGGCCGATCTCGGCAGGCCCGAGGAGATCGGCAGGGCCTTCGTCGAATTCCAGAAGTTTCTGTACCAGGAAGCGGCCTAGGCCCGTGGCGGCTTTCGTCCGATACGTCGGCATCGACTACTCGGGCGCGCGAACGCCGGCCGCGAGCCTGAAACGCCTTCGCGTCTATATGGCAGAGCGCAGTGTGGCGCCGGGCGAGGTGGTGCCGCCTCCGTCCCCGACAAAGTATTGGACGCGGCGCCGTCCCAAGCGATTCATGAGCGAAGTGGTCGCGCTACAGCAGCGTGGCGGCGAGATCCTTGTCGACCGCCACGCAATTCCCGCCATGTCGATTGCCTAGGATCGGGTGACTGAAGATGCCTTTCATCCTAAAGACCACCCCGTTTGCGGCGTCGCCCGGCGACATCTTCGTTGTCGTCGAGAACCCGATGTATGGGGGCGGCGACATCCGTCGGGGCGATGAGGCGTTCGTATGGTTCTCGGAGACGGAGGGCGGCAATGGCTTAGCGTGGCAGTGTCATGTTGCCGACGTTGCACCGGCGGCGAACGGTGCCATTGCCGCCACGGTATGCCTAAGCAATGAGGTGTCCCTGAACTGTCTCGGGAAGAGCGAACTTGAGCCCTATCGCAACGTTCGGGATGCAACGCCACATTCTGAACTCGCACGAATTCTCTACTATCACGCTCTAAACAAGGTTGCTGCCCTGAGGCACGAGGATGCCGAGTTTCTACGACAATTTTTCCGTGCGGGCAGCATTGGTTTCGACAACGACCGCGGCATGGTGCGCCGTGACTAAGCCGATTCTGCCCTGAGCGTGTCGGTATCGAATCGGGACGCTGGTGCGCGCAAGGTAGGCAGATCCCAGGTGTCTTTTGCTTGTGGAATTGGGATGTGTAGTATACACTAAACAGCATGATGAAAGCATCCAAACCCGTTGCCTGCGCCGACCCTGCCCGCAAACAGGCGGTGATGTATGCCCGCGTCTCTTCCAAGGAGCAGGAGAAGGAGGGCTTTTCGATTCCGGCCCAGTTGAAGCTGCTCAAGGGCTATGCCGTGACGCTGGGCTTCGCGGTGGCGCAGGAATTCGTTGACGTTGAAACCGCCAAGCAAACCGGCCGCGCTGCTTTCGGAGAAATGGTCGCGTATCTGAAGTCGCATCCCGCCGTGCGCGTGATGCTGGTCGAGAAGACTGACCGGTTGTATCGCAACCTCAAAGACTGGGTGACGGTGGACGAGCTGGACGTCGAGATCCACTTCCCCAAGGAAGGCGTGGTGCTGTCCCGCGAGTCGCGCTCCTCGGAAAAATTCATGCACGGCATCAAAGTACTGATGGCGAAGAACTACATCGACAACCTGTCCGAGGAAGCGCGCAAGGGGATGCAGGAGAAGGCCGAGCAGGGTATCTGGCCGACCAAGACGCCGCTTGGCTATCGCAACGTCACCGGGCCTGACGGCAAGAAGATCATCGCAACCGATCCAGAGGCGTCGCCGATCGTGGCGAAGCTGTTCGAGTGGTATGCGACCGGACGGATTTCGCTGAAGGAAGCCGCTCGGAAGGTGCGGGACGCGGGTCTGGTCTACGGCAAGAGCGGCGCAAAAGTGCCGGTGAGTACAGTTCATTCGATCCTCCGCAACCGGCTCTACACTGGGCGGTTCGAGTGGAATGGCAAGCTAATCCAAGGGCGGCACGAGCCGTTGGTGTCGGTCGAACTGTGGGAGCGGGTGCAGGGCGTGCTCGACGGGCGCTTCGCCAAGAAGCACCGTCGTATGAGGCACGATTTCGCCTTTTCCGGGCTGATCGCCTGCGCCAAGTGCGGCTGCTCGGTGGTCGGCGAGATCAAGAAGCAGCGCTACGTCTACTATCACTGCACCGGCTACGCCGATAAGTGCCAGGGCAATCCGGTTTCCTGCCGCCGCAAGTATGTGCGCGAAGAGGTGCTGGAGGCGCAGTTCACCGAACTGCTCGGCCGGCTCCACTTCGACGACGAGGTGCTGGAATGGGTGCGCGAGGCGCTGCACGCAAGTCATGCCGACAAGCGGCACGAGCAGGAGGAAGCGATCGCCCGGCTGCGCACCGAATGGGATCGGCTCCAGAGGCGCGTCGACGCGATGTACCTGGACAAGCTCGACGGCCGGGTGGATGCGGCCTTTTTCGACAGGATGTCGGCCGAGTGGCGCGCCGAGCAGGAGCGCTGCCAGCGCGAAATCGACCGGCATCAGGAAGCGGACCGGTCCTACATGGACGAGGGCGTGCAGATTCTCGAACTGGCGCGAAATGCCCAGCGGCTGTTCGAACAGCAGGAACCGCGGCAGAAGCGCCGACTTCTCAATTTCGTGCTATCGAACTGCACCTGGGAGGACGGAGAGGTTGTCGCCGCCTTCCGACAACCCTTTGATATCCTGGCGGAAACGACAGCCATCGCCGCCCGCCAGAACGCGGGAAACAGGGCGATTTCGGCGAAAAGAGAGATTTGGCTGGGGGACCTGGATTCGAACCAGGGTTGACGGAGTCAGAGTCCGTAGTCCTACCGCTAGACGATCCCCCAGCAGAGGGAAGTGGCCGAAGGACGCCCGAATTTCCGGGGGCGGGCCCCGGCTGGCCCTGCGGCGGACCCGCAATCTAGTCGCCGGGCCCGGCGGATTCAACCCGGGAATCGCCCGCGGATGGACGCCCGGGCGGGCTTCTGACCGGGGTCGCCGGAGCCGCCGCGGCATCCGGCGGCCGCCTCCGGCAGGGGGCCCGGGCGGGCGGCCTGGTCTGGCCCGGCCGCCGGCGCACGGGGCCTCGGCGCGGCCCGGCCGCCATGGACTTGGCGGTCTCGCGGCCGACCCGATAGGATGCTGATCGCACCGGCGCGGCGGCGAGTCGCGGTCTGGCCGGCAACCGACGGAGTCCAGCGGCCCCTTTCCATGCACCCCGCACAGCCAACACGCGATCCAAGGGGGTGCCGTATGAAGGGGGGCTGGCCAACCGGCTGCCGGTCGAGCGGGCGCCGGCCGTGAGCGGCCTCGACGCGCCCTCCACCGCGGCGCCGTCCGCCGACCCGCAGCCCGCGGCGCCGGCGCCGCAGCGGCGCCACCAGCGGGCGCCCCAGGACGGCCCGCGCCAGGTTCTCGCCGCACTCGATCTCGGCACCAACAACTGCCGCCTGCTGGTGGCGCGGCCGAACGGCGCCGGCTTCCGCATCATCGACGCGTTCTCGCGCATCGTCCGGCTGGGCGAGGGGCTGGCGGCCTCCGGCACGCTGTCCGAGGCGGCCATGGACCGGACCCTTGCGGCACTCCAGGTGTGCGCCGACAAGATGCGCCGGCGCGGCGTGACCCATGCCCGCAGCGTCGCCACCGAGGCCTGCCGGCGTGCCGGAAACTGCGAGCCCTTCGTCGAGCGGGTGCGGGCCGAAACCGGGATCGAGCTCGAGATCATCTCGTGCAGCGAGGAGGCGGCGCTCGCTTTCAACGGCTGTGCGCCGCTGCTCGACCAGCACCGCGCGCGCGCCGTGGTGTTCGACATCGGCGGCGGCAGCACCGAGTTGGGCTGGCTGTCGGTCGGCCCGGACGGCGTGCCGCAGCTCGAGGGCTGGGTGTCGGTGCCGCTCGGCGTCGTCACCCTGACCGAACGCTATGGCGGCGACGCCATCACCCGCGAGACCTATGCCGCCATGGTCGCCGAGGTCGCCGGCCATCTGCACCCGTTCGAGGCGGCGCACGACATCGCCCGCCATGTCGGCGCCGGCGCGGTGCAGATGCTCGGCACCTCGGGCACCGTCACCACCCTTGCCGGGGTCCATCTCGGCCTGCGCCGCTACGACCGCAACGTGGTCGACGGCAGCTATCTCGATTTCGCCGATATCCACAGCGTGACCCGCTGGCTCGCCGGCCAGGATTGTGCCGGCCGCGCCGCCAATCCCTGCATCGGGCCGGAGCGCGCCGATCTGGTGGTGGCCGGCTGCGCGATCCTGGAGGCGATCTGCAGCCATTGGCCGGTCGGGCGCCTGCGGGTCGCCGACCGCGGCGTGCGCGAGGGCATCCTGTTCAGTCTCGTCGCCGCCGGGCGGGGGCGGAGGCCGGCCGGCCGCCACCAGCCGTGAGCGGCCAGGGCGCAGGCAAGGGCGGTGGCGGCGGCGACAAGCCGCGCGGCGCCAAGCCCAGCGGCCGCAGCGCCAAGGTCCGGGTCAAGACCGCCAAGCGGCGCAGCACCTCTTCGGCGCGCTGGCTGCAGCGCCAGCTCAACGATCCCTATGTTGCCGAGGCGAAGCGCCAGGGCTACCGCTCGCGGGCCGCCTTCAAGCTGCTGCAGCTCGACGACCGCTTCCGTTTCCTGAAGCCGGGCGCCCGGGTGGTCGATCTCGGCGCCGCGCCCGGCGGCTGGACCCAGGTCGTGGTCGAGCGGGTGAAGGCCGGCGGCAGCAGCAAGGCGGGCGGCAAGGTCGTGGCGATCGACATCCTGGAGATGCCGGCGCTGCCGGGTGCGACCGTGCTGCTCGGCGACTTCCTGGCGGACGCCGCGCCGGCGCGAATCCGGGCCGCGCTGGACGGTCCCGCCGATGTCGTGCTGAGCGACATGGCGGCGCCGGCCACCGGCCACGCCAAGACCGATCATCTGCGCATCATGGCGCTGGCCGAGACCGCCTATGCCTTCGCCGCCGAGGTGCTGGCGCCGGGCGGGGTGTTCGTCGCCAAGGTGTTCCAGGGCGGGGCCGAGCGCGATCTGCTGGCCGCGCTCAAGCGCGACTTCGCCGAGGTGAAGCACGTCAAGCCCGAGGCAAGCCGGGCCGAATCGGCCGAGGTCTACGTGGTCGCCCTCGGGTTTCGCGGCGCCGCCGATCGCGCCGACGCGGAGTCCGGCTAGAGCATGGTCGGATCGCACTGAAACAGGGCGATCCGTGAATCATGCTCTACTTCAAAAAGGTAGACCAAGATTCACGCCTCGGATCGATTCGATCCGAGGCGATCTTGGTCTAGAGCGCCAGCAGCGCGCCGAGATGTTCCGGCATCTCGCCGAGCGAGACCTGGGTCAGATCCTTGTCGAGCTCGCCGGTGACCCGCTTGCGCGTCGCCGCCGCCAGCGCCGCGCGCAGATCGCCCAGGGTGCGCGGCGGCGCCACCAGGATCAGCCGCTCGAAGGCGCCGGCCGCCGCTGCCTGGTCGAGCACTTTGGCCATCTCCTTGGCGAACTTCTCCTTCTCGAAGCGGTGCCAGTCGACCGGATTCTCCATGGCGTGGCGGGTGGTGCTCGCCGACTCGTGCACCCGGCCCGGGCGTTCCGTGCCCATCTCGCTGGTCCGCGGCAGGGCGTGCCGGAACTCCTGGTCCATGGCCGTGTCCAGCCCCTTGCCCGGGCCCTCGTTCTTGAGGATGCGGGCGCGCGCGCCGTCGGCGACGAGAATCCAGGTGACCGTCTTCTTCATGCTCGAACTCCCGCTGGCTGGCGCGGCGCCGCCCCGATGGCGAAGCCGACACCAAATGATCGCCGGGGCGGGGCGCCCCGTCCTTGACTTGAATCAGGCTTGATTTGACCCAGGATGAGCCTGCGGCGCGGGGGGTGCAAGATCGCGGCGACCGCGGGGCGCCGCGGTCGGCGGCGGCGGCGGCGCGCTGCCTGCCGCGCGGGACTGCCATGCGCCGCAAGTGGCTTGGCAAGGCACCGCCCATGTGTATGATGGCGCGCCATTCACCTGAAGGGCCGCCGGATTCTGGTGGCGGAGGATGGCATGGAGATTCGCGAGGCGCTCACGTTCGACGACGTTCTGCTGAGGCCCGCTGAATCCGCAGTCCTGCCGAACCAGGCCGACACCAAGACCCGCCTGACGCGCTCGATCGAGCTCGGCATACCCCTGATCTCGTCGGCCATGGATACCGTGACCGAGGGCCGCATGGCGATCGCGATGGCCCAGGTCGGCGGCATCGGCGTGATCCACAAGAACCTGGACATCGCGCGCCAGGTCGAGGAAGTGCGCCGGGTCAAGAAGTTCGAATCCGGCATGGTGGTCAATCCGGTCATCATCCACCCCGAGCAGACCCTGGCCGACGCCCTGTCGCTGATGGAGCGGCACCAGATCTCCGGCATTCCCGTGGTCGAGCGCGGCAGCCAGCGGCTGGCCGGCATCCTGACCAATCGCGACGTGCGGTTCGCCAGCAACCTGGCGCAGCCGGTGTCCGAGCTGATGACCAAGGACCGCCTGGTCACGGTGCACGAGAATGTCGGCACCGACGAGGCGCGCCGCCTGCTGCACCAGTACCGGATCGAGAAGCTGCTGGTGGTCGACGAGGCCTATCGCTGCATCGGCCTGATCACCGTCAAGGACATGGAGAAGGCCCAGGCCCATCCGCATGCCTGCAAGGACGGCAAGGGGCGGCTGCGGGTCGCCGCGGCCACCGGGGTCGGCGAGGACGGGCTGCGCCGGGCCGAGGCGCTGATCGAGGCCGGCGTCGACGTCATCGTGGTCGACACCGCCCACGGCCATTCGCGCGGCGTGCTGCAGGCGGTCGACGACGTCAAGCGCCTGTCCAACGTGTGCCAGATCGTCGCCGGCAACGTGGCGACCGGTGAGGGCGCGCGGGCGCTGATCGATGCCGGCGCCGACGCGGTCAAGGTCGGCATCGGGCCCGGCTCGATCTGCACCACGCGGATCGTCGCCGGCGTCGGCGTGCCGCAATTGACCGCCGTCATGGATGCGGTCGAGGTGGCGCGCAAGCGCGACACCCCCGTGATCGCCGATGGCGGCGTCAAGCATTCCGGCGACATCGCCAAGGCGATCGCGGCCGGCGCCGATTGCGTCATGGTCGGCTCGCTGCTGGCCGGCACCGACGAGAGTCCGGGCGAGGTGTTCCTGTTCCAGGGCCGCTCCTACAAGTCCTATCGCGGCATGGGCTCGATCGGGGCCATGGCCCGCGGCTCGGCCGACCGCTACTTCCAGCAGGAGGTGCGCGACAGCCTGAAGCTGGTGCCCGAAGGCATCGAGGGCAGGGTGCCGTACAAGGGTCCGGCGGGGACCGCCGTGCATCAGCTGGTCGGCGGGCTGAAGGCGGCGATGGGCTATACCGGCAACGGCACCATCGCCGAGATGCAGCGCAATTGCGTCCTGTTGCGCATCACCAATGCGGGCCTGCGCGAGAGTCACGTGCACGACGTGACCATCACCCGTGAGGCGCCGAACTACCGCCAAGATGCCTGACCGCACGCCCGGCCCCGCCCAGGGGCGAACCGGGCGACCGGGTCGCCGCGCCCGGAGGGTCCGATGACCCCGGGCGCCCGGCTGCAGGCCGCCATCGAGCTGCTCGGCGAGATCCACAGCGGCACCGCGCCGGCCGACCGCGCCGTCGCCGCCTATTTCCGCACCCGGCGCTATGTCGGCGGCAAGGATCGCCGCGACGTGATCGACCGCGTCTACGCGGTGCTGCGCCGGCGCGCCGCGCTCGACTGGTGGATCGCCCGGCTCGGACGGGGCGACGCCCCGCCCGATCCCGAACGCGCCCGCATGATCGCGGCGCTGACCCTGATGGAGGGTTGGTCGGCCGACCGGGTCGCCGGCGCCTTCGACGGCGGGCAGTACCGCCCGGCGACCCTGTCCGACGCCGAGCGGGCGCTGGCCCGGGAACTTGCCGGCCAGCCGCTGGTGCACGACGACCAGCCGCTCTGGGTGCGCGACGAGTTTCCCGACTGGCTGGAGCGCGACCTGGCCGCCGCCTTCGGCCCGCGGCTGGAGGCGGAGATGACCGCGCTCACCGTCGCGGCGCCGCTCGATCTCCGGGTCAACACGTTGAAGGCGACGCGGGCCGCGGCGATCCGCGCGCTCGCCGCCGAGGGCATCGAGGCAGTGCCGACTCCCCTGTCGCCCTGGGGCCTGCGGGTCCACAGCCGGCCGCCGCTCGCCACCCTGCAGAGTTTCCGCCACGGCGCCTACGAGGTGCAGGACGAGGGCTCGCAGCTGGTCGCGCTGCTGGTCGACGCCCGGCCCGGCATGCGGGTGGTCGATTTCTGCGCCGGCGCCGGCGGCAAGACCCTGGCGCTCGCCGCCACCATGGAGAACAAGGGCCAGATCGTCGCCTGCGACGTGCTCGAGGGCCGGGTCGAGCGGGCGGCGGTGCGGCTGAAGCGGGCCGGCGCCCACAATGTCGAGCGCCGCGGCCTGTCGTCCGAGCGCGACCCCTGGGTCAAGCGCCATGCCGGCCGCTATGACCGCGTGCTGGTCGACGTGCCCTGCAGCGGCGCCGGCACCTGGCGGCGCAATCCCGACGCGCGCTGGAAGCTGGCGCGCGGCGACGTCGACGAGCTGGTCGCGCTGCAGCGCGCGATTCTCGAAAGCGCCTGCCGCCTGGTGAAGCCGGGCGGGCGGCTGGTCTATGCGACCTGCTCGCTGCTGGCGGCCGAGAACGCCGAGCAGGTGGCCTGGTTCCTGGAGCGCCATCCGGAGTTCACCGCGCTGCCGGTCGCCGAGGTCTGGGAGTCGGCGGTGGCGCCGCGCGGCGGCGGCGCCTGTCCGGCCGCCGGCCCGTTCCTGTCGCTCACCCCGGCGGTGCACGGCACCGACGGGTTCTTCGTCGCGGTGCTGGCGCGCCGCGCCCAGGAATCGAACGCGACCGAGCCGGCGGCGCCGGCGGCCGCCGCCGAGTCCGCGGCATGACCGTCACCGCCACCATCCGCCGCGCCGGCACCGCCGACGCCCGCGCCATCGCCCGGGTCCATGTCGAGTGCTGGCGCACCGCCTATGCCGGGATCCTGCCCGACCGGGTGATGGTCGACATGTCCGTCGACGACAAGGCCTCGTTCTGGCGCCGCATGGTGCTGCGCGCCGGCAGCCGCGAGTCGGTGCTGGTGGCGAGCGTGACCGGCGCCAGCGCCGCGCGCGGCGAGGTGGTCGGCTTCGCGAGCTGCGGCGCGGCCGAGCGGGCCGCCATCGGGCCCGGCGGCTTCGACGGCGAATTGCATACGCTCTACGTGCTGTCGGACTGGCAGGAGCAGGGGCTCGGCCGGGCGCTGCTGTGCGGCGGCTTCCGCGCGCTCAAGCGGTCCGGGTTCAACGCCGCCTTCGTCTGGGTGCTGGCGCAGAACCCGTCGCGCTTCTTCTACGAGGCGATGGGCGGGCGGCGGGTCGGCGAGCGCGTCGAATCCCTGTGGGGCACCGAGCTGCCCGAGATCGCCTATGGCTGGCCCGACCTGGAGGCGGCGCTCGCCAGCTGCCCGGAGACCTGACCCGCCGCGCCCGCGCGGCGCTTGCTGCAACCCCGATGCACGCGGCGACGGTTCCGGCGAACCGGCCGCAGGATGGATAGATGACCGACCGCATCCTGATTCTCGATTTCGGCTCCCAGGTCACCCAGCTCATCGCCCGCCGGGTGCGCGAGGCCGGGGTCTATTGCGAGATCTGGCCGTTCAGCGCCGAGCCGCAACGCATCGCCGACTACGCGCCGAAGGCCATCATCCTGTCGGGCGGGCCGGCCTCGGTCACGAGCCACGACACGCCGCGCGCGCCGGGCATCGTGTTCGAGCTCGACGTGCCCGTGCTCGGCATCTGCTACGGCCAGCAGACCATGTGCGCGCAGCTCGGCGGCACCGTCGAGGAATCCGACCAGCGCGAGTTCGGTCGCGCCTTCGTCGAGGTGAAGGAGGACTGCGCCCTGTTCCACGGGGTCTGGGCGCAGGGCGAGCGCGAGCAGGTCTGGATGAGCCACGGCGACCGGGTGACCAAGCTGCCGCCCGGCTTCAGGGTCTATGGCGTCAGCGAAGGCGCCCCCTTCGCCGTCATCGCCGACGAGGCGCGGCGCTATTACGGCCTCATGTTCCACCCGGAGGTGGTGCACACGCCCCACGGCGGCCGCCTGCTCGCCAACTTCGTGCGCCACATCGCCGGCTGCGCCGGCGACTGGACCATGAAGGCGTTCCGCGGCCACGCGGTCGAGGCGATCCGCCACCAGGTCGGCACGGGCACCGTGGTCTGCGGCCTGTCCGGCGGCGTCGACTCATCGGTGGCGGCGGTCTTGATCCACGAGGCGATCGGCGACCGGCTCCATTGCATTTTCGTCGATCACGGTCTGATGCGCAGCGGCGAGGGCGACCAGGTCGTCGCCCTGTTCCGCGACCACTACAACATCCCGCTGGTGCATCGGAACGCCGCCGACCTGTTCCTGGGGCGCCTCGCCGGGGTCGACGACCCCGAAGCCAAGCGCAAGATCATCGGCGGCCTGTTCATCGACGTGTTCGACCAGGAGGCGCAGAAGCTCGGCGGCGCCGACTTCCTGGCGCAAGGGACGCTCTATCCCGACGTCATCGAATCCGTCTCCTTCACCGGCGGGCCGAGCGTCACCATCAAGAGCCACCACAATGTCGGCGGCCTGCCCGAGCGCATGAAGATGAAGCTGGTGGAGCCGTTGCGCGAGCTGTTCAAGGACGAGGTGCGGGCGCTCGGCCTCGAGCTCGGACTCCCTGCGAGCATGATCCGCCGCCACCCGTTCCCCGGCCCCGGCCTCGCCATCCGCATCCCCGGCGAGGTGACGCGCGAAAAATGCGACATCCTCCGGAAGGCCGACACGATCTATCTCGAGGAGATCACCCGCGCCGGCCTCTACGACGCGATCTGGCAGGCCTTCGCCGTGCTGCTCCCCGTGCGCACCGTCGGCGTCATGGGCGACGCCCGCACCTACGACTTCGTCTGTGCCTTGCGCGCCGTCACCTCCAGCGACGGCATGACCGCCGACTACTACCCCTTCGACCACGACTTCCTGGGGAGAGCCGCGACCCGCATCATCAACGAGGTGAAGGGCATCAACCGCGTGGTCTACGACGTGACCTCGAAGCCGCCGGGGACGATCGAGTGGGAGTGAGGGGGTGCCCTCGTCTAGGCGCTACAACGAAGATGCTCGGCACTTTGCGGACGTTGACCGGGCACCTAGGCCTTCGAGAAATTTCTGCCTCCGTCAGGAAGAATCACATATTCGAACGTTACTTCGCTGGTTGCATCACCTCTCGTGTCATCAGCGACGGATACCACCTTTGTTGCCGCGTAGAGTCCGTTGACGTTTCGCCAAATGACGATTTGCCCGAGCTGCGGTGTCCGTACGCGAGACGAAAAGTCAAAGGACTCAGCGTCGGCGACGGTCTCAATTGAAGAAACACTAGTCGCCAGTGCCAGGGCCTGAATGCTGTTGGCGTCTGAATAGGCGTGTATCGCAGTGTTGCTGGCCCTTGACCACTTCGTCTCGAACAGATGCTGCGCCTCGCCAAGCGCGTAGCTGCCGTTGTTGTTCGTGTAGTCGAAGGTCACGGCGCCTTGGAGCCCGCGTGAATGGTACTTGGGCGAAAGGCCGTCCGCCGGCAGTGTTCGTGGTGCAGATCGCAGGATAACTCCGTCTACATGCTCCAAGCACTGGGCAGGTGTCATGACGAAAATACTGGGACCGCGCGCTAGCTGCTCCCGCCGCCGCAATATGCCCCTATCGTCAGTCACGAAGATGTCACGGCGGTCAATTGCGTGCCCGGTCAGATGGTCAATATCATTGATCTTGTTGCTGAAGCGGGCATCATTGTTGGTAAGGCCCGGCGCCAGAATCTGCCGAATTTCCTCGTTCAACCTCGCGGTGCCGTCGCCAACCCAAATGTCCTCATCCCATTTCGAAACGTCCCAGCGTGCAACGGTACTGATGACCGGAAACATGTTCAGCGAGCCTAGCAAGGCAGTGCGCCTCGGCCCGTCCTTGTCTTTTCGCAAGTCCGCTTCCAACCGCGTAGTTACCGCAATCTCGATCTTGCCTTCCATGGCATAGCGCACGAGTGTGCGCAGTTCAGCTACGGACGTCGCGCTGCGGCTCTCATGATCAAGTAAATTTATCACGCAGTTCGTATCGATCGTTATTCGTGGCAAGCTCACGATGGCACCTCTCCTCCTGAGAGCGCGGGCTAAGTCTGTCCGCAGCATGACATTGTGGCGGACTTGATGAAGAGGAGCGTGATTCTCGGATCACTCAGTTTCAGTGCAGACTGATCATACCAGAGGGAATTGCCAACTCTACTCCTCCTCGCTTCCCCGCCACCGGCCGCTCCTCCCTGGATGGCGAATCGAGGTCAGAATTGAGTTGACACGCGCTCGTTGGAGCAAAGGAATTGGGATCAGCGTCAGAGTTGAATTACCGAGCCTATTGGCGACTGCTCCGCCACGGGCCGATCAGGGTTGTAGTGTCTTGTCCGTACATTGTCCGTATTGTATAAGATGCGACCGGAATCGCCCATGAGAGAAATCATGTCCATCGATACCAAGTCCGAGCGGATCGAGGTTCGTGCCACGCGCAGCCAGAAGGCCTTGCTGCAGCGCGCCGCCGGCGCCTCGCACAAGAACGTCACCGAGTTCCTGCTCGAGGCCGGCCTCGATGCCGCCGAGGAGGCGCTGGTGGACCGCCGCCTGTTCCGGCTGGACGAGGCGCAGTGGCGGGCCTTCCAGAAGGCGCTCGACCGCCCGGTCGTGAAGAAGCCGCGCCTGAAGCGGCTGCTATCCGAGAAGAGCGTGCTCGATTAGCGTGGGTGACCCGCGTCCCGTTGTCGCGAAGCTAGATGCGTCGCACGAGGTCGACGGGTTCGACTGCGGCAGGGAGCCGCTCGACCGGTTCCTGAAGCGCTTCGCGCTCGTCAATCAGAAGGCGGGCACCGCCCAGACCTATGTCGCCTGCCGCGGCGCGCGGCGGGTGCTGGGCTACTACAGCCTCGCGGTCGGCGCGGTCGAGCATGCGAACGCCCCGGCGCGGGTCGGCAAGGGGCCCGCCCGGCATCCGATCCCGGTCATGCTGCTGGCGCGGCTCGCGGTCGACAGGTCCGAGCAGGGGCGGGGGCTCGGCAAGGCGCTGCTGAGGGATGCCCTGCTGCGCACGGCGCAGGCCGCCGACATTGCAGGCATCCGCGCCCTGCTGGTGCACGCCAAGGACGACGAAGCCCGGGCCTGGTACGAACGCTTCGACTTCGAGCCCAGCCCGACCGATCCCTTCCACCTGTTCCTGCTGCTCAAGGACCTGCGCGCGGCGCTCGCGGGGTGAGTCAGGCCGCACCATGGGCGCCGATCGGCCGCTCCCCCTTGATCGTCGTGCGGTGCATCAGCCGCCGGCTGCCGTCATAGTCGTTGACCGCGTAGTGCATGGCGCAGCGGTTGTCCCAGATGGCGAGGTCGCGGGCGCGCCAGCGCAGGCGGCAGGTGAACTCGGGCCGGATGGCGTGGGCGTAGAGGAATTCGAGCAGCGGCCGGCTCTCGGCCTCGGTCATGCCCTCGAACCGCGTCGTGTAGATCGAATTGACGAACAGCGCCTTGCGGCCGGTCACGGGGTGCAGGCGCACGACGGGGTGCGCCACCTCGCGGTCGGCCTCCGGCCGGTTGCGCTCGATCTCGATGGAGCGCGAGAGCTTGAGGTCGACGGAGACGCCGCCGACGCCATAGGGCTTTCCGGAATGCATGGCGTTGAGGGGATCGAGCATCCGCCGCAGTCCCTCGGACAGCGCCTCGTAGGCCGCGTACATGTTGGCGAACAGCGTGTCGCCGCCGTGGGCCGGCACCTCGCGCGCATAGAGCACGGAGCCGAGCGGCGGCTCCTCCAGGAAGCTGAAATCCGAATGCCAGGCATTGCCGAAGGTGCTGATGCCGCGCTCGTCCGCCTCCTTCAGCACGGCGATGATGTCGGGGTGTTCGTCCAGGTGTTTGACGTAGGGCGAGCGGCTCAACGGTCCGAGCCGGCGCGTGAAGGCGACATGCTGCTCCGGCGTCAGCTCCTGGTCGTGGAAGAACAGCACGATGCGCTCGTGGAACGCGCGCTCGATCTCGGCAAACGTCGCGTCGTCGAGCGGCCGGGCGAGGTCGACGCCCTGCACGTCGGCGCCGAGCGCCCCGGCCATCGGCCGGACCTCGATGCGGGTGTATGAATCGGAACCGGTATCGGTCATGGCCGGACTATAGGCGATTGTCTCGCGGCGGCGGAAGATGGGGCACGTCGTCGCGGGCCCGGCTTCCGATCCCCCGAGACGGCCGCGATCTCCCCGTCATATGCTGCGCCGCCCGCCCTGGATACGGGCGTCGCGCCGAGAGAATTCGGGGGGGAGCCCGCATCATGAAGACCCGTGTCGGACATGTTCTTGCCTGCGCCGCCGCGGCGGCGATGGTTGCCCTGGCCTTGCCCGCGCTGGCCGGGGCGCCGGCGCCGACCCCGGTGGATGGCACCGCGACCCTGACCATGACCTTCGAGGTCAAGGGCGGGGGCGTCGACCGGCCGGAATCCCGCGAGCGCAACGACACCTGGACCGTCGCCGACCGCTACACCCTCACCGCGACGATGAGCGCGCAGAAGCCGGGCGGATTCGGCACGTTCCTCAAGCCCGACGCCGACGAGCAGGCGCGCGAGGCCGAACGCGCGGCGGCGGCCGGCGCGGCCGCGGGGAACATGCAGTCGCTGATGGAACAGTCGCAGAAGATCGCGGAGATGTGCGGCGACGACGAGGCCTGCGCGCAAGCCGAGATCATGAAGATGGCGCAGGGCATCGACATGAATTCGCCGGAGATGCAGGAAGCCCAGTCGAACGTCGCGGCGGCCTCGGTCATGCCCGAGGCGCGCTACCAGCTATTCGTGCCGGTGACGCAGTCGGCGACCTACGACGTCGACGAAGTCGCGCATGAAGCCCATTACGACGCGGCCTGCACGCCGGCCACGGAGGCGAGCTGCGCCATCGACACCGCCGTCGGCGGCAAGGGCGACTTCACCGACGAAAGCGGCGCGACCGTGGGCCCGACCGCGGCCTCGGCGGAGATCGACTACCAGACCGGTTCCCTGCTGGTCGTCCTGACCGCGCCCGGCTTTGCCACGGTGACGAAGACGGTCACCTCTAGGAATCCCGAAGCCGAGGCGGGAACGACGGACGCCATCCGGACCGTCGGGGTCGCGGACGTCGCGGGCAGCTCGGTGACGGTCTCCTGCGGCGCCTGCGTGACGGCATCCGGTTCCTTCGAAAAGGATGTGACGGACGACCTGCTCGGCCGCCCGGCGAAGCTGGTCGTCACCTGGAGCTTCGAGCGTTCCTGACCGTCGCCGGGTTCTCCCGACCCTCCCTCGCCAGCCGGTCCCCGTGCGCCGTAGATGGCGGGAGGCCCCGCGCTCGCCCGCGGGTCGGCTCGCCCGAGCGCAAAGCCGACCCGGCAGACAATCCGGGGCGCGACCCGGTAGGATCAGGTTCGAATCAGGCAAAGGAGCACGGAATGGAATTGCGCCCCCTCGGCCGCACCGGCCTCGTCATCGCACCCCTCGTGCTGGGCGGCAACGTGTTCGGCTGGACCGCCGACGCGCGCCGTTCGTTCGAGCTGCTGGACGCCTTCGTCGATCGCGGCTTCAACGCCATCGACACCGCGGATTCCTATTCGACCTGGGTGCCCGGCCACACGGGCGGCGAGTCCGAGACCATCATCGGCGACTGGCTGGCGGCCAATCCGGCCAAGCGCGAGAAGGTCGTCATCATGACCAAGGTCGGGTCGGATCTCGGGGCGCCCGGCCGCAAGGGCCTGTCGGCGCGCTGGATCGCGGAAGCCGTCGAGGACTCCCTGCGGCGTCTGCGGACCGATCGCATCGACCTCTATTTCTCCCACTGGCCCGATCCCGACGTGCCCTACGCCGAGACCCTCGGCGCCTACGACAGGCTCCTGAAGGCGGGCAAGGTGCGCAGCATCGGCGCCTCCAACCTGGATGCGGCGCAGCTCGGCGCGGCGCTTGGCGTGGCGAAGGCCAAGAACCTGCCGCGCTACGCGGTGCTGCAGCCCGAGTACAATCTCCATGCCCGCGCCGGCTTCGAGGGCGCGCTCTGCGATCTCTGCGTGCGCGAGGGGCTCGGCGTCGTCACCTATTTCAGCCTGGCCTCGGGCTTCCTCACCGGCAAGTACCGCTCAGAAGCCGATTTCGGCCAGAGCGAGCGCGGCGAGGACGTGGCGAAATATCTCGACGCCCGCGGCCTGGCGATCCTGGCGGCGCTCGACGCGGTGTCGGCGCGGCATGATGCCAAACCGGCGGAAGTGGCGCTGGCCTGGCTGATGGCGCGGCCCGGCGTCACCGCGCCGATCGCCAGCGCCACCTCCCTCGCCCATGTGGAGAGCTTCGCGCGCGCGTCGGACCTCACGCTGTCCGGCGACGACATGGCGCGGCTCGACGCCGCCGGCGACTGATCCGAGCGGGCGCCGCGCGCGGGGCTACGCCGCGGTCATCGCCCCGAACGTCCGGAGATACTTCATGCCGGTATCGCACATCACGGTGACGACGGTCGCCTCGGAGCCGAGGCGCTCGGCCAGACGCAGCGCGGCGACGACGTTGGCGCCGGTGGAGCTGCCGGCGAACAGCCCTTCCGCGCGGGCGAGGCGGAGCGCCATGGCGACGGCCTCCTCGGTCGACACGGTCTCGATCGCGTCGGCGATGCCGTCCCGCCACAGCGGCACCACGAAGCCGGCGCCGATGCCGTCGATCCCGTGGGCGCCGGGCGCGCCGCCCGACAGCACCGGGGACTCGGCGGGCTCCACGGCGACGATGCGGATGCGGCGATCGCGCCGGCGCAGGGCCTCGCCGGTGCCGCGCAGCGACGCGGCGGTGCCGACGCTCTGGACGAAGCCGTCGATGCGCCCCGCGGTCTGGCTCCAGATCTCCTCGGCGAAGGCGCGATAGGCCGCGAGCTGGTCGGTGTTGGCGAGCTGATCGGTCAGGAACCCACCGCTGCCGGCGGCGATCGCGCGGGCCGCCTCGACCATGTCGCGGGTCAGCTTCTCCGTCATGCGGCCGCCCTCGCTCGGCACGATCTCCAGCCGAGCCCCGAGAATCCGCATGTGGTCGAGCTTCTCCCGGGCGAAGGCGTCGGAGCTCACGATATGCAGGGGATGACCCCGAACCGCGCAGACCAGGGCCAGGGAGACGCCGGTGCTGCCGCCGGTGTATTCGACGACCGCGCCGCCGGGCACGAGGCGCCCGTCCGCCACGGCCGCGTCGATCATGGCGAGCGCCATGCGGTCCTTCATGCTGCCGGTCGGGTTCTCGCTCTCCAGCTTCAGGAGGATGCGGGCGCCGTTGCCGGGCACGACGTTGCGCAGCGCCAGCAGGCGGGTGTTGCCGATGCACTGCAGGATGTCGCGCATGAGGCTATTTCCATGTAACTACAAATAATGTATATACATACAAACATGATCCCGCCGAAGCAACCGCGAAAGACCCTGCGCAGCGACGCCCGCGCGCTGGTCGAAACCTGCGCCGGCTGGAACAGTCGGCTGGCGGCGCGCCGGATCAGCCAGTTCCTCGATCGCGAGCTGGCGGGATGCGGCCTCGGCGGTGCGCAGCTCGGCCTGATGGCGCAGATCGCGGCGGCCGACGACGACACCCTGGGCGCGCTGGCACGGCGCAGCGGCCTCGAGCAGTCGACCCTGTCGCGCAACCTGCGGACCCTCGAGGGCGCCGGGCTGATCGAGATCGCGGTGGTCGAATCCGACCTGCGGCGCCGGGCGGTGTGGCTGACCGAGGCCGGCGCGCGCCGGCTCGAGGCGGCGCTGCCGGCCTGGCGCAAGGCCCAGGCGCGGGCGGCGAAGCTGATCTCGCCGGCGCTTGCCCGGCGCTTGGCGGCGCAGGCCGGGGCCCTGTTGGAGGACTGACATGAAGCGACCCGCCGCGGCGGCCGCGCCGCCCGCCATCGCCACCATCGGCTACGAGAAGGCGACGCCGGACCAGGTGATCGCGGCGCTCGCGACCGCCGGCATCGACATCCTCGTCGATGTCCGCGCGGTGGCGCGCTCGCGCCGGCCGGGGTTCTCCAAGGGCAACCTGTCCGCGGCGGTCGAGGCGGCCGGCATCCGCTATGTCCACCTCAGGGGGCTCGGCACGCCGGAGGCAGGCCGCGAGGCCAACAAGGCCGGCCGGATGGACGATTTCGAGGCGATCTTCCGCGCCCACATGGCGAGCGCCGCGGCGCGCGCCGATCTCGAGCGCGCCGCCGAGCTGGCGTCGTCGTCGCGGATCTGCCTGCTGTGCCTGGAGGGCGACCACCGGCGCTGCCACCGGCTGATCGTCGCCGACATGCTGGCGGAGCGGCTGGATCGCGCGGTCGCGCACTTGGCGCCGTTGGGTTAGCGCGCCTTGGGGTTAGCCCGGCCGGCGGACCGCGTCCGCGCGCCGGGCATCGCCCCGAAACGAGTCGGCCGCCCCTCGGGCGCTCCGGAAAACCGGACCCGAGAGAGCGGCCGAACGCGGTCCCGGCAGGGGAGGGGGGAGTTGCCGCCGGCACCTCGTCTGCGATCGTCGCCGAGGAGCGTGGAGCCCCGGCCGTCTCGGCCGCGCCGCGCGCGGATATCGCTGTGCGTCGCGGCCTGCAAATGCGTCACACGGGAGTATGGTCGGCAATGATTTAAGGAGTCCTAACAAATAGGACATGGCCGAACCCTTATTTCCGTCCGCGATGGCAATCGCCGGCGCCGATCATCAGGGGTCTTACCCGTCGGATCGGATTGCGGTTATGCTGGCGCTTGTCTGGGATGACTCTAAACTAGCCGGGGCCGCCGGCAGGCGCCGCGAGCCATGGTCCGGTGGGGGGGGACGGAATGAACGATCAGGAGTCGGCGGGCGCGCCGCCCCCCGCGCGGGTGCTGCGGCTCCCGATCGACGAGATCAGCCGCAAGAACCTGCGCCGGTTGGTCGCCCATTGGGAAGGACTCCGGCCCCCGCAGGGGCTGCCGTGCCGGGCGGATCTGCGCCCGGAGGATCTCAGCTTCATGCTGTCGCAGATCATGCTGGTCGACGCGGTCATGCGCCCGGGCGCCAACCCGGTGCCGGCCGACTGTTCGTTCCGCTTTCGCATGGTCGGCAGCCGGATCGAGACGGCGGGCCATCGCGGGCTGCAGGGCCGCTGGGCCCATGAGCTGACCCCGCTGCCGTATCGCCGCCTGGTGCTGCGGGCCTATTCGGAAGCGGTCCGCGAGGCGGCGCCGAACTTCTACCGCATCAATTTGGAAATCGGCGGGCAGTGGCTGCGCTATGAGCGCGTCACCCTGCCGCTCTCGGGGGACGGCATGGCCGTCGGCGGGCTGCTGGTCGGGACCGACTGGGACGCCGAGAACGACGAATTCTTCAGGTGCCATCCGGCGATCGGCGGATGAATACCGGCCGCGCTCCCGCTGGGGGAGCGCGGCGGCGTTCGATCGACCGCATCGCCGCCCGGCTCAGGCGGCGGCGTCGGCCCGCTTGTGATAGGCGACCGAGCAGTGCCCGCTGCAATACGGCCTGCCAACCTCGGCCGGCGCGCCGCAGAAGTGGAATCCGGGCTGCTTCGGATCGCCCATCGGCCACATGCAGGCGCGCGATCCCGGGGCAGCCTTGACCCTGCGGGCCGCCTGCGGCACCGGCGTGGGCGCCGCCGGACGCGCCGGCTCGGCCGGCTGCGGCTTGGCCGCGGCCGCCGGCACCGGGGTGCTCGGCTGGCGGCCGAGCGGACGCTGCCGGATCGGCGACGGCCGCGACGACAGGCCCAGGCGATGCGCCTTGCCGATCACCGCGTTGCGGGTGATGCCGCCCAGCCGCTCGGCGATCTGGCTCGCCGTCTGGCCCTGCAGCCACAGAGTCTTCAGCAGATTGGTTCTTTCGTCAGTCCATTCCATGATGCGGCCTTCCCGCTGGACGATTCCGACATGTAGTGGTCAGGTGAATTTGACCCCACCAGATCTGGTAATGCAAGGCTGATTCGTCGGATCGGGGCGGGAAGCACCGGATTCGGCGGCGAGTCGCGGCGGAGTCGCCGCCGCCAACCCCGAGCCGGGCATTCGCTCAGCGGCGACTCAGGAAACGACTCGGAGCTTGGGGTCGAGGATCTCCAGCACGTCGTCGATCGAGGCGCCGGATTTCAGCCGCTGCGGGCCGGTCAGCACCACATAGTCGGCGCCGCGCCCGGACGCGCCGATCCGCTTGGCGATCGAGAACAGCGGCCGCTCATGGCTGTGGCGGAAGACCGAGAACACCGCCATGCCGGGGCCGTGGTCGATCGCGTAGTCGCGCCATTCGCCGCGCGCGACCCGGCGGCTGTAGATCGACAGCAGCTTGTTGAGTTCCCGACGGTCGAAATAGATGGACCGCTGCTTGCGGTGGTGTTCGGCGAGGCAGATCAGCTTGGACATGCCGCAGGAGGCCAGGGCCAACCGTCCGTTAAGAGAAGGCCATAGTGTTCCGCAAAACGGCACACGCGTCCAGCCCCGATCTCCGCTTTGGAGCGGTCTGATATCTTGCCTGGAACGCTCTGAATCGGAGGGAGTTTGTCGCCGCTCAGCGGATCTGTTGAGCGAGGCTGGCCTGGTAGTCCGGCTCCTGGTAGCAGTTGATGTCGCCAAGGGTCCGGTAGCAGTACAACTCCGGCGCGGCGGCGTTCTGGCGCTGCTCGGCCTCGGCCGCCAGCTCGGCATTTTCCAGTTCGCTGCGGCAGTAGTCGCCGGTCTGCTCGAGCTGCAGGGCCGAGCAGTCCTCGCCGGTCGCATAGGACACGGCGTGATCGGTCAGGAACTTGTCGGTGGTCGCGAAGCTGACCGCCGAGGCGCCGACCAACACCAGCCCGACTTCGCCGCCGCAGCCGCCGAGCAGCAGCAGCGCCACAAGCGCGGGAGTCGCGCGCCACGCACAGCTGGCCATCCTGTCCTCCATCACCTCCGGCAGTCCGCGCCCGGGCGGGGGCCGGTGCCGGATTGCAGGCTAGCCGGCGGCCCGTGAACAAAGCCTTACCGGGGCCGGGGCGGGGCCGGCCCGGCTCCGGGGAGCCCGGGACGATTCGCTTACTTATCCGACGCTTACGCCGACCGGACGGTTTGCCAAGGCGGGGGCCGCAAGCTATGTTAGCCGCCCCTTTGGACATTCGGAGCGCGGCTGCTTGACCGAAATCTTTCGTGAAATCGACGAGGAGCTTCGTTACGACAAGCTCGTGCGTCTGTGGCGGCGCCACCGCGTCGCCATCGTTGCCGCCCTGGCCGGCCTGGTCCTCGGCACCGCCGCCTATGTCGCCTGGAAGGACTATTCCGAGAAGCAGGCGCTGGCGCGCGCCCGCGCCTTTTCGGTCGCCATCGACGCGGCGGCCCAGGCCGACGACGCGACCGCGCTCGCGGCGCTCGACGGGGTCGCCACCGGCCGCGACGGCTATGCCGCGCTCGCCCGCCTGCAGAAGGCGGCGATCGAACTGCGGACCGGCAACGTCGCCGGCGCCACGGCGATCTATGAGGGCCTCGCCAAGGACGCCTCGGTCTCGCAGCCGGTGCGCGATCTGGCGGTGATCCTGCAGGCGCTCAACACGCTCGACACCGCCGATCCCGACCAGCTGCTCGCGCTGCTCGCGCCGCTTACCGTGCCGGCGAGCGCCTGGCGGTTCTCGGCGCAGGAGTTGACCGCGCTCGCGGCGCTGCGCAAGGGCGACAGCCAGCGCGCCCGGGACATCCTGACCGTGCTGACGTCGGATGCCGGCACGCCGGCCGGGGTCCGGCAGCGGGCCACGGAGCTGCTCGCCGGTCTCGAGGGCTGAGGCGCCATGCCAGGCCTGCCGATCGTGCGCCGCATCGCCGCCTGCGCCGCCACCGCGCTGCTGCTCGCCGGCTGCGACACGTTCTTCGGGGCCGCCGAGGATCCGCCGCTGCCCGGCGAGCGGGTATCGGTGCTGCGGCTCGACCGCACGCTGGTCGCCGATCCCTCGATCTCGGATCTCCGGGTCCGTCTGCCGCGCCCCTATGCGAACGCCGACTGGCCGCAATCCGGCGGCAGCCCGAGCCACGCCATGTACCATCTGGCGCTGCCCGACAGCCTGTCGGTGCGCTGGACCGCCGATATCGGCCAGGCCGCCGATGACGAGCAGCGCTTGTTGAACGAGCCGGTGGTCGCCGGTGGCCGGGTCTATGCGATGGATGCGGCCTCGAGCGTCAGCGCCTTCGACGCCGACTCCGGTCGCCAGATCTGGCGCGTCGACCTGACGCCCGAGGACGAGGACGACGGCCTGTTCGGCGGCGGCATCGCGGCGGATGGCGACCGCCTCTACGTCACCACGCCCTACGCCCGGGTGTTCGCGCTCGATGCCGTGACCGGCGCGACCATCTGGGAGAGCCCGGTTCCCGGCCCGATGCGCGCCGCTCCGTCCGCGAGCGACGGCCGGGTCTTCGTCATCACCATCGACAACGAGCTGATCGCCCTCGCCGCCGACGACGGGCGGCGGCTGTGGAGCCACCAGGGCATCGCGGAGGCGGCCGGTCTGCTGGGCGGCGCCGCGCCGGCGGTCGACGGCAACACCGTCGTGGTCGGGTTCTCCTCCGGCGAGCTGTTCGCCCTGCGCGCGGAGACCGGCCGGGTGCTGTGGAACGACAACCTGGCCGGGGTCCAGCGCAGCGACGCGCTCTCGACCCTGGCCGATATCCGCGGCCGCACGATCATCGACCGCGACCTCGTGTTCGCGGTCAGCCATAGCGGCCTGCTGACCGCCATCGACCTGCGGCGCGGCAATCGCGCCTGGGACCGCGACATCGGCAGCAGCCAGAGCCCATGGGTGGCCGGCGATTTCGTCTACATCATCGACAACAACGGCGAGATCATCTGCCTGACCCGCGACGGGGGCCGGATCCGCTGGATCCAGTCCCTGCCGCAATGGGAGGACGAGGAGAACAAGGAGGATCCGATCTTCTGGGCCGGTCCCGTCCTCGCCGGCGATCGCCTGATCGTGGTCGGCACCAACGGCGAGGCGCTGTCGGTCTCGCCCTATACCGGCGAGATCCTGGGCGCCATCGACCTGCCTTCGGCGGCGCATCTGCCGCCGGTCGTCGCCGGCGACGCCCTGTATTTCCTGGCCGACGACGCCCGCCTCGTCGCGTTGCGCTGATCCGCGCGCGCCGCCCATGGCTGTCTTGCGGCCCTTCACCGTGGCGATCGTCGGCCGGCCCAATGTCGGCAAGTCGACGCTGTTCAACCGGCTGATCGGCCGGCGCCTGGCGCTGGTCGACGACACGCCGGGCGTCACCCGCGACCGCCGCTTCGGCGCGGCCCGGCTCGGCGACCTCGAGTTCGCGGTGGTCGACACCGCCGGCTTCGAGGAGGCGACCGGCGCCACCCTCGAGGCGCGCATGCGCCAGCAGACCGAGCTCGCCGTGACCGAGGCCGATCTGGTGCTGCTGGTGATCGACGCGCGCGTCGGGGTGACGCCGCACGACGCCCATTTCGCCAACCTGCTGCGCAAGGGCAAGACGCCGGTGCTGCTGGTCGCCAACAAATGCGAAGGGCGCAGCGGGCGCTCCGGCATCGCGGAGACCTACAGCCTCGGGCTGGGCGAGCCGGTCGCCATTTCCGCCGAGCATGGCGAAGGCATGTCGGACCTCTACGACGCCATTCGGGCCCATGCCGAGCCGGCCGGCGCGACGGACTCCGAACTCGACGTCGAGTCCCTGGAGGCCGGCGCGGAGGGCGGCGACGCCGAGATCGAGGACGCGGACCAGCCGGACCCCGGCCGGCCGCTGCAACTCGCCATCGTCGGCCGGCCGAATGTCGGCAAGTCGACCCTGGTCAACCGGCTGATCGGCGAGGAGCGGCTGCTGACCGGCCCCGAGGCCGGCATCACCCGCGACGCCATCGCGATCGACTGGAGCTTCCGCGACCGCGCCATCCGCCTGATCGACACCGCCGGCCTGCGGCGGCGCGCCAAGGTGGTGGCGAAGCTCGAGAAGCTGTCGACCGAGGACACCCTGCGCGCGGTGCGCTTCGCCGAGGTCGTGGTGCTCGTGCTCGACGCCACCGACCTGCTGGAGAAGCAGGATCTCGCCATCGCCAGGCTGGTGGTGGACGAGGGGCGGGCGCTGGTCATCGCGGTCAACAAGTGGGACCTGATCGAGGACAAGCCGGTCGCCCTGCAGAAACTCAAGGACCGCATCGAGACCTCGCTGCCGCAGATCAAGGGCGTGCGCACGGTCACGCTCTCGGCCCAGACCGGACGCAATCTCGACCGGCTGATGACCGCGGTGTTCGAGGCCCATGCGGTGTGGAACAAGCGCGTCTCGACCTCCGCGCTCAATCGCTGGCTCGCCGGCGTGACCGACCAGCACCCGCCGCCCTTGGTCCAGGGCCGCCGCGTCAAGCTGCGCTATGCCACCCAGGTGAAGTCGCGGCCGCCGACCTTCGCGCTGTTCGTCAGCCGGCCGGAGAAGCTGCCCGATTCCTATCTGCGCTATCTCGAGAACGCCCTGCGCGACAGCTTCAAGCTGGCCGGCGTGCCGCTGCGCCTGCAGATGCGCAAGGGCAAGAACCCCTATGCCAAGGACGAGTGAAGCGCGTTCCGACGCCGTCGTCGTCGCGCGCGCGGATCCGGGCCGGCCGGAGATCCTGGCGCTGCTGGCCGAGAGCAACCATCTGGTCGACGTCGCCACCCTGAAGCAGCCGGGCGTCGCCTTCTTCGCCGCGCGCCAGGACGGGCGCGTTCTCGGCATCGGCGCGATCGTCGAGCGCCGCGAGGTGGACGGCACGCCCTATTGCGAAATCAAGCGCATGTACGTGGCGCCGGCCGCGCGCGGCCTCGGCCTCGGCCGGCGGCTGATGCAGATGCTGGAAGCCCACGCGGCGGAACTCGTCCTCTGCTGCATCCGCCTGGAGACCGGCGTGAAGCAGCCCGAGGCGATCGGTCTCTACCGCGCCTTCGGATATTCCGAGATAGGTCCATTCGGCGCTTACAGTGCCGATCCCGTCAGCGTATTCATGGAGAAGCGGTTGAACGGGACCTGACGCCGAACGGGGCGGGCTCTATCGAAACCAGGAAGGAGTGCGGGCGCCATGAGAGTCACGGTCGCAGCCACGCAGATGGCCTGCAGCTGGCACATGGATGAGAATCTCGACACCGCGGAACGGCTGGTCCGTGCGGCCGCCGGTCAGGGCGCGAACGTGATTCTGCTGCAAGAGATGTTCGCCACACATTTCTTCGCCTTCATGGACTGGAAGCCGGAGTACTTCAAGCTCGCCATGCCGATCGAGGGAAATCCGATCCTGGCGCGCATGTCGAAGCTGGCGAAGGAGCTGGGCGTCGTGCTGCCGGTCAACTTCTTCGAGCGGGCCAACAACGCCTATTACAACACCATCATGATGATCGACGACCAGGGCAGGGAGCTCGGCATCTACCGCAAGTCGCACATCCCGATGGGTCCGCCGGGCTGCTTCGAGAAAGTCTACACCAGCGAAGGCGACACCGGCTTCAAGGTGTGGCCGACCCGGTTCGGCACGCTCGGCGTCGGGGTCTGCTGGGACCAGTGGTTCCCCGAGTCGGCGCGATGCATGTGCGTCATGGGCGCCGATCTGCTGTTCTATCCGACCGGCATCGGCTCGGATTGCCACGATCACTGGCAGACGGCGATGCAGGGCCATGCCGCGGCCAATCTGACTCCGGTAATCGTTTCCAATCGCATCGGCACGGAATCAGGCGAGTTCGGCTCGACGACCTTCTGGGGACGCTCCTTCATTGCCGGCCCCACCGGTCAGATCGCCGCCAAGGCCGGCCGTGACCGTGAAGAGACGATAACCGCCAGCTTCGACCTCGATGAAATGCGCGAGATGCGGGCCAACTGGGGCGTGTTCCGCGATCGCCGGCCCGATCTCTACTGGCCGCTCATGACGCTCGACGGCAAGACTCCACAGGCACCGAGCGTACGTTGACGCGCGCTCGGCGTCAGCGGGGCCCGCGCCTATTTTTCCACCGCATCAGCGCCATCATCGCGCCGCCGGCGATCAGGCCCCAGAACGCGCCGCTGATGCCGAAGAAGGTGAGGCCCGACGCCGTCACCAGGAAGGTCAGCACCGCCGCCTCGCGGTCCTGCGGCGCCGAGACCGCGCCCATGAGCGCCGAGCCGAAGGCGCCGACGAGGGCGAGGCCGGCGACCGCCTGGATCAGGATCGGCGGCGAGGCGCTGATGAAGGCCACCGCCGCGCCGGCGCACAGACCGAGCAGAATATAGGTCGCGCCCGCGATCACCGCGGCCCAGTAGCGGCGCTTCGGGTCGGGATGGGCGTCCTCGCCGGCGCACAAGGCCGCGGTGATGGCGGCGAGATTGACCGCGTGGCCGCCGAACGGCGCCGAGAACAGGCTGAACACGCCGGTCACGGTGAACAACGGCCCCGGTGCCGGCCGATACCCGTTCGCGTTCAGCACGGCGATGCCGGTGATGTTCTGCGACGCCATGGTGACGATGAACAGCGGCAGGGCGATGCCGACGACCGCGCCGAGATTGAAGACCGGCACGACCAGCACCGCCTCGGGCCGCAGCGCGCCGAGCCCCAGGCCGGTGAGGTCGGTGGTCGCCGCGACCAGCACCGCCGTCACGACGACCGCGACCGGCACGGCGTAGAGCCGGCGGAACACGAACACCACCGCCCATACGGCGATGATGACGAGGCCGAGCAGCGGATAGGTGGCGACCGCCTTGACCGGTGCCAGGCAGAGGCCGAGCAGCACCCCGGCCAGCAGGGCGTTGGCGATCGGCGCGGGGATGGCGGCGACCCAGCGGCCGAGCGGCTTCCACAGCCCGGCCAGGATGATGAGCACGGCCGTCACGATGAAGGCGCCGACCGCGGCGGCGAAGCCGCCCTCGACGGCCCCGGCGGTGGCCAGCAGCGCGCCGCCGGGGGTCGACCAGGCGATGCTGATCGGCTGTTTCGACCTGAGGCTGAGCACGATCGCGCAGACGCCCATGGAGATCGACAGCGCCATGAGGCCGGAGGCCGCCTCGGCCTGGCTCGCGCCCACGCCGGTCAGCCCGGCGATGATGACAGGCGAGCTGGAAAAGCCGACGAAGGCCGCGAGCAGCCCGGCGGCCAGCGCCTGAACCGAAAATCCCCCCATATGCCCCTGGCGCCCCGTGATGCAACCCTGCGCCGCGCCCCTCACCATGGGAAGCAGCTCAGAAGCCGGCTGCCTGTACTACGCTGGTTGCACCGCTCTTGTTGTCATGCGCGGACTTGATCCGCGCATCCATGGTGCCATTCGCGCTGGCGGATGAATGGATCGCCGGGTCAAGCCCGGCGATGACAATAGGAGCGCAAGCCAGCGTGCTCAACCCGCATCACACCGTCGCAGGCTGCGCACTCACTGTCTCGCCGTGGCGCGTGCAGGCCGGGTCGGCCAGCTCGACGAAGATGTCGGTGATCTCGTCGGGGGTCTTGAGGGTCATCGGGTCCTCGCCGGGATAGGCCTTGGCCCGCATCGCAGTCCGCACCCTGCCGGGATCGACGAGGTTCACCTTGAGGCTGGTCTTCCGCACCTCCGCCGCATAGGTGCCGACCAGCGCCTCGAGCGCCGCCTTGCTGACCGCATAGGTCGCCCAGTAGGCGCGCACCGCGTGGCCGACGCTGGAGGTGACGAACATGGCGCGGCCGGCATCGGCGGCGCGCAGCAGTGGGTCCATGCTGCGGACGAGCCGCCAGTTGGCGGTCAGGTTGACGTCGAGCACCTCGGCCCACTCGGCCGGTTTCACCTGGGCGATCGGGGTCAGGGTGCCGAGCATCCCCGCATTGCCGACCAGGATGTCGAGGCGGCCATAGCGCTCGAACAGGGCGCCGCCCAGCCGGTCGATGGCCTCGTAGTCGCGCAGATTCATCGGGACCAGGGTGGCGCTGCCGCCGGCGCCGCGGATCTGGTCGTCCAGCTCCTCGAGGCCGCCGGTGGTGCGGGCGACCAGCACCACGTGGGCGCCCTCGGCGGCGAAACGGCGCGCCACCGCGGCGCCGATGCCGCGCGACGCGCCGGTGATCAGGGCGACGCGCCCCGCCAGGCGTCCCGGCGCCGCCACGGCGTCAGCCCAGTTCGGCGAGCAGCGAGAGCTGGGCCGGCACGTCGCCGTTCTGGTCGGTGAGCTCGGTCGGGTAGTCGCCGGTGAAACAGGCGTCGCAGTACTGCGGCAGTCCCATGTCGCGCTTGGTCTGGCCCATCGCGCGATACAGCCCGTCGATCGAGATGAAGGCCAGGCTGTCGACGCCGATGATCTTGGCCATCTGCTCGACGTCGTTGTTCGCCGCCAGCAGCTTGCTGCGTTCCGGCGTGTCGATGCCGTAGAAGCAGGAATGCATGGTCGGCGGGCTGGAGATGCGCATATGCACCTCGGCCGCGCCGGCGTTGCGCACCATCTCGACGATCTTCTTCGAGGTGGTGCCGCGCACGATGCTGTCGTCGACCAGCACTACGCGCCGGCCCTCGATCATGGCCTTGTTGGCGTTATGCTTCAGGCGCACCCCGAGATGGCGGATATGGTCGGACGGCTCGATGAAGGTGCGGCCGACATAGTGGTTGCGGATGATGCCGAGCTCGAACGGGATCTTCGCCTCCTCGGCGAAGCCGAGCCCCGCCGGCACCCCGGAATCCGGCACCGGGATCACCACGTCGGCGATGACCGGGCTCTCGCGCGACAACTCGGCGCCGATGCGCTTGCGCGCCTCGTACACGCTGGTGCCCTCGACCACCGAATCGGGCCGCGCGAAATATATGTACTCGAAGATGCAGAAGCGGTTGCCGGTGTGCGCGAACGGCCGCAGGCTGTGCACGCCCGAGGAATCCAGCACTACCAGCTCACCGGGCTCGACGTCGCGCACGAAGTCGGCGCCGATGATGTCGAGCGCGCAGGTCTCCGAGGTCATGATGTAGGCGGGGCCGAGCTTGCCCAGCACCAGCGGACGCACGCCCAGGGGATCGCGCACGCCGATCACCATGTCGTCGGCCAGCGCCACCAGCGAATACGCGCCCTCGACCCGTTTCAGTGCATGGATCAGCCGGTCGATCACGCTGCCGCGCGGTGCGGTCGCCATCAGATGGGTAATGACTTCGGTGTCGGTGGTCGACTGGAACAGCGAGCCCCGTCGCACCAGTTCCTGGCGGATCGCATAGGCGTTGGTCAGGTTGCCGTTATGGCCGATGGCGAAGCCGCCGAACTCGAGGTCGGCGAACAGCGGCTGCACGTTGCGCAGCACGGTGTCGCCGGTGGTGGCGTAGCGGACATGGCCGATCGCCGAGTGGCCGGTCAGCAGCTTGACCACCTTCTCCGACGAGAAATGGTCGGCGACATGGCCGAGCGCGCGATGGGCGTTGAACTGCCTGCCGTCGAACGCGACGATGCCGGCCGCTTCCTGTCCGCGATGCTGCAGGGCGTGCAGCCCGAGAACCGTGTGCGCGGCCGCCTCGTCCATGCCGAAGATGCCGAACACCCCGCATTCCTCGCGCAGGTGGTCGTCGTCATACGGGCTGGTCGTGATCGTGCTGAGGCGCGGGTCCGGGCTCTGGGGCGTGGAACTTCGGGGCATCAGGCTCTGGGGCATGTTTTCCGGCGTCATGGGCGGCTTGCGCGGGCGTCGATGTGGTTCCGGCTGACCTGCCGGACAATAGGGTGCCGCGACAACGGCACCGGTTCGGAACCCCTCACTGGGTCCCCTGAATCAATCGATTCATGTCTTGACGCTCGCCATTCTTATACCCCGATCCATCGTCCGGTGCAGCGGGATTCGCGGCCGTTCCTGAATCTCCGGAGCCCGCATCTGCCGGCGCCGGCTCGTCCGCCGGCGCGGCCCCGGGCTGGGACAGGCCGCGCAGGATTTTCTCGGCCTCGATCGCCTGATCGACCTGGCGCCCGGCCTCGTCGACCACGGCGGCGCCCTTCTCGACGGCGGCGCTCGGCAGCAGGCTCGCGAGCAGTTCGGCGCCGGCCTCGACCAGCGGCCGGCTGCGCGCCTCGGTGATCCAGGCCGGCCGGTCGTCGACCGGAACCAACCAGGCGAGGATCAGCCAGGCGACGCAGACCAGCAGCGCGCCGCGCAGCAGCCCGAACAGCAGCCCGAGCGAGCGGTCGACGGCGCCGAAGGCGCTCTCCCGCACGTTGCGCGAGAGCACGTGGCTGAGTGCCGCCAGGATGCCGAGCGTGACGACGAAGATGACGACGCCGGTGATCGCGTCGGCCAGCAGCGGAATCGCGATGTAGTCACGCAACAGCGGCTTTGCCAGTGGGAAGCCGTAGATGGTCGCCGCCGCCGCGCCGACCCAGGCGCCGACCGAGAGCACCTCGCGCAGGAAGCCGCGGGCGAACGCGAGCAGGCCGGAGACCGCCAGGACGGCGAGAATGCCGAGATCGGTGACGTTGACCGGCAGGCCTTCCATGCGGGATTCGCCGGGCTCAGCGCCCGGCCGGGCGTTCCGGCACGCCGCGGCCCGGCTGGCCACTGGCGGCGAGCAGCGCGATCAGGTCCTGCAGATGGGCGACTTCGCGGGTCTTCATGCCGGCGACCGCCGGTCGCTTCTGGCGGCGCGGCGGCAGCACCGCCTCGGCGAAGCCGAGCTTGGCGGCTTCCTTGAGCCGCTGCTCTTCCTGGGCGACCGCCCGGATCTCGCCGGAGAGGCCGATTTCGCCGAAGATGACCATGCTGTCGGGCACCGGGACGTTGCTGCGGGAGGACACCAAAGCGGCCGCAACCGCAAGGTCCGCCGCCGGTTCGCCGATCCGCAGGCCGCCGGCGACGTTGAGATACACGTCGTATCCGGCCAGCGCAAGGCCGCAGCGGGTCTCGAGCACCGCCAGCACCATGGCCAGGCGCGAGGAGTCCCAGCCGACCACGGCGCGGCGCGGGCTGCCGGGCGGCGAGGGCGAGAGCAGCGCCTGAATCTCCACCAGCACCGGCCTGGTTCCCTCGATCCCCGGAAACACCACCGAGCCGGTGACGTTGCCGCGGCGTTCGGCCAGGAACAGGGCGGAGGGGTTGGGCACCTCCATCAGCCCGCGCTCGGTCATCTCGAACACGCCGATCTCGTCGGTCGGGCCATAGCGGTTCTTGACCGCCCGCAGGATGCGGAACTGGTGGCCGCGCTCGCCCTCGAAATACAGCACGGTGTCGACCATGTGCTCGAGCACCCGCGGGCCGGCGATGGTGCCTTCCTTGGTGACGTGACCGACCAGCAGCAGGGCGAAGCCGCGGCGCTTGGCGAGGCGGATCAGCTCGGCCGCCGAGGCGCGCACCTGGGCGACCGTGCCGGGCGCGGAATCGAGCACGTCGACATACATGGTCTGGATCGAATCGACGACCACCACGTCGGGCGGCATCGCCGCGTCGAGGCTGGCCACGATGTCGCGCACGCTGGTGGCGGCGGCCAGTCCGACCGCGGTCCCGGCGACGCCCAGCCGGCGCGCCCGCATGCGGATCTGCTCGACCGCCTCCTCGCCGGAGATGTAGAGGCAGCGCGTGCCGGCCTCGGCGTGGCTGCCGGCCCCCGACTTGCCGGCGAGGGCGGCCGTCACCTGGAGCAGCAATGTCGACTTGCCGATGCCGGGGTCGCCGCCGATCAGCACCGCCGAGCCCGGCACCAGACCGCCGCCGGTCGCCCGGTCGAACTCGTCGATGCGGGTCCGCCGCCGCTCCGCCGCCTCGGCCGTGCCGGTCAGGCCGACGAAATCGAGCCTGCGGCCCTTGCCGCCGCCGAGGCCCTTGGGCGCCGCCTCGCGCGGCGCCTCCTCGGTGATCGAGTTCCAGGCGCCGCAAGCCTCGCAGCGCCCGCTCCACTTGGTGTGGCTGGCGCCGCAGGCCTGGCAGACATAGTGGGCGGCGGCCTTGGCCATTCAGTGCGCCTTCCCGCGGACGGCGCCGCCGTCCACCTCTGTCACAGCGGCCGTACCGGCATCTTGATCGGACCTTCGGCATGGCCGTGGATGAACTGGTCGACGTAGTCGTTGCCCGAGTCGTCGATCTCGGCGGCCGCGCCGGTCCAGATGATGCGTCCCTCGTGGATCATGGCGACCCGGTCGGCGATGCGCCGCACGCTCGCCATGTCGTGGGTGATCGACAGCGCGGTGGCGCCGAGATCGGTGACGCAATCGCGGATCAGCTCGTTGATCACGTCGCCCATGATCGGGTCGAGGCCGGTGGTCGGCTCGTCGAAGAAGATGATCTCGGGCTCGGTGGCGATGGCGCGGGCCAGCGCCACGCGCTTCTGCATGCCGCCCGACAGCTCGGCCGGGAACAGCTCGCCGACCTCGGGACCGAGGCCGACATTGCCGAGCTTGCGGAGCGCGATCTCCTTGCCCTCCGCCCGGTCCATGTGCCGGCCCTGGATCAGGCCGAACGCCACGTTCTCCCACACCCGCATGCTGTCGAACAGCGCCGAGCCCTGGAACAGCATGCCGAACTTGCGCATCACCTGCTCGCGCTCGGCCGCCCGCATGCCGAGGATCTCCTCGCCGTCGACCTTGATGCTGCCGGCATCGGGGCGCAGCAACCCGAGCACACATTTCAACAGCACCGACTTGCCGGTGCCGGAGCCGCCGATCACCACCAGGGATTCGCGCTGGCCGACATCGAGGTCGATGCCGTTCAGCACGTGCTTGGGCCCGAACGACTTGTGCAGTCCCCGGATCGATATCTTCGCTGCCGGCTCGCTCATCGGGAGAAGAACAGCTCGGTGATGGCGTAGTTGAAGGTGAGGATCAGGATCGAGGCGGAGACCACGGCGTTGGTCGTCGCGGTGCCGACGCCCTGGGCGCCGCCGCGCGACTGATAGCCGTGATAGCAGCCCATCAGCGCCACCAGGTAGCCGAACGCCGCCGCCTTGACCAGGCCCGAGACGACGTCGATCGGTTCCATGAAATCGAGGGTGTTCTTGAGGTAGACGCCGGGGTTGAAGCCCAGCTTGTAGATGCTGACGAGATAGCCGCCGAACACCCCGATGATGTCGGCGACGACGACCAGCAGCGGCAGCATGGCGAGCCCGGCGATCAGCCGCGGCGCCACCAGGTACTTCATCGGGTTGGTCGACAGCGTGGTGAGCGCGTCGATCTGGTCGGTCACCCGCATGGTGCCGATCTCGGCCGCCATCGACGCGCCGATGCGCCCGGCGACCATGAGGCCGGCGAGCACCGGCCCGAGCTCGCGGGTGATCGAGATCACGACCACGTTCGGGATCGCCGATTCGGCGTTGAAGCGGGTGAAGCCGGTGAAGGTCTGCAGCGCCAGCACCATGCCGGTGAAGATCGCGGTCAACCCGACGACCGGCAGCGAGTAATAGCCGATCTCGATCATCTGCCGCAGGATCAGGCGCGGATAGAACGGCGGGCGCAGGCAATGCGACAGGGCGGCGAACGAGAACAGCGTCAGCCGGCCGGTCGCCTCGAGGCCAGACAGGAAGGCACGTCCGATCGGCTGCAGCACCGGGGTCATCGATCAGCCGGCCGCGACGTAGCTGCGGGCATAGCGCCGGCCGAGGCTGGTGAGGATCTCGTAGCCTATCGTGCCGGCCTTGTCGGCCAGCTCGTCGACCGGATTGTCGGGGCCGATCAGGTCGACCAGATCGCCCGGCTTCAGCTCGTGCGCCGGCACGTCGCTCACGTCGAGAGTGATGAGATCCATGGACACGCGCCCCACGACCGGTACCCGTCTGCCGCCGGCCACGGCGTTGCCGCGATTGCTCAGGGAGCGCAGATAGCCATCTGCATAGCCGGCCCCCACCGTCGCCAGCCGGGCCGGCCGGGCGAAACGGTGGGAGGCACCGTATCCAACCGGTGTACCAGTGTCAACGTCGCGTAATTGCAGGATTTTTCCCTGCAGACGGACGACCTGTCGGAGCGGATTCGGGGCCTTCCGAGTGGGCCGCAGGCCGTACAGCGCGGCGCCCGGACGGGCCAGGTCGAAATGATACTCGGGGGCCAGGAAGACGGCGGAGGAGGAAGCGAAGCTGCGCCGGCTGCCGGCCGGGCGGAATCGCGCCAGGGCACGCTGGAAGGTGGCGAGCTGCAGCGGATTCTGGGGATGCTCCGGCTCGTCCGGGCAGGCCAGATGGCTCATCACCAGGGTTGCTGCAATCCCGGCCAGGCGCTCGGGCTCCGCCACCAGGCGGTCGAGCTCCGCCGGTGCCAGGCCGAGCCGCGACATGCCGCTGTCGAGGTGGATCGCGGCGGGCAGCGCCGCCGATCCGGCGCTCGCTGCCGCGCTCCAGGCGGCGATTTCCTCGAGGCTGTTCAGGACCGGCAGCAGGGTGTGACCGGCATAGTCCGCCGCGGCGCCGCGCACCAGGCCGTTCAGCACGAAGATCTCGGATTCGGGCAAGGCGGCGCGTAGGTCCAGGCCCTCGTCGAGGGTTGCCACGAAAAACGACCGGCAGCCCGCCGCCCACAACGCCGGCGCCACCGCCGCGGCGCCCAGCCCGTAGGCGTCGGCCTTGACCGTGCCGGCGCAAGCGACGCCGCCGAGCCGGCGGCACAGCAGCCGGTAGTTGTCGGCGATGGCACCGAGGTCGATGGTCAGGATCGCCCCGGCGCGCGCGGCGTCGCGCCCGGTCCCGATCCGGTCAAGGATGGGCATCGGGCAGATGTTCGTCCTGCGCCAGGTTGCTGAACTTGGTGATGACGCCGCTGAACTGCAGCATCACCGAGCCGACCGGGCCGTGGCGCTGCTTGGCGACGTTGACCTCGGCCACGTTGTGCACCTTCTCGCCGCGTTCCTTCCAGCGATCGTGCCGCTCGAGGTACTTCTCCTCGGACTCCTCGGCGCGCTGCGTGGGTTCGCTGCGCTCGTGATAGTACTGCTCGCGATAGACGAACATGACGACGTCGGAGTCCTGCTCGATCGAGCCGGACTCGCGCAGGTCGGAGAGCTGCGGTCGCTTGTCCTCGCGCTGCTCGACCGCGCGGCTGAGCTGCGACAGGGCGAGCACGGGCATGTCGAGTTCCTTGGCGATCGCCTTCAGGCCGCGAGTGATGTCGGAAACTTCCTGCACCCGGCTGTCGTGCCGCGTGCCGGCGGTCGGCCGCATCAGTTGCAGGTAGTCGACGACGATCAGTCCGAGGCCGTGCTGGCGCTTCAGCCGCCGTGCCCGGGTGCGGAGCGCCGAAACGGTGAGCGCCGGCGTGTCGTCGATGAAGAAGGGCAGCCGCTGCAGATCCTGCGCGGCGGCGACGAATTTCGGGAAGTCGTCCTCGCGCACGTCGCCGCGCCGGATGCGGTCGCCGGAAATCTCGGTCTGCTCGGCCAGGATTCGGGTGGCGAGCTGCTCGGCCGACATTTCCAGCGAGAAGAACGCCACCTTGGCGCCCTCGATCACCCTGACCTGGCCGGTCGCGTCGACCTCCTCGCGATAGGCCCGGGCGGCGTTGAAGGAGATGTTGGTCGCCAGGGCGGTCTTGCCCATGGAGGGCCGCCCGGCCAGGATCACCAGGTCCGAGGGGTGCAGCCCGCCGAGCCGCCGATCGATGTCGATCAGCCCGGTGGTGACGCCGGTGACATGGCTGTCGCGCTTGTAGGCCGCCTCGGCCATGGTGATGGCGACGGCCAGGGATTCGGACAGCGGGCGCGGCCCGCCGTCGGTCTGTCCGGTCTCCGCCAGGTGGTAGAGCTGCTGCTCCGCCTTCTCGATCACGTCGATCGCGCCGATGTCGACATCGTGGGTGAAGGCGTCGTTCACCACCTCCTCGCCGAGATCGATGAGCTGACGGCGCAGGAACAGGTCGTGGACGGTGTGGCCGTAGTCCTCGGCGTTGATGATGGTGACGACCGCGGCGGCGAGCCGGGCCAGGTACTGCGCGCCGCCGACCTCGGCGAGCGCCGCGTCCTGATCGAACAGGTTCTTCAGCGTCAGCATGTTGGCGATTTGGCCGCGCTGGATCAGCTTGCCGCAGGCCTCGTAGATGCGTCCGTGTACCGCGTCGGCGAAATGCTCGGCGCGGAGGAATTCGTTGACCCGGTCATAGACCAGGTTGTTGGCTAGGATGGCGCCGAGCAGCGCCTGCTCGGCTTCGTAGTTGTGCGGCGGAATGCGCGGCGGCGGCGCCTCGCCGCGCAGGGGCATCACGTTGTTCGAGGGCGAGCGGGTCGGTTCCATCGGCGCGAGGATACACCGGCCAGGCGAGTCGCCGCACCTGCTCCGCGATGTGTGTTGGTTGAATAGCGGGGATGGAATCCCGCCCGCGCGACGCCGCGCGTCCGCGCCTACTCCGCGGCCAGCGCCTCGCCGCAATGGGCGCGCTCGAAGTCGGTGATGTAGTCGCGGGTCAGCGGCACCGCGTCCTGCTGGCGCGTGAGCTGCACCTGGAACACCATCTGGTCCATGTGCCTGAAGGCGATCTCGCAGCCGACCAGATAGAACTCCCACATCCGGCAGAAACGCGCGTCGTACAGCGCTTCGATCTTGTCGCGGTTCAACTCGAAGCGACGGCGCCATTCGCGCAGCGTCTTGGCGTAGTGCAGGCGCAGGATCTCGATGTCGGTCACCCACAGACCCTCGATCTCGATCGCCTTCATCACTTCGGAGAGGGCAGGAGTGTAACCGCCGGGAAAGATGTACTTCCTGAGCCAGGGGTTGGTGCTGCCCGGCGGATCCATCCGGCCGATCGCGTGCAGCACGGCGATGCCGTCATCGGTCAGCAGCGACTTCACCTTGCGGAAGAACTCGCGGTAGTGGGTGGCGCCCACATGCTCGAACATGCCGACCGAGACGATGCGGTCGAACTTGCCCTCCTGCTTGCGGTAGTCGAGCAGCTTGAAGCGGGCGCGGTCGGCGAGTCCCATGTCGACGGCGCGCTGCTGCGACACTTTCTGCTGTTCCACCGACAGGGTGACCCCGGTGACGTCGATGCCGGCGAGGTTCGCCAGATAGAGCGCGAGGCCACCCCAGCCGCTGCCGATGTCGAGCAGCTTCTGCCCCGGGGCGAGCCGCAGCTTCGCCGCCAGGTGCAGCTTCTTGTTGTGCTGCGCCACTTCGAGGCTGTCATTGTCGGTCGCGAAATACGCGCAGGAGTACTGCCGGTCCTCGTCCAGGAACAGGTCGTACAGCGTGCCCGAGAGATCGTAGTGGTGCGCGACGTTCTGGCGCGCGCGGGTGACCGGATTGTAGGTGTGGATGAAGCGCAGCACCCGGCCGATCTCGAGCTGGATGGCCTGCAGCGGATGGCCCTCCAGCTCGGTCATGTTCATGCCGGCGAGGTTCAGGAAGTCGTAGAGCGTGCCGTCCTCGACGGTCAGCTTGCCGTCCATGTAGGCTTCGCCGGCGGCTAGCTTGGGACTGATCAGCAGGCGGTGGTGCAGCGCCTTGTCGTGGAGACGGATGGTTACCCGGGGGGACTCGCCACCGCCGAAGACATGAGCCTTGCCATTGGCGTCGATCACCGTGAGCGTGCCCTTGGTGATGACCCGACGCAGAAAGAGCGACGCCAGCATCGCCAGTCCTACTCTTGACGCCTATCCCGACCTGTTCCGCCCCCGCTTGTCTCCGCGCGGATCGGAACTGTCGCAAAGACTAGCAAAAAAGCTCGGCATGTCCACGCGTCAAGAGCCAGGGCTGCGTCTGGCGCATGGCTGGGCGACGAGCCGGCGTGGAAGCTTCCGAAGACCAACGAAAACGGCCGCATCCCATCGGACGCGGCCGTCGTTGATTGGTCTCCTGGAAAGACAGGTCAGCTCGCGGCTTCGGCCTCGGCCTTGGCCGCCCTGGCGGCCCGCGCCGCCGCCGCGGCAGCATCGGCCGCCGCCTCGGCTGCCGCTTCGGCCGCCAGCTCCTTGGCTTCGGCCTCGGCCGGCGAGACGAAGCCACCGGCTTCGAGCTGGACCTCGGCTTCCTCCGTCGATTTCGCGACGTTGACGGTCACCGTCACGACCACTTCGGGATGGAGGGCGACACGCACGGGATGGAGCCCGAGCATCTTGATCGGCCGGTCCATCATCACCTGGCTGCGCGACACCGTGAAGCCGGCCTCGGTCACCACCTCGGCGATGTCGCGCGCGGTCACCGAACCGTAGAGCTGCCCGGTCTCGCCGGCTTGCCGCACGATCACGACGGTGATGCCGTCGAGCTTGCTCGAGACCTGTTCGGCCTCGGAGCGCTTCTCGAGATTGTTCGCCTCGAGATGGGCCCGCTGGCCCTCGAAGCGCGCCATGTTGTCCTTGGTGGCGCGCAGCGCCTTCTTCTGCGGCAGCAGGTAGTTGCGGGCGAAGCCGGGCTTCACCTTCACGACGTCGCCCATCTGTCCAAGGCTCTCGATGCGCTGCAGGAGGATCACTTCCATGATGCGCCTCCTACTTCACGATGTACGGCAGCAGGCCGAGATAGCGCGCCCGCTTGATCGCCTGGGCGAGCAGGCGCTGCTTCTTGGCCGATACCGCGGTGATGCGGCTGGGGACGATCTTGCCGCGCTCGGAAATGAAGCGCTGCAGCAGTTTCACGTCCTTGTAGTCGATCTTCGGCGCGTTGGCGCCGGAGAACGGGCAGGTCTTGCGACGGCGGAAGAAGGGACGGCGGGCGCCGCCGGTCTGTGCTCCGAAAGCCATGATTATTCCTCCACCGCAGCGGTTTCGCCGGCGTCGTCGTCACGGCGCGGGCGGCGTTCGCCACGGTCGCCGCCGCGGTCACGGTCGCCGAAGCGGCCGCCACGGTCGCCGCGGTCGTCACGGTCGCGGTCGGACTTGCGCATCATCGCGGAGGGACCTTCCTCCAGCTCCTCGACGCGGATGGTGAGGTAGCGCAGAACGTCTTCGCTCAAACGCTCCTGGCGCTCGACCTCGTTCAAAGCGGCCGACGGCGCGTCGACGTTGAGCAGCGTCATGTGCGCCTTGCGGTTCTTGTTGATGCGGTAGGAGAGGGACTTGAGCCCCCAAGATTCGTTCTTGGTGACCTTGCCGCCGGCCTCGGCGATGATGCCGGAGAGCCGCGCGATCAATTCCTCGACCTGCTGCGCGCTGAGATCCTGGCGCGCCATGATGACGTGTTCGTAGAGGGGCATGAAATGCCTTTCCCTGGTTAGAGCCCAAGCTCCTTTGTGGAGCCCATGTCCTCGATCCTGGCGCCTAGCCCTTCGAGCCTTTCGGGAAAGGCTCGAAACTGCTCCGAAGGCGGAAACACGGGACGCCGGGCCGAGTGGGCCCTGCCGGATTCATGACCGAAAGTAGGGTCATGCTTCATGACCGAG
>CAYJQC010000008.1:143154-160752 GCA_964372215.1 uncultured Rhodospirillaceae bacterium
CGAGTGGGCCCTGCCGGATTCATGACCGAAAGTAGGGTCATGCTTCATGACCGAGAGCAGGGTCATGCTTCATGACCGAGCGCAGGGTCATGCTTCATGACCGAGAGTCATGTGTCCGGTCGTCCGTTCAGCTCCCAACCAGGATCGTCGGAAGCGCGGTTTATAGGGATTTCCCATGGGAATGCAAGGCGGAAGGCATGGCCGCCGCGGCGCTCAGGCGGCCCGCGGGCCGGCCCCGTTCTGCAGCCGGTCGGCCAACTTTACCGCCAGATCGACGCCTTCGCGGATCTGGCGGGCGCCCTCGGCGGACGGCAGGCCCTGGCGGCGTATGTGGTTGAGGGCTTCCAGCAGGCGGTCGAGGTTTTGCGCCAGCAATTGCTGACGGAACTCGGGGTCGCAGCGTGCCCGCGCGAGGTCGTCCTCGTTGACCAGGTCGCTCATAACCCCGCGCCTTTTGAAAGATTAACAATAAGCTTAGCCGAAGAGTCCTTTTCGTCAGGTTACCGGCGGCCTGGCAACTTGAGCGGCCGGGCTCAAACTTGACAGGACCGGCAATCGCGGTGTCTTTCGGCCCGATTTTGCCGACACGGGCAGGGATTGGGGCCAAAAGGCTCTGGGAGCGGACGATATGGCGGTCGCATTTGTATTTCCGGGGCAGGGCAGCCAGACGGTCGGCATGGGCAAGGCGCTCGCCGACGTCTACGCGCCCGCGCGCCGGGTCTTCCAAGAGGTCGATGAGGCGCTCGGCGCCAAGTTGAGCGATATCATCTTCGAGGGCCCGCAGGACACGCTGACCCTGACCGAGAACGCCCAGCCGGCGCTGATGGCGGTCTCGCTCGCCCTCATGCGCGTGCTGGAGGCGGAAGCCGGCCTCGATCTCAAGCGCGACGCGCAGTTCGTCGCCGGGCATTCGCTCGGCGAATATTCGGCGCTCGCGGCCGCCGGCACCTTCACCATCGCGGACGCCGCACGCCTGTTGCGCACGCGCGGCCAGGCGATGCAGAAGGCGGTGCCGGTCGGCGTCGGCGCCATGGCTGCGCTGCTCGGGCTCGACTACGAGCAGGCCACCGCGGTGGCGGCCGAAGCCGCCCAGGGTCAGGTCTGCCAGGCCGCCAACGACAATGGCGGCGGCCAGGTGGTGGTCTCGGGCGACAAGGCCGCGGTCGAGCGCGCCGTCGAAATCGCCAAGGGCAAGGGCGCGAAACGTGCCATGCTGTTGCCGGTGTCCGCGCCGTTCCATTGCGCATTGATGCAACCCGCCGCCGAAGTCATGGCCGACGCGCTGTCCAAGGTTTCCGTCAAGGCGCCGGTCGTGCCGGTCGTCTCCAACGTGCTGGCCAAGCCGATCCAGGATCCGGCCGAGATCGTGCGTGCGCTGGTCGCGCAGGTCACCGGCACCGTGCGCTGGCGCGAGTCGGTCGCTTTCATGGCGCAAGCCGGCGTGACGACCTTCTACGAAGTTGGCGCCGGCAAGGTGCTGAGCGGGCTGATCAAGCGTATTGCCGACGGCGCCACTGGCACCGCCATCGGCGCGCCCGACGACATTGCTGCTTTCAAGGCCGCGCGCGGCTGACGCATTCCGAGGGAGTCATCATGTTCGATCTAAGCGGCAAGACCGCACTGGTCACCGGCGCCACGGGCGCCATCGGCGGGGCGATCGCCCGCGCGCTGCATGCGCAGGGTGCCACGGTGGCGATCTCCGGCACGCGCAAAGAGCACCTCGACACGCTGGCCAGCGAACTGGGCGGCCGCGTGCACGTGCTGCCCTGCGACCTGTCCGACAAGGACGCGGTCGAGGCGCTGGTGCCGGCGGCGGAAGCGGCGATGCAGAAGCTCGACATCCTGGTCGCCAACGCCGGCGTCAACAAGGACAACCTGTTCGTCCAGTTGAAGGACGAGGACTGGGACAAGGTGATCGCGGTCAACCTGACGGCGACCTTCCGGCTCACCCGCGCGGCGGTCCAGCGCATGATGCGCCGCCGCTTCGGCCGCGTGATCGGCATTTCCTCGATCGTCGGCTTCACCGGCAATCCGGGGCAGGGCAACTACACCGCCTCCAAGGCCGGCTTGGTCGGCATGATGAAGTCGGTGGCAGCGGAATACGCCAAGCGCAACGTCACCGCCAATTGCATCGCGCCCGGCATCATCGCCAGCGCCATGACCGATAAACTGAACGAAAAGCAGCGCGAGACGATCATGTCCCGGGTTCCCGCCGGCAAGCTCGGCACCCCCCAGGACATCGCCGCGGCTGCGGTGTACCTCGCCTCGGACGAGGCCCACTATGTCACCGGTCAGACCATTCACGTAAACGGTGGCATGGCGATGTTTTAGTGTACGGTCTCGAAATACGGGAACCGGTGCTCGCTAACGACGCGCAGGCTATAAATGTCGGGGACCGGCCATTCACACGGCGTTCGTGCGCTTGGCAGGTCCAAGGCTTTGGCAATAAAGGGCTTGTCCGGCTAGGGTGGCCTGCGCTAGTCAACGGAATTGAAGTATGGTAACCGAAATTCGGCCCGGCTGGGGCGGCCGATGGCGGAAGTCGCAAGCACGATGCTTTCGCGATCGGAAGTCGTCTCACCTCCGTCAACCACGACGAGGCCAAACCGCGATGGCTGCGAACTGATCCAAGAACGCAGCCCAATCTAAAAAGCAGAGGTTGAACGATGAGTGACATTGCCGAGCGGGTGAAGAAGATCGTCGTGGAGCATCTGGGCGTTGAGCCCGACAAGGTGACGCAAGAAGCGAGCTTTATCGACGATCTTGGCGCCGACAGTCTCGACACCGTCGAGCTCGTGATGGCCTTCGAAGAGGAATTCGCCTGCGAAATTCCCGACGACGCCGCCGAGACCATCTTGACCGTCGGCGACGCGGTAAAGTTTCTCGAAAAGAACGCGAAAAGCTGAGTTCGCCCGCGCGGCGACCAGTTTCGTTCGTTGCCTGCCGATCAGCCGGTCGCGTTGCGCGAGGCGCAGACAAGTTTACGCCGTCTGCGCAGGCTGACGGCGTGCGCTTGTAATTTCGCTCGGAGCCGGGAATGAGACGTGTCGTCGTCACCGGAATGGGAATGCTCACGCCGCTTGGTTGCGGCGTGGAGCCGACGTGGGCCCGCCTGCTCAAGGGCGAGAGCGGCGCCAAGAAGGTCGATACCTTCGACGTGTCCGATATCGCGGCCAAGATCGCGTGCGTGATCCCGCGCGGCGACGGCACCAACGGCACCTACGATCCCGACAAGTGGATGGAGCCGAAGGAGCAGCGCAAGGTCGACGCGTTCATCGTCTATGCGATGTGCGCGGCGCGCCAGGCGCTCGACGACGCCGGCTGGCATCCGAAGACGCAGGACGAGCAGACCGCGACCGGCGTGCTGATCGGCTCCGGCATCGGCGGCATCGAGGGTATCGCCGAGACCGCGGTCATTCTGCATGAAAAGGGTCCGCGCCGGGTTTCGCCGTTCTTCATTCCGGGCCGCATCATCAATCTTGCCTCCGGTTTCGTGTCGATCGAATTCGGGCTGAAGGGCCCGAACCACGCGGTGGTCACGGCCTGCTCGACCGGCGCGCACGCGCTCGGCGACGCCGGGCGCATGGTCGCGCTCGGCGATGCCGACGTGATGGTGGCGGGCGGCGCCGAGTCGCCGGTCAACCGCATGGCGCTCGCCGGCTTTTCCGCCTTGCGCGCGCTGTCGACGGCGTTCAACGACGATCCGACCCGCGCCTCGCGCCCTTACGACAAGGCGCGCGACGGTTTCGTGATGGGCGAGGGCGCCGGCGCCGTGGTGCTGGAAGAGCTCGAACACGCCAAGGCGCGCGGCGCCAGGATCTATGCCGAACTCGTCGGTTACGGCATGTCGGGCGACGCCTATCACATCACCGCGCCCGCGCCGGACGGCGACGGCGCCTATCGCTGCATGAGCATGGCCCTCAAGCGCGCCGGCATTACCGCCGACGACATCGACTACATCAACGCCCATGGCACCTCGACACCGCTCGGCGACGAGATCGAGCTCGGCGCGGTGCAGCGCCTGGTCGGCAATTCCGCCGCCCGCGTCTCGATGTCCTCGACCAAGTCCTGCATCGGCCACCTGCTGGGCGCGGCCGGCGCGGTCGAAGCGATCTTCTCGATCCTGGCGATCCGTGACGGCATCGCGCCGCCCACCATCAATCTCGACAACCCGTCGGTCGAGACGCCGATCGACCTGGTCCCGCGCCAGGCGCGCAAACGCGAGATCAACACTGCGCTGTCGAATTCGTTCGGCTTCGGCGGTACCAACGCCTCGCTCATTTTCCGCCGCTACGCCGGCTGATTCCACGCAAAAACTTTGGTGACCGCCCCCTGCTTTCGCCATATTTTCTCCTAACGTGCGAGGGCTTCTGCTATTTTTCCAGTCCCGCGTAGCGGGCCGGCGGTCCGGACAGTGTTCGGCGTAAACTAGGGGTGTCCTTGCAGGTGATCCGGCCGATGCTGACAGCGGGAGTGGGCGCGTGAATTCGTCGCCGCCGCCCAACGGAGGACGCCCCGGCGCGCCGGGCGCGAGCCCTGTTCCGCCGCCGGCTTCCAAGCCGCCGACGGTGCCGAAAAGCCCGCGGGTCGCGCTCGAGCCCGAGCGCGTGCCGCCGCCCAAGAACCGGTCGAAGCGCGTGCGCCATCCGCTGGTGGTCGTCGGCAATGCCATCTTCACGCTGCTGGTGATCGTCGCGGCCGCGGTTGGCGGCGGGCTTTATTTCGGCAAGCAGCGTTTCGAGATGCCCGGTCCGCTGGCCGAGGACAAGGTCGTCAACATCCCGCGCGGCTACGGCGTCAAGGACATCGCCGACGTGCTGGTGCGCGAGGGCGTGATCGACCAGCCCTACGTGTTCATGGGCGGCGTGGTCGTGTTGAAGGCGCGCGGCGAGCTCAAGAGCGGCGAATACCAGTTTACCAAGCATGCGAGCTTGGCCGACGTCGTCGACACCATCATCGAAAACAAGGTCGTGCAGCATTCGTTGACGGTGGCCGAGGGGCTGACCTCGGAGCAGATCGTCGCGCGGCTCTTGGAGAATGACGCGCTCACCGGCCAGATTAAGGAAATCCCGCGCGAGGGCACGCTGCTGCCGGAGACCTACAAGTTCACGCGCGGCATGACGCGCGAGCAGATCATCCAGCGCATGCAGCAGGCCCACAAGCGCGTGCTGCAGGAAGTGTGGGAACGCCGCATGGCGGACCTGCCGGTCAAGACGCCGGAGCAGCTCGTCACGCTCGCCTCGATCATCGAGAAGGAGACCGGACGGACGGACGAGCGCACGCGCGTCTCCGCCGTGTTCATCAACCGGCTCAAGACGCGGATGCGGCTGCAATCCGACCCGACGATCATCTACGGCCTGACCGGCGGCAAGGGCGCGCTCGGCCGTCCGATTATGAAGAGCGAGATCGAGCAGGCGACGCCCTACAATACCTACGTGATCGACGGCCTGCCGCCGGGACCGATCGCCAATCCTGGCCGCGCCTCGCTCGAGGCCGCCGCCAACCCGGCGCGCACCAAGGAGCTGTATTTCGTCGCCGACGGCAGCGGCGGCCATGTGTTCTCGGAGAACTACGCCGAGCACCAGAAGAACGTCGTCAAGCTGCGCGCCATCGAGCACGGCGCGGCGCCCGCGGCCGCATCGGCGCCCGCACCGGCTCCCGCCGCCGCGCCCTCCGGTCCGGTCGTGATCGAAGCGCCGGGCGCGTCCGGCACGCCGCCCAACACCCGGCGCAACACCAACAGCAATAGTAATTCCAACACCAACCGGCGCTGAGGGCGCGCGCGCCCGTGCCCCAGGTCCGCCCTTGTGAGGGGGCAGGGCCGCCGCTAAGGTCGCCGCGCTTTCAACGCTTTAAGTCAAACGGGATGACGCGATGGCCTTGTCGAGCATGACCGGATTCGCGCGCGGGCACGGCGTTTCCGGCGCCTATGCCTGGAGCTGGGAAATAAAGTCGGTCAACGCCAAGGGTCTCGACGTGCGCTTCCGGCTGCCGCCCGGCTGGGACGCGATCGAAGTGCCGGTGCGGGCGCGCGCGACCGAGAAGCTGGCGCGCGGCACCGTCTACGCCAACCTCACCGTCGAGCGCAAAGGCGTGGCGCCGACCGTGAAGGTCAACGAGCCGGTGCTCAACGCGGTGCTGGCGACGCTGCAGAATCTGACCGGCAAAGTGGAAGCGCGGGCGCCGTCACTCGACGGCATCCTGGCGCTCAAGGGCGTCATCGAAGTGACCGAGGAAGACGAGAGCGAGGAAGATCACCGCGCCGCCGAGGCCGCCATCATCATGGGCTTCGAGCAGGCGCTCGCGGCGCTGGTCGCCATGCGGCAGGAAGAGGGCGCGACGCTCGGCCGCCTGCTGTCGACGCGGCTAACGGAAATCGCCGCCTTGGCGGCGCGCGCCGAAGCCGCCCCCGGCCGCAAGCCGGAGGCGATCAAGGCCCGGCTCGCCGAACAGGTCGCGACCTTGCTGTCGGCCTCGCAGCGTTTCGACAGCGACCGGCTCTATCAGGAAGCGATCATGCTCGCGACCAAGGCCGACATCCGCGAGGAGCTCGACCGGCTGGAGTCCCACGTCGCGCAGGCGCAGAAGATGCTCGCCGATGGTCTGCCGGCCGGCCGCCGCCTCGACTTCCTGGCGCAGGAGCTCAACCGCGAATCGAATACGCTCACCGCCAAGGCCAACGACGTCGAGCTGACCAATATCGGCTTGCAGTTGAAGAGCGTGGTCGAGCAATTCCGCGAGCAGGTGCAGAACCTCGAATGACCGACCAGGCAGACATCAGCCGCCGCGGCATCATGCTGGTGCTGTCCTCGCCCTCGGGCGCGGGCAAGACGACGCTGTCGCGCAATCTGCTCGAGCAGGAGAACATCGACGATCCGGGCAAGCTCGAGCTGTCGGTCTCGGCCACGACGCGGACGCGGCGCCCGAGCGAAATCGACGGCGTGCATTATCATTTTCTCAGCAAGCGCCAGTTCGAAGCGATGCGCGACCGCGGCGAACTGCTGGAATGGGCCGAGGTGCACGGCAACTACTACGGCACGCCGCGCGAACCGGTCGAGACGGCGCTGGCGAACGGGCGCGACGTGCTGTTCGACATCGACTGGCAGGGCACGCGGCAGCTCTATGAGAACATGCGCGACGACGTGGTCAGCGTGTTCGTGCTGCCGCCGTCGGCGCAGGAGCTCAAGGCGCGGCTGGTGCGGCGCGCCGAGGACAGCGACGCGGTGATCGCCGAGCGGCTGCGCAACGCCGCCGAGGAGTTCCGGCACTGGAACGAGTACGACTACATCCTGGTCAACCGCGATCTCGACAAGAGCTTCGCGCGGTTGCGTGCGATTCTGATGGCTGAGCGGCTGAAGCGCGTGAAGATGCCGAACCTGGAAAACTTCGTCGCCAAGCTGCTCGCGGATCTCAAAGAAATTACGCCGTAGGATTTCGTACTGCGTACAGCCGCGCCAGCGTGACGAAGCCTTCGACCGGGATTTCCTCGGCGCGCGCGGTCGGATCGATGCCGGCGGCCTCCAGCAGCGCAGCCGTATCCATGCCGAGCGCCTTCAGGCTTTGCCGCAGCATCTTGCGGCGCTGACCGAAGGCGGCTTCGGTCACCTTCTGCAAGGCTTGCGAGTCACAGGCGAGCGGCTCGTTGCGCGGCACCAGGCGCACCACCGACGACGTCACCTTCGGCGGCGGCACGAAGGCCGACGGCGCGACGTCGAACAGGATCTTGGCCTCGGTGCGCCAGCCGGCCAGCACCGCCAGCCGTCCGTACGCCTTGCTGCCGGGCTTGGCGACGATGCGCTCGGCCACCTCGCGCTGGAACATCAGCACCAGCATGTCGTACCAGGGCGGCCACGGCTCGACGGTGAGCCAGTTGACCAGCAACGCGGTGGCGATGTTGTAGGGCAGGTTGGCGACCACGCGGGCGCGCTCGGGGCCGAGCGCGTCGCGCACGTCCACCGCCAGCGCGTCGCCGGAGACGATATCGAGCCGTCCCGGATAACGCGCGGCGATCTCCTGCAAGGCGGCGAGCGCCCGCCCGTCGCGTTCGATCGCGACCACGCGCCGCGCGCCGAGCGTCAGCAGCGCGCGCGTCAGGCCACCCGGGCCCGGGCCGATTTCGACCACGGTGTAGGTTTCGAGCGGCTCGGCCGCGCGCGCGATACGCGCGGTGAGGTTGAGGTCGAGCAGGAAGTTCTGGCCGAGCGATTTCTTGGCGGACAGCCCGTGCCGGCGGATCACGTCGCGCAGCGGCGGCAGGTCGTCGATTTGCGCCATGCTAGTGCGCCATAATCATTTCGCCGGCACCAGCGCCGGCGCCGGCGTGCTGAGCCGCGCCGCCAGCGTGAGCGCCGCCACCAGGCTCGCCGGGTCGGCCTTGCCGGCGCCGGCGAGGTCGAAGGCGGTGCCGTGGTCGGGCGAGGTGCGCACGAACGGCAGGCCGAGCGTGACGTTGACGCCGTGGTCGAAGGCCAGGGTCTTGATCGGGATCAGCGCCTGGTCGTGATACATGCACAGCGCGGCGTCGTAGGCCGCGCGCGCGCGCGCGTGAAACATGGTGTCGGCCGGCAGCGGCCCGACGGTGTCGATGCCGTCGGCCTGAAGCTGCGCCACCGCCGGCGCGACGATCCGCACGTCCTCGTCGCCGATGGTGCCGTCTTCGCCAGCGTGCGGGTTGAGGCCGGCGACCGCGAGCCGCGGCCGGTCGATGCCGAAGCGCTTGGCCAGGTCGCGCGCGACGATGCGGCCGGTATCGACGATCAGCCTGGTGCTGAGCTGCGCCGTCACGTCCTTGAGCGGGATGTGGATGGTCACCGGCACCACGGCGAGCTCGGGCGACCACAGCATCATCACTGGCATCACCGGCTTGCCGGTCGCTTCCGTGACCAGCCGCGCCAGGAACTCGGTGTGGCCCGGATCGGCGAAGTCGGCGCGGTACAAGACGTTCTTGGCGATCGGGTTGGTGACGACCGCGGAGGCTTCACCCGCCAGCACATCGGCGACGGCGCGGCGGATCGAGGCGATCGCCGCTGGCGCGCTGGTGGCGTCGGGCTTGCCGGGCTTGGCGGTTACGGGACCCTCGAGCGGCACCACCGGCAGCGCGCGCGCGAAGGCTGCGTTCGCCTCCGCCGGCGTCACGGCGGCGAGCGGCACATCGAGACCAAGGTGCCTGGCACGCGCGGCGAGGAAGCCGATATCGCCGACGACGTAAAAGGCCGGTAGGTCGAGCGCGCGGCGCTTGAGCCAGATCGAAAGCGTGAGATCGGGGCCGATGCCGGCCGGCTCGCCGAGCGTCAACGCCAGGGGAAGACCCGCGCTCATTTGTATTCGATCATCGCCTGCTTGCGAATTTCTTCGAGAAACTTCTTGGATTCCGCTTCGAAGCGCTTGGCGAACAGCTGCTCGCGCGCCTGACGCTTGGCCGGCGAATCGGCCGCGCTTTCCTTCTTGGCGCAGACCGCGAACATCTGCAGGCCTTGCGGCGTCACCTCCGGCGCGGTGAGGCGGCCGATCTGCATTTCACCGAGCATGTCGCGCAACTGCGGCGCCAGATCGGCCGACGAGCGGGTGACCGGTTCGCGCACCGCGACGTCGCGCAGGCCGCGCGCCAGCGCCAGACCTTCGTTGCAGGTGGTGAAGCGCGCGCGCAGGTTCTCGGCCTCCTGGCGCTTGGCCTGCATGTTGCCGTCGTTCAAGCCGCGCGGCACCACCATAGTGATCGGGTAGAGCGTGTAGGTATAGGAGATCGCCTGCGCGTCCTTGTTGTCCTTCAGCACGTTGGCGATGTCGGCCTCGCCGATCTGCAACGTCGCGCCGAACTTGCCGCGAACGAGCTGGTTCCAGGTTATTTCGGCGCGGATGCGCGCCTTCACCGCGGCGGGCGAAATGCCGGCGCGCTCAAGCACCTGGGCGAACTGCGCCGGTGTGATGCGCTGGCGCGTCGCCATGCCTTCGAAGGCCTGATCGACGTCGCGGTCGGTCACCTCCATGCCGTAGACCCGGGCGCGCGCGATCTTGAGCCGATCGTCGATCAGATCCTGGATCACCTGCTGCCGGGTCGGGTTCTTGTGTGTGGAGGTCGCCAGCAGCTTGGTGCGCTGCTGGATGTCGAGTTCGGTGATCGGCGAGCCGTTGGCGACCACGACGACTTGGGCGTTGGCGGGGGCCACGGCTGCGCCGGCGCCGATCATGGCGCAGGCCACGACGGCGGCGCTCAGCCAGCGGCGAAACGGGGCAGGGGTCAAGTTCATCCTCGGCATCGCGCTATCCGTTGCGTCAGGCGGTCTCCGCCGAAGCGGTTCCGCCGGGGGCTGCGTCACTGGCCGCCTAGCCCGTTCGCTCCGCCGACACCCTGGCTGATCGACGTGCCGCCAAGCGTGCGCAAGCTCAGTTGCAGCATGACCGTGTGGTTGGCAGTGACGTTTCCGCTGTAGGTGTAATCTGTAATGTAATTCACGGCCAAGATGAGGCAATCATCGATATAGCCGACGCCGAGCCGGGTCTGGTCGAACTTGCCGGCGTTGATGTCGTAGCGCGCCGCGCCCAACAGCACCCAGTTGGCGTCGACCTTGTACGAGCCGGAGCCGAGGATGCCCTGGCGTTCCTGGAGGAAGCCGAGTTCGGGCTGGGCGGCGTATTGGCCATAGAGCAGGGTGCCTTCCCAGCGGTTGAACCGGGCGCGGGTCTCGAGCTCGAACCGGCGTACCGCCAGGCTGTCGTTATCGAAGCGGAAGCGCGAGGTGAACGTGTAGGTGCTGTTCGGCTGATACGACAGGCGCGCCACGTAGTCGGAGCGGCCGGTGTCGAGGCCGCTGTTCAACCCGGTATTGGTGGTGCCGCCGTACGAGTACGAGTTCTGCCCGAACAATTGGTAAGACTGGCCGAACAGGGCGTTGACGAAGCCGCCCTGGTTGAATTGCGCGGTGTACTGCAAGCCGTAGTTGGCGCGGCCGCCACCTTCGACGCGGTCCCAGCCCGAGAACTTGTCGACCCGGAACAGGTTGCTGTCGTCGAAGATCAGGCTCTGCGCGTCTTCGTTCTGCCAGCGCCCGACTTGCGTCTCGTCCGGACGCGCGATCACCTGCGCGATCGGCTCGATGGTCTGGGTGCCCCAGGACTGCACGCTGATGAAGGGGTAGCGGTATTCGAGACCGATGGTCGGCATCGCGCGCACCAGATTGGTGTCGCCGGTGTTGATGAAGTTGGACACGCCCGGATCGCTCTTGACCTGCATCGCGCCGGCATCGGCGCGGATCGACGCGAACGGCGTGAACACCTGGCCGAACTGGTCGGTGATCGACCGCTTCCAATGGGCTTCGGCCGAGAAGCGGCTGTAGGTGCCGGGAACGCCGCGCAGCACGCAGTTGGCCGAGTTCTTGATCGCCGGATCGGCGGTCTGCGAACAGGTGTTGTTGTTGAATGCCGTCTGGGTGATCGAGTCGAAGTTCGCTTGGTTGCGGGTCAGGCTGGTGAAGTTGATGTTGTAGCCGAGCTCGCCGCCGAGGATGGGACGGTCGAAGGTGTAGGTGTAATCGACGACCGGATGAATGACCGGAATCTGGCCCTGCGCGTCTGCTTCGGAGAAGCCGAGGTAGTACATGGTGCGCGCATCGAAATAGCTGCGGTTGCCTTTGCCGGCGATGTAAAGCTGCGAGATGCCTTCGGTCTGGCCCGACTGCAGGGGGTCGCTGACGCGATAGCGCGACAGGTTCGGGTTGTAGTTCTGCAGGAAGGTCTTGTCGGAGACCATCACCGCGTCCCAGCCCCACACCCAGCGCTCGTTGAGGGCGAACTGGCCGGAACTTTCGGCGCTGCCGCGCCAGTCGCGATAGCCGGGCGTCTCGGTGCCGTCGGCGCGCTTGAAGTAACCGGGGTCGAGCTGGCGGATGCCGGCCGCGCGGATCGAGTAGGCGCCGTTGATCAGCCGCTGGCGGAATTCGCCCTGCATCAGCGGCCCCTGCTTGGTCGTGATCATGGGCGCGAGCGTCAGGTCGTAGTCCGGCGCCAGCGCCCAGTAGTACGGCACTTCAACGGCGGCGCCGTAGTTCGAGTTCGTCGACACCGTCGGCATCAGCATGCCGGTCTTGCGCTTGACGGTCGGATCCGGCGCCGAGAAGTAGGGCAGGTAGGCGAGAGGCTTGCCGAAGAATTCGAGGCGCGCGTCCTCGAAGTAGATCATCTTTTCTTGCTGATCGTGAATGATGCGCGCCGCCTTGACCTGCCAGAGCGGCGGCTTCTTCGGATCGTCCTTACACGCCGGGCAGGCGGTGTAGACGCCGTTGTGGAACACGGTGTAGTTGCCGGCCGAGCGCTCGGCGCGGGCGGCGGCCATGCGGGTCTGGTCAGGGCTGTCGAGCCGCAGCGAATCCACGAAGCCGTCGCGGTAGTCGTCCGACAGGTCCATGATCTCGCCGTAGGTGACTTTGCCGTCCGCTTCGGTCAGGCGGACGTTGCCTTCGGCGTGCAGGCGCTTGGTCTTCTGCTCGTAGACGATCCGGTCGGCCTCGATGCTCGATCCGCCATAGTAGATCTGAACGTTGCCGACCGCGGAGACGCGGTTGTTCGTGTAGTCGTAGTTGATCTCGCGCGCCTGCACGAGCATCTGCTTCTGCGAGGCCTTTTCGCGCTCGATCGCGATCTTTGATTTCGGCGGTTTGGCCGGGCGGGGCGGGAAGGCCAGTTCCGATTGCGCCAGGGTGGGCGCAGGCGCGAGCAATCCGCCGCAGACCAGTAGGCTGAGGACGGCAAAAATCCCGGCGGCGCCACGGCGCCACGGCCTGAGCGCTGATGGACGAGCGCGATCAAGCACCCCCATCAACCGTCCTCCTGGTACAACAACGCAATAAACCCCGTCAGACCGCCGACAAGCACAGGAAGCCACGCCGCTGCCACTGGGTGCATCAGCTCGGCCTTGCTAAGGTCTTCAGTCACCTTGGATAAAACATAAAGCAGAAAGCCGGACGCCACGCCACTTAAAACCATCTTCTGTACCCCGCCGAAGCGGAAGAACCGTAAACTCACCGCCGCGGCAAGGAAAACCATGGCGGCCATCAAAAACGGCCGGGACAGAAGCTTCTGGAACTGGAGCCTATAGCCTGCCGCGCCCAGTCCTGCGTGTTCGGCGATTTTAATATACAGCGGCAGTTCCCAGAATGGGACAGTTTCCGGGGTTGCAAAACTTTCGCGAACCTGCTCGGGCGTGAGGCTAGTCTTCAACCGATACTCGGCGTGGTTGGTCGGCATGGTGCCGAGCCCGAAAACGCGGGCGTCCTGGAGCCGCCATTCCCCCGCTTCCAGCACCGCGCCGCGCGCTTCGATGCGGGTTTGGAAGTGGTTGGCGGTGCTGAAGGTGAAGATGGTCACGCCGTTGAGCGCGACGCCCTGGCCACGGCTCGACTTGGCGTTGATGATGGCCATGCCGTCGGACGACCGCTGGGCCACCCAGAAGGTGCCGCCGCCGCCGATCAGGGCGTCCGCTTTCTGGCCGAACAACTCGGCTTCGAAGCGCTTGGAGCGTTCCTGCATGATGGCCGAGACCGGGTTGTAGACCGTGGTCCCAAACACGCCGAACAGGAACGCGACGACCAGCGCCGGCGAGATGAACTGCCACGCCGACATGCCGGCGGCGCGCGCCACCACCAGCTCCAGCCGCCGCGACAGCGTGAGGTAGCAGGACATGGCGCCGATCAGTACGCAGAACGGCATGATGCGCTCCGTCACCTGCGGCACGCGGTAGAACGAGGTCTTGGCCACCAGCAGCGCCGACACGTTCGGGATGTCGCTCGCGCGTCGCATCAGCTCGATGTAGTCGAGCAGCGCCACCAGCCCGAAGATGCCAAGGAACACGAGCAGCGTGGCGCTCAAGAAGCGCATGCCGAAGTAGCGTGCCAGTGTTCCCCCGAGGATCGGCATTCAGATCATTGCTGCGTAGCGAAACGTTGCGAGATGCGCTCGGTGAGCGCGGTGACCCAGTTGGTCAGGAATGCGGGCGGCTCCAGGATGAGGCCGCGCCGGATGACCAGATAGCCGCCGGCGAAGGCGGCGACGAGCGCGATGTATTGCAGCCACAGCATCCACGGCACGGTGCTGCCGAACACGGTCGAGACGAAACCGGTCAGCCGCAGCAAGCCGACGCCGGCGATGGCGCCGAGCATCGACAGCGAGCGGCTCTGCCGCGTCGTGCGCGGCGCGCCGAGATAGGCGAAGGCGATCACCACGAAGGCGAGCGGATAGAACGGCGCGATCACCCGGTCGTGCAATTCGGCGCGGAATTGGCCCGGTTGCTCGACGTAGAACTGATCCTTCGGGTCGGGGAACATGAGCTGCCAGAGATAGCGCTCGCGGATCGAATATTTCACCGACTGCGGGCCGCCCGCGAACTGCGACAGATCGAAGGCGTAGCGCTCGAACACCACCATCGCCGGATCGCGCTGGCCGACCTCGTGACGCTGCACCACGCCCTTTTGCAGCACCAGGAACGTGCCTTTGTCGTTGTCCAGGAGTTCGCCGAGCTCCGAGAGCACGGTGAGGCGCTCTTTCGGGTTGCGCTGGTCGTCGAGGAAGATGCCGAGCAACTGCCCGTTCGAGCGCCGTTCGCGGATGTGGATCGTGACGCCGTTCTCGATCGAGGTGAAGCGGCCGGGCTGAACGATGGTGCTCACCACGTTGGCGCGCACCTCGGTCAGCCAGTCGCGCAGCATGCGCAGGCCCTTGGGCGCGAAATAGGCGCTGATCGACGCGACGATCAGCGACACCACGATCGCGACATTCATGAAGGCGCGGAACAGCAGCCACGGCGACATGCCGGCGGCGTTCATCACGATGATTTCGGAGTCGGTCGACAGCTTGTTGAGCGTGTGCGCGACCGCGATCAACAGCGCGATCGGCGCGATCACCAGGATGAGCAGGGGAATGATCAGGCCGGTGATGCCGACGAACACCAGGATGGTCTGGCCCTGGCTCGTCATGATGTCGATGTCGCGCAGCGCCTGCGTGACCCAGATGACTGCGGTCAGGCTGACGAGCACGACAAGGAACGCACCGAAAGTCGTGCGGAAAATATATCGGCTGATGGAGCCCATCCGCGCCGTCCCGTCCCCCTTGCTGCCGGCACGCGCCGGACGCCGCGCCCGGTTTCCCCCACCAGCCGCGCAGCGCGAACTATCGTAAACCAAACCCCCGTTACCGTTTACCTTGTCCGTCCACAAAGTGGCCGGGCGAAGGCGGCACCGCCGCAAACATGCCCAACAAAAAGTTAAGCTTGTATCGCACGTTAGCCCCGATTCCGTGCCCGTGGCGTTTGATTCTGGCAAGCAAATATCGTTCCCCCGGAAACGTCTCGCCGGCCGCCGGATCAGACGACTTGTGAACAGCCGCCAGGCCGGCCAATTGGCGCTTTGCACAAGGGGGCCGGGCGGGCCATATGGGCCCCGTTAAGAGTCGGCCGCGGCCCCGCCGTCCGGTCACCGTCCCGCCAATCAAGGAACTCGTCCAATGACCGATGCCCTGAAGCTCGGATTTGGCCCTTTCGCCGCTCCGGCCCGGGGCGTCCTGGTCGTCTTTTGCGACGAGGGGTTGAAATTCGGCGCCGCCACCCGCAAGGCGCTGGGTTCCGCCGCCGATCTGGTGGCGCGGGCGGCCAAGGCCGAGCGCTTCACCGGCAAAAGCGGAAAGGCGCTCGAATTGATCGTGCCGGCCGGGCTGAAGGTCGGCCGCCTGGTGGTGATCGGCGCCGGCAAGACCGCCGACCTGAAGCAGAAGGACTTCGTGAAGCTCGGCGGCATCGCCATGGGCAAGCTGCCGGTGGCGACCGAGGCCGCCACCGTGTTCGCCGAGCTGCCGTCCGGGGCGCTCAAGCCGGACCAGGCGGCGGACTTGGCGCAAGGGGTGCGCCTGCGCGCCTATGCCTTCGTCCGCTACAAGACCAAGCGCAAGGAGGACGAGAAGCCGCCGGCGCGCCGCGCCGTCACGGTCGCGGTTGCCGATGTCGCCGCCGCCCGCAAGGCCTACGGCGCGCGCGAGGCGATCGCCGACGGCGTGGTGATGGCGCGCGACCTCGTCAACGAGCCGGCCAACGTGCTGCATCCGGAAGAATTCGCCCGCCGCACGCTCGCGCTGAAGAAGGCGGGCGTCGCGGTCGAGGTGCTCGACGTCAAGGCGATGAAGAAGCTCGGCATGAACGCGCTGCTCGGCGTCGGCCAGGGCTCGGCGCGCGAAAGCCGCGTGGTGGTGATGCGCTGGAACGGCGGCAAGGCGGGCGATGCGCCGGTTGCCTTCATCGGCAAGGGCGTGTGCTTCGACACCGGCGGCATTTCGATCAAGCCGGCCGCCGGCATGGAGGACATGAAGGGCGACATGGGCGGCGCAGCCTGCGTCACCGGCCTGATGCAGGCTTTGGCCGCGCGCAAGGCGCGCGTCAACGCCGTCGGCGTCATCGGACTGGTGGAGAACATGCCCGACGGTAACGCGCAGCGTCCGGGCGACATCGTCACCTCGATGTCGGGTCAGACCATCGAGATCATCAACACCGACGCCGAAGGCCGGCTCGTGCTCGCCGACGTGATCTGGTACGCGGCCAGGCGTTTCAAGCCGAAACTCATGATCGATCTGGCGACGCTGACCGGCGCCATCATCGTCGCGCTCGGCCAGGAATACGCCGGCATGTTCGCCAACAACGACCAGCTCGCCGAGCGCCTGAGCAAGGCAGGCGAAGCGACCGGCGAAAAGGTGTGGCGCATGCCGCTTAGCGCTGAATACGACAAGATGATCGACTCGAAGTTCGCCGACATGAAGAACACCGGCGGCTCGCGCTGGGGCGGCGCCATCACCGCCGCGCAGTTCATCAAGCGCTTCGTCGACGACAAGACGCCGTGGGCGCATCTCGACATCGCCGGCACCGGATTCGACTCGCGCCAGAGCGACATCAACAAGAGCTGGGGCTCGGGCTGGGGCGTGCGGCTCCTGGATAAGCTGGTGGCGGATTTTTACGAGAAGTGACCGTTTGGCGGTGGCGACGAGTCTGATAGAGTGACGATATGGTCAAGACGCTGGAACTGGCATTTAGCAAGGCCGCTGCGCTACCTGAGGCTGCGCAAGAAAAGATTGGGCGCGAAGTTATCGACTATATCGATAAATTGAATGCGCTCCGTGCGGATATTGAAAGCGGCATTCGGCAGCTCGACGCGGGCGAGGGCCGTGAGCTCGATATAGACGATGTTCTGCGGCGCGCTCGCGAAGCGCACGCCAAGAAGTGACCTTGCGCGTCACCTGGTCCCCCGACGCCGATACGGATTTGTTGGATATTTGGGACCACTTGGTGCGCACCAGCAGCGTAGCGGTCGCTGACGAGCAACTCGTAAGAATTTTTACCGTGTCCAGTCGCTTGTCAGAGTGGCCACGCTCAGGTCGTCCACGCGACAGCATTATTCCTGGAATGCGATCGCTGGTGGTGAACCCCTATCTGGTGTTTTACCGACTGGGGAGCGGTGGGGTACAAATCGTTCGTGTCTTGCACGGGCGCCGGGACATCGACGCGGTGTTTGACGAAACATGACCGAGATCCTCTTCTACCACCTGCAAGGCCAGAAGCTCGAAAGCGTGCTG
>CAYJQC010000008.1:160852-164075 GCA_964372215.1 uncultured Rhodospirillaceae bacterium
CATGACCGAGATCCTCTTCTACCACCTGCAAGGCCAGAAGCTCGAAAGCGTGCTGCCGACACTGCTCGAGAAGTCGCTCGAGCGCGGCTGGCGCGTGGCGGTGCAAGGTGCGTCCGAAGAACGCATCGACGCGCTCGACGCGCATCTGTGGACCTACCGGGACGACGGCTTTCTGCCGCACGGCACCTGGCGGGAGCCCGACAGCGCCGCCCAGCCGGTGCTGCTCACCGTCAACGAGGACAATCCGAACGCCGCCACGGTGCGCTTCCTGATCGAAGGCGCGGCGCCGCCGCCGGACGCCGACAGCTATCAGCGGCTGGTGCTGCTGTTCGACGGCGACGACGACGAGGCGGTCGCGGCCGCGCGCGGGCATTGGACCGCGGCCAAGACCAAGGGCTTCGACGTCACCTACTGGCAGCCGGACGAGAACGGCCGCTGGGTGAAGAAGGCGTGAACCGTCGGCCAATGGCCGACTGGTGAGATCGCTCGGGCCGCGCGGTGCCGGCCAGCCCGCCGACACCAAGGCTTGCCCCTTGCCATCGTGATGACGCAAAATCTGTCATAAGAGCAGGCAGATAGGTTAGACAGACCTGCCCCAGGGGGAAGCCGCTTTGCCGCGCCGTCGCGTCACATCCAGAATCGTATTCGCCTGCGCCGCCGCGCTGGCCGTGGCCGGCTGCTCCGGCGCCACCCGGATATTCGAAGGGGCGAGCGAAGGCGGCTTGTTCGCCAAGCCCGCCGACGTTTTCGCCACGCCTGATTGGGCGCGGCCCACCACGCACAAATCCGACCTCGGCCCGAAAGGTCCGGTCGGACCGGAAGAGCTCGTGGGCGCCGACGGCAGTTGCGCCCCGGCGGCGGAAGCGGCGCCAGCCGCGGCCGCCGCGGCGCCGGCCACGAGCGAGCCGGTGTCCGATCACCTTGAGACCGGCGGCGGCGGCGCCATGCCGGCCGCGGCTCCGCCCGTGCTCGGCGGCATCTCGCTCGGCATGAGCGAATGCCAGGCCGTGCGCCGCGCCGGCCAGCCGGCCAATGTCGCGATCAGCGCTGACGAGAAGGGCGAGCGCAAAGCCGTCGTCACGTACCTGAGCGGGCCGTGGCCCGGCATCTACACCTTCAACGCCGGCCGGCTGAAGGTCATCGACCGCGCGCCGGAGCAGGAGAAGCCGAAGGCGCCGGTGAAAAAGAAGAAGGCGCAGAAGCGTTCGTAACGCTTACGCGCTTTCAAGCGCCGAACTGGCGGCCAGCCAGTCCTCTTCCGCCGTCGCGAGCGCCTTGACGACCTCGGCGCGCGTCTTCGACAATTCCGCCGCGCGCGCCGGATCGTTGGCGAACAATTCGCCGTCGGCCAGCGTCGCGTCCAGCCGCGACAATTGCTTCGTCAACTGCGCGATCTTCAACTCGGTATCGGCGATCTTCTTGCGCAGCGGCGCGGTCTCCGCGCGCTTCTCGGCGGCGGCGCGCCGCACTTCGCCGCGGTCGATCTGCGGCGGCGGCTTGGCGGCGCTGGTCTTGTCGCCGGAGAGAACGTACTTGCGATAGTCGTCGAGGTCGCCGTCGAACGGGGCGACGCGGCCGCCCGCGACCAGCCACAGCCGGTCGGCGCAGGCTTCCAGCAGGTAGCGGTCGTGCGACACCAAAATCACGGCGCCGGGAAAGTCGTTGATCGCCTCGATCAGCGCGCCGCGGCTGTCGATGTCGAGATGGTTGGTCGGCTCGTCGAGGATGACGAGATGCGGCGCGTTGAACGTCGCCAGGCCGAGCAAAAGTCGGGCTTTCTCGCCGCCCGACAGGCTCTTGATCAGCGTGTTGCCGGCCATGCCGGAAAAGCCGATGGCGCCGACGCGGGCGCGCACTTTGGCTTCCGGCTGGTCCGGCATCAGCCGCCGCACGGCTTCGAAGGGGCTTTCGTTTTCGTCGAGTTCGTCGAGCTGATGCTGGGCGAAATAGCCGACCTTGAGATTGGCCGCGCGCGTGACCGAGCCCTGCATCGGGTCGAGCCGGCCGGCCAAGAGCTTCACCAGCGTCGACTTGCCGTTGCCGTTCGACCCTAAGAGCGCGATGCGGTCGTCGTTGTCGATGCGCAGCGACAGGCCCGACAGCACGACGCGCCCGTCATAGCCGACCGCGACGTTGTCGGTGGCGACGATCGGCGGCGACAGCAGCTTGTCGGGCGCCGGAATGTTGATCTCGCGCACTTCGTCGATCGTCAGCGCCGCGACCGGCTCGAGTCTGGCGAGCATCTTCAGGCGCGACTGCGCCTGGCGCGCCTTGCTGGCCTTGGCGCGGAAGCGGTCGACGAAGGCCTGCAGGTGCTTGCGCTGCGCCTCCTGCTTCTTGATCATCTTCTGGTCGAGCACCATGCGCTCGCGGCGCTGGCGTTCGAAGTCGGAATAGCCGCCGCGGTAGAGCGTGAGCTGCTTGGCGTCGAGCGCCAGGATCTGGTTGACGGCGGTGTCCAAGAGGTCGCGGTCGTGGCTGATGACGATCAGCGTGTGCGGATAGCGCGCCAGATGGTCCTGCAGCCACAGCGTACCTTCGAGGTCGAGGTAGTTGGTCGGCTCGTCGAGCAGCAGCAGATCGGGCTCGGAGAACAAGGTCGCGGCGAGCGCGACGCGCATGCGCCAGCCGCCGGAGAATTCCGTGCAAGGGCGCGCCTGATCGGCGGCCGAGAAGCCGAGGCCCGACAGGATCGCGGCGGCGCGCGCCGGGGCCGCGTGCGCGCCGATGTCGGCGAGCCGGGTCTGGATCTCGGCGATGCGGTGCGGGTCGTGCGCGGTCTCGGCTTCCTTGAGCAGTTCGGTGCGCTCGCTCGGCGCGCTGAGCACGACGTCGAGCAGGCTCTCGGGGCCGTTGGGCGCTTCCTGCGCCAGGCGGCCGATGCGCCAGCGCGGCGGAATTTCGATCGAGCCGTGCTCGGCGTGAACCTCGCCGGTGATGACGTTGAACAGCGTCGACTTGCCGGTGCCGTTGCGGCCGACCAGGCCGACCCGGGAACCGGGCGTGACGCGGGCGGAGGCGCCTTCGAGCAGTGTACGGCCGGCTATGCGGATAGTGAGATCGTCGATCACGAGCATGGTGCGCGCCTTGTGGCCGAGGCAGGCGCGCCGCGCAACCCTTCTGTCGACGTGCGCGCGTGCCGATCATTCGCTCGTCATTCCGGGACGGCCCGAAGGGCCGGGCCCGGAATCCATACGCCGCAGCGCTGCGGTTATGGATTCCG
>CAYJQC010000009.1:0-111926 GCA_964372215.1 uncultured Rhodospirillaceae bacterium
GGGCCGGGCCGCACCATCGCCACCTCGACCACCAGGTCGTAGAAATAGCGGGGGCGCAATCGCGGCAGCATGGTCATCAGCGCCCGGCTCTCGACCTGGAACACGCCGACGGAATCGGCCTGGCACAGCATGTCGTAGACCGCCGGATCCTCCTGCGGCACGGTGGCAAGATCGACCTCGCGGCCCCAGTGCCGGCGGATCAGCTCGAAGCCCTTGGCCAGGCAGGTCAGCATGCCCAACGCCAGCACGTCGACCTTCAATATGCCGAGCGCGTCGAGATCGTCCTTGTCCCATTCGATGACGGTGCGGTCCGCCATCGCCGCATTCTCGATCGGCACCACCTCGTCCAAACGCCCGCGGGTCATGACGAAGCCGCCGACATGCTGCGACAGGTGGCGCGGAAAGCCGATGAGCGCGCGCGCCAGGCGCAGCGCGAGCGCCAGCCGGCCGCGGGTCGGATCGAGGCCAAGCTCGCGCACCTGGTCCTCGGCGACGCCCTTGCTGCCCCAGCCCATGATGGTGCCGGAGAGCGCCGCGACGGTATCGAGCGAGAGCCCCAGCGCCTTGCCGACCTCGCGGATCGCGCCGCGGCCGCGATAGCAGATGACGGTGGCGGCCAGGCCGGCGCGCGCGCGCCCGTACTTGCCGTAGATGTACTGGATCACCTCCTCGCGCCGCTCATGCTCGAAATCGACGTCGATGTCCGGCGGCTCGTTGCGCGCCGCGCTGACGAAGCGCTCGAACAGCAGGTCGTGGCAGGCCGGGTCGACCGCGGTGACACCGAGGCAGTAGCACACCGCCGAATTGGCCGCCGAGCCACGGCCCTGGCACAGGATGTCGCGCGACCGGGCGAAGCGGACGATGTCGTGGACGGTCAGGAAATAGGGCGCGTAGCCGAGCTGCTCGATCAGCGCCAGCTCGTGCGCCAGCGCGCCCTTGACCTTGTCCGGCACGCCGGCGGGATAGCGCCCGGCCGCGCCCTGCCAGGTCAATTGAATCAGTTCCTGCTGCGGCGTGCGGCCCTCGCCGGTCAGCTCGTCCGGATATTCGTAGCGCAGCTCGTCCAGGCTGAAGCGGCAGCGTGTCGCGATCTCCGTCGTGCGCGCCACCGCCTCCGGCCAGGGGGCGAACAGCCGCGCCATCTCCGCCGCCGGCTTCAGGTGCCGCTCGGCATTGGCGAGCAGGCGATAGCCGGCCTGGTCGATGGTGCAGCCTTCGCGGATGCAGGTCAGCACGTCCTGCAGCACGCGCCGCTCGGGCGCGTGGTAATGCACGTCGTTGGTGGCGACCAGCGGCGTGCCGTGGCTCTCGGCGAGCCGCGCCAGGGCGGCGATGCGCCGCGCATCGTCGCCGCGATGCAGCCACTGGGCGGCGAGATAGGCGCGGCCCGGGAAGGCCGTCGCCAGCTTTGCAAGCGACTGGGAAAACCACGGCGGCACAGAGGCATGGAGGGAACGAGCCTGGGCTGGCTGGCGCCCCCCCACCCTATCCCTCCCCCACGAGGGGGGAGGGAACTCGACCGAGCCCCTTCTCGAATCCCCCTCCCCCTTGATGGGGGAGGGTTGGGGTGGGGGTGAAACACCGATGGATGGACCTGCAGGCAAGAATTCCTCCGGCGGCACGGCGATGACGATCAGCCCCTCGCCCCATTCCATGACGTCATCGAGGCCGAGGTGGCACTCGCCCTTGGTGGCGCGGCGCTTGCCGGTCGTCAGCAGGCGGCACAGCCTGCCATAGGCGGCGCGGTCGGTCGGATAGGCGAGCAGGCCGAAGCCGTCCTGCAGGTCGAGCCGGACGCCGACGACGAAACGGATGCCGGCCTCCTTCGCCGCCTGATGGGCGCGCACGATGCCGGCCAGGCTGTTGCGGTCGGTGATGGCGATCACGTCATGGCCGAGCGCCGCGGCGGCGAGCGCCAGCTCCTGCGGATGGGAGGCGCCGCGCAGGAAGCTGAAATTGCTGGTCGCCTGCAGCTCGACATAGGCAGGAGAACGGGAAGAGGCGGTCATCCGCCCGGCCCCGCCGCCGTGCCGAGCTGCCGCACCAGCGGCGCCAGCGTCGTCTGCCGCACCCGACGGCAGAAGGCCGCGTCCGAGGTCACCAGCACGCCGCCGGCCGCCTCGGCACAGGCGAGATACAGGCAGTCATACACGGGATGCTCGAGCGCAAGCGCCATCTGCAGGGCGCGTCCGACGAAGCCGCTCGCCGGCAGAATTGCCGGCAGGCCGTCGAGACAGGCCGCCACGATATGCGCCGCCTGCTCCTCGCCGATCTCCCCGCGCACCGCCTTCTTCCAGGCGATGTTGGCGACCTCGGAGAGCGCGAGATCGGGCGCATAGAGATCGTCGCCGCCCGCCAGCAGCCCGGTGGCTTCCGCGTGCAGGTCCTCCCGCACGAACCACTTGATGACCACGCTGGCGTCGACCACGAGGATCATCGGCGACGGTCCTCACGCAGCAGCCGGGTGCTGTCGGTCTGCGCGGTCCTGGCCGGCGTCATCGCTGCGATGCGGCCGGCCTTGGCGCGGAACTTCTTCAGGCGCTCCTGCTCATGCACGATGCCGGACAGCAGCTCCCGGAGTTCCGCCTCGAGCGAGCGGTGATTGTCGCGCGCCCGGCTCTTCAGCTTCTCCACCACGGCGGCGTCGAGATTGCGGATGGTCACGGTGGCCATGTTTTCCTCCGAGGACAGTATGACTGCATAATGATAGCATAATGCCGTCATATGGCCAGACCCTCAGCCGAACAGCCCGTGCAGGAACCAGCGCGGCGGCGCCGCGCCCTCATCGCCTGCGATCTCGCGATAGATCCAGTAGCGCCGGCCCTCGCCGTCCTCGATCCGGAAATAGTCGCGGCCCGGCGGCAGCGCCGCCTCCGGGGCGGCGGCGTGCCACCATTCCGGCAGCAGCCGCTCCGGCCCTTCGGCATGGGCGACGCGGTGGAGCACCGGGCCGCGGCGGAACAGGGCCGGCGGATGGTCGGGCATGAGCGCGGTCGCCTGCACCGGCTCCGGCCGGTCGAAGAGCCGCAGCGGCCGCGGCCGCGAGCGCAGGGCGGCCCAGGTGCCGCGCGCCGCCGCCCTGGCCGCCGGCAGCCGCGAGGCCGCGCGCTCTGGCAGATGGCTGTCGCGCGGCACCAGGCAGGTCACCCGGTCGAAGCCGAAACGGTTGCCGAGCCGGTCGATCAGGTCGGCAAGGGTGGCGGTGGTGATCTCGGAGTCGCCGCAGGGGCGCCGGGGCACGGAGGCGGACGCGGCATTTCTTTGGTCACGCGCGGGCTTGACCCGCGCATCCATGGCGCCGTCCGCGCGATGTCGCCATGGATCGCCGGGTCGTTGCCCGGCGATGACACGTTTCTCTCCGTCCGTCGGCACGCGCGATGCGCTTCCTTTTCCCGCATCCCGCCCGATGACGAGCTGCAGGGCGGTGAGCGGCTCCACGATCGCGGCCTCGAGGGTCATCACCTCGACGCCGAAGCCGGGATCGAGGCGGTCGAGATGCCCGGCGAACAGCCGGGCGAGCGCCGCCGGATCGCGATTGGGCCGGCTGGTGCCGATGGCGGCGCGGCGCAGGGAGCCATCGACCCGGTAGAGGCTGAGCACCAGCCGCCGGGCGCCGGCCTGCGCCGCGTCGAGATCGCGGCACAGCCGGACCAGCAGCCGGTCGATCCCGGCGGCCAGGCCGTCGCGATGCCCGACCGGCTCGGCGAAGACGATGCGGACGAGATGCGGCGGCGCCGGCTGGCGCGGCGAGATCGGCTCGGGCAGGCCGCCCAGCGCCTGGTCGAGGCGGCGGCCCACGGCCTCGCCGAAGCGGCGCGCGAGGGTCGCCCGCGGCAGCGGATAGAGATCGCCGACCCGGCGCAGGCCGAGCCGGGCGAGCCCCGCCGCCGCCGCGGGCGCGAGGCGCAGGGCGGCCACCGGAAGGGGGGCCAGCACCGCCCGCGCCACCTGCTGGTCGATCGGGCCGGGCGCGACGCGCGCGCCGTCGCCCCCGGCCTGCTTCAGAAACCGCGCCGCTGCCCAGGCCGCGCCGGGCGTGTCGGCAAGGCCGGCGCGCGCCGCATAACCGAAGCGGCGCAGCCGGCCGGTGAGATCGGCGAGCAGCGCCGCCTCGCCGCCGAACAGATGGGCGCAGCCGGTGACGTCGAGCCACAGCCCGGCGCCGGCCGTCCCGCTGTCCGCCGCGGCCTCGACGGCGACCAGCGGGGTGTAGCGCCGGCCCCAGTCGGCCAGCCGGGCGAGCGCCGCACCATCGCCCGCCGGATCGGCCGGCCGGGTCGCAAGATCGGGCGCCAGCGCCCGGGCGTCGGCCAGCGACATGCCCGGGGCGATGCCGGCCGTCGCCGCCCGCGCGTCGACGGCGGCCACCAGGCTGCGCCCGCCGACGGCGAGGGTGGTGACCAGGGCGCGCGTCGGCGCCCCGTCCCCCTCAGCCCGCTGCCGGAGCCGCAGCCGGTCGGTCGCGAAGCGCGGCAGCCAGAGCGAGATCACCCGTCCCATCGTGCCACTCCATCTCCCAATCGCGCGGCCGCCCGCCGCGACAGCGCAGCAGCTCGACATGCCAGCGCGCGGACCCGCCGGCCGCAAGCCCGGCACCGGGCGGGGGGGGGACGCGCCAGCGGGCCGGCGCCGGCGCGCCGCCGCCGGCGCGCCGGCCCAGCACCAGCCCGGTCGCCCCGCCGGCCTCGGCGGCGAGCTGCAGCCGCCGCCCGGCGGTCAGGTCGAGCCCGTCGAGCTCGGCCACCACCGCGGCCAGGCCGGGGCAGCGCAGCCCCTCCTCCATCGCCCAGAGCAGCTCGGCTGGCTTGGCCGCCTCGAGCAGGATCAGCCGGCCGGGATCGAGGCCGAAGGCGGCGAGGCCGGGGCCGTAGAGATCGATGCGCCGGGCGCACCACAGCGCCGGCCGGGTATCGCCGCCCAGCAGCCGGGCGAGCAGGGCCAGGCCGAAGCCGGTCGCCGCCGCGTCCCCGGACCCGCCATCCGGGCCGGCCAGCACCTCATGCAGGCAGCCGGTCGCCAAGCCGCCGCCGAGCGCCGTATCGACGGCGGGGATGCCGAGGGCCAGGGCCGGGCGGGGCGCCGATCCGCCCCGCTCCAGGCGTCCGAGCGCCTCACGCAATTCATTGATCTTGCGTATTTTTACAGCAACAGGCGTGGAGGATTCCGGGGTCGGCATGGCCTGCGTCCGCAGTCGGAGGGGTAAGATTGTTCGTGTTTTGTTCTATAAACCTGCCGGCCCAGAGTCAAGAGGGTGGGTCAAGAGCGCGGATCAGATTGCCAGGCCGGCGGTCACGCCAGGATCGGGCGCCGGGTCAGCCGGCCGCGACGACCCGATCGAGATGGCGGCCGAGCTCGGCGATGCGGAACGGCTTGGCCAACACCTCGGTCTCCGGCGGCAACGACGCCCCGGCATCGCTCTCGCCGGCGGCGAAGCCCGAGGTGAACAGCACCTTCAGGCCCGGCCGCCGCTGCCGCGCCGTCTCGGCCAGGGCCACCCCGTTCATGCCCCCCGGCAGCACCACGTCGGTAAACAGGATCGACACCTCCGGCGTGCTCTCGAGCACCGCCAGCGCGGCGGCCGCATCCTCCGCCTCGACCGAGCGATAGCCGAGCAGCTTCAGCGCCGAGGCGGAAAACGCCAGCATCATGCCGTTGTCCTCGACCACCAGCACCAGCCTGCCGTCGCCCGACGGCACCGCCGCCGGCTTCGCGGCCGGCTCGACCGCCGCCGCCACCACGGCCCGCGGCAAATAGATCCGCACCGAGGTGCCGGCACCGGCCACGCTGTCGATTTCCACATGACCGCCGGACTGGGCGACGAAGCCATAGACCATGCTGAGGCCGAGACCGCTGCCCTTGCCGACCGCCTTGGTGGTGAAGAACGGCTCGAAGGCACGGGCCATCACCTCGGCCGGCATGCCGGTGCCGCTGTCCGACACCACGGTCACCACATACTCGCCCGGCACGACCTCCAGAGCGCGCCCCGCATCCGCCGCACCGAACCTGACGACCTTGGTCTCGATGGTGAGCCGTCCGCCGTCCGGCATGGCATCCCGGGCATTGACCACGAGATTGAGGATCGCCGCCTCGAACTGGTTCGGATCGATCCGCGCCAGACTCGGCTCCGGCGCGGCGATGGTCACCACCTCGATCGTCTCGCCGAGCGTGCGCCCCAGCAGCTCGGACATGTCGGCGATCAGCAGGCTCACGTCGGTCAGCCGCGGCAGCAGCGTCTGCTTGCGCGAGAACGCCAGCAGCCGCTGGGTCAGCGAAGCGCCGCGCTCGGCCGCGCCGATCGCCCGCTCGATCAGCGCCTGCTCGGCGGGGCGGTCGCCGAGCTTCAGCCCGGCGAGGTCGAGATTGCCGACGATCACGCCGAGCAGGTTGTTGAAGTCGTGGGCGATGCCGCCGGTCAGCCGGCCGACCGCCTCCATCTTCAGGGCCTGGCGGAGCTGCTCCTCCGATTCCTTGCGGGCGGTGACGTCGATCACGACGACGAAGCAGCCGCGCACCCCGCCGTCGCCGTCGAGGTCGGGAATGAACGCGGCCTCGACGATGCGCTCGGCGCCGTCCGGAAAGGTCAGCGGTCCCTCGAACTGGCCGGGCGTCCCGGACAGCGCCTGCTCGAACGGCGCCGCGACCGGATCGCAGCTCGTCGACCCCAGCAGCTCCGCCATCCCCTTGCCGATGATCGCGGGCGCCGTCTGGGCCGACCAGCGCTCGCCGGTCCGGTTGACGAACTCGATCCGCCGGTCGGCGGCGACATAGCCGATCAGCATCGGCACGCTGTCGGCGATCAGCCGCAACCGCCCTTCGCTCTGCTGGACCGCCGCCGCCAGGCGGCGCAGCTGTTCGGCCGACCGCCGCAGCCGCACCACGTTCCACACCAGGACGCCGACATAGACCAGGCTGGCCGCGATCAACGCGCCGGTCACCATGCGCAGCCAGAGGATCTGCTGGTCCGCACGCCGCCTGAGTTCGTCGCGGCGAAGCGCGCTCTCGGACAACAGGGCGCGGACCAGCTCCTGCAGCGGCGACCGCACGCGTGCCACCGCGGTGCGGATCGCGTCGAGATCCGCCGCCGAGACGCGTGGACCCGATTCCATCTTCAGCACCGCGTCGGCGGCGGTGATCGCTGCGTCCATCGCCGCCAGGGTGGCGTCGTAGCTCTCCAGGCGGGAAAAGGTCGCCGCGGGCTCCCCGGTGCTCAAGACCTTGCGCCGGCTGTACAGCAGGTCGATCCCGGTCTGCACCGCGTCGCGTCCCGCATCGGGCTCGCCGAGGGTTGCGCGGTACAGCAGATTGACCAGGTTGCCGTACTCGATATCGGCACGATGCAGGGTCCAGCGGCTCTCGTCGGCGAGATACAGCCGCACTTCCTCCTGGACCCTGCCCTCGCGGATCAGCAGGACGACCGGCGCCGCCAGCAGCAGGAGGTAGAGCCCGGCCAGGACCGCCGCCAGACCGCGCCGGCCGCCGACCATCCGCCGGTGTCCCGCCAGCGCCTGTCCGGCGAGGCCCTCGCCGCCAACCGGTTTGCGTTCAGCGGAACTCAAGACGATTCAGATTCCAGATCGAGTAGGACTTGTAGGTGTCGCTGAGAAAGCGGTCATCGGAATCGTACGGGAACACGACCCATAGCGGTCCCTTGTCGCGCACCGACATCGGCTGGCCGTCGAGCGCATAGGCGATCAGCAGATCGTCGCTGTCGAAGGCCTCGAACGGGATGGTCACGCGATAATCGTTGATCGCGTCCGCCAGCACCTCGGCGCCGGCGGCCTGCAGGGCCTCGACCAGGCGGCGGCCGGTGACACCGGTAAAGGTCACCGGCCCTTCGGTCCAAGGGCTGCCGGTGGTGATCTCGGTGCCGCCGAGCTGACGCAGGTCATCCATGGTCAGCGCGCGCTCGCCGTCGGGGAGCCCGGTCACCACCAGGATCGGTTCCTCGGCGCGGGCCGGCGACGCGAGCCAGCCGGTCGCGACAAGCGCCAGCAGAAGCATGGCGCCGAGGCGCGGGGCGATACGCAAATCCATGGTCGGACCTCCGGGGTTCGGAATTTGACATGCAGCGATAGAGCCTACGAGCGTCGGACGGCAAGCCCGATCGTCCCGTAGCCGTTCAGTCTGTTGCCAGTCTGTTGCGCGGCCCGTTTCCAAAGGCTTAAGTAGTTATCCTACCTAACCACCTCTGCCCCGCGCCACCGCTTGGGAATGGGCCGGCATTCGGGCGGCCCGCGAGAATCCGGGAATCCGGCGACGCCCGCCCGGGAGGACGGTTCCCCTGGACAGGCCGGCCGGGCTCCGGCACCCTCCCGCGCCATGCCCGATACCCTGGACCACGACAAACACGGCCCCTCCGCCGCCTACGGCGCGCTGATCGGCTATCGCCTGGTCGCCTGGCGCGAGGATTACGCCGAGATCGAGATCGATCTCGGGCCGCAGCACCTGAACGGCCACGGCATCCCCCATGGCGGCCTGATCATGACCCTGCTCGACAGCGCCTGCGGCTATGCCGGGGTGTACTGCCCGGTGCCGGGCAACGTGCGCCACGCGGTGACGCTGTCGCTCACCACCCAGTTCGTCGGCCAGGCGCGCGGCTTCGGCCGGCTCACCGCGACCGGCCGCAAGACCGGCGGCGGCCGCAGCATCTACTTCACCACCGGCGAGGTGCGCGACGCCGACGGGCGGCTCATCGCCCAGGCCAGCGGCACCTTCCGCTACCGCAAGGGCAGCGAAGACCCGGCCGGCCAGAAGCGCGGGGACTGACGACCCTCACCCTCCCATCGCCGACGCGATGGGCCCCGCCCTCTCCCCGGCGGGGAGAGCGAGAAGAACACAACGGCATTCAACCCTCTCCCGCAAAGGCGGGAGAGGGTGCCGAGCGTCAGCGAGGCGGGTGAGGGCTTCGCATCACCGTCCGACGAATCCCGGCTTCCGCTTGGCCAGGAAGGCGGCGACGCCAGTGCGATAATCCTCGGTCGCGCAGGAGGCGTAGCCCTCGGCGAACTCCGCCGGCGTGAGCGCGCCGCCCTCGGCGAGCCGCCGGGTCGCCCGCTTGTGATAGGCGTGGCCGAGCGGCGCGCCGTCGGCGATCCGCCGGGCCGTCGCCGCCACCTCCGTCTCCAGCGCGCCATCGTCGACCACGCGGGTCACCAGCCGCTTGGCCAGCGCCTCCTCGGCGTCGAACACCCGGCCCTCCAGCAGGATCTCCAAGAGCGTCGCGCGGCCGACCAGCTCGAGAAAGGCGCCCAATTCCGGATAGGGCATGGTGACGCCGAGGCGCTGGATCGGCACGCCGAAGCGGGCCGAGCGCGCGGCGATTCGCAAGTCGCACATGACCGCGATCTCCAGCCCCGCCCCGGTGCACGGCCCGTGGATCTGCGCCACCGTCGGCTTGGGCAGATCGCGCAGGGCGAACAGCGCGTCGACCATGACGGTGCCGTAGTCCCGCGCCTTCCGCGGCGTGCCGCGCGACGTCTCGAACTCCGAGATGTCGGCGCCGGCGCCGAAGCCCTTGCCCGCGCCCGTGACGATCACGCAGCGCACGCCGTCGTCCGTCGCCAGGGCATGCGCCACCTCGCCGAGCTTGCGCCACATCGGCAGGTCGACGGCATTGAGCTTGTCCGGCCGGTTGAGCGTGACGGTGGCGATGTCGCCATCGCGGGCGAGGAGAATGGAGGGGGACATGGGTGTCAGAACTATCCTTCGAATGCCAAAGGCGCGGCAGTCAAACTAACAATCCTGGATGGGCATGCAATCCGTGACCGCCAAGCGGCTACCGGCCGGCGTCATTCCGGTGGCGCCGCCAGTTTTACCAACCTTCCCCATCTGCTACCGCGCGAACGAACCCAGCGAAGTTGTGGCTGAGAGGCCGAACGTCCTCTCTGATCATGAGAATGAACGGGATAGCCACGTAGCGACATGGCTCGCTTGACCAGTCGATCCCGTAGGCGATTCCACCGCCGTTCGAACCAATGAGGGTGATGTCGCCAACGCACTGGTCCACTTGGTACTGCTCATTCCGCGCATGAATGTCCTCGGCTCGCCAGAGACACAAATATCCCTTCTCGTCTACGAGCGCTTCGTATCCATTGGATTGGGCTAGAAATACTCGGTAATCCTGCGGCAACGCCCGCGCAACGGCCTTCTCGGCTCGGGCAATGGCTTGCTGATCGGCTGGAGGCTCCAATCCACTTGACCGGAGCAGCTTCGGAATGCCCGGCACGGTCCTTGCCTCCGTCCATGTCGGACAGAGACCGCAGCACAAATGATCTATGGTTTCAATGATGCGACGATCGAAACGCGATGTTTGAGCCTCGACGGCCTACGCCCCCACCGACTCCGCCGCCGCTTGCTCGGCGTACTCCACCAGATGCTCGCACAGGGTGCGGAGCTGGGAGCGGTTGGCCTGGAGCATGTCCTCGGCCAGGAGCTTGAGGATCCGCAGGTTGCCGTTGCTGGCGTCGTCCATGTCGTCGTTGCCGACATCGAGCCGGGCCTGGAAGCGGTAGTACTGCTTGCGGCCATGGGCGCCGGCGGGCAGCAGCTGGTGCAGCTGGTGATGCACCGTCGAGGACAGCCCGTCGCACATCACGGAAAACACCGGCTGGGCCCAGCGCGCGGCCCCCCAGTCCTTGACGTCCTCGTAGCCGAGCCGGCGGGTGAGCTCGCCGGTGCCGAGCGAGACCACCAGGAAATCCTCGGACTCGGGGAAGCGCTCGAGCGCGTGCACATAGGCGCACATGCCGGGGTTGTAGGCGAACACCGCGCCGTCGATCAGCGCGTAGTAGTCGCTGGGGCCGTCGATCTGGATCTGGGCCGGCTCGAAATAGGTCGGCGCCGCGGTCGCCGCGCGCACGATCTGCTTCATCTGGTAGTCGTAATGCGGCTTCTGCTGGGCCGCGAAGCTCTTGAACAGGAACGGCATGCGCCGCTCGATCTCGTAGGCGGTGACCAGCGTCTCGGTGAGCGAATCCTTGAGCCGCGCCTCGCCGAAGTATTCCTCGAGCACGCCGTCCATGCCGGAGGACGGGTACTTGCCGTCGGCCAGATTGCCGACCGCGCGAATCTTGTGCCAGACCGAGCGCGAGAACACGCGCTTGCCCTCGACCTCGTACAGCCGCACCAGGTCGCGCGCGGTGTGCAGCGCGCCGCCGTCGGGCCCGGGCACGCACAGCGCCAAGGCCATCAGCCCGCCGGTCGAGGTGCCGGCGATCAGGTCGAAAAGCTGCCAGATCGGCTTGCCGGTGCGCCGCTCGATATCGGCCAGCACCATCGCCGGCAGGATGCCGCGGATGCCGCCGCCGTCGATCGAGAGGATGCGGAGCGGACGCGGCCGCTCGCCGCCATGGGCCAGCGGCGTCGGCTCCTCGGCGGCGTCCTGCGGCGGCGCGCCCGGGCGCCGGGAGAAAAACGTGCGTTTGGCCTTCAGCGCAACATTCACGGGCCTGCTCCCTGGCGGACTGCGCCGCCGGCCGGACGATCCGTGCCCCGGGGTCCCGAGTTCGCATCGGGTCGAGCGGGTCGCCTGGCCGGTACCATTAGCACGCCGAAACGTTAAATTTGGCTGAGCGCGAGGCCGGTTCAGACGCCAGTTCCGGCTGCGCTGCAGCGCAGCATTTCGACACGCGCCGGATTGACAAGCGCAGGCCAGGCGCCGCACTGTTGCGGCGTTTCGTATGGCTGGGGTGTCTTCGCGGCGCTGCCGCGGGGGCTGAGAACATACCCATCGAACCTGATCTGGATCATGCCAGCGCAGGGAGCCGTTGCAGACCGGAAGCGCCCTCGTTTTCCCGTCCTGGCGGCCCCCTCGACCCCGAAGGGAAACGCCAGAATGCGCCACCGCCTCTCAATTCTTGCTCTTGCCGCCGCCCTGGTCCTGCCGCTCGCGCTCGCGCGCCCGGCGGCGGCCGACGATGCGCCGCGCCTGCCGGTGCTGGTGCCGTTGACCGGCTTCCTCGCTCTCGAAGGCACCAGCCAGCGCAACGGCGCCGTGCTGGCGCTCGACGCCATGCCGGACGACACGATCGTCTACGACGTGGAAGACACCGGCACCTCGCCCGAAGTGGCGGTGAACGCCCTGGAAAGGGCGCTGTCGCGCCCGGGCGTCGTCGCCGCCGTCGCGCCCATGCTCGGCACCCAGATGCTGGCCATGATCCCGCTCGCCGACGATTACGGCGTGCCGCTCATCACCGTGTCCGGCACGGCGAAGATTACCGAGCTCGGCAGCCCCAACGTGTTCCGTTTCTTCCCCGGCGACGCGGTGGTGAAGGCGGCGCAGGCGCGCTACGTGGTCGAGGAGCTGCACAAGGCCCGGCCGGCGATCATCTACCAGACCACGGCATATGGGCAGAGCGGCCATGACCACCTGCTCGCCAATTTCGAGGCGCTCGGCGCCGAGGTGGTGTTCGAGGACGGCATCGATCCCGCGGTCAAGGACCTGCTGCCGATCCTGGCCAAGGCGATGGCCACCGGCCCCGACGTGCTGGTGCTGCAGCTCCATGCCGGCTCGACCGCGCTCGTGGTGCGCCAGGCCAAGGCCATGGGCATCGACCTGCCGATCGTCGCCGGCTCGGCCATGCACCAGCCGCAGACCGCGGCGCTGCTGGAGCCGGCCGAACTCGCCGGGGTCTGCGCCGAGACCGGCTCCTCGCCGATCTCCGGCGGCAGCCCCGAGATCGCGGCCTTCGCCCAGGCCTATCGCACAGCGTTCGCGACCGAGCCGGACGCCTATGCGCTGGCGCAGTATGACGGCACGCGCATGGTGCTGGCGGCCGTCGGCGCCGGCGCCAGGACCCCCGACGCGGTGCGCAGCTATCTCGCGGAGAACGCCTTCGACGGCATCGCCATGCGCTACCGGTCCGACGGCAAGGGCAACATGGCCCACGACGCCGACATCATCTGCTACGACGGCACCTCGCGCATCCCCGCCATCGTGAAGCGCTACAGCGGCCTCGACGGCGTCACGCCGTGACCGGATCTCGCATGTCGCCCCCCTCCCCCTACCTCCTCTCTTGCGGGGGAGGGTCAGGGAGAGGTGTAGCCGCCGCCCCGACGCATGGGAAAGTTGTCATCGCCGGGCTTGAGCCGGCGATCCATCCCGACGCCAGCGCGATCGGATGGATGGATGCGCGAGTCAAGCCCGCGCATGACAGCGGGAATGGGCGGCGATGTCCTCGTCCTTCGACAAGCCCGGGACGAGGCGCGCTGAACGCCGACCCCACAAGTGTCCTCATCCTGAGCCTGTCGAAGGATGAGGGCATCGCCGCCCCATGCTGATCCTCCAGCTCGCCCTCAACGGCGTCGCGCTCGGCGCGGCCTATGCGCTGGCGGCGCTCGGCTTCGTGCTGGTGCTGAACGCGACCCGCGCGGTCAACTTCGCCCAGGGCGACCTGGTGATGGCCGGCGGATTCCTGGCGGTCGCGCTGGCGTCCTGGCTGCCGGTGCCGGGCATCCTGCTGCTGCCCGCGGTGCTGGCGCTGATGGCGCTGCTCGGATTCGCCGTCGCGGCGCTCGCCTATCTGCCGCTGCGCAACCGCCCGCCCACCAGCGTCTTCATCAGCACCATCGCCGTCGGCGTGATCCTGCAGCAAGGCGTCACCGGCATCTTCGGCGCGGCGCCGCGGGCCGGGCCGCCGCTGGTCGATGGCGGCGTCGTTTCGGTTCTTGGCCTGACCCTCTCGCGCCAGTCGCTCGCGCTGATCGCCGTCGCCGCGCTGCTGGTGGCCGGGCTGCACCTGCTGCTGACCCGCAGCCAGGCCGGCCGGCGCATGCGGGCCGCGGCCCAGGACCCGGACATGGCGCGCGTCATCGGCATCAATCCCGTGACGATGGCGATGGCGAGCTTCGCCCTCGCCGCGGCGCTCGCCGGCGCCGCCGGCCTGCTGCTCGCCAACCAATACTTCGTGACCCCGACATCGGGCGGCGAGCTGATGCTCAAGGCCTACATCGCCGTGGTGATCGGCGGCTGGGGCCGGCTGATGGGCGCGGTGCTCGGCGCGCTGCTGATCGCCCTGTTCGAGGTCGGGGTCGCCGCCGCGGTCTCCTATCCCGTCGCCGAGGGGCTGCTCTACGCCGCGCTCCTCGCGATCCTGTTCCTGCGCCCGCAAGGACTGCTCGGCGAGGCGGAAGGCCGGCGCGCATGACCGCCGCCGCGGCCTGGCTGGGGCGGGGCGTCAACCTGCCGCTGGCGATCGCGGCGATTGCGTTCGCCGCGCCGGTGGTCATCGCCGGCGATTCCTACACCCTGCGGCTGCTGACGCTGTCCGGCGTCTACGCCCTGCTCGGCATCGGCTACCACTTCGCCTTCGGCCAGGCCGGGCTCTTGTCGCTGGCGCAAGGCGCGTTCTTCGGCCTCGGCGCCTATGTCGCGGGCATCCTGGCGAGCCGCTGGGGTGTCGGCGCGGCGGTCGCCCTGCCGCTCGCCATCGCGCTCCCGGTGCTGCTGGCCGCGGTCATCGCGCTGCCGGTGCTGCGCCTCGCCTCGCACTATTTCGCGCTCGCCACCCTGGCGGTCGCGCAAGCCGTGCTGCTGGCCGCGGTCAACTGGACCGGGCTGACCGGCGGCGCCAACGGCCTGGCCGGGCTGCCGGGCCTCGATCTCTTCGGCGTTCATGTCGGCCGCGGCCTGCCGCTCATGGCCGCCACCTGGAGCGTCGTGCTGGCCGGCGCGGCGCTCGCCTGGCGGCTCGGCGCCGGGCGCCTCAGCCTCGCCTGGCGGGTCGTGCGCGCGGACCCGGTGGCGGCGGCCAGCATCGGCCTCGACACCGGCCGGCTGCGGCTCGCCGCCTTCCTGCTGGCCGCCGGCTATGCCGGGGCCGCCGGCGCGCTGCAGGTCCAGGGCGTCGGCGTGGTCTCCCCCGAGGTGCTGCAGTTCGGCGTCATGGTCACCTGCCTGACCCTGGTGGTGGTCGGCGGGCGCCTGAGGATCGCCGGCGCGATCCTGGGCGCCGTGCTGCTGGTGCATCTGCCCGAGTGGTTCCGCGTCCTCGACCGCCACTACCTGATCGCCTATGGCGTGGCGCTGCTGGTGATGATCGTGGCCGCGCCGGACGGCATCGTCGGACGGCTCGAGGCGCTGCGCGCGCGGCTGCTGCCGGAACCCGCGCCGCCGCTGCCGGCGCCGCGCCCGCTGCCGGCGCGGTCGCGATTCGCGGGCGGTACGGTGCTCGGGGTTGCCGGGTTGACCAAGCGCTTTGGCGGCGTCGCCGCGCTCGACGACGTATCGCTCGCGGTCGCGCCCGGCGAGATCCTCGGCCTGATCGGCCCGAACGGCTCGGGCAAGACCACCCTGCTCAACCTGATCTCCGGCATCGAGCGGCCGGATTCCGGGACACTTGCCTTCGCCGGCGGCGACCTCGCCGCGCTGGCGCCCGATGCCCGCGCCCGCGCCGGCTTGGCGCGCAGCTTCCAGGCGCCGCGGCTGGTCGCCGACATGAGCCTGCTCGACAACGTCGCCGCCGCCCGGCTCGGCCCGGGCGCCGACCTCGACAGCGCGCGCGGCCAGGCGATGAGCCTGCTGGCCGAGCTCGACCTCGACGCCGCGGCGGCGCGGCCCGCCGCCGACCTGCCGCCGGCAATGTTGCGGCGGGCCGAGCTCGCCCGCGCGCTGGCGCTCCAGCCGGTCCTGCTGCTGCTCGACGAGCCGGCGGCGGGTTTGACTGCGGCCGAGCAGGCCGAACTGGCGCGCCTTCTGAAGGCGGTCGCCGCCGCCGGCACCGCGCTCGTGGTGGTCGAGCACAACCTGCCGTTCCTGATCGGGCTGGCGGACCGGATGATCTGCCTCGATGCCGGCCAGGTCGTCGCCGCGGGTACCCCCGAGGCGGTGCGCGCCGACGCCCGGATCGCCGCGATCTATCTCGGGCGGCGGCCATGAGCGCGCTGCTGTCGGTCGAGGCGGTGACCCTGCATCGCGGCGCCGGCCCGGTGTTGCAGGAGGTGTCGCTCGCGCTCGCGCCCGGCGAGATCGTGGCGCTCATCGGCGCCAACGGCGCCGGCAAGTCGAGCCTGCTCCAGGTGGTGATGGGATTCCTGCGCCCCGCGCGCGGCACCATCCGCCTCGACGGGCGCGATCTCGCCGGCCTTCCCGTCGAGGCGCGGGCGCGCCTCGGCGTCGGCTACGCGCCCGAGGGAAGGCGCATGTTCCCGGGCCTGACCGTGCGCGAATCGGTCGAGGTCGCCTGCCCCGGCAATGCGCGCGAGCGGGCCCGCCGCATCGCCGAGCTCGAGGCCCTGTTCCCCACCCTCGCCGGGAACGCGCGCCGCCGTGCCTGGCAATTGTCCGGCGGGCAGCAGCAGATGCTGGCCCTGGCCCGGGCGCTCGCCGCGCGCCCGCGCCTGCTGCTGCTCGACGAGCCGTCGCTCGGCCTCGCCCCCGTCGCCGCCCGCCAGGTGGCCGAGCATGTCCGCGCGATCGCCGCCGGCGGCACGGCGGTGCTGCTGGCCGAGCAGAACGCCGCCCTCGCCCTCGACATCGCCGACCGGGCGGTGCTGCTGCGCCTCGGCCGGATCGCGGCCGAGGGCGCCGCCGCGGCCCTGCGCGACGATCCGGCGCTGATGGAAACCCTGCTTGGCGCGTGACGGGATTGCCGCTAGGTAAGGGCAGCGCCAGCCTTCCGGAGTCCCCGCCCGTGACCCAGCCAGCCCTGACCGCCGATACCGGCCGCACCACCGCCCGCATCCTGCTCGAGATCGAAGCGGTGCACCTGCGGCCCGACCAGCCGTTCACCCTGACCTCGGGGCGGTCGAGCCCGGTCTATATCGACTGCCGCAAGATCATTTCGTTCCCCAGGGCGCGGACCAAGATCATCGACATGGCGGTCGAGACCATCGGGCGCGAGATCGGCTTCGAATCCCTGGACGCGATCGCCGGCGGCGAGACAGCGGGCATCCCCTTCGCCGCCTGGATCGCCGACCGCCTCGGCCTGCCCATGCTCTACATCCGCAAGAAGCCCAAGGGCTTCGGCCGCGGCGCCCAGATCGAGGGCGCGATGCGGCCCGGCGCGCGCTGCCTGCTGGTCGAGGACCTGGCGACCGACGGCGGCAGCAAATTGAATTTCGTCCACGCCATCCGCGACGGCGACGGCGTCTGCGTCCACACCCTGGTCGTGTTCCACTACGGCATCTTCCCGCAGAGCGTTTCGAGCCTCGCCGCGGAAGGGGTGCAGCTCCTCGGCCTCGCCACCTGGTGGGATGTGCTGGCGGCGGCCGAGGAAACCGGCAAGCTCTCCGCCGACGGCGTGAAACAGGTCCGCGCCTTCCTCGACGATCCCGAAGGCTGGTCGGCGAAGCATGGCGGGAGGAGCGCGGAGTCGGCGTGAAAGACTGGAGAGGTCGGCACGGCCGCCTTGAACCACCAAGGCACAAAGACACGAAGAAGAAAGGAAGATTGTCATTCGCGGGCTTGACCCGCGAATCCATTCAACCGTCCACGCGAACCGATCCATGGATCGCCGGGTCTTCGCCCGGCGATGACAACTCTCAACTATCTTTGAGCCTTCGTGGCTTTGTGGTTCAGGGCCGCATTCACCCTGCTATCATGTCCGTCATGAGGGGTCGCTCGTGATCGCCCGGCTGCGGGTCCTGTTCCTGGCCGTCCTGGCGCTTTTCCTCGCCGCGCCGGCCGCGCTGGCCCGCGACCAGATCGTCATCGGCATGGCGCAGTATCCCTCGACCCTCAATCCCAACATCGAGTCGATGCTGGCCAAGTCCTATGTCATGGGGCTGACCGAGCGGCCGTTCACCGCCTATGACGCGAACTGGGAGCTGGTCTGCCTGCTCTGCACGGAGCTGCCGACCCTGGAGAACGGCAAGGCCTGGTTGGAAGAGCTGCCCGACGGCAAGCAGGGCGTCGCCGCCACCTACACGATCCAACCCGGCGCGAGCTGGGGCGACGGCGTGGCCGTCTCCACCAAGGACGTGCTGTTCACCTACGAGGTGGGCAAGAGCCCGGACAGCGGCATCAGCAATGCCGAGCTCTATCGCCGCATCCTCTCGATCGACGTCGCGGACGACAAGACCTTCACCCTGCATTTCGACCGCGTCGAGTTCACCTACAACGCGATCAACGATTTCCACCTGCTGCCCGAGCATGTCGAGCGCGCCGCCTTCGCGGTGCCGGCCGAGTACCGCAACCGCACCGCCTTCGATGCCGAGCCGACCAATCCCGGACTCTATTCCGGGCCCTATCGCGTGGCCTCGCTGGAGCCCGGCGCCGAGATCGTGCTGGAGCGCAACCAGCACTGGTGGGGCAAGGCGCCGGCCTTTCAGCGCATCGTGCTGCGGGTGGTCGAGAACACCGCGGCGCTCGAGGCCAATCTGCTGTCGGGCGCGGTCGACTATGTCGCCGGCGAACTCGGCCTCACCCTCGACCAGGCGATTGCCTTCGAAAAGCGCCACGGCGACGCCTTCGACGTCGTCTACAAGCCGGTGCTGTTCTACGAGCATATCGATCTCAACCTCGACAACACCGTCCTCGCCGACCGCCGCGTGCGCCAGGCGCTGCTGTTCGCTCTCGACCGCGAGACCCTGGTGCAGCAGCTGTTCGAGGGCCGCCAGATCGTGGCCCAGTCGCCGGTGAGCCCGCTCGACTGGCCCTACAGCGAGGCGATTCCGCACTATCCCCACGATCCCGAAAGGGCGGCGGCGCTGCTCGACGACGCGGGCTGGACCACGGGCGGCGACGGCCCGCGCCGCAACGCCGCGGGCGAGACGCTGTCGCTCGAGCTGATGACCACCGCCGGCGACCGCACCCGCGAGCTGGTCGAGCAGGTGCTGCAGAGCCAATGGCAGCAGGCCGGCATCGACATCCGCATCCGCAACGAGCCGGCCCGGGTGTTCTTCGGCCAGACCGTGAGCGAGCGGCGCTTTCCCGCCATGGCGCTGTTCGCCTGGCTGTCGGCGCCGGAGCATGTGCCACGCTCGTCGCTGCACTCGGCGGAAATCCCGACCGAGGCGAACGGCTGGGCCGGGCAGAACTACACCGGCTACGTCAACCCGGAGATGGACGGGCTGATCGACGAGATCGAGATCGAGCTCGACCGCGGCAAGCGCAAGGCGCTGTGGCAGCGCATCCAGGAGATCTATGCCGAGGACCTGCCGGCCCTGCCGCTGTACTACCGCTCCCAGGCCTTCATCTTTCCGAAATGGCTGAAGGGTGTCACACCCACCGGCCATCTCGGCCAGTCCACCCTGTGGGTCGAGGACTGGCGGGTGGAGGAGTAGGAGTCACGTTGGCGATTTCGGCGCAGTTTCACCCCCACCCCGACCCTCCGCCATCGAGGGGGAGGGGGATTCTTGCGGCGGCTGGTACTGAGTCCCCTCCCCCCTTGCGGGGGAGGGATAGGGTGGGGGGTGACGCCGCGCGATTGGCGCAAGGCGCGCCGTGACCCGGTTCCTGGTGCAGCGGCTGGCCGAGACGGCGCTCGTGCTGCTGGTCATGTCTTTCGTGATCTACGCCCTGATCGGCCTGATGCCCGGCGATCCCGTCGACCTGATGATCGCCAGCGACCCCTCGCTGACCGCCGCCGACGCGGCGCGGCTGAAATCGGTCTACGGTCTCGACCAGCCGCTGACGACCCGCTACCTGGCCTGGCTCGGCAACGCCGTGCAGGGCGATTTCGGCTTCGCCCGGCTGAACGGAAGGCCGGTCGCCGAGGTGCTGGCGCCGCGCCTCGGCAACACCCTGCTGCTGATGGGGCTCGCCTTCGTGCTGTCGATTGCGATTGCGATTCCCGCCGGTACCATCGCCGCGCTGAAGCCGCATGGCGTGACCGACGGCGCCATCAACCTGGCGGCCTTCGCCGGCATCTCGGTGCCGCCGTTCTGGCTCGCCATCCTGCTGATCATCCTGTTCGCGGTGACCTGGGGCGTGCTGCCGGCCGGCGGCACGGGCAGCGCCGGCAGCGACCTCGCCGGCCTGGCCTGGCTCGCCGACCGGGCGCGCCATCTGGTGCTGCCCGTCCTCACCCTCACCCTGGTCTCGACCGGGTCGCTGATCCGCTATACCCGCGCGGCGATGGCGGAAGCCTTGCGCCAGGACTTCATCCGCACCGCCTATGCCAAGGGCAACTCCACCGCGCGGGTGGTGATCCATCACGCGCTCCGCAGCGCGCTTATTCCAGTGGTCACCATCCTGGCGCTCGATTTCGGCACGCTGTTCTCCGGCGCGCTGATCACCGAGACCATGTTCGCCTATCTCGGCATGGGCAAGACGATCTACGACGCGGTCATGGGCAACGACTTCAACCTGGCGCTCATGGGCTTGCTGTTCGCCACCGCCGTTGTGCTCGTCAGCAACCTGATGGCCGACCTCGCCTACGCTTGGCTCGATCCCAGGATTGCGTACCGATGAGCGAGCTTGCCGCCCACGCAGCCGCGCCCGCCTTGCCGCCGATCTCGGTCCGCCGGCTGCTGTGGCGCCGGTTTCTCGCCCATCGCCTGGCGGTCATGAGCGGCATCGTGCTGGCCGTTCTTTGCCTGCTGGCGCTCGGCGCGCCGCTGATCGAACACGCGCGCGGCATCGACAGCAACGCGGTCGACCTGCTGAACCGGTTCGCGGCCCCCAGCCTCGCGCACCCGCTCGGCACCGACGAGCTCGGCCGCGACCTGCTGCAGCGCCTGATGGCCGGCGGCCGGGTGTCGCTCGCCCTCGGACTGGTGGCCGCCCTCGCCGCCGCGACCATCGGCACGACGCTGGGCCTCGTCGCCGGCTATTTCGGCGGCCGGCTCGACGCCCTGCTGATGCGCCTGGCCGATGGGGTGATCGCGCTCCCCGTCCTGCCGCTCCTGATCGTGCTGGCCGCCATCGACCTCACCAAGCTCGGCCTGTCGGCGAGCGCCGCGACCGCACCCGACGCCAGCTTCTACCGCATGGTGGCGCTGATCGCCCTGGTGGGGTGGACCACCACGGCGCGGCTGGTGCGCGGCGCCACTCTATCGGTGCGCGAGCGCGAGTTCGTGCGCGCCGCGGTGGCGCTCGGCGCCCGTCCGTTGCGCATCATGGCGGTCCATATCCTGCCCAACGTGATCGGCCCCGTGATCGTCGCCACCACCCTGTCGGTCGGCGGCATCATCCTCACCGAATCCGTGCTGAGCTTCCTCGGATTGGGCATCCAGCCGCCCTGGCCGAGCTGGGGCAACATGCTCAGCAACGCCCAGGAGCTGATCTGGTCGGCGCCGATGCTGGCGGTGTGGCCCGGCCTCGCCATCTTCGTCACGGTCATCGCCTTCAACTTCCTGGGCGACGGGTTGCGCGACGCCCTCGATCCCAGAGCGATCGACCTCGCGGGACGGTGATCGCCACTGGCGTTGACGTGCGCTGCGGCCCACCCGACATTGCCGTCCATGAACTCCCCCGTCCGCGCGCCCGAGATCGACCGTCCCGGCCTCGTCTGGTTCAACACCCCGGCGCCTTTGTCGCTCGCCGCGTTGCGCGGCCGGCTGGTCATCCTGGATTTCTGGAGCTTCTGCTGCATCAACTGCATGCATGTGCTGCCCGCCTTGCGGAAGGTCGAGGAAGCCTTTCCCGACGAGGTGGTGGTGATCGGCGTGCATTCGCCGAAGTTCGCCGCCGAGAAGGATCCGGCGAACGTCGAACGCGCCATCGCCCGCTACGGCATCGTGCACCCGATCGCGCACGACCCCGAGTTCCAGATCTGGCGGCAATACGCGGTGCGCGCCTGGCCGAGCCTGGTGTTCATCGACCCGGCGGGGCGCGAGGCCGGCCGCCATTCCGGCGAGGCGGACGGCGACATGCTGGTCCAGGCGGTCGGCAACGCGCTGAAGCAGTATCGCGACACCGGCATCCTGGCGCCTGCCACCCTGCCGTTCAAACCGGTCGAAACCGCCTCGGGCCGCTTCGCCTTTCCCGGCAAGATCAAGCCGGTGTCCGCGGTGAACGGCGCCAAGTCCTGGGCGCTGGCCGATGGCGGGCATCATCAGGTCGTCATCCTCGACGATGCCGGCACCGAGACCGCGCGCTTCGGCAGCGGCGCCGCCGGCCTGATGGACGGACCGGCAGGCGAGGCTCAGTTCAACGGTCCGCAGGGGCTCGTCGCCGGACTCGACGCGGACGGACGCGCCGCGCTGTTCGTCGCCGATACCGGCAATCACGCGATCCGCCGCATCGATCTCGCTAGCGGCGAGGTGACGACCATCGCCGGGCGCGGCAAACGTGGTCCAGTGCTGGGCGACGCGCTGCCGGCGGTCGATGCCGATCTCGCCTCGCCCTGGGACCTGGCGGTGCACGGGACGAAACTCTACTTCGCCAATGCCGGGACACACCAACTTGGCCTGCTCGATCTCGCCGCCGGCACCGTGGCCGCCCTGGCCGGCGACGGCGGCGAGGCGATCGACGACGGCCCGGCCCGCGCCGCCCGATTGGCCCAGCCGAGCGGGCTCGCTTTGTCGCCCGACAACACGCGGCTCTATTTCGCCGACAGCGAGACCTCGTCGGTGCGGGTGCTGCATCAGGACGAGGGCCGCGTGGAAACGCTGGTCGGCACCGGGCTGTTCGATTTTGGCCACGCGAACGGCCCGTTCGGCGCTGCGAAATTGCAGCACGCGCTGGGCCTCGCCTGGTGGAACGGCGGGATTGCGGTCGCCGACAGCTACAACGGCGCTTTGCGCTTCCTCGATCTCGCGACGCGGACGGCGCGCGACCTCGACGACGGCTTCACCTGCGAAGACCCGGTCTGCCTGCCGCTCGGCGAGCCGGCCGGGATCTGGGCCGACGGGCTGGACCGGCTGCTGGTCGCCGACACCAATAACCACCGGGTGCTGGAAATCCTGCCGGCCGAGCGGCGCTACCGCACCTGGGCCGGGTAGAATCAGTTCGCTGCCGCCGCCTCGATCTCCGCCAGCTTCGCGCCGATCGCGTCTCCCACATAAATCTGCGGCAAGGACGGCCGGAAGTTCTTCGCCGACTCCCAGGCGGCGATCTGCGCCTTCGCCGTCTCGAAGGCTTGCGTGAAGGATCGGCTGGCCGGCAGGGCGCGGCCGAAATAGGCGTCGCCGAAATAGGTGAACTGACCGTCATGGCCGCAGCCGAAGGAGGCGCGGTCCTCCCGCGCCGCGGTCAGGATCAGGCTGTTGGGATCGGCGAGCGGCTCGATGAAGCCGCCGGAGAAGCAGGCCGAGATCACCACGACGCGCCACTTGATCCCGGCATCGTCGAGCGCCGCGTCGAGTTGTCGCGCCACGAAGGCGCGCGGCCGGAACGGGCCGAGATTGGTCGACAGCCAGCCGCCCTCGGCACCGTGCGAGGTCAGGAACAGGAACAGCACGTCCTCGTCGCGGTTCATGCGGGCGCCGACCGAGGCCAGGGCGCGGGACAGGTTGCTGAGGCTGGCCACGGGAAGCGAACCGAGCGTCGCCTCGTTGTTGGCGAGGAGCAGCGAGCGCCCGGCGCTGCCGAATCGGCGGTCCATCAGGTCCCGCGCCGCCTCGGCCTCGTGCAGGAACACGTCCTCCCGCGCGTCGCCGGCGAAGCCGACGAAGTAGAGCTCGGTGCGTCCGGGCACCCCGGCGGCGACCCGGTCGAACGCGGCCGCGAGCAGCCCCGGCTGGGCCGCCCGAACCCGTTCGGCGTCGAATCCGGCCCCGGGGGCACCGGTCGCGGCGCGGGTCGTCGCCGCCTCGGCGCTGCCGGCCGGCGGCGGCGCGTTGGCCGAGGGGGTCGATCCCTCGCCGAAGCATCCGGCGGCCAGCGCCAGAAGACCCGCGGCCGCCACGATGCGGGCGATCCTTCGGCGCAGGGAAAGCCGTTCCCTCATCAGCCCCTCGGTGTTTGTCGGACGGTCATCATCGAGGCTGGCCAGGATGTCCGCAACCGGCACGCGCGGATAGCCCCCGGGATCGGCAGAACCCCCATGTCCGGCATGCAATCCTGCCCGGCCACTTCCCCCTTTGACTCAGCCCTCGGGGCCGATGGATATTGGGCGCTATTCAGATATTCGCCGCCGCTTTCGCGGCTTCATGCGTCCGCCCTGCCCTGCGCGGCGGACAGGAGTTTTCGCAATGAACAAGATGACCAATTCCCTCGCGGCCCGCGACATCGCCTACCACCTGCACCCCTATACCAACGCGGTGAAGCACGAGGCGGACGGCCCGCTGGTGCTGACCTCGGGCAAGGGCATCCACGTCATCGACGAGAACGGCAAGTCCTATGTCGAGGGGCTGTCGGGCCTGTGGTGCACGAGCCTCGGCTTCGGCGAGGAGCGGCTGGTCGAGGCGGCGGCGGCGCAGATGCGCAAGCTGCCCTACTACCACACCTTCGCCCACAAGACCGCCGACGTGACCATCGATCTGGCCGAGCGCCTGATCAAGCTGGCGCCGGTGCCGATGTCGCACGCCTTCTTCTGCAACTCGGGGTCGGAGGCGAACGACACCGTGGTGAAGATGGTCTGGTACTACAACAACGCGCTGGGCCGGCCGAACAAGAAGAAGATCCTGTCGCGCATCAAGGGCTATCACGGCGTCACCGTGGCCTCGGCGAGCCTCACCGGCCTGCCCTACAACCATCGGGATTTCGACCTGCCGATCGCCAACATCCTGCATGCCGAATGCCCGCACCACTACCGCTTTGGCAAGCCCGGCGAGTCCGAGGAGGATTTCGCCACCCGCATGGCCGAGTCCCTCGAGGCGCAGATCCTGCGCGAGGATCCGGACACCATCGCCGCCTTCATCGCCGAGCCGGTGCAGGGTGCCGGCGGCGTCATCGTGCCGCCCAAGACCTATTTCGAGAAGATCCAGCCGATCCTGAAAAAGTACGACATCCTGCTGATCGCCGACGAGGTGATCTGCGGCTTCGGCCGTACCGGCAACATGTTCGGCAGCGAGACCTACAAGATGCAGCCGGACATCATCACCGTGGCCAAGCAGCTGTCCTCGGCCTACCTGCCGATTTCTGCGGTCATGATCAACAAGCGGGTCTACGAGGCGATCCGCGACAACAGCGGCAAGCTCGGCACCTTTGGCCACGGCTACACCTATTCCGGCCACCCGGTTTCGGCCGCCGTCGCCGTCGAGACCCTGAAGATCTACGAGGAGCGCAACATCCTCGGCCAGGTGCGCGACGTCATGCCGGTGTTCCAGAAGGAGCTGCGCCGCTTCGCCGATCATCCGCTGGTCGGCGAGTGCCGCGGGGTCGGGCTGGTCGGCGCCGTCGAACTGGTCAAGAACAAGAAGACCAGGGAGTCCTTCGATCCCAAGCAGGCGGTCGGGCCGTTCTGCATCGCCCGCTGCCAGGAACACGGCCTGATCGTGCGTGCCCTGGTGGATTCGGTGGCGTTTTGCCCGCCGCTGATCATCACCAAGGACCAGTTGGTCGACATGTTCGCCCGCTTCGAGAAGGCGCTCGACGAGACTGCCGTCCATGTGAAGGCCAACGGGCTCCAGGCGGCCTGACCCGCGATCCGCTCCGGTGGGTGGTCCGTCCGCCCGCCGGAAAGCCCTTTTGATTGCAAGGGATTTCGCCGGCCTGCGCGACCCTGTGACGCAGTTTCGTCATGGGGTATGGTAAAAGATACTCCGGCGTGGATTTCATCGCCGCGGCGGCCCCGCTTCGGTTGGAAGACGGGCGCGGACACGCCGGACGCGATACGACGGGCGCGATAAGACGGACGGAACGATGGATTTCGACAGCGTCTTTAGGAATGCGATTGCCGGACTGAAGGCCGAGGGTCGCTATCGCATCTTCGCCGATCTCGAGCGCCAGGCCGGGGCCTTCCCGCGGGCCACCCGCCACGTGGCCGACCCATCGGGCCGCGCGGTGTTCGAGGACGTCACCGTCTGGTGCAGCAACGACTATCTCGGCATGGGCCAGCATCCGCAGGTGCTCGAGGCCATGCACGAGGCGCTCGAGCGCTGCGGCGCCGGCGCCGGCGGCACTCGCAACATCTCCGGCACCAACCACTACCACGTGCTGCTGGAGCGCGAGCTCGCCGACCTGCACGGCAAGGAAGCCGCCCTGCTGTTCACCTCGGGCTATGTCTCGAACGAGGCGACGCTGTCGACGCTGGCCCAGCTCCTGCCCGGCTGCGTGATCTTTTCCGACGCGCTCAACCACGCCTCGATGATCCAGGGCATCCGCCACGGCCGCTGCGAGAAGCATGTCTTCCGCCACAACGACGCCGATCATCTCGACGCGCTGCTGAAGGCGGCCGATCCGGCGCGGCCCAAGATCGTCGCCTTCGAATCCGTCTACTCGATGGACGGCGACATCGCGCCGATCGCCGCGCTGTGCGACGTCGCCGAGCGCCACGGCGCGCTCAGCTATCTCGACGAGGTCCACGCCGTCGGCATGTACGGGCCGCGCGGCGGCGGCGTGTCGGAGCGCGACGGCGTCGCCGACCGACTGCACGTCATCGAGGGCACGCTCGGCAAGGCCTTCGGCGTCATGGGCGGCTATGTCGCCGCCTCGGCGGCCCTGGTCGACGCGGTCCGCAGCCACGCCTCCGGCTTCATCTTCACCACCTCGCTGCCGCCGGTGGTGGCGGCCGGGGCGCTCGCCTCGATCCGCATCCTGAAGGCCGACAACGCCTGTCGCGACCGGCACCAGGAGCGCGCGGCGACCCTGAAGCGCCGCCTGAGCGAGGCCGGCCTGCCGGTGATGCCGTCGGAAAGCCACATCGTGCCGGTGCTGGTCGGCGACGCGCGGGCCTGCAAGCTGGCGAGCGACGACCTGCTCACCCGCCATCGCATCTACGTCCAGCCGATCAACTATCCGACCGTGCCGCGCGGCGGCGAGCGGCTGCGCTTCACACCGTCGCCGCTGCACGACGACGCCATGATGGACCGGCTGGTGGAGGCCCTGGTGGACGTCTGGCAGCGCCTGGGGCTGAAGCGGGCGGCCTGACGCCCCAATCCTCTTTCCTGCAAGCTCTCGCCAGCGAACTCGACCAGGCGCAACGCGGCCGGCAGCCCCGTGCGGCGGCGCTGGCCGATGGTGACGCTCGACGGCGCCCACAACCCCGTCACCTCGAGGCGGATCCGGCGCGGCGACATCCTGGTCATCACGTCCGACGGCCACCAGGACATCACCGGCTTCCCCTATGGTCCCGACCACAACATTGTCCGCGGCCAGGTCCACAACCGCCCAGGCGAACTAGATATCTATTGCCTGTATTTCAGACACACACCGCCATCTATGCGGGTGGCACGCGGGGCGGATTTTTACTGCCTGATCAAGAATTTCGGGAAATCGCAGCCAAATGCCATACCGCCAGGCGGATTTCGAACTATCTTGCAGCGCAACAGAAAATGACTCCCCTTTTCCTCGGGCATGAAATAAGAATTCTGTGACGGATCGGCGCACGGGCAAGCCCGAAGGACAGCCGACCGCCCTGGGAGATGGATGAGGCGTCACGGAACGGGATGGCAACTCAACGCGAAGACTACGTCCAGTTCGCCGAGATCCAGAAGAGCTATGACGGCGAAATCCTCGTCGTCAAGGATCTGAATCTGAGTATTCGGAGCGGCGAATTCCTGACCCTGCTGGGCCCCTCGGGATCGGGCAAGACGACCACGCTGATGATGCTCGCCGGGTTCGAGGTGCCGACCCACGGCCGTATCCATCTCAATGGCCGGCCGATCGACGATGTGCCGCCGCATCGCCGGAACATCGGCATGGTGTTCCAGAACTACGCGCTGTTTCCGCACATGACGGTGGAGGAGAACCTCGCCTTCCCGCTCGAGGTGCGCAAGGTGCCGCGCGAGGACATCAAGAAGAAGATCGCCCGCGCCCTCGACATGGTCCAGCTCGGCACCTTCGCGAAGCGGCGCCCCGGCCAGCTTTCCGGTGGCCAGCAGCAGCGCGTGGCGCTGGCGCGCGCCCTGGTGTTCGAGCCCGAGCTGGTGCTGATGGACGAGCCGCTGGGCGCGCTCGACAAACAGTTGCGCGAGCAGATGCAGCTCGAGATCAAGCATATCCACCAGGATCTCGGCGTCACCGTGGTCTACGTCACCCACGACCAGGGCGAGGCGCTGACCATGTCGGATCGGATCGCCGTGTTCAACGACGGCCGGATCCAGCAGCTCGCCACGCCGGACGACCTCTACGAGCGGCCGGCGAACTCCTTCGTCGCCCAGTTCATCGGCGAGAACAACAAGATCCAGGGCAAGGTGGTGGCGATCAACGGCCAGTCCTGCCAGGTCGAGATCGACGGCGGCGGCCGGGTCGAGGCCCTGCCGATCGGGATCGGCGCGGTGGGCATGCCCACCACGCTGTCGCTGCGGCCCGAGCGGGTGCAGATCAGTCCGACCAACGGCGCCTGCGCCAACGTGTTCTCCGCCCGGATCGAGGAGCTGATCTATCTCGGCGACCACACCAGGGTGCGCACCAGTGTCTGCGGCAACAGCGACTTCGTGATCAAGTTGCCGAACTCCGAGGGGATGCCCGATCTGAAGCCCGGCACCACCATCTCGGTGGGCTGGAAGAAAGAAGACTGCCGGGCGCTCGACGCGTTCTGACACCAAGATCACGAGGCATGCCCGTCCTCAAACCGCCCTGTCCCGAACCCGAACGGGGCCGCTGCCGGAACAACCGGCCGGAGCGAGGACGGGAAAGCAAGCGCCGGAACGGCCGGCACAACAGGGAGACGAATGAGATGAAGAAGCTACTGACTTTGGCCAGCCTGCTGCTCGCGGGCACGGCGCTGGTCGCGACGGCGCGGCCGGCGGCGGCCGACGATCTGACCGTCGTATCATGGGGCGGCGCGTACCAGGAGAGCCAGCGCGAAGCCTACATAAAGCCCTTCACCAAGGAGACCGGCGTCAACATTACCGAGGAAGAGTACAACGGCGAGATCGCCAAGATCCGGGCGATGGTCGAGTCGAACAGCGTCACCTGGGACGTGATCGACGTCGACACCCAGACGGCGCTCGCCGGATGCGCCGAGGGCATATTCGAGGTCATCGACTACGCCAAGGTCGGCGTCGACCGATCGAAGATCATCGGCGGCGACCAGTTCGATTGCGCGGTTCCGGACATCCTCTACTCGACCATCATCGCCTATGACGCGGACAAGCTGGCGAACGGGCCGACCACCATCGCCGACGTGTTCGACCTGGAGAAGATCCCGGGCAAGCGCGCCTTGCAGAAGAGCCCGTTCGTCAACCTGGAATGGGCGCTGCTGGCCGACGGCGTGCCGATGGATCAGCTCTACGAGGTGCTGAACACGCCCGAGGGCGTCGACCGTGCCTTCGCCAAGCTCGACACCATCAAGAGCGAAGTGGTGTGGTGGGAGGCCGGTGCCCAGCCGCCGCAGCTCCTGGCCGACGGCCAGGCGGTGATGGTCTCGGCGTGGAACGGCCGCATCTTCAATGCCGTCAAGAACGAGGGAAAGAACTTCCGGATCATGTGGGACTCCCAGGCGCCCGACTACGACCTGTGGGCGATTCCGAAGGGCGGCCCGCGGGTCGAAGGGGCCTACGCGTTCATCGCATACGCGACACGCGCCGACGTCATGGCCAATCAGTCGAAGTACATTTCCTATGGCCCGACCAATGTCGATGCCGTGCCGCTCATCGCGCCGGACATCCTCAAGGACCTACCGTCGGCGCCGGACAACATGAAGAACGCGCTGATGATTGACCCGCAGTTCTGGGCCGACAAGGGCGAGGAGCTGCGCGAGCGGTTCAACGCCTGGCTGGCCCAGTAACCTCGGGCATGGCTGAGGGGAGCGGGCGCAAGCCCGCTCCCGGCTTCCACGAAGTTCGCACCCGACCATCATGACCGCGATCCCGGCACCCGACATCGTCCGCACCGCCGACGGCGTTCCGCTGAAGCGCAAGCTGCAGCGGGTCGAACGGGTGCAGAAGCTGAGGGCGGTCGGCCTGGTGCTGCCGCTCTTCCTGTTCATCGTCGCGTCCTTCGTGGTGCCGATCCTGGTGCTGCTCACCCGTTCGGTGCACGACACCAGCCTGGTCGACAACCTGCCGCAGACGATCGCGGCGCTCGAGGACTGGGACGGCATCGAGCTGCCGCCGGAGCCGGCTTACGCCGCGCTTGCCGCCGACCTCAAGGTGGCGCAGGAGGCCAGGACCACCGCACTGATCGGCAAGCGGCTCAACTACGCGATCTCGGGCATCCGCAGCAAGGTGATCGCCACCGGCCGCAAGATCGAGGCGGTCGAGACCGGCCCCTACAAGGACGCACTGATCGGCATCGACTCGGTCTGGGGACAGCGCGACGCCTGGATGGCGATCAAGCGGGGCGGCCACGCCTACACGCTGTTCTACCTGATGGGCGCCCTCGACCTGGAATGGGGCAGCGACGGGGAGATCCAGAACGTATCCGCCGACCGCGCCATCTATCGCACCGTGCTGGCCCGCACCATGGGCATCAGCCTGACGGTCACCCTGTTCACGCTGTTGCTCGGATTTCCGCTCGCCTACCTGCTGTCGACGCTGCCGACCAAGACCAGCAACCTGCTGATGATCCTGGTGCTGCTGCCGTTCTGGACCTCGCTGCTGGTGCGCACCACGGCCTGGTTCGTTCTGCTGCAGGACAACGGCATCATCAACGACTCGCTGATCTTCCTGCACCTGACCGACGAGCCGCTCAGGCTCATCTTCAGCCGCTTCGGCACCATCATCGCGATGACCCATATCCAGCTGCCGTTCACGCTGCTGCCGATCTACAGCGTCATGAAGACGATCTCGCCCAGCCATGTGCGCGCCGCGCGCTCGCTCGGCGCCGGCCCGTTCTACGCATTCTGGCGGGTCTATTTCCCGCAGACCGTGCCCGGCATCGCCGCCGGCTGCCTGCTCACCTTCATCCTGTGCCTCGGCTACTACATCACGCCGGCGCTGGTCGGCGGGCCGACCGACCAGATGGTGAGCGGATTCGTGGCGCTCGCGATGAACCAGGAGAACAACTGGAGCAAGGCGTCGGCGCTCGGCGCGATCCTGCTGTTCGCCACCCTGGTCCTGTACTTCGTCTACAACCGCCTCGTCGGCATCGACAAGATGAAGCTGGGATAGGCCGCAGATGGCGATGGCGCCCCACGCAACTCCGATCGAACGCGTCTGGTTCTATGCCTTCCGCGCGATCTGCGCCCTGGTGCTGCTGTTCCTGATCGCGCCGATCCTGGTGATCATGCCGCTGTCGTTCAACTCGGAGCCGTATTTCAGCTACCCGATGCCCGGGCTGTCGCTGCGCTGGTACATCGACTTCTTCACCAGCGAACGCTGGCAGTCCGCCCTGCAGAACAGCATCGTGGTCGGCGTCTCCACCACCATCATCGCGACCACGCTCGGGACGCTGGCGGCGCTCGGCCTCAGCCGGGCCAACTTCCCGGCCAAGGCGGCGGTGATGGGCGTGCTGATCTCGCCGATGGTGGTGCCGGTGATCATCACCGCCGTCGGCATGTACTTCTTCTACATCCAGATCGGCCTCGCCAACAGCCTGCCGGGGTTGATCCTGGCGCACACCGCGCTGGCGACGCCGTTCGTGGTCATCACCGTGACGGCGACGCTCTCCAGCTTCGACTATTCGCTGAGCCGCGCCGGGGCCAGCCTCGGCGCCAGCCCGCCGCGGGTGTTCTTCAAGGTGATGCTGCCGCTCATCCTGCCGGGCGTGATCTCCGGCGCGCTGTTCGCGTTCGTGACCTCGTTCGACGAGGTGGTGGTGGTGCTGTTCCTGGCCAGCCCGGAGCAGCGCACTTTGCCCAAGCAGATGTTCAGCGGCATCCGCGAGATCATCAGCCCGACCATCACCGCCGCGGCATCCCTGCTGATCGTGTTCTCGATCTTCCTGCTGACCTCGGTCGAACTGCTGCGGCGGCGCTCGGAGCGGCTGCGCGGGGTCCGGAACTAGGCGCGCAGCCCTGAGGGACCGGGACAGGCGGGTCGGGGCTTTGCCGGGAAACGCCTTGTTTTCCAGGAGCCTGACCGCCATATGGATCGCACCGGACGCGGCGTGCTAGTTTGCCGGCACCGGAACGAGGGCCGACATGTATCCCGATAACAGCCTGATCCCGAGCGAAGCGATCCGCCTGGCGGCCCTCGGCAGCCTGGCGACCGCACCCAAGCCCTATGCGGCGCTGGCGGCCGAGATCCGGCATTTCACCGGGCGCATCGTCGGGCCGTCGCTCGACCTGATCGGGCCGCCGATCGAGTTGCTGCAGGTCGAGGGGCTGGTGGAACCGGAATCGGCCGCCGCCGATGCCGCGATCCGGGTCACCGCGGGCGGCATGGCCGAGCTCAGGCGCCTGCTCAGCGCCAATCTGCGCGGCCCGATGGGCGAGTTCAACAAGCTGGTGATCGCCCTCAAGATGCGCTTCCTGCATCTGCTCGAGCGCGAGGCCCGGCTCGGCCAGGCCGAGATGCTCATCGAGGTCTGCGAGCGCGAGCTCACCCGGCTCACCGATCTGCGCGCCCACCACGCCGCCGAAGGCGGCCAGCTCATCGACTGGCTCGACCACGATATCGGTCAAATCGAGGCGCGGCTCGCCTGGTTCCGTGCGCTCGAGGCACGGCTGTAGCCCGAGCCGCAAGCTCCCCGCCGCAGAAATCCTGACGCAGCCGACCGCGACTAGTACAGGTGCTGGCCGCCGGTGACGAACACCTCGGTGCCGGTGACGTAGGCGAAATCCGAGCTGCAGAGCTGGAACACCGCGCCGGCGACCTCCTCCGGCTTGCCCATGCGGTGCATCGGGATGCGCGGAATCAACGCCTCGTATTCCGGGCCGATCATCGCGGTCTCGATCTCGCCCGGCGCCACCGCGTTCACCCGGACGCCGAGATCGGCGAATTCCACCGCCAGCTCGCGGGTCAGCGCCGACAGCGCCGCCTTCGAGGTGCTGTAGGCCGATCCCGCGAAGGGATGGATGGCGTGGCCGGCGATCGAGGTGATGTTGACGACCGCGCCGTGGCCGCGATGCAGCGGCTTGGCGAGGCCGCGGCACAGGGCCAGCGGCGCGAACAGATTGAGCTGGAACACGTCGCGCCAGCCCTGCAGGTCGCCGTTGAGGCAGCCGAGGCGCTCCTTGAACGGCGTCTTCGGCGACACGGCGGCGTTGTTGACGAGGGCATGGAGCGGGTCGTCGCCGAGGATGGCCAGGGCCTCGACCACGAAGCGGTCGACGCTCGCGGGGTCGGCGAGGTCGGCGGTGACGTGGTGGGTCCAGTTCGGGTCCCGCTTGCACTCCTCGGGCACGTCCTCGCGGCTGCAGGTGACGATGCGCCAGCCCTCGCGGCTGAAGCGCATCACCGTCGCATGGCCGATTCCCCGGCTGGCGCCGGTGAGGACCACGGTCTTGCGGCCGGCGGCGGCCGGTTCGGAAATGGGATTTTGCATGGCGCGAGTTTAGCCGATGCGGCGGCCGGCGCCAGTGCGGCCCGGGGTTTGCGGCGCCCGGCCGAGCCTCAGCGAACCGAGACCACCTTGAAGGTCCGCGTCGCGCCATCCTGCTCGGTGATCGACACGTACTCCCCGGGCTTGAAGGCGTGGGATTCGAACCGGTAGCCCGGCTCGTCCTCCACCGGTTCGGTCCCGGCGTCGTAGTGGAACGACCAGCGCCGGCCCGGCCCGTGCACGAGATGGCCGTGCTCGTCGTCGGCATCCGGCATGAACCGGCGCACCGTGCAGCGCTCGCGCTGCTTCTTCCACTCGGCGGCGTCGACATGGGCCTCGGCGTCCAGCGGCGCCGAGAAATCGTAGCCATGCCGCGGATCGCCTTCGGGATGATCGGGCGTGCGCGCCAGCTCGAGGCGGATGTTCTTCAGGCTCATTTGCGTTCCATCATGGAGAACCCAGGCGCGCCGCAGGTCGGGAATCGCTCAGCCGCGATCGGCCACGGACGGCAGCCGGACACCGGGATGGGTTGCGAGGAAGTGCTTCAACACCAGCTTGAGTTTGGCGGCATGGGCGAAATCGCGATGCGCCCGGGCGTGCTCGATGTCGTCGCGGATCATGCGCTTGATGCGCGACGAGCCGTCGGCGCAATGCACCAGATAATTGCCGAGCTCCGCGGCGATGATTTCGGGCACGTGCTCATGCTCGGCGATCGCGTCGATCTCCTCCTCCGTCAGCTCCGACAGGGCGATGCAATCCTCGAGCGTGAGCAACTGACTCGTGCCTCCCCGTGATCAGTGGGCCATGAACACCGGGATGGCGGACCCGGCCAGCACGTCGCGGGTCGCGCCGCCCAGGATCATCTCGCGCAGCCGGCTGTGGCCATAGGCGCCCATGACCAGCAGGTCGGCGCCGAGCCGGCCGGCCTGTTCGCGGATGGACTTGCCGACGCCGTGCGCGACCTCGAAGGGCTCGACCGCCGCCCGCACGCCGTGACGCTCGAGATAGGCGACCAGGCCAGAGGCCGGGGTCTGGCTGTCCTCGCCGCCGCCGACGGCGATCACCACCCGCTTGGCGCGCGCCAGGAAGGGCAACGCCTGGCCGACCGCGCGGGCCGACTGCGAGCCGCCGTTCCAGGCGATGACGACGCAGCTGCCGACTTCCGCCGGCGGAGTCGGCGGCGCCACCAGCACAGCGCGACCGGTATCGAACAGCGCCGCGTCGATGGTCGCCGCCATCGGCGCCTCCTCGGCGCTGTCGGGGCGGCCGAGGACGATGAGGTCCGCGATGCGGCCGGCGGCGGCGGTCACCTCGGGCTCGCGGCCGTTGACCTCGCGCCACGTGGCCGTGTCGCCGGCGCCGGCGCAGACCCGGTCATAGGCGGCGCGGGCGGTGGCGGCCCGGGTCTCGATCGACTTGACCATGGCGTCCATGACCTGTTCGACCATCGCCCCGGACATGCCCTCGCCGACGATCGGCACCATGGTCTCGGGATCGGCCCGGACGTGCAGAACTTCGAGATGCGCCGAGAAATTCCTGGCGACGAGCAGTGCCGTCTCGAGCGTCGCCTCGCTGCCGGCACCGCCATCGGCCAGTGCCAGGATTGCCTTTATCGCCATCGCCTCGTCCTCCGCCTTCGTTCTTGCACCGGCGCTTGCGCCGCCGGTCGGTTGATTCAGCCCCAGGGGCGCGGCGTTGCCCGAAACCGGGAGCATGTCATCGCCTGGGGCGCTCGACGGCATTGACCTGGATCAAGCCCGCAGGGTCCGGCCAGGGCTCACGCGAAGCTCGGCCGCTGCTCGTGCGCCCCGGCAGGATCCTGATGGATGATCACCTCGGCTCCCGGAAAGGCCTGCATCAGCTCGATCTCCACTGCGTCGGCCACCGCGTGGGCATCGAACAGGCTGAGCCGCCCATCCATCTCAAGATGCAGCTGCAGGAAGACGTTAGGCCCGGCGGTCCGGGTCCGCAAGTCGTGCAGCGCCATGACCTGGGGATGCGCCAGCGCGATCTCGCGGATCCGGCGGCGATCCGGGTCCGGCATTTCGCGGTCCATCAGCATGTCCAGCGAGCTGCGCGCGATTTGCCAGGCGGTGAAGACGATGTAGAACGCGATGCCGACGCCGAAGGCGGCGTCGATCCCCGACCAGCCGAGCTGGCTGTCGATGACGAGCGCCAGGATGACCGCGCCGTTGACCATCACGTCGCCGACGTAGTGCAGCGAATCCGCCCTGATGGCGACCGAGCCGGTGCGCCGGATCACGTAGCGCTGGAAGCCGACCAGCAGGACCGTGGCGGCGATCGAGAAGGCCATGACCGCAATGCCGACGCCGGTATTGTGCAGCGGGTGCGGATCGATGAAGCGTCGGGTGGCCTCGAACAGCAGGAAGATCGCCGATCCCGTGATGAAAGTCGCCTGGCCGAGCCCGGCCAGCGGTTCGGCCTTGCCGTGGCCGAAGCGATGCTCGCGATCCGGCGGGGTCAGCGCATGGCGCACGGCAAACAGGTTGAGCGTGGACGCCGCCACGTCGAGCAGCGAGTCGAGCAGGGTCGACAACAGGCTGACCGAATCGGTCATGAAATAGGCGACGATCTTGGCGACGATCAGCACCCCGGCGGTCGCCACCGAGGCATAGGTGGCGAGCCGCATCAGCGCGGCGCCGGATTCGTCGCGATAGCCGGCTCGCGCCGCCGGTTCGGGCTGGTTCGCCGTCATGTCGAAGCGCTAAGGAAACAGATGTTCCGTCTCCCACCCTTGGTCCCCGCGATGGTAGACCAGCCGCTCGTGCAAACGGAACGGCCGATCCTCCCAGAACTCGATGCGCAGCGGCACGACGCGGAAACCGGACCAGTAAGGCGGCCGCGGCACGCTGCCGATGCCGAATTTCGCGGTATAGCGGGCGACCCGCTTCTCGAGCTGGAAGCGGCCCTCGAGCGGCCGCGACTGCTGGGACGCCCAGGCGCCGATCTGGCTGGCCCGCGGCCGGCTGGCGAAATAGCCGTCGGCCTCGTCCGCCGTGACCTGCTCCACCGGCCCCTCGATCCGAATCGAGCGGCGCAACGACTTCCAGTGGAAGCACAGCGCCGCGCTGGGATTGGCCAGGATCTGCTCGCCCTTGCGGCTCTCGTAGTTGGTGTAGAAGGTGAAGCCGCGGTCGTCGAGGCCGCGCAGCAGCACCATGCGCACGCTCGGCCGGCCTTCGGCATCGGCGGTGGCGAGCGCCATCGCATTGGGGTCGTTGGGTTCCTTCGCCTCGGCCTCCTCGAGCCAGGCGGCGAACAGCCCGAACGGATCGGTCGCGGTAGTCGCCATCGCGGGGTCTGCCATTGGTTGCGGGGGAGCCCGGCCGGGCGAATCGCCGGCCCGGCCACGCCATTGAATCTGCACTTTCCCGAGCATATTTCCAGCCCTGCCGGATCGCCTCGGGCGAATCGCCGACGCGAGCCCTTTCGCGCCGCCTATGGGCAGAACTCGCGGCGATCGGCTAAACTTGCGGTCGGACGGCCGGGACACCGGCACGATCGGCGGGATTGGAGCGCGGAGCGAAGATGCGGACAGGAACGATCGGCGGGCGGTTGGCCGGATTCGCCGGCATGCTGGCGGTGGCGTTGCCGCTCGCCCTGGGGCTGCCCGGCTGCGCCGACCGCGGCCCAGGCGAAACCGCGGGCACCATCGTCGGCGGCGTGCTCGGCGCCGTGGTCGGCTCGCAGATCGGCTCGGGCACCGGCCAGATCGTCGCCACCGCCGCCGGCACCCTGCTTGGCGCCTGGATCGGCGGCTCGATCGGCCGCTCGCTCGACGAGCGCGACCGCGAGACCGCCTACCGGACCGACCAGAAGGCGCTCGAGGACAACGCCGACGGCGAGACCGCGGGCTGGAGCAATCCGGACAACCAGTCCAGCGGTTCGATCACCCCGGTGAACAACTTCCAGACCGCCAGCGGGCAGTGCCGCGACTACGAGAAGTCGGTGGTGATCGACGGCAAGGTCGAGCAGGCCAAGGGCACCGCCTGCCGCAACAGCGACGGGACCTGGGTCGAGGCCAACTGATCCGATGAAGGACCCCTACCAGACCCTGGGCGTGGCGCGCGGCGCCAGCGCCGAGGACATCAAGAAGGCCTATCGCAAACTCGCCAAGAAGCTGCATCCCGACCTCAATCCCGGGAACAAGTCGATCGAGCAGGAGTTCAAGGAGGTCACGGCCGCCTACGACCTGCTGTCCGACGCCGACAAGCGGGCGAAGTTCGATCGCGGCGAGATCGACGCGTCGGGCGCCGAGCGACCGGGCCGCGGCTTCTATCGCAGCTACGCCGGCGGCGGCCAGGGCGCGAAGTACCGCGGCGGCGGCGATTCCTTCGCCGACGACATCTTTTCCGACCTGTTCAGCGGCGGCTTCGGCAGCCGGGGCGGCGCGGCCGGCGGGCGCGGCGGCGCCCGCATGAACATCCGCGGCGCCGACGTGTCCTATGCCACCACCGCGAGCTTCGGCGAGGCGGCGCTGGGCGCCAAGAAGCGGATCACCCTGACCGACGGCAAGACCATCGACGTCACCATTCCGCCGGGCACCGAGGACGGCCAGACGCTGCGCCTCAAGGGCCAGGGCCTGCCCGGCCTCGGCGGGCCGCCCGGCGACGCCTTCATCGAGATCAAGGTGGCGCCGCACCCGCACTTCACCCGCGACGGCGGCGACATCCATCTCGAACTGCCGGTGAGCCTGCCGGAGGCAGTGCTCGGCGCCACCGTCACCGTGCCGACCATCGACGGCAAGGTCTCGCTCAAGGTGCCGGCCGGCGCCAACACCGGCACCGTGCTGCGCCTGCGCGGCAAGGGCGTGGCCCGCAAGGGCGGCGAGCGCGGCGACCAGTACGTGAAGCTCAAGCTGCTGCTGCCCGAGAAGCCCGACTCCGAGCTCAGCGAGTTCGTCGAGCGTTGGGCCAAGAATCACGCCTATGACCCGCGCACCAAGCTCGACTTGAAATAGCGATGGCCGGGCAGAGCATGATCCGCACCTTCGAGGAGATCGTCGCCGAGATCGAGATCGCGCCGGCCGAGCTCGGCGCCTGGATCGAGCAGCAATGGGTGCTGCCGACCCGCCAGGGCGACACCCACATGTTCAACGAGGCGGATATCGCCCGGGTCCGGCTGATCTGCGACCTGCGCCGCGACATGGCGGTCAACGACGAGGCGGTGCCGGTGATCCTCCAGCTGCTCGACCAGATCTACGGCCTGCGCGACACGCTGGCCGAGCTGCGCGCGGCGATCGACGCCGCCTCGCCGGCGGCGCGCCAGGAGATTTTGAGCCGGCTGGGGCCGCAGGCAGAGGGGTGAGGGCATGGGTTCGACGAGAGCGATCCGCGCCGCGGAGTGGCACCGATGAATGAGCCGATGACGCTGCTGCAGATGGCCGGGGCGGCCGGTGATCCGCCGCCCTTGTCATCCGCCGTGGTCCTCGTCATCGACGCTCAGAACGAATACGTGGACGGGAAGCTGGCGCTGCCCGGCGTCGGCCCGGCGCTCGAGCAGATCGCCGAGCTGCTGCGCCGCGCCCGCACGCTGAGGGCCCCGGTCATCCATGTCGCCCACAAGGGCCGCTCCGGCGGCCTGTTCGACCGGACCGCGCGATCCGGCGCGATTGCCGACAAGGCCGCTCCCGAGGGAGGGGAGATCGTCGTCGAGAAGACGCTGCCCAACGCCTTCACCGGCACCGACCTGGAGGCGCGGATCCGCGGCACCGGCCGCGATACGCTGGTGCTGTGCGGTTTCATGACCCACATGTGCGTGAGCGCGACGGCGCGCTGCGGCCTCGATCTCGGCTTCAAGAACGTGGTGGTCGCGGATGCCTGCGCCACGCGAGATCTGCCTGATCCGACCGGCGGGCCGGCGGTGGACGCTGCGGCTCTGCACCGCGCCGAGCTGGCGGCCCTGGCCGATCGCTTCGCCGTCGTGGCGCCGCTCGCCGCCCTGCCCGATTAACCGGCCCCTGACGCGTTTCCCAGCACTGCCGCCTGGCGCTCCCGCCATTCCGGCAGCGCCGCCACCACCTCGGCGCCGAACAGGGTGACCGCCCAGCAGGCATACATCCAGACCAGGAAGATCGGCACCGCGGCGATCGCGCCGTAGATCACCTCGTAGCTCGGGAAGTAGATCAGGTAGAGCGCAAAGGCGCGCTTCAGCGCTTCGAACAGCAGCGCCGCGGCGAGGCCGCCGACCAGCGCATCCATGCGCCGCATCCGCTTGTTGGGAACCACGAGATAGAGCAGCGCGAAGCCGATCGCCTCGAGCGCGAACGGACCGAACGGGGCGAGCCAGCGAACCACGGTGGCGAAGCCCGAGCCGCCGACGCTCTGCCCGGTGGTGTAGAGCAGTCCCGACAGCCAGATCGCCAGGCCGAACAGCAGCGGCCCCATGGTCAGAATCGCCCAGTAGGCGAGGAACCGCACCACCAGCGAGCGCAGGGCGGTGACCCGCCAGATCCGGGCGAAGGCGTGGTTGATGGTGTTGAGCAGCAGCACCGCGGTGACCGCCAGCCCGACCACCCCGATGCCGGTCAGGCGGGTCGCCTTGTCGATGAAGTCGTGCAGGGCGACGATGGCCGCGTCGCTCTGGGTCGGCAGCAGCGCGCCGGTGATGTGGCGCTCCGCGTCTTCCTGCAGTTCGGCGAAGAACGGGAAGACCCGGAGAATCGACAGGAACACCGCGAGCAGCGGCACCAGGGCGAGGAGCGAGGTGTAGCTGAGCGCGCCCGCCGTGGCGAGGCAGCGGTCGGTGGCGAACCGGCGCCAGGCGAAGCCGGCGAACGCCAGCGCCCGGCCGATCAGCCGCCGGCCCCGCAGCAGAATCCCCGACCCGTCGGCCATGCCCTCCCCGTTCTCCGCCCTGGCCGCTCCCGGCCCCTGCGCGGGATCCGGCCGGATCGGCTCAAGTCCTTGTTGTCACGCGCATATTTGCCTGAGTCTCGAAGCCCCGATCAAGCCTCGCGGACGGCCCCGCAGCCCGGGCGGCTGGTTTGACCGCCCCAGGCATTTGTGTAGGATGCGGCACCTTTCCCTTTCCCACCACCGAAGAGGGCATTATGGCAGATGACGGCGGGCTGATGGCCGGCAAGCGCGGTCTCGTCATGGGCGTGGCGAACGACCGTTCGATCGCCTGGGGCATCGCTCGCGCCGTCGCCGCCCAGGGTGCCGAGCTTGCCTTCACCTATCAGGGCGAGGCGTTGGAAAAGCGCGTGCGCCCGCTCGCCGAGCAGGTCGGCGCCAAGCTGGTGCTGCCGTGCGACGTGAGCACCGATGAAAGCCTCGACGCCACCTTCAAGGCGATCGAGGAATCCTGGGGCGGGCTCGACTTCCTGGTCCATGCCATCGCCTATTCGGACAAGGAGGGACTGAAGGGCGGCTATGTCGCGACCACAAGGGCCAACTTCGCGATGACCCTCGACATCTCCTGCTATTCCTTCACCGCCTGCGCCCAGCGCGCGGTGCCGCTGATGAAGAACGGCGGCAGCCTGATCACCCTGTCCTATTACGGCGCCGAGCGGGTGATGCCGCATTACAACGTGATGGGCGTCGCCAAGGCGGCGCTCGAGGCCAGCGTGCGCTACCTCGCCGCCGATGTCGGCGGCGACGGCATCCGGGTCAACGCCATCTCGGCCGGCCCGATCAAGACGCTCGCCGCTTCGGGGATCGGCGACTTCCGCTATATCCTGAAGTGGAACGAGCTCAACGCACCCTTGAAGCGCAACGTCACCACCGACCAGGTCGGTTCGGCCGCGCTCTACCTGCTGTCCGACCTGTCGTCCGGCGTCACCGGCGAGGTCCACCACGTCGACAGCGGCTATCACCTGGTCGGCATGCTGCGGACCGACGCGGTGGCCGAGGTGCGCGAAATGCTCGCCAACTTCAACCCGCAGGGCTGAGGACGCCGCCCCAGCCATGTCGGCCAACAGTTTCGGCACGCTGTTCCGCTTCACCAGCTGGGGCGAGAGTCACGGGCCGGCGATCGGCTGCGTGGTCGACGGTGCGCCGCCGCTGATCCCGCTGGCCGAGGCCGACATCCAGCGCTGGGTCGACCGGCGCCGCCCCGGGCAGTCGCGTTTCACCACCCAGCGGCGCGAGCCGGACAGCGTGAAGATCCTGTCCGGCGTGTTCGAGGGCCGCACCACCGGCACCCCGATCAGCCTGGTGATCGAGAACGTCGATCAGCGCTCCAAGGACTACGGCGCGATCAAGGACAGCTATCGCCCGGGCCACGCCGACTACACCTACATGGCCAAGTACGGCATCCGCGATCCTCGCGGTGGCGGGCGCTCCTCGGCGCGCGAGACCGCGATGCGGGTGGCGGCCGGCGCGGTGGCGCGCAAGATTCTCGACCATCTGCTCGACGAGCCGGTGGTGATCCGCGGCGCGCTGGTGCAGATGGGGCCGCACGCGGTCGACCGCGCGCGCTGGGACTGGGACGAGATCGAGCGCAATCCGTTCTGGTCGCCGGACGCGACCGCCGCGGCGACCTGGGAGAAGTTCCTCGACGGCGTCCGCAAGGCCGGCTCGTCGACCGGCGCGGTGATCGAGGTGTCCGCGAGCGGGGTTCCGGCCGGGCTCGGCGCGCCGCTCTACGGCAAGCTCGACGCCGACCTCGCCACCGCGATGATGGGCATCAACGCGGTCAAGGGCGTCGAGATCGGCGCCGGCTTCGCCGCCGCCGCCCTGTCGGGCGAAGCCAACGCCGACGAGATGCGCATGGAGAACGGCAGGATCCGATTCCTGTCCAACAACGCCGGCGGCGTGCTCGGCGGCATCTCCACCGGCCAGGACCTGGTGGTGCGCTTCGCGGTGAAGCCGACCAGCTCGATCCTCGCAGCCCGCCGCACGGTGACCGCGGCCGGCGAGGACACCGACATCTCGACCAAGGGCCGCCACGACCCCTGCGTCGGCATCCGCGCGGTGCCGGTCGGCGAGGCGATGATGGCGGTGGTGCTGGCCGACCACCTGCTGCGCCACCGCGCGCAATGCGGACTCTGAGCCGACGTCACCGCATCGGCGCAGGAAAGACTCACCACAAAGACACGAAGACACAAAGCAGCGCATCGTTGCGCGGGCCTCGCCCGCGCGGGAAACCGGCTTCGTGACTCCTTCGTGCCTTTGAGCCTTTGTGGTTCATCCTCTCCATCCGCTTGCGTCGGCGGCGCCCGTTTCTAGACCAAGATCGCCTCGGATCGAATCAATCCGAGGCGTGAATTTTGGTCTGCCTCATTGAAGTGGAGCATGATTCACGGATCGCACTGTTTCAGTGCGAACCGACCATGCTCTAGCGCCGGAAAGCGGCCACCAGCTCGAGATGCCCGGTCCAGGGGAACTGGTCGACCGGCTGGATCCAGTCGAGCCGGAAGCCGCCATCGACCAGGATGCGGGCGTCGCGAACGAAGGTCGCGGGATTGCAGGACACCGCGACCGCGGTGGAAACCGCCGAGCGGGCCAGCATCTCCACCTGGTCGCGGGCGCCGGCGCGCGGCGGATCGAACACCACGGCATCGTAGCGGTCGAGCTCGTGGGCGAGCAGCGGCCGCGCCTCGAGGTCGCGGCGCTCGGCCGTGACCATCGGCCCCAGCCCGGAGCCGCGCGCCGCGGCCAGCAGCGCCTCCAGCGCCGGTCCGGCCCCGTCCACCGCGTGCAGCCGGGCGCCGGCCGCGGCGAGCGGCAGCGAGAAGGTGCCGCAGCCGGCATAGAGATCGGCGATCCGGCGCGCCGGCCCGGCCGCCTCGATCACCGCGGCGGTCAGGGCCGCCTCGCCGTCCCGGCTCGGCTGCAGGAACGGCCCCGGCGGCGGCGTCACCGCGATCGTGCCGAAGCGCACGACCGGGGCCCGGCGCAGCGCCAGCGGCTCCGCCGCGTCGCCGGGCCGGCCCCAGCTCACCCGCGCGAAATCGCAGGCTTCGGCCAAGGCGGCGAGCGCTTGGCGGGCCGCGAGGCTCGGGTCGCCCGCCGACATCACCAGCAGATCGATGCCGGTCTCGGTCTGCACCAGCATGAGATCCGCCGTATCGCCGTGCTCGAGCACCGCGAGCAGCGCCGCGCGGAGCGGCGCCAGCAGCGCCGTCAGGGCCGGCAGCAGGATCGGGCACGCCGCCAGATCGACGATCCGGTGTCGTGCCCGGGCGTGGAAGCCGAGGCGGACCTGCCCGCCCTGGCGCAAGGCGGACAATGTCGCCCGGCGCCTGGTGCCGGGCGCGATGCGGATCAGCGGTCGCAACGGCGTTTCGGCCAGGCCGCGGCGCGCCAGGGCGGCCGGCAGCAGCGCGGCCTTCCACGACCGGTACGTGGCATCGTCGAGATGCTGGACCGCGCAACCGCCGCAATCGCCGAAATGGCGGCAGGGCGCGGCAGCCCGCGCCGGGCCGGGCTCCGCCAGCCGAAGCAGCCGGGCGGCGAGGCCATCGCCCTTCGGTCCGTCGATCTCGACCTCGACGAGGTCGCCGGGTGCGGCGAGCGGCACGAAGACCGGCCGGCCGTCGAGCTCGGCCACGCCGTCGCCCTGGGCACCGAGCGCCGCGACCCGCAGCAGCGCCCGCCGGGCCGGGCTGGCTGAATTGGCGCTTTTGCGCCGGCGCTGCACGCGTCGCGTCATGGCACTTGCCTGGACAGATGGTCGCGGGCCGCCCCGCGTCTCGCGACAGGGCGCGCCGGGAAAGCTATGATGGCCCCGCCTCGGAACCCAGCAAAAAGCGGAGCGAACGTGCGGACAGTCCTGAGAGTTGTCGGTCGGATCATCCTGTGGGGCCTCGCGGCCATCGGCGGGCTGATGGTGGTCGGCGCGCTTGCCGCCGGCCTGTCGCTGCTGTGGCTGCCGGAATTCGAGCAGGAGCGCCTGCCCGAGACCATGGTGCTCGAGTTCGACACCGGCGACGGCGTCGTCGAGAAGCTATCGGACTCGCCGATCGCCTGGGCGGCGGGCGGCGACACGATCGCACTGCCCGATCTGGTGCGCGGCCTCGATTCCGCCGGCCGCGACCCGCGGGTCAAGGGCCTGGTGGTTCATCTCGGCAGCGGCAATCTGGGCTTCGCCCAGGTGCAGGAGATCCGCGACGCGGTGCTCGCCTTCCGCCGCCAGGGCAAGTTCGCCATCGCCTTCGCCGAGACCTTCGGCGAGACCGGCAACGGCAACATCCACTACTACCTCGCGACCGCCTTCGACAGCATCTACATGCAGCCGTCGGGCGACATCGACCTGACCGGCGTCAACCTGGAAACCCCGTTCGTCAAGACCGCGTTCGACGAGATCGGCATCACCGCCGAGATGGACCGCCGGGCCGAGTACAAGAGCGCCATGGAGACCTTCACCCAGCCGGCCCTGACCGAGCCGTCGCGGCAGAACCTGCAGCGCCTGGTCGATGCCTGGGTCGGCCAGATCGCCGACGGCATCGCCGCGACCCGTCCCGGCTTCGATCAGGCGAAGGCGCGCGCGCTGATCGATCGCGGTCCCTATCTCGGCCAGGACGCGCTGGAGCGCGGGCTGGTGGACGCGCTGGTCTACCGGGACTCGGTCGAGCGCGAGGCCGACGACCGCAGCGCGACGGCCCCGCGATTGGCGCTCGCCGACTATGCCCGCGCCCTGCCGCCCCCGCCCGGCGACGCGCCGCTGATCGCGCTGATCCACGGCATCGGGCCGGTCACGCTGGCGGCCAGCGAGGACGACCCGCTGTTCGGCGAGGTCAGCATGGGTTCCGAAACCGTCGCCGGCGCCCTGCGCCAGGCGATCGACGATCCCGAGGTAGTCGCGATTCTGTTCCGGGTCGACAGTCCCGGCGGCTCCTATGTCGCGTCCGACACGATCTGGGCCGAGGTGCAGCGGGCCCGCCTGACCGGCAAGCCGGTGATCGTCTCGATGGGCAACGTCGCCGGCTCGGGCGGCTATTTCGTCGCCGCCGCCGCGCGTTCGATCGTCGCCCAGCCCGGCACCATCACCGGCTCGATCGGCGTGTTCGGCGGCAAGTTCGTGCTGAGCGGGCTGTGGGACAAGCTCGGCGTCAACTGGGACGGCGTGCAGGCCGGCGCGAACGCCGACATGAACTCGACCAACCGACCCTACAGCGAGGCCGGCTGGGCGCATCTGCAGGCCAGCCTCGACCGCATCTACGCCGACTTCACCGGCAAGGTCGCGAATGGCCGCAACCTGCCGCAGGAGCGGGTCGATGCCATCGCCCGCGGCCAGGTGTGGAGCGGCGCCGAAGCCAAGGAGCTGGGGCTGATCGACGAGGTCGGCGGGCTGCCGATCGCGATCGCCCGGGCCAGGGAGGCGGCGGGCATTGCGATGGACCAGCCGGTCCGGGTCGAACCCTACCCGAAGCCCTCGCATCGGATCGGCGACCTGCTGCGCAAACTGCTGGGCAGCGGCCTGGTCGACCAGGGCAGCCGCGCCCGGCTGGCCCTGCTGGCGCGGCTCGCCGCGGTGCTGGAGCCGGTGGCCGAGACCTTGACCGGCGGCGATGGCGGCGCGCTGCGCATGCGGGAGATCGACCCGACGCGCTGAAGCCAAGCGCATTTTCGTCCTGCCATCGCCGGGCCTCTTCCCGGGCTTGTCGACGGATGGCCCGGCGATCCATCGTGACCCCTTCGCAAGCGGATGAAGGGATGCGCGGATCAAGCCCGCATGACAATCATTCTGCGGCCGCCGGCCGCCGGTAGCGGCCTCCGATCAGGAATTCCTTGTTGCCCTCGGGGCCGGTGATCGGGCTCTCCTCGATGCCGAGCACGGTCCAGCCGGCGCGCGCCGCCAGCCAGGCTCCGATGCGCGCGCAGACCTCGCCATGGAGGGCGGGGTCGCGCACCACGCCGCCCTTGCCGACCCGGCCCTTGCCGACCTCGAACTGCGGCTTGATCAGCGCCACCAGGAACGCCGCGTCGGCGACCAGCGCGAGCGCCGCCGGCAGCACGGTCTCGAGGCCGATGAAGCTGGCATCGCAGACCACCAGGCCGATCGGGTCGGGCACCTGCTCTGCGGTCAGATGGCGGGCGTTGCTGCGCTCCAGCACCGCCACCCGGGGGTCCTGGCGCAGCTTCCAGGCGAGCTGGCCGTGCCCGACATCGACGGCGTAGACCTTGGCCGCGCCGCGCGCCAGCAGCACGTCGGTGAAGCCGCCGGTCGAGGCGCCGACATCGAGGCAGGTCCGGCCCGCGGGATCGATGGCGAAGGCATCGAGGCCGCGCACCAGCTTCAACCCGCCGCGCGACACCCAGGGGTGGTCCTGGCCGCGCAGCTCGAGCGGCCCGCCCTCCGGCAGCAGGTCGCCGGCCTTGGCGACCCGGCGCTCGCCGGCGAACACCTGGCCCGCCAGGATCAGCGCCGCGGCCCGCGCGCGGGACTCCGCCAGGCCGCGATCGACCAACAGCTGGTCGGCGCGGCGCTTGGGCGACTTCGGCTTGGCGGGTCCGCTCATGCCGCGGCGGACCGCACCAGCGCGGTCGAATGCAGGTGAAAGCGGAACAGCATCAAGGTCGCCGAGGTGGCGAGCCCGAGCGCCAGGCCCCACCACAGCCCGATGCCGCCATGGCCGAGATGGAAGGCGAAGAGATAGCCGGCGCCGAGGCCAACCGCCCAATAGCCGATCAGCCCGATGCCGAACGGCACGGTGGTGTCCTTGTAGCCGCGCAGCGCGCCGATCACGACGATCTGGGTGCCGTCGAACACCTGGAACACCGCGGCGACCGCCAGGAACGAGGCCGCCAGCCGCGCCACCTCGGCCGAGTTGGGGTTCTCCGCCTCGAGGAACATCCCGGCGAGCAGGTCCGGGAACAGCCACAACAGGACGGCGACGCAGGCCATGTAGCCGAGGCCGTAGCCGATACTGAGCCGCCCGGCCTGACGCGCCGCCGCCATGCTGCCGGTGCCGACGCCATGGGCGACCCGCACGCTCGCCGCGGTGGACAGCGCATAGACCACCATGAACGGCACGGTGATGCAGTTGAACGCGATCTGGCCGGCCGCGAGCGCGTCCGCGCCGATCACCCCCAGCAACACGGCGATCGCGGAGAACAAGCCGCCTTCCACCGCCGAGATCGCGCCGGACGACCAGCCGACCCGCAGGATCTCCCGGAAGCTCGCCCAATCCGGCGTGAACAGATCGGAGAAGACATGGAACGCGCGCAGCGTCGGCTCGCGCCAGACATGCCAGGCGATCGCCAGGAACATCACCGCGCAGACGACGCTGGTGCCGATGCCCGCGCCGGCAACGCCCATGGCGGGGAAGCCGAACTTGCCGAACACCAGGGCATAGTTCGCCGCGAGATTGAGCGGCACCGACGCGAAGGTGATGATCATCACCGAGCTGGCCCGCGACAGCGAGGTCACGAAGTTCCGGAGCACGGTGAAGCAGAGATAGGTCGGCAGGCACCACATCACCGTCCGGGCGTAGGCTTCGGCGTGGACGATGACCTCCGGATGCTGCTGGAACAGCCGCAGCACCGGCGCGATGTACCAGCAGAACACCATCGCCGGCCCGGAGATCAGGGTCGCGACCCAGAAGCCCATGCGCACGGCGCGCGCCGCTGACGCGTCGTCGCCCGCGGCATGGTTCTGCGCCACCAGCACGCCGACGATCGACAGGACGTGCATGCACACCGAGAGCCCCAGGAAGACCAGGTTGGCGGTCAGTCCGACCGCGCCCAGCTCCACGCTGCCGAGATGTCCGACGATCAGCGTATCGGTGACGCTCATCGCCATCTCGGCGATGAAGGCGGCGGCGAGCGGTGCGGTGATCCGCGCCAGCGCGGCGGATTCCTGGCGCCGCGTCGGCGTCAGGTTGCGGCTGGTGATCGTCGTCGCGCCGACTTGAACTCCGGTTTTCATTTCCATCCCCTGCCGACGCCACCGCCGGTAGAGTCCGGATGGAGCCGATTCCTGATTTACGCGCGCGCCGGCGCCTGGCTGGCGCCACGACCCAGTGCCATGAGCACGGTCGTGACGATGGCGGTGGCGTTCAACCCGGCCTCCTCGTATTGGAGCTCGGGCTTGTCGTGGTCGATGAAGCGGTCCGGCAGCGTCATCGGCCGGATCTTCAGGCCGCCATCGAGCAGGCCGCTCGATGCCAGGAACTGCAGCACCTGGGCGGCGAAGCCGCCGACCGCGCCCTCCTCGATGGTGACCAGCACCTCGTGCTCGGCGGCCAGGCGGCGCACCAGGTCCTGGTCCAGCGGCTTGGCGAAGCGGGCGTCGGCGACCGTGGTCGACAGGCCGCGCGCCGCCAGCTCCTCCGCCGCCTGCAGGCACTCGGCGAGCCGGGTTCCATAGGACAGCAGCGCCACCGTGCCGCCCTCGCGCAGGATCCGGCCGCGGCCGATCTCGAGCGGCGCGCCGGACTCGGGCAGGGCAACGCCGGTGCCCTCGCCGCGCGGATAGCGCAGCGCGCAGGGCCGGTCGTCGATCGCGGCCGCGGTCGCCACCATGTGCAGCAGCTCGGCCTCGTCCGCCGCCGCCATCAGCACGAAGCCCGGCAGGCAGCCGAGATAGGCGATGTCGTAGGCGCCGGCATGGGTGGCGCCGTCGGCGCCGACCAGGCCGGCGCGGTCGATCATGAATCGCACCGGCAGGCCCTGGATCGCGACGTCGTGCACCACCTGGTCATAGGCGCGCTGCAGGAAGGTCGAGTAGATCGCGACGAACGGCTTGAAGCCCTCGGTGGCCAGGCCGGCCGCGAAGGTGACCGCGTGCTGCTCGGCGATGCCGACATCGAAGCAGCGCTCGGGGAAGCGCTGCCCGAACAGGTCGAGCCCGGTGCCCGACGGCATTGCCGCGGTCACCGCCACCACCTGCGGATCGGCCTCGGCCGCCGCGATCAGGCCCTTGGCGAACACCTTGGTGTAGCTCGGCGCGGAGCTCGCCGCCTTGGCCTGGGCGCCGCTCACCACGTCGAACTTGCCGACGCCGTGATACTTGTCGTCGGCCGCCTCGGCCGGGCCGTAGCCCTTGCCCTTCTGCGTCACCACGTGGACCAGGACCGGCCCGGCATCGGGATCGTCGCGCACGTTCCGGAGCACCGGCAGCAGGTGGTCGAGATTGTGCCCGTCGACCGGGCCGATGTAATAGAAGCCGAGCTCCTCGAACAGCGTGCCGCCGGAGATCAGGCCGCGGGCATATTCCTCGGCCCGGCGCGCCGTCTCCTTGAAGGCGCGCGGGAAGTTCTTGGTCATCTCCTTGCCGATATGGCGGATCGATCGGTAGGAGCGCGAGGACAGCAGGCGCGAGAGGTAGTTGCTCATCGCGCCGACCGGGCGCGCGATCGACATGTCGTTGTCGTTGAGGATGACGACCAGGCGCGAGTCCATCGAGCCGGCGTTGTTCATCGCCTCGTAGGCCATGCCGGCGCTCATCGCGCCGTCGCCGATCACCGCGACCACGTTGTTCCTGCGCCCCGACAGGTCGCGAGCCACCGCCATGCCGAGCGCCGCCGAGATCGAGGTCGAGCTATGCGCCGCGCCGAACGGGTCGTACGCGCTTTCCGCGCGCCGGGTGAAGCCCGACAGCCCGCCGCCCTGGCGCAGGGTCCGGATCCGGTCGCGCCGGCCGGTCAGGATCTTGTGCGGATAGGACTGGTGGCCGACGTCCCAGATCAGCCGGTCGTCCGGGGTCTCGAACAGGTAGTGCAGCGCGACGGTCAGCTCGACCACGCCGAGCCCGGCGCCGAGATGCCCGCCGGTGATCGAGACGGCGTCGATCATCTCGCGCCGCAACTCGCCGGCGAGCTGCGGCAGCTGCTGCGGCGTCAGCCGGCGCAGATCGGCCGGAACCGTCACCGTATCGAGCAGCGGCGTCTTGCTCTCGCTCACCCCAGCGTCCCTTTTCGCGCAGACGATTGCCGCCGGCGTCCGTCGCATCGCGGACCGGCCGGAAAGACCCATCCTAACCGCTGAATTCCGGCCGGAAAACGGCCGCGCCCGGTCGATTCCAAGGCACCGGCGCTCAGCGCCGCCGGGCGATCACGAAGCCCGGGACGGCGCGCAGAAGATCGCCTCTTTCCTCAAAAAAATCAAGATGCTGGGCCGCCTGCCCGGCGAGCAGCTCGGCCTGGGCGCGGGCCCGCTCCGGGCCCAGGATCGAGACGAAGGTGGCCTTGCCGGCCATGACATCGCGCCCGACCGGCTTGCCGAGCGCCGCCTGGCTGCCCTCGGCGTCCAGCAGGTCGTCGGTGATCTGGAAGGCCAGGCCGAGGTCGTGGGCGTAGGCGTGCAGCGCCTGGCGGGCCTGGACCGAGCCGTGGCCGAGGATCGCCCCGGCGCCGCAGGCGAAGGCGATCAGCTCGCCGGTCTTCAGGCGCTGCAGCCGGGTGATGGCACCGATATCGAGGGCGGTGTGCTCGGCCAGCAGGTCGAACATCTGGCCGCCGACCATGCCGGCGGCGCCGGCGGCGCGCGCCAGCTCGCGCACCAGATCGGCGCGCACCCGCGGATCGCTGTGGGTCTCGGGCGCCGCCAGCACCTCGAAGGCGAGGGTCAGCAGGGCGTCGCCGGCCAGGATCGCCGTGGCCTCGTCGAACGCCTTGTGCACCGAGGGCCGGCCGCGCCGGAGCTCGGCATTGTCCATCGCCGGCAGGTCGTCATGGACCAGGCTGTAGCAGTGCAGCAGTTCGACCGCGGCGGCGGTCCGCAAGGCGCTCTGCTCGGAAACCCCGAACAGGTCGGACGAGGCCAGCACCAGGAACGGGCGCAGCCGCTTGCCGGGGCCGAGCGCGGCGTGGCGCATGGCCTCGACCAGCCGGCCCTCGGGGCCGTCGATCGGCACCAGCAGGCGGTCGAGCGCGCCGTCGACCCGGGCGGCGGCCTTGGCCAGGGCGGCGTCGATGTCGATCAGGGATGCGGGGGTGGGTGCGGGCACGGATGGCGGCAGCGCGCGTGCGGTGGCTACAGGGCGAGCTTGGCCGGCCGGCTCAGCCGAGATCGGCCGGCGCGGTGCCGACCTCGCCCGCCGGCGACATCACGATCTTCTCGATCTTGGCCTGGGCCTCGCGCAGCTTGGCCTCGCAATGCTGCTTCAATGCGGCGCCGCGCTCGTATTGCTGGATCGCCTCGTCGAGCTTGCTCTCGCCCTTCTCGAGCGCGCGCACCAGCGCCTGGAGTTCATCGAGCGCCTCCTCGAAACTCATGCCGGCGATGTCGCGGGGTTTCTTGTCCGCCATAAGTCCTTCCTCAGGGCCCGGTTCAGCGGGCGAATCCGGCGCTCGGGCGCGAGTTTAGTTCCCGGGCGGCAGACTAACAAGGAGAGGAGGAGCTGGCTCCACCTCGCGTCCGGCGGTCCGATTCCGGCCGCGCCCATCGGTCGCGAGTGTTAGGCGTCGCCGCGGCAATCACGGTGCCTGCTTGCCGTTCTCCGGCAACCCCGCCTTCCTCAGCCCGTCGAGCCAATGGGCGAGGTCGGCGGGCTTGCGAAAGACCGACTCCGCCGCCGTTTCTATCGTCCATTCCGGCTCTGCGGCAAGGAATTTTGCTATTTCGGCCGTTGCCAGCGTGGCATCGCCCAGCTGGGCGTAGCTGGCCGCGGAGATGAGCCGCGTGTTGTCAGGTAGCGGGTTGATGGCATTCATCGTTGTGATCGCCTGCCGGTACTCACCGGTCATGTAGTAGGCCTTGGCCAAGGTCAGGCTGTACCAATAGGGGTGATCGATAGGCTCGCGCGCGAGCGCTTGCTGGACCGTTTCGATTGCTTGGTCGCTGCGCCCGTCCACGATCAGGGCTTCGCCGTACTCGGCAAGGAGATCGGGATCGTTGGGATTGAGCCGCTTTGCCTCGGCATAGGCCGCCAGGCCCACGGCGAAGTTCTCCGGCCGGCTCATGTAGACGATTCCCAGCGTCCAATGCAGATCATAGTTGTCGGGGTCCAACGCGACCGCCTGTTCGGCAAGTTTGGTCGCGAGATCCAGCGATCCCTCCGGATTGTCACCCCAGTCATTGGTCCAGTAGGTCCAATGGACATAGGCGAGGTCGCCAATCGCCTGCGCGTAGCCCGGATCGATTTTCAAGGCTTGATCGAGCCAGTCCCGCGCCTGATTCCACCATTCCTGGGTCCAGCGCTCCGGATCGTCGAAGATCTCGCGCGCCTGGTTGCGCAGTTGAATTGCATCCATGTTCTCCGCCCCCCGTCTCATCGCGCGCTCGAGCTCTTCGGCAGTGACCTTCACGGCGAGAGTGCCGACGATGCTGCGCACGATCTGGTCCTGGACTGTGAACGATGCTTCGGCCGGCTGTTCGTATCGGTCGGCCCAGATATGGCGGCCGGATGTAGCATCGATAAGTTGGGTGTTCAGCCTCAGCTTGTCCTCGCCCAATTGCAGGCTGCCCTCCAGCAGATAGCGCACGCCAAGTGCGCGCCCGATCTCTTGCGCCAACATCTGCTTACCCTTCATGGCAAAGGACGAGTTACTGGAGATGACGAAGAGACCCGACAGTTTGGAGAGATCGGTGATGAGGTCGTTGGTGATGCCGTCGGAGATGGCTTCGTGCTGCGGACCGCCGCCGAGCGTGACGAACGGAAGCACCGCGATGGAGGGCTCGGCGGGAAGGGCCCAGACCTCGCCGGCCCGCTCGACTTCCTGCCGATCATGCCAGATCCAGGCCGCTGACGTCGCAACGAGCAGCGCGACGACGACTGCAATCGCCGCCTGCAGCCGCGACCGGCCTCGCGTCCGCCTTGAGGATGCTCTCTCTCCGGTCTTGACGATCTCATACACATGAACCGGTTCGCTCCGGTTCTTGAGCGTTGCAAGTCCGCAGTCGATGCCGGTGACCGGCAAGCGTCCGCGCGCGTGCCGATACACACTGTCGGAGACCACGATTCCGCCGGGCTGCGCCCGCACCTGCAGCCGCGCAGCCACGTTCACGCCATCGCCGAGCAGGTTTTCACCGTCGACCATGACGTCACCGAGATTGATGCCGATGCGCAGTTCCACGTGCCGGTCCGCCGGTCGCGATTCGTTGAGTCGCCCGAGCTCATCGCGCACATCGAGCGCGCAGCGCACTGCCTCGACCGGGCTGGAGAACTCCGCGACGACGCTGTCGCCAGCAGAACTGAAGATTCGTCCGCCATGCTCACCGCTATAGCGATCGAGCACCCGACGACATTCGTGGAGGGCAGCAAATGTTCCCTCTTCGTCCGCTTCCATCAGCCGCGAATAGCCGGCGATGTCGGCAGCAAAGACGACTGCGAGTTTGCGATCCATCGAGGTCTCCCTCGAGAACGCCGGCACGAGAACGATCAGGCATGATAGCGCGTGGCGGCCTCGTTAGCCATCCGATATCCATCGTCGCGCAGGCCGAGCCACTGGCCGACGGCGCGCGGATCGCCATTCTGCTGCACACGCGGCCCGTGATGCCGAACGCGGCGATGCGGGTCGGCCGCTCGATCGTCTTGCCGGCGCAGTCGGAACCGCACGCGCCCGGGATACCCCGGGGCCGACCGGCTGTCGATGCGGACGTGCCTAGCCTGTCGCCGGGTCGGAAGCGGGCGCGGACGCTATCTCCGCCGCCAGCATCGCGTCCTTCTGCCGCCGCACGCGCGGGTGAGTGCAGTCCAGGGGCTCGGCGCCGCTGCCGCCCGAGCAGGCGTTGCAGAACACGCAGGCCGGCCGCGCCTGCCCGTCGTCCCGCAGGTGGCGATAGAGATGAGGATCGGCGACGAAGGCGCGGCCGCAGGACACCGCGTCGCAACTGCCCTCGGCGATCGCCGATGCCATGCGATCGCGCGAGACGAATCCGCCGACGCAGATCACGGGGATCCCGAGCGCCGCCTTGAACTGCCGGGCGTAGTCGAGATTGAAGCCTTCCCGGTGCCGCCAGATCAGGTTGCTGAGCGCGGCGATCAGCGGCCAGAGGGCCGTGATCAGCACCCGGCGCGGGAACGGCAGGAAGCGCACGCTACCCCGCACCATGGCGCGCAGGCAGCGGCCAAACGTGCCGCGCACCATGGGGAAACCTGACTCGTAGTGTCCGACCGAGACTTCCACGCCGTCGATCCCGTCGCGCTCCAGGATCCGCGCGATCTCCACCAGTTCGGCGGTCTTCAATCCGGGCCGCAGCGGCAGCCAGTCCGACCCGTTGATCTTGACGATGACGGGACAGTCGGCGCCGACCGCGGCGCGGATCGCGCCGTGGATTTCCCGCAGGAACCGCGTCCTCTCCGCCAACGCGCCGCCATAGCCGTCGGTCCGCCGGTTGGTGTAGGGGGTGAGGAACTGGCTGACGAGATAGCCATGGCCGGCATGGATCTGGATGCCGTCGAAGCCGGCCTGCCGGCAGCGCCGTGCCGCCGATCCGAAATCGTCGACGATCCGGCGGATCTCGTCGACGTCGAGCGGCCGCGGCCTGGTGCCGGTCATCAGCTCCGTCACGTCCGAGGCCGACACCGCCCCGGTACGGCCGATGAATGCCGGCACCACCTGCCGGCCACAATGGCTGAGCTGCGCGAAGATCAGCGAGCCGTGCCGGTGGACCTCCGCGGTCAGTTGCGACAGCGCCGCGATCTTGTCGTCCGCGTCGGCGCCCATCTGCCGCGGCGTCGACTGGCCGTCCGGGCTGACATAGATGTTGCCGGTGATGATGAGCGGCGTCCCGGCTTGCGCCATCGGCCGGTAGAACGCGACCAGCCGCTCGGTCGCGACGCCGTCCTCGGTCGCCATGGTCTCGGAGGTTGCGCTCTTGATCACGCGGCCGGGGATGCTCAGCCCGCCCAGCGCGAACGGCTCGAACAGGATATCCCGGGGGTTCTGCATCACATGTCCTCGCGGATGCTTCTGTGAAGGCAGCCCAGTCGTTCTTGCGGGCGCTCGCGTCGATGTCAAGCCGCCGCGGGCCGCGCCGGCATCGCCCGGTCAGGCATCCCCGACGTCGTCGGGCATGTCCTGGCGATCCGCCGCCAGTTCTGCTGTCGTCGCCACCAGCAGCACTTCCTCGCCGTCGCCGCCCTCCTCGAACACCTGGCCCGACAGCACCATGTCGATGGTGCTGCCGTCGCGGCTGAGCGGCAGGTGCAAACGCCTGGTGCGGCGAAACTCGCGGCCGGCCCAGCGGAACGGCCCCTCGCTGTAGACCGGCACCGCGCCGCTCACCACCGTGCGATAGAGCCGGCGCGTGAAGTCGAGGGTGGCGCCGCTGGTCAACTCCTCGACGGTCTTGCCGGTGTAGTCGGCGCCATGCGCCGCGACGATCTCGGTGCCGACCAGGCGATAGCGGATGGCGTGGCCGCCATCGCCGACTTCGGCCAGGATGAGGTTCGCCAGCAGGCGCGGGATCGCGGTCGGGTCGAGATCGGCCCGCGCCATGGCGATGCCGTCGCCGCGCCGGCGCAGCCAGAAATCGTAGAGCGCCCGGAGCCTGGTGTTGGCGATCCGGGCGCGAAACGACGGGCGATCGGGCGATGGCTGGATCAGCGGCGTTCTCCCGGCTGACGCTGGGCGACCCGGGCAGCGGATCCGCCGGGCATCGGGCGAGTCTACACCGGACCGCCGCGCTTCAGGACAGGGTCCCGCGATGTCTGCTATCAGAGGCCGCTGCCGGCGGCACCGCTCCGGGCCGCCAGGGCAAGACTGCCACGGCCCGAGGAGCCGCGATCCCCATGAACATCTTCCGCTGCCAGGGCTGCGGCCAGGTGCTGTACTTCGAGAACACGCGCTGCGAACGCTGCGGCCGGCGGCTCGGCTATCTCGCCGGCCACAACATGCTCACCGCGCTCGAGCCGGAGGGCGGCGAGCATGAATCGGGCCTGTGGCGGGCGCTGGCGGTGGCGGGCGGGCGCGTGCGCTTCTGCAGCAATGCGGGCCGCGACGCCTGCAACTGGCTGATCCCGGCCGAGAGCGCCGATGCGTTCTGCGCCGCCTGCGCCCACAACCGCACCATCCCCGACCTGTCGGACGTGGCGAACGAGGCGCGCTGGCGCCGGCTGGAATCCGCCAAGCACCGGCTGTTCTACACGCTGCTGCGGTTCCGCCTGCCCCTGCCGCGCCGGCCGGCCGATCCCCACGGCCTGGTCTTCGATTTCCTGAGCGATCCGCCGACGGGCGGCAGCCCGCCGGTCATGACCGGTCACGACAGCGGGCTCATCACCATCAACGTCGCCGAGGCCGACGACGCCGAGCGCGAGGGGCGGCGCGCGGCGATGGGCGAGCTCTATCGCACCCTGCTCGGCCATTTCCGCCACGAGGTCGGGCATTTCTTCTGGGAACGGCTGGTGCGCGACCGCGGCCGGCTCGACGGGTTCCGCGCCCTGTTCGGCGACGAGCGGCGCGACTACCGCCAGGCGCTCGACGCCCATTACGCCAACGGCGCGCCCGCCGACTGGCAGGCGCGCCATGTCAGCAGCTATGCGTCGTCGCATCCCTGGGAGGACTGGGCCGAGACCTGGGCCCACTATCTTCACATCGTCGACACGCTGGAAACCGCACGGGCCTTCGGCCTCCAGGTCCGCCCGCAGATCGGCCCCGGCAGCGGGAGCGACCCGGCGCTGCACGCCACCATCGACGGCGATCCGTACCTGGCCCACAGGATCGAAACGCTGATCGACGACTGGCTGCCGCTGACCTTCGCGGTCAACAGCCTGAACCGCTCCATGGGCCAGCCCGACCTCTATCCGTTCGTGCTGTCGCCGCCGGCGATCGAAAAGCTCGGCTATGTCCACGCCACGATCCGCGGCACGGCGGCGTAGCGATGCCCTGCGTCACCCTTCCATCAGGGCCCTGACATGGGCCGCGGCGCTCAGGCCCAGGGCGCGCAGGTCGTAGCCGCCTTCGAGCGCCGAGACGACCCGGCCGCCGCAGCAGGACTCGGCGACGCGCATCAGCTCCCGGGTCACCCAGGCGAAATCGTCCTCGTCGAAGTCGAGCCCGGCCAGCGGATCGTCGCGATGGGCGTCGAAGCCGGCGGAGATCATCAGCAGCTCCGGGCCGAAGCCCTGCAGCGCCGGCAGCACCACGCGGCTCATGGCGGCGCGGAACTCCGCCGATCCCGCCCGCGGCGGCAGCGGCAGGTTGAGGATGTTGCCGACCCCGCGCTCCGACGCGGCACCGGTGCCGGGATAGAGCGGGCTCTGGTGGGTCGAGGCGTAGAACAGATCCGGGTCGGCCTCGAACGCCGCCTGGGTGCCGTTGCCGTGATGGACGTCGAAATCCATCACCGCGACACGTTTCAGCCCGTGCACGGCACGCGCCTGTTCGGCGCCGATGGCGACGTTGCCGAACAGGCAGAAGCCCATGGCGTGGGCAGGCTCGGCATGATGGCCGGGCGGGCGCACGGCGCAGAAGGCGTTCCTGGCCTCGCCGGCGATGACCGCGTCGACCGCGGCGCAGACCGCCCCGGCGGCCCTGAGCGCCGCCTCGGCCGATCCGGGCGAGACCACGGTGTCGGCGTCGAGATGGGCATGGCCGTGGGCCGGCACCGCGGCGAGCACCGCCTCGACATGGGCCATCGGATGCACCCGGGCGATCTGCGCCAGCTCGGCCCGTGGCGCGGTGCGGCGCTCGAGCGCGGCGAAGGACGGGTCCGACAGGGCGTCGAGCACCGCCTCGAGCCGCGCCGGGCGCTCGGGATGCCCGCCGCCGGTATCGTGCTCCAAGCAGGAGTCGTGGGTGTAGAGCAGCGTGGTCATCGGTTCGTGCGAGCCGGGGCAGGCTGCAGAAGCATTGTGCGTCCTTCGAGCGGCTCAGGGTGAGGAAGAGTCGTTGTGGCCCCAGCCACTCTCCTCATGCTGAGCCTGTCGAAGCATGAGGGCCGCACGCGCAGTCGTCAAAGCTGGTTCAGCGGAATCTTGAAATAGACGATGCCGTTGTCCTCGGCCGGCGGCAAGCGCCCGCCGCGCATGTTGACCTGGAGCGCGGGCAGAATCAGGTTGGGCGCATCGAGCTCCTTGTCGCGGGCCTCGCGCCGGGCGACGAAATCGTCCTCGGAGACGCCGCCGCCGACATGCTTGTTGCCGGCCTTCTGGTCGGCGATGCTGCTTTCCCAGGCGAAGGGACGCCCGTCGGGGCCGTAGTCGTGGGCCGTGAACACCCGGGTCGCGTCGGGCAGCGCCAGGATCGCCTGGATCGAGCGGTACAGCGTGCGCGCGCTGCCGCCCGGGAAATCGCAGCGCGCGGTGCCGTAGTCCGGCATGAACAGGGTGTCGCCGACGAATGCCGCATCGCCGATCACATAGGTGATGCAGGCCGGCGTGTGGCCGGGCGTGTGCATGACCCGCACGTCGAGCGCGCCGATCCCGAAGCGCTCGCCGGCATCGAACAGATGGTCGAACTGCGAGCCGTCGGGCGCGAATTCCGGCCCGGCGTTGAACAGCTTCTTGAAGAAGGCCTGGACCTCGGTCACCCGCCGGCCCAGCGCCATCCGGCCGCCGAGCTTTTCCTTCACGTAGGGCGCGGCGCTGAGGTGGTCGGCATGGACATGGGTCTCCAGCACCCAGTCGAGGGTGAGACGCTGCTCGCGCACCGCCGCGATCGCCGTGTCGACCGAATGGGTCCCGGTGCGCCCGGCCTTGTGGTCGTAGTCGAGCACCGGGTCGATCAGCGCGGCGTGACCGGTCGCGGGATCGGCGACGAGATAGCTGACCGAGAAGGTCGGCGCATGGAAGAAGCCGGTGACCGCGGGCGATCCGGCGGCCCTGCTGCCCGTGGCGGCCGGCGACAGACGCATCATGTTCGAAGCTCCCCCCTTGCCTGGACGGCGGGACTATATGGCGATTCCCGTCGCCAACCGAAACCGCGTCAGACGGTCGCTGTCAACGCCGTATCCCGTATATCGCCAAGGCCGCCCAGCCGGCGAGCAGGGCCAGCCCGCCGATCGGCGTGATCCAGGCGATGGCGCGCAGATCGGTGAGAGCCATGGTGTAGAGGCTGCCGCTGAACAGCACGATGCCGGCGACGAAGCTCCAGGCCGCGGCGTCGAGCCAGGGCTGCGCCGTCAGCTCGCGGCGCATGAGGGCCACGGCGAGCAGCGCCAAGGCGTGCCACATCTGGTAGCGGCTGGCGGTTTCCATCCACTCGGCCGGAATGACGCCGGCGCTCACCTTCATGCCGTGCGCCGCATAGGCGCCCGCCGCCACCGCGATCAGGCCGTTCAGCGCGGCCAGCGCGATCCATCTTCCTGCCATCTCGCTTCCTCCATCGTCGCGTGGCGCGGGCGCGCCGGGTGCCGCCTTCCTGTATAACGGCCCGATGCCATGGGAAGCGAGCTGGAGCATCGCGGGCCTGCTGTCGGAGATGGCCAAGCGCGGCGACGCGCCGGCGCTCCTGGCTCTGCGCGGCGCGGCGGTGACGGCGCTCGGCCAGCGCGACCTGGCGACGGCTGCGCTCGGCCTCGGCGCCGGCCTGCGGCGCGACGGCCTGGCGCCGGGCGAACCGGTCGCGCTGATCGCGCCCAACGGCCCGGACTGGGTGATCGCCCGGCTCGGCATCGCCGCGGCGGGCGGCGTGGCGGTGGCGCTCGACGATCTCGCCACCGAGGCGGAAATCGCCGAAACCTTGCGCGACAGCGGCGCTCTGCGCATTTTCGCCAGTCCTGCACATGCCGCCGTCGTGGCGCTTCTGGCGCCCGCGATCCGCGTTCATGTCCTGGCGGAGCACGATGACGCGGGTCCGGGCTGGCGGGCGCTGTTCGCCGCGCCCGAGCCACCGGCCGCGGCCGGCCCCGAGGACCCGGCGATGATCGTCTACACCTCCGGCACCACCGGCGCGCCCAAGCCGTTCGTGCTGTCCCACGGCAATCTCGCCGCCAATGTCACGGCGCTGGCCGGCGCCGGCGTGGTCGCCGCCGGCGACCGCGTGCTGCTGCCGTTGCCGCTGCATCATGTCTATCCGCTGGTGGTGGGGGTGCTGACGACGCTGACGACGGGGGCGGCGGTGGTGTTCCCCGAGGCGGTCGCCGGCGCCGAGATCGCGACGGCCCTGCGTTCGGCGCGCGCCACCATCATGGTCGGGGTGCCCCGGCTCTACGCGGCGCTCGTCGACGGTATCCACAGCCGGGCCGCGTCGCGCGGCCGCCTGGCGCGGCTGCTGTTCCCGGCGCTGCTGCGCCTGTCCGGCGCCGTGGAACGACGCATCGGACTGCGGATCGGGCGGCTGTTGTTCGGCGCCGTGCACCGGAGCCTCGGCCCGTCCCTGCGGGTCCTGGTTTCCGGCGGCGCCCGGCTCGACCCGCCGCTGATCGCCAGTCTGCAGGCGCTCGGCTGGCGGGTGCTGTCGGGCTACGGCCTGGCCGAGACCGCCTCGATCTTCACCGGCAACCTGCCGGACCGGCAGCGCATCGGCAGCGAGGGCCAGGCGCTCGGCGGTGGCGTCGTCCGCATCGCCGAACCCGACGAACACGGCATCGGCGAGATCCAGCTGATGGGCGCCAGCGTGTTCGCCGGCTATCGCCGGGCGGAGGCCAATCGCGACGCCTTCACCGACGACGGCTGGTTCAGGACCGGCGATCTCGGCCGGCTCGACCCCGACGGCTATCTCTACGTCACCGGGCGCTCGAAGGAGCTGATCGTGCTCGGCGGCGGCAAGAACGTGCATCCCGAGGCGCTGGAGAAGCATTACGGCGCCAGCCCCCATATCCGCGAGATCGCGGTGCTGGAGCGCCAGGGCGCGCTGGTGGCGCTGGTCCTGCCGGATCTCGGGGCATTGCAGGCCGAGGGCAAGACCCGGCCCGACCAGGCGATCCGGGTGACGCTCGCCGCCGCCGCCCAGCGCCTGCCGTCCTATCAGCGCCTGGCCGGAGTCGCCCTGGTGCGCGAGCCGCTGCCGCGCACCAGGCTCGGCAAGTACCAGCGCTTCCGACTGGCCGAGCTCTACGAGACCGCGCGGGCCGGTGCCGGGCGGGCGCGCCCCGCCGCGCCGGCCGAGCTCACGCCCGACGACCGGGCGCTGCTGGCGCGCGGCCCGGCAGACGAGATCCTGAAGCTGCTGACGGCGCGCTATCCCGACGCACCGGTCACGCTCGAGGCCAGTCCGCAGCTCGATCTCGGCATCGACTCCCTGGAATGGATGGCGCTGGCGGCCGAGCTCGACAGCCGCCTGGGGGTCCGGATTCCCGACGCCGCGCTGGCCGAGATCACCACCGTGCGGGAGCTGCTGCGCGCCGCTGTCGAGGCGGCTGCGACGCCGCCGCCCGAGGCGGCAACCGCCGATCCGCGCTGGATCCGCCCGCCGGGCGCGGCGGCGCGGCTGCTGGGCTTCGCGGCCTACTGGCTCAACCGGGCGCTGATGCGGGCGCTGTTCGGCCTGCGCCGCAGCGGTCTGGATGATCTACCGGAAAGCGGACCGGCCATCATCGTCGCCAACCACGCCAGCGATCTCGATCCCCTGGTGCTGGCGGCGGTGCTGCCGTGGCGCCAGATGCGCCGAACCTGGTGGGGCGGCGACGCGGTGCGGCTGTTCGGCTCCCCTGTCATGCGCTCCCTCGCCCATGCCGCCCAGATCTTCCCGGTCGACGAGCTGGCGCCGGCCCGGGCGCTCGATCTCGGCCTTCGGGTGCTGGCGCGCGGGCAGGCGCTGATCTGGTTCCCGGAATCCTGGCGCTCGCCCGACGGATCCCTGCAGGAATTCCTGCCCGGGATCGGCGTGCTGGTGGCGCGCAGCGGCGCGACGGTGGTGCCGGCCCATATCGCCGGCGCCTTCGAGGCCATGCCGCGCGACCGCCGGCTACCGAATGTCGTGTCGATCCGCATCCGCTTCGGCGCGTCGATCGCCGCCGCGACGCTGTGCCGCGACGGCGCCGCGCCAGGAGAGATCGCCGGGCGGCTGCGCGAGGCGGTGGCCGGGCTGGCCGGGTCCCGCGACTGAAGCCGACGGCAGCACCACTTCCGCAGTCCCGCGGCCTGCTCTACCATCGTCGGCGTGCGCCGGTCGCGAATGGGCGGCCCGCAAATCGGGGAGCAGGCTATGTACGACCAACCAGACATGCAGATGATGGGGGCGTTCGCGTTCGTTCCGCTTCTGGCCTTTGTCCTGATCGCCGTCCTGCTGGCGATCGGCTTTGCCATGGTCGCGGGGCGCATCGGAAAGAGCTCGGTGCTGTGGGCCGTGCTGTCGCTGATCCCGGTCGTGAACTACTTCTTCTGGATCTATGCCAGCTTCGTGGTCCTGCTATACGTGCTCGACCGGCTGAACGCGATCGGCGAGCGCGTCAGCGCCGCACCGGTCGCGCGGTAGGCTCGTCATGGTCCTGAAGATCGCCGAGCGCTGGTACCAGTGGCGCCGCATCGACGACGACATCACCTTGCTGTGGGAGCCGCACGTGGTGGCGCTGATGCGCTGCAACATGTGGCATGTGCGGGGCCGCGACCGCGACATGCTGGTCGACAGCGGCATGGGGCTGGTCAGCCTGCGCGACGCGGCGCGCGAGGTGTTCGACCGGCCGGTGACGGCGGTCGCCACCCACGCCCATAGCGACCATATCGGCAGCCACCACGAGTTCGAGGAGCGGGTGATCCACCGCCTCGAGGCGCCGGACCTGGCCGCGCCCTACACCATGCCGCTCGACACCAGGAAGCTCGACGACGGGCTGCTCGGCAGCCTGAAGCTGGCGGGCTACGACGTGCCGGAGATGCTGGTCGACGCCCTGCCGCACGCGGGCTACGACCTCGACGCCTACGTCATCCAGCCGGCGCCGCCGACGCGGCAGGTCGAGGAAGGCAGCGTCATCGACATCGGCGGCCGCCGCTTCGAGGTAATGCACCTGCCCGGCCATTCGCCGGGCAGCATGGGGCTGTGGGAGGAGGCGACGGGCATCCTGTTCTCCGGCGACGCGCTCTATGACGGGCCGCTGCTCGACGATCTCTCGGATTCGAACATCCCCGACTACGTCCGCACCATGAAGCGGCTGCGCGAGATGCCGGTGCGCGTGGTCCATGCCGGCCACGATCCCTCCTTCGGCCGCGAACGGCTGATCGAACTGGCCGACGCGTATCTGGCGAAGCGGGATGACTAGCTGGGCTGCTCGCGCCGCAGTGTCGCGATCTGCGCGTAGAGCACGCCGGCGATGATGATCAGGCCGCCGACGACCTGGTGCCCGGTCGGCTGGGTGCCGATCCAGGCGAAGGCGACCAGCGCCGCCGTCACCGGGATCAGGTTGGTGTACATCGAGGCGACGCTGATGCCGATGCGCCTGACCCCGAAATGCCAGAGGAAGTTGCCGAGGGCGATCGGCACGGTGCCGGTGTAGAGCACCGGCAACAGGTATTCCGGCGCCAGGTCGATGCGGAGCTCGACGATCCCGAGGGCGCCCGCCGCCGCCGTCACCATCGCCATGCAGGCGGCACCGGGGATCGTGGTCAGCAGCGAGATATGCAGCAGCGGGGCGCCGCGCAGCCAGTGCTGCGCCGCCAGCGAGAACCAGGTCCAGGCGACGTTGGCGACGACCACCAGCAGCGCGCCGCCCTGGAAGCCGGCCAGCTCGCCGAGCGCGCCACCGAGGCCGAAGATGGCGAGCAGCGAGCCGGCAACCGCGAGCGCGGTGCCGATCACGATGCCGCGGCCGAGCCCGACGCCGAACAGGAGGCGCGCGGTGATCGCCGCCGAGATCGGGTTGGTGGCGGAGACGATGGCGGCGGCGACCCCGCTCGACCACAGCACCGACAGCGACATGCAGATCGACGAGATCACGAAGCCGATGACCGCCAGCAGCGCCAGGCGGAGCCAGGGCAGGCCGCGATGGAACGGCAGGCGGCGCTCGGCGGCGAACACCACCAGGGTGAGCACCAGCGCCGCGGTGAGGTGCCGCCCGGCGGTCGCCGAGAGCGGATCCCAGCCCCTCAGGATCTGTTCCATCACCGGGAAGAACGAGCCCCAGAAGCAGATCATCAGCAAGAGGCCGAGATTGGCGGCGATCAGGCCGCCGGCCGGCCGCGCCAGGACGGCGGGCATGCTCACAGCCGCCTCGGGATGTAGCGGCACAGCACAGCGCAGGCGACCATCGACAGACCGCTGGCGACGAACACGGCGCCGAGGTCGAGCCGCGCCAGGATCGCCCCGAACAGCGCGGGAGCGACCAGCGCGGCGGCGGCGCCATAGGTATTGAACACCGCCGACATCTCCGGCCGCTCGTGCGGATGCACCGCGCGCAGGAACGGGATGTCGCCGAGCGCGTCGAGGGCCGGCGCGGCGAAGGCGCCGGCGAGCAGCGCCGCGCCGGCAAGATGGGGCAGCCCGGCCAGGGACGCGGCGGCCAGGGTCAGCGTGCCACTGGCGACGAAGGCGGCGGGCAGCACCCGGCGCAGGCCATAGCGCCGCCCGAGCCAGCCCATCGCCGGGGTCAGGAGCTGGCCCAGGCTCGCCGCCGAGACCATCAGCCCGGCGGCCATGCTGCCGGCGCCGCTCTCGACCATGAACATCGGCACGTAGACGAAGTACATCACCCACCAGGCGTTGCGCCCGAAGGCGATCAGCCAGGCCAGGCGCAGGCGCGGCTGCGCGAAGTAGCGGCGCAGCGCGGCGATGCCGGCGACCGGCGGCCGCGGCGGCGCGGTCATGGTTCGCCGGTCCTTGCCGGCGATCAGCCAGCTATAGCCGGCGAGCGCCAGGCCGCAGGCTGCGCTCAGGCCGAACGCCGCCGGCGGGCCGACATGTTCGAACAGCCAGACCCCGAGCGCCGGCCCCAGGGTCCAGGGCAGCGCCCCGAAGAACAACTTCAGGGGCTCGGAGCGGGTGAAGTCGCGGCGCGCGATGTGACCGAGCGTCAGCAGATTGAGCGAGACCCTGAGGCAGGAGCCGCCGAGCGTGCGCGCGGCCATGCCGAGCGCCTGGCCGACCGGGACGCCGGTCGCCATCAGCCCGGCGCCGGCGATCACGGTGGCGGCGCCGACCAGGTAGGTGGCCCGCACCCGGATCCGGCGCACCAGCCGCGGCACCACGAACACCCCGGCGAGGCCGATCAGGCCGATCGCGCTGTACAGGGCGCTGGCCTGCTGCGCGCCGCCGAACAGCCGCAGCGCCTGCAGCGGGATCACCGTCGACAGGGTGGCGTAGGTCATCGCCTCGAGGCCGTAGAGGATGGCGAAGGCGACGGCGCCGGGCCGGAGCAGCCGGTCGAACGGCCCGCCGGCGGCCAGGCCGGTGCTGGGGACCGCGGTCACATGCCCCTCGGGATCCAGCGCGCCAGCCACGCGCAGGCGAACAGAACGATGCCGACGGCGGCGAACACCGACCAGAGATCCAGGAAGCTCAGCAGCCCGGCGAACAGCGCGGTCGGCAGCAGCCCGGCGAGATCGCGATACATGCTGAAGACCATGGTCATCTCCGGCCGCTCGCGCGCCTTCACCGCCCGCATGAACGGCACCACGCAGACCGAATCGAGCGCGACCGCGCCGAGCGCGGCGATCAGGAGCGCCGCCGCCGCGACCCCCGGCCGGTCGATCATGACCGCCGCCGTCGAGGTCGCCACCGCCATCAGCAGGAAGCTGCCCATCAGGAAGCGGCGCAGGCCGATGCGGCGGCCGAGCCAGCCCATGGCGGGGGTGGTGAACAGCAGGGCGGTGCCGCAGGAGATGAGCGCCGCGCCGGCGGTCTCGCTCATGCCGCGAGTCACCATGTAGAGCGGCCCGTAGATGAAGAACATCACCCACCAGGTCTCGCGGCCGAAGTTCAGCACCCAGGCGAGGCGCAGGCGCGGCTGGGCGACGTAGCGCCGGATGTTGGCGGCCGGGCTGGTATGGACCGGTTGATGGGCCGGCAGCGCCGGACCGTATTCCATGCGCAGGCGCCAGAAATAGGCGATCAGCAGCAGCGCGCAGCCGGCGCTCAGCAGATAGGTCGCGGCCGGCGCGACGTCGTTGTAGAGCCAGACCCCGAGGAACGGCCCGGTGGTCCAGGCGAACGCCGAGAAGAAGGTCCGCAGCGGCTCCGAGCGCGCCATGTCGCGCTTGCGGATATAGGCCATGATGTAGAGGTTGAGCGCGTTCAGCAGGCAGGCCGCCGCGAACACCCGGGCCAGCATGCCGCCGGCCAGGCCGGGCAGGGTGTCGAGCGCCAGCAGGGCCGGCGCCACCACCAGCAGGCCGGCGCCGGCGGTATAGACCCAGCGCGGCCGGTAGCGCCGCACGATCGCCGGGATGAACAGGGCCAGGCCGACCCCGACCCAGCCGACCGCGGAGAACAGGATGCTGACGTCGCGGGCGTTGCCGAGGGCGCGCAGCGCCAAGAACGGCACCACCGTGGCAAGCGATGCCCGCGCCATCGAGTCGAGCGCGAACAGCAGCGCGAAAACGACGGCGCCGGGGGTGACGACGACTCGGGTCCAGGCGAGGGTCTGGGTGGACATCTGCGGCCGACCATGAAGCGGTCGCCGCGAGTCCGTGGCTGGCCGCACGAGACCGCAGCTTAACGACGCCGCCGGCCGGCGGACAATGGCGTCCCGCGCAATCCTGCTCTGCGGCCAGCAGGCCTCCCATGCTACTGGCGCATGGCTCGTCCTTCGGGCATACCTCGCCGACGCGATTTCTGCTTCGGGACCCCTGTCATGGCCATCAACCCAACCGACCTCGCCCGCCCCGGCGACTCCCATGTCGGTTCCTACTGGGCGGCGACCGGCGGCGCGGAGGTCGCCGGGGCGAGCCCGGTCGCCGGCGATATCGATGTCGAGGTGGCGGTGATCGGCGGCGGCTATACCGGCCTGTCCGCCGCCTATCACCTGGCGCGCGATCACGGCGTCGCCGCCCATGTGCTGGAGGCGCACCGGATCGGCTGGGGCTGCTCGGGGCGCAATGGCGGGTTCTGCTCGATCGGGCTCGGCAAGGAGGATTTCGGCGCCTGGGTGGCGCGCTGGGGCATCGACGAGGCCAAGCGGGTGTTCGAGCAGGGCCGCGAGGCCGTGCGCACGGTGCAGCACATCCTGGAACGCGAGGCGATCGACGCCGAGCCGTCGCCGCAGGGCGGGCTCGAGCTCGCCCACAAGCCGAACCGCATGGCCGGCATGGCGGCGCGCCAGAAGCTACTGCGCGAGACCTTCGGCATCGAGGCCCGGCTGCTGTCGCGCGACGAGCTGAGGCGCGACTACCTGGCGAGCGAGGAGGCGCACGGCGCGCTCATCCACGACGAGGGCTTCGGCCTCCATCCGTTGCGCTACGTCCGCGGCCTGGCGCGCGCCGCGCAGCAACACGGCGCGGTGCTGCACGCCGCCTCGCCGGTGACCGCCTGGCGCAAAGACGGCAGCCGCCACCTGCTGTCGACGCCGGGCGGCACGGTGCGCGCGAAGCAGGTGGTGATCGCCACCAACGGCTACACCAACGACACGCTCCATCCGGCGACGCGCGGGCGGCTGCTGCCGGCGCTGTCGTCGATCATCGTGACCCGGCCCTTGAGCCGGGCCGAGCGCGACTCGGTGGCCTGGCAGACCTATCTGAAGATTTGGGATTCCCGGCGGCTGCTGTTCTATTACCGCCTGCTGCCGGACGACCGCGTCATGTTCGGCTCGCGCGGCGGCATCGAGGACACGGCCTCGGGCGCCGTCGCGCAGAAGGCCTGGATGCAGCGGCGCCTAGCCGAGATGTTTCCGCCGCTGGCCCGGGTCGAGACCGAGTATTTCTGGCGCGGCTGGGTCTGCATCTCCTACGACCGCAACCCCCATGTCGGCGTCGCCGACGACCCGACCGTGCATTACGCGCTCGCCTATATCGGCTCGGGCGTGGCGCTCGCCAGCTATTGCGGCCGGCTGGTGGCCGGCCGGCTGGCCGGCGCGGCGGACGAGACCGGGCCGCTGCTCGGCACGACGCTGCCCCGGATTCCGGTCCCCGCCTTGCGCCGGCTGTACCAGCGCGCCGCCTATGCCTGGTACGGTTTCCAGGACGAATGGCTGTAGACTCGCGCCGTGATTCCGGCCGCTCCTCTCGTCCACGAGATCGCCCATGGAACGCCCCTGCGCGATCCGTTCGCGGTGTTCCGCCGCTTCGCGCAGCTGCCGGGCGCGGTGTTCCTCGACAGCGCGCGGCCGGGCGGCGCGCTCGGCCGTTATTCCTTCATCGCCGCCGATCCGTTCCTGACGCTCGAGTCGCGCGACGGGCGGCTCGCCTGCGGCGCGCGGCGTTGGGACGGCGATCCCTTCGCGGCGCTCGACGAGCTGCTTCGGCGCTACGCGATCGCGCCCGACCCCGAACTGCCGCCGTTCCAGGGCGGCGCCGCCGGCTGGCTCGCCTACGACCTCGGCCGCCATCTCGAGCGCCTGCCGGCGCATCGCGTCGACGACCAGCCGGTGCCCGACCTGATGCTCGGCCTCTACGACCTGGTGATCGCCTTCGACCACCAGGCCGACCGCGCCTGGATCATGTCGAGCGGCCTGCCCGAGGACGAGCCCGGCGCCCGGGCGGCGCGCGCCGAGCGCCGGCTTGCCTGGGCGCTCGGCCTTCTGGCGCGACCGGCGCCAGCGCCGGCGCCCCTGCCGGCGCTGCCACGACCGGCGCCCGACATCGAGCCCGCCAGCTTCATGGAAATGGTCGCCCGCACCATCGAGTACATCTATGCCGGCGACATCTACCAGGCCAACATCTCCCAGCGCTTTCGCGTGGACCTGCCCGCGGGCTACGACCCACTCGCGCTGTACGCGCGGCTGCGGCGCGACAACCCGGCGCCGTTCGCAGCATATTTGCGCTTCGGCGATGCCGCGATCGTCTCGGCCTCGCCCGAGCGCTTCCTGCGGCTGCAGGACGGCAGGGTCGAGACCAGGCCGATCAAGGGCACGCGGCCGCGCGGGCGCGCGCCCGCCGAGGACCGCGCCCTGGCGGAAGCGCTCGCCGCCAGCGAGAAGGACCGCGCCGAGAACCTGATGATCGTCGACCTGTTGCGCAACGACCTGTCGCGGGTCTGCCGGCCGCACAGCGTCGAGGTGCCCGCCCTGTGCGCGGTCGAGAGCTATGCCACCGTGCATCACCTGGTCTCGACCGTGACCGGTCGGCTCGAGGCGGGCCTGGGCGCGGTCGATTTGCTGCGCGCGACCTTTCCCGGCGGCTCGATCACCGGGGCACCCAAGATTCGCGCCATGGAGATCATCGCCGAGCTGGAGCGCAGCCGCCGCGGCCCCTATTGCGGCAGCATCGGCTATATCGGCTTCGACGGCAGCATGGATACCAGCATCGTGATCCGCACGGTACTGTGCGCTGGCGACGTCGCCAGCTTCCAGGTCGGCGGCGGGATCGTTGCCGATTCCGATCCGGCGGCGGAGTATGAAGAGACGCTGGACAAGGGCCGGGCGCTGATCGCCGCCCTGACCGGCGCGGCCGATGGGGCGGGAAGCCGCGAGGCGGAAGGCGGCGCCCGATGACGGTGCTGGTGATCGACAACTACGATTCCTTCGTCCACAACCTGGCGCGCTATTTCCGCGAGCTGGGCGAGGACTGCCGCGTGCTGCGCAACGACGCGGTGACGCCCGATGCCATCGCCGCCGCGTCGCCCAGCCATCTGGTGATCTCGCCGGGCCCGTGCACGCCGAACGAGGCCGGGGTCTCGCTCGCGGCGATCACACGCTTCGCCGGCGCACTGCCGATTCTCGGCGTCTGCCTCGGCCATCAATGCATCGGCCAGGCCTTCGGCGGCCGGGTCGGGCGCGCCGCGCGGCCGATGCACGGCAAGACCTCGCGGGTCGCCCATGACGGTCACGGGCTGTTTGCCGGACTGCCGAACCCGCTGACCGTCACCCGCTATCATTCGCTGATCGTCGAGCGCGCCGGCCTGCCCGACTGCCTGGAGGTCACCGCCGAGAGCGAGAGCGGCGAGATCATGGCGCTGCGCCACCGGACCCTCGCGGTGATGGGCGTGCAGTTCCATCCCGAGGCGGTGCTGACCGAGGCCGGCCATGCGCTGCTCGCCAATTTCCTGGCGGTGGGCGGCGTGGAGCAGGCGGCATGATCTTCCTGCGCGACCGCATCGTTCCGCGCGCCAGCGCGCGCATCGACGCCAGCGACCGCGGCCTCACCCTGGGCGACGGGCTGTTCGAGACCCTACGCGCCTATGGCGGCAGGCCGTTCCGGATGGCGGCCCACCTGGCGCGGCTCGACCACGGCGCGGCGGCGCTCGGCATTCCCCTGCCGCTGTCCGTCGAGCGCATCGCCGCGGCCGTCGCCGAGACGCTGGCGGCGAACGAGCTCGGCGGCGGCGACGCGGCGATCCGCATCACACTGACCCGCGGCCCGGGCGCGCGCGGCCTGCTGCCGCCGGAGGTGCCGCAGCCGACGCTGATGATCTCGGTCGCGGCCCATCAGCCGGCGCCGGCGGTGGCGGCATCCGCGATCGTCTCCGAGATTCGACGCAACGAGCATTCGCCGCTGTCGCGCCTGAAGTCGCTGAACTATCTCGACAACGTGCTGGCCCAGCGCGAGGCCGCGGCGCGCGGCGCCGACGAGGCGGTGCTGCTCAACACCGCGGGCCGGCTCGCCTGCGCCGCGCGTGCCAACATCTTCGTGTTGCGCGGCCGCAGCCTGCTGACGCCGCCGGCGTCGGAAGGCGTGCTGCCCGGCATCGCCCGCACCGAGGTCATGGCGATCGCGGAATCGCTTGGGTTGCAGGCTCACGAAAGCCCGCTCGAGCGCGACGCCCTCGCCGCCGCCGACGAGGCGTTCCTCAGCAACAGCCTGATCGAGATCGTCGCGCTCGCATCGATCGACGGCCGGGCGATCGGCGATGGCGGGACCGGGCCGCTGACGGCGCAGGCCGCGGCGGCGTATCGTCGGCTCACCGACTAAGTTCAAGGTTCGAACGATCCGATCGGAAACCGGACGTCCAGTTACCAGTGGCCCTTTCGTCGGTTCCAGGCGTAGAGCAGGTCGGCGAACCCGTCATAGCCCACACGCGCAACCTGGCGGATCACCGGCAGGCCAAGCAGCCGACCGAGCCAGACGTCGCCGGGAGTCCGAAGCCAGATCGCGATCGCACAGTCGGCGCCGATATGCAGCCGACCCTCCGCATCAACGGCGTGCAGCCGGCGGCGTATATCCTCGACGCCGATGCCGAAGCGAGCAAGGGCGTCGGGCTCGAGATTGATGTCGCGAAACTCGATAGCTCCGGCCCGGATCGCACCGACCAGCCGGCGGTGCTGTCGCTCGATACCGGCGTTGCAAACCGGGCACTTGGTATTGTACCAGACCGTGAGCCCCGCCGGCATGTCCGCCCTCCCCGCATCGACGCGCCCTGGAACGCGCTTGCTCGCGTCCTCGGCGAGCCGCGCCCATCCGCACGCGCTTCGCTCAGGCCGTCACACTGCGGCTGCGGTCTTCGGGAGCGCCGTTCATCACGATGCCGGGCTCCCGCCCAGGTGAAAGGTTACCAATTGCAGGCGCGTGGAAGCGGACGGCGACGCGGAGCCCGGGCTGATTGTCCTCGAGCTCCATCCTGGCGCCGTGCAGGCGGATGATGGCGGCGACCAGGGCGAGGCCGAGACCGTTGCCGGGCGTGGCGCGGCTGGCGTCGAGGCGCACGAAGCGGTCGAGCACGCGGCCGCGGTCGGCCGCCGGAATGCCGGGGCCGGCATCGGCGACCACCAGCTCGGGCCCGCCGAGCGGGCCGGCGGGATCGAGCGCCAGCAGGACGCGCCCGCCCGAGGCGCCATACTTCACCGCGTTGTCGACCAGGTTGGCGAGCGCCTGGAACAGCAGATGACGGTTCCCGCTGACCAGCGCCGGGCCGCGGATCGCGGTGTCGAAGGCCAAGCCCCGCTCGTCCAGCAACGGCTCGTAGAGCTCGGCGACGTCGGTCGCCAGCGCCTCGAGATCGACCGGCGCCATCTCGGTGCGACCGGCGCCGGATTCGGCGTCGGCGATCGACAGCATGGCGTTGAAGGTCGCCAGCAGCTGATCGGTCTCGGCCACCGCCTGCTCGACCGCCTCGCGCCGGTGCTCCGGATCGGCATTGTCGGCCATCGCCTCTTCGAGCCGCTGCTTCATGCGGGTGAGCGGGCTGCGGAGATCGTGGGCGATGTTGATGGTGACCTGGCGCACGCTGGCCATCAGCCGCTCGATCTCGTCGAGCATGGAGTTGAGGTTCGCGGCCAGGCGGTCGAACTCGTCCCGGCTGCCGGTCACCGGCATGCGGTGCTTGAACTCGCCGTGCATGACATGCTCGGCGCCTTCGTTGATCGTCTCGATGCGGCGCAGCATGTTGCGGCTCATGAACAGGCCGCCGCCCATGCCGAGCACCAGGGTGACCGCCATGGCCCACAGGAACACCCGCAGGATCGCGTCCAGGAAACGCTCCTGGGCGCGGGTGTCCTGGCCGACCAGCAGGTGGTAGCCGTCGGGGAACTCGGCGTGCAGCGCGACCGCCCGATGGGCGATCGGATCGCCGAGCAGGGTGCGGTCGATGGTGAAGCTGAGCCACGGCCCCTCGACTTCGTAGGTCGGCGGCCACCCGACCACGTTGCCGGCCAGCGGCTGGAGCGCCGCGTCGGTCAGCAGATACATGCGGTCGCCGACGCGATCGGGCTGGGTGCGGGCGAAGATGGCCTCGGCCAGGGCTGGAAGCCCGGCATTGGAATAGACGTCGGTGAGGCCGGCCATGTCGGCGATCACCACCTGCTCGCGCTGCCGGTCCATCAGCGCCTTGGTGGTGGCATAGACGAAGGCGAACAGCACCGCGACCGAGGCGCAGAACAGCCCGACATAGATCAGTGCCAGCCGGAAGGCCGTGGTGCGGAAGAACTGGCCGGGCCGCATGCGGGTCATGGCGGTGGGCGGCGCGGGCGGCCTAGTCCGCACGAAGGCTGTATCCCGCGCCCCGGATGGTGTGCAGCAGCGGCCGCTCGAAGCCCTTGTCGATCTTCTGGCGCAGCCGGCTCACATGCACGTCGATCACATTGGTCTGCGGATCGAAATGATAGTCCCAGACCGACTCCAGCAGCATGGTGCGGGTGACCACCTGGCCGGCATGGCGCATCAGGTACTCGAGCAGCCGGAACTCGCGCGGCTGCAGGTCGACTTGCTGGCCGGTGCGCTTCACCGTGCGGGCGAGCAGGTCCATCTCGAGATCGCCGACATGGAGATGGGTTTCCGCCTTCTGCTCGCTGCGCCGCCGCAGCAGCGCCTCGAGTCGGGCCAGCAGCTCGGAGAAGGCGAACGGCTTGGTCAGGTAGTCGTCGGCGCCGGCCCTGAGGCCGTTGACGCGGTCGTCGACCTGGCCGAGGGCGGAGAGGATAAGCACCGGAGTCGCGATCTTGGCGGCGCGCAGGGCCTGGATCACCGAGATGCCATCGAGGCCGGGCAGCATGCGATCGACGATCATGATGTCGAAGTTGCCGCTGGTCGCCATGAACAGGCCGTCGCGGCCGTTATTGGCGTGGTCGACGACATAGCCGCTCTCGGCCAGCCCCTTGATCATGTAGGCGGCGGCCTTCTCGTCGTCCTCGATCACCAGGATATGCATTCCCCGCGCCCCGTTGCCGCCACGGCGGTTCCTCGATGGTCCCGAAACTACTACAGATTCGCCCCGGCGAAGCTCAAACTGGAGGCGAAGCTCAAACTGGACGCGAAGCTCGATCTGGGCAGTTCCCTTGTCGGGCGCCCGCTTCCCCCTCGCGTCCCCCGGAACGCCGCGCTTCGCCACGGCCGGCGAATGCCGCGGGCCGCTCCGCCGCACACAAACGAAAAGCGGTGCGGCCTTGGAGGCACACCGCACCGCTTTCGAATAGGCTTCGCCTTGGAGGTTGGCGTCAAATCGGTTGGCTGATCTTATAGCCTCCGCCACCTTTCCAGGGGGTCGCGGGCAAATTAACCTTTCGTAACGTCGACCGGTTCGCGGGCCCGGCCCCCCCCCCCCCCCCAACCCGCGGGGGGGGGGGGGGTCCGGCGCACCAATCGTGACGCCAGCGGCCGGCCGGAACCGTGGCGGGATGGCCGGTTGCGGCCCGGTCCCGCCCCGCTATGATCCGCCGGCGCCCGCGGCTCGACTCCGGGGCCCCAGTCCAGCATTTCCGAGCAGCAGCCTTCACGAGCCAGCGCCGATGCCCGAATCCCGCCCCGCCACCCCGCCGCCAGGCCCGGCCGACGGCCAGCCGCAGCAGCGGGCCGGCTGGGCCGACCTGCTGGCCGAGGGGCGCGCCGTCTACACCGTGATCCTCAATCTCGGGGTCGGGTTGCACGCGATCGATGTCTTCATCATCTCGACGGTGATGCCGGCGGTGGTGGCCGATATCGGCGGCGAGAAGTTCTACGCCTGGTCGACCATGCTCTACATGGTGGCCTCGATCATCGGCGCGGCCAGCGGCGGACCGATCAAGGCTGTGCTGGGCCCACGCCACGGCTACGTGCTGGCCGGGCTGATCTTCCTGGTCGGCAGCGCCGGCTGCGGCGCCAGCCCGCACATGGGGCTGCTGCTGGTCATGCGCGCCGTCCAGGGCTTCGGCGGCGGCTTGCTGCTGGCCCAGTCCATGGGGTTGGTGAGCGAGCTCTATCCGGCCAATCTGCGCACCCGGATCCTGGCGCTGGTCTCCGGCGTGTGGGGCGTGGCGGCGCTGATCGGCCCGATGGTCGGCGGCGTGTTCGCCGAGCTCGGCTGGTGGCGCGGCGCGTTCTGGGCCAGCCTGCCGATCATCCTGATCTTCACCGTCCTGGCCTGGCGCACCCTGCCCGCTGCGGGCTCGCGCGGCAAGGCGACCCGCTTCCCGATCCGCCGGCTGGCGCTGCTCGGCGCCGGGGTGCTGTGCGTCGGCCTCGCCAGCGCCCTCGAAAGCCACGCCGCGATGGCGGTGCTGGTGCTGGCCGCCATCGGCATGGTCGGCATGACCTTCCGGCTCGACGGCAAGGCGCGGATCGAGACCGGCAACCGGCTGTTCCCGTCGCACCCGGCCTCGCTGCACTCGCCGGTCGGCACCGCCTTCTGGGTGTTCTTCATGTCGTCGCTCACCCACACCGCGATCGGCGTGTTCCTGCCGCTCGGGCTGCAGGTCGTGCACGGCGTGTCGCCGCTGGTCGCCGGTTACTTCAACGCCATCCTCGCGGTGTCCTGGACCGCGGCATCGTTCCTGACCGCCCATTGGCGCGGCCGGGGCGAGGCGGTGGCGCAGATCGGCGGGCAGATCCTGTCCTTCGCCGGCATGGCCGGGCTCGCCATCGGCTTTGTCGACCTGCCGCCCGCCGCGATCGGTTGCCTGACCGCCATGATCGGATTCGGCATCGGCACCTGCAACCTGCACCTGACCTCCGCCACCATGCGCAACGCGCTGCCGGGCGAGGAGAGCATCACCGCGTCGTCGATCCCGTCGATCCGCTCGCTCGGCATCGCCTTCGGCGCCGCCGGGGTCGGGCTGATCGCCAACCTGGCCGGCCTGGGCGGCGGCATCTCGCCCACCACGGTCGCGCGCGCCATCACCTGGGTCGACAGCGTGGCCGCCCTGGCTCCGGCCACCGCCGTGCTGCTCACCGTCCGGATGGCGGTGCTGCACCGGCGCGCCGCGACCCGGTGACGCGTTGAGCGACATCGCCATTTCGTTCGACGGCTTCTTCGTCTTCCTGATCTTCGCGGCGACCTATGTCGGCATGGCGCTCGGGCGCTTCCCCGGCCTGCGCGTCGATCGCACCGGCATCGCCGTCATCGGCGCCATCGCGGTCTTCTTCACCGGCGTGACGCCGCCCGAGGCGCTCGCCGGCGCGATCGATTTCCCGACGCTGATCGTGCTGTTCGGCCTGATGATCCTGTCGGCGCAGTTCGCCGCCAGCGGCTTCTACGACTGGTGCTCGCTGCGGATCGCGGCCACCGCCAGGTCGCCGGCCGCCCTGCTCGCCATCACCGTCGCGGTGGCCGGCGGCCTGTCGGCGGTGCTCGCCAACGACGTCGTGGTGTTCGCCATGACCCCGCTGCTCTGCGTCGGGCTCAAGCGCCGCAACCTCGACCCGCGGCCGTTCCTGATCGGCCTGGCGGCGGCGGCCAACGCCGGCTCCGCCGCCACCGCCATCGGCAACCCGCAGAACATCCTGATCGCCCAGGTCGGCGCGCTCGACTTCTGGCGGTTCCTGGCGATCTGCGCCGGCCCGGCGGCGATCGGCCTGCTCGTCACCTTCGCCGTGGTGCGCCTGGTCTGGCGGGGGTCGCTGAACGACCGCGCGATACCCGCCGGCGGCACGACGGAACCGCCGCCGACGGTCGCGCTCGATCGCTCCCACCTGGCCAAGGCGGTTGTCGCGACCCTGGTCCTGCTGGCGCTGTTCGCGACCCCGCTGCCGCAGGCGACCGGCGTGCTGGTCATCGCCGGCGCCCTGCTGGTCAGCCGGCGGGTCGCCAGCCGCGAGATGCTCGGCATGGTCGACTGGCATCTGCTGGTGCTGTTCGCCGGATTGTTCGTGGTGACCGACGCGGTGGCCCAGACCGGCGCGCTGGAGGAAATCGTGCGGGAATTCGCCGGGCGCGGCTGGGTGCCGGCCAGCCTGGCGGTGATCGCGCCGGCGGCGCTGATCGGCAGCAACAGCATCGGCAACGTGCCCGCGGTGATCCTGATCCTGTCGGTCTGGCCGCAGCTGCCGCAGGGAACGCTCTACGCCCTCGCCGTGCTGTCGACCCTGGCCGGAAACCTGTTCCTGCTCGGCAGCCTGGCCAACCTCATCGTGGTCGAGCGCGCCCGCTCGGTCGGCGTGGTCCTGTCGTTCCGCGACCACGCGCGCTGCGGCGTGCCGATCACCCTGATCTCCAGCGCCGCGGCGATCCTGTGGCTGTGGGCGGCCGGGGTCCTGCCGCTGATTTGATCAACCGGACCGCGCCATGCGGCCGTCACGGCATCACGCTGCCGCCATTGGCGCCGATGGTCTGGCCGGTGATGAAGCTGGCCCCCGGGCCGGCCAGGAACACGGCGAGCGCCGCGATCTCCTCCACCCGGCCGATGCGAGCCAATGGGATCTGCTCCTCCTTGGCGCGCCATTCCGGGCTCATGTTGGCGACGTCGAGCATGTCGGTGTCGATCGGGCCCGGCGCGATGCCGTTCACCAGGATCGCCGGCGCGAACTCCCGGGCCCAGGACTTGGTGAGCGCCAGGATCGCGCCCTTGGAGGCGCAGTAGACCGAGAACTGCTCGCGGCCGAGATAGCCGAGATCGGAAGCGACGTTGATGATCCGGCCGCGTCCGCGCGCCGCCATCGCGCGCAGCGCCTCGCGCCCGACCAGGAAGCTGCCGCGCAGATTGATCCCCATCAGCCAGTCGAAATCCTCCGACGTCGTGTCCAGCAGCGGCTTTTCGAGGATGACGCCGGCATTGTTGACCACGAGGTCGAGCCCGCCGAGCCGCGGCAGCGCCGCGGCGAACAACGCCTTGACCTCGGCCTCGCTGGCGACGTCGCAGGGCAGCGCGAAGCCGCGCCCGCCGGTCGCCACGATCTCCGCCACCACCTCGGCCGCCTCGGCGCCGTGGGCGTGGTAGGCGATGCAGACATGGGCGCCCTCGGCCGCCAGCGCCTTGACGATCGCCCGGCCGATGCCGCGCGACGCGCCGGTCACCAGTGCCGCCTGGCCGGCGAGCGCGCCGGATCCCGCGTTCATCACATCACCTCGCCGCGATCGACGCCGTAGCTCTGCCCGGTGATGCTCGCCGCCGCCTCGGAAGCGAGAAACAGGTAGAGCGGGACGACGTCGACGGGTTCCATCAGCCCGTCCAGCACCTGCCCCGCCAGGATGTCGTCGAGCATGGAGTCCTCGGTCCGGCCGGCGCGCGTCGACATCACCGCGAGCGAGCGCAGCGAGGCCTCGGTGCGGACCCAGCCCGGGCAGACCGCGTTGACCGTGATGCCCTTGGGGGCGAGCTCATGGGCGAATGACCGGGTCAGCCCGATCACCGCATGCTTCGAGGCGCAGTAGGCGGAGAACTCGGCGACCGCGCTGCGGCCCCAGACCGAGGCGGTAAAGATCACCCGCCCGCCCCGGCCCATGGCGGGCGCCGCGGCGCGGGTCACCAGGAAGCTGCCGGTGACGTTGATGTCGAGGATGCGGCGGAACATCGCGACGGTCGCGGGATCGTCGTCGAGCAGCGGCGTGATGCGCTCCAGCCCGGCATTGTTCACCAGCACGTCGAGCCGGCCGAGGCCGCCGACGACACGCGCCACCGCCTCGGCATCGGTGATGTCGCAGACATGGCCCGCCACCTTGCGGCCATGGGCGGCGGACAGGCGGGAGGCGGCGTCCGCGATGCCGGGATCGTCGGCCAGGATGACGAGATCCGCGCCGGCCGCGGCGAAGCCCTCGGCAATGCCGAAGCCGATGCCGCGGCTGGCGCCGGTGACCAGCACACGCTTGCCGGCGAAGCCGGGTCCGCTCATGCCGGCGCCCCCGCCAGCATCGCCTCGCTGCGCAGCGCCTGCGCGCGGGTCACGCCCAGGATGCGGTTGCGCAGGCGAAAGAACGCCTCGGTCTCCTTGGTCTCCAGGCCGCGCTCGTCCGGCAGGAAATCCGCCACCCGGATCTCCTCCAGGATGGTCGTCGGCCGCGCCGCGAACACGAAGATGCGATCGGCGAGGAAGACCGCCTCCTCGACGTCGTGGGTGACGAAGATCACGGTCTTGCGCTCGGCGCGGCGGATGTCGCGGAGCTGGACCTGCAGGAACTCGCGGTTCTGCGAGTCGAGCGCGCCGAACGGCTCGTCCATCAGCAGGATGTCGGGGCCGGCGGCCAGGGTGCGGGCGATCGACACCCGCTGTCGCATGCCGCCGGAGATCCGGCTGACCCAGTAGTTCTCGAATCCCTTCAGACCGACCATCGACAGATAGTGCCGCGCCAGCTCTTCCTTCTGCGCCGCGCTGATGTCGCTGCGGAACTTCATCCCGAACCTGACGTTGTCGATCACGCTGAGCCACGGGAACGAGGAATAGGACTGGAACACCATGCCCTTCTTGCGGTCGGGGCCGGTGACCGGCTCGCCCTCCAGGACGACGCGGCCGGTGGTGAGCGTCTCCAGCCCGCCGACGATGCGCATCAGGGTGGTCTTGCCGCAGCCCGACGGGCCGAGATAGACGATGAACTCGCCCTCCTCGATGGTCATGGAGATGCCGTCGATGACCCTGATCGGCGACGCGCCATGGCCCACCGCGAAGGACTTGGTGACGTTGTCGATGACCAGGAATGGGGCGGTTGCTGCCATCTCGTGCCTCAGCGCAGATAGGAGAAGTAGCGCCGGTGGGCGTAGCGGATCGCCTGATCGGTGGCGAGGCCGATGACGCCGATGGTGAGGATCCCCGCCATCACCTCCGGCGTCTTCACGTAGCGCCGGGCCGACCAGATCACGTAGCCGATCCCGGAATCGGCCGCGACGATCTCGGCGATGATGAGATAGGTCCAGCACCAGCCCAGGGTGATCCGCAGGTTGTCCACCATGCTCGGCAGCATCGCCGGCAGCACGATATGGCGCAGCACCTCGCGCGACCGCGCGCCGACGGTCAATCCGATCTCGACGTACTCGCGCGGCACCCGTTTGGCATCGTCGGCGATCAGCAGCACGAGCTGGAAGAACGTGCCCATCCACAGCAGGGTGATCTTCGAGGTCTCGCCGATGCCGAGCCAGATGATGGTGAGCGGCACCAGGGCCGGCACCGGCAGGTAGCGGATGAAGTCGATCACCGGCTCGCTGATGCCGTTCACGATGCGGTACGAGCTCATCATGATGCCGAGCGGGATCGCCATCGCCGCCGAGATCAGGAAGGCGGTCCAGACCCGGAAGACGCTGACCCCGATGTCCCAGGCGAAGTTGTACTCGACGAACTGCCGGTAGAGCGCGGCCACGACCGCGCCGGGCGAAGGCAGGTATTGCGGCGGCACCAGCTGCAGCGCCGCCGCGCCCCACCACAGCGCGACGATGACCAGGAAGCTCGCCGCCGCGACGTAGAGGTCGACGACATGGCTGGTCTGGCCTCGAAACGCGAACAGCATGCGCCACACCGACGGGGCGACGGGCCCCGCCGGCGCGGACACTTCGGCCGGGGCTGGGTCAGCTTTGGGCTGCCCGGTCCCGGCCGAGCGATCGCTCACCGCGTGTGGCCCTTGAACAGGTCGGTAACGATGGAGTTGTCGATCTGCTGGTTGGCGTCGAGCTTCACTTCGGCGGCGCCGTTCTCCAGGTTGAGCTGCATGACCTCGTCGAAGATGCCGTGCAGCTTGCCGGGCTGGCCGCCGCTGCCCATGAACTCCACCGCCTGCTCATAGGACGTGTACTCGAGATTGACGAGCACCTCCTCGTACTCCTCCGGCGAGAGCTGGAAATGCGGCGCCATGATCGCGACCGCTTCCGCCCGGTTGGTGTTGAAGTAGTCGATCGCCCGGTAGATGCCGCGCAGGAACTTACGGTAGACCTCGGGGTTCGCGCGCAGATTCTCGGTGCGGGCGACGATCACGTCGGTGATCAGGCCGGGATAGTCGCGCGACGAGACGATGATGCGCGAGCCTTCCTTGTTGGCGGCCTTGAGCGCCTGGCTCAAAGTCGGCTCGTAGACGGCGACGCCGGCGACCGACGGATCGGCGAACACCCCGATCGCGTCGGCCGAGGCGATGTCCTTCAGCATCAGGTCGTCGAAGGTGAGCCCGGCCTTCTTGAGCTCGATCTGCGCCAGGAGGCGCGCCGGGGTGTTGGGCTCGGCGGCGAACACCTTGCCCTTCAAATCGGCGATGGTCTTGATCGAGCCGTCCACCAGCACGCCATCGCCGCCGAGCGAGATGTCGATGGTGCCGATGATGGTGCCCTGGGTGTCGGCGGTGCGCGGCCGGCCCTGATGCTCGCCGACCGTGCGCATGTCGCACTGAAGGTCGCCGCGCTCGAGCGCCGGCAGCACGTTGCCGCGGTCGTCGTCGAAGACCTCGCTGACCTCCAGGTCCTCCTCGGCAAAATAGCCGAGCTCGCTGGCGAGGTGGACCGGCGCGAAGCCGGGCCAGAACGGGTAGGCGCATTTCAGCGTATCGGTGGCCAGCGCCGGTCCGGCGCTGGCGAGAACCGCGGCGGCGAAGCCCGCCGCCAGGATCGTCTTGATGCGGGTCGACGTGTAGGTTTTCATGACTCCCCTCGTTTCTGCCTGTCTGGCCCTCCGGTTGAGGGCACGGTTTCTTGGCGGCCGCTTCCCGGTCGGCCTTGATCGTCCCGCCGTCGTCAGCCGAATTCCTTGCGCACGGCCGCGGCGATGGTCTTGCGATAGTGCTCGGCCATGATGCGGCCCTTCTCCGTCGTCGAGGCCTTGGCCGAGGTGAGCACGCCCGACGCCGGCACCCAGTGGCGATGGGGCGGAAACATGTCGTAGGGCGGAAAATCCGCCGATGGATTGTCCGGGATGAGATCCATCCGCACCATCCGCGGGTAGTAGTGCAGCATGAGCGAGGTCTCCATCACCGCCGCATGCTCCAGCGCCACGCCGGGAAACCCGTCGGGAAAGATCCGGGCGATGGTCGCGTCGTCGCAGAAGTCCCAGTATTCCAGCCGCATGATCTTGACGCCGCTCGCCGCAACCTCGCGCATCGCCAGGTCGATGCCCTCGGTCAGGAACCACTGGTTCTCGTAGTGCCCGTCGATCAGGCAGATCTTGCGCACGCCATGGCGCACCAGCTCGCGGACGACGTCGCGGGTCATGCTGGACAGGGTGTGTCCGTCGAGATTGGTGGTGCCGGGAAAGAACGGGCCGCCGCCGGACTTGGGCATCGACTTGTAGCCATAGGTCAGGGCGGGGGCGACCAGCCCGCCCACTTCCTCGGCCGCCTCGACCGCGACCGCGGTCGACAGCAGCGCGTCGACGGCGAGCGGCAGATGTGGGCCGTGCTGCTCGGTCGAGCCGCAGGGCAGGAAGACCACGGGGTTGTCCTTGACCCGCGCCGCGTATTCCGGCCAGGCCAGTTCGGCCATCATGACCGTCGTCGGTGCCGCGTTCATCTTGTCGCCCCCTTCCGCCGCGCCACCGCATCGGCGAGCAGGCACAGAATCTCGAACATGATGGTGGCCCCGACCAGCGCGGTGTTGCCCGAGGGGTCGAACGGCGGCGCCACCTCGACCACGTCGCCGCCGACGAGGTCGAGCCCTTGGAGCCCGCGCAGGATGTGCTGGGCCTCGCGGGTGGTGAGCCCGCCGATCTCCGGGGTGCCGGTGCCCGGCGCGTAGACCGGATCGAGCCCGTCGACGTCGAAGCTGATGTAGGTCGGGCCGCTGCCGGCAACGCGGCGCGCCTCGGCGATGGTCTTCTCGACCCCGAGCTTGCAGAATTCCTCCATGTAGATCACGCGCATGCCCTGGGATTCGGCGAATGCCATGTCGTCGGCGCCGTAGATCGAGCCGCGAATGCCGATCTGCACCGTGCGCCGGGGGTCGAGCAGCCCTTCCTCGACGGCGCGGCGGAACGGCGTGCCGTGGGTGTACTTGTTGTCGCCGAAATAGCTGTCGTTGGTGTCCGAGTGGGCGTCGAAGTGGATCATGCCGACCGGCCGGGTCCTGGCGATCGCCCGGTAGATCGGCAGGGTGATCAGATGGTCGCCGCCGGCCGAGAGCGGCACCGCGCCGGCGCCGTGCAGCTTGGCGAAGAACCCCTCGATCCGCGTCAGGCTGTCCATCAGGTCGATGGGATTGACCGGCGCGTCGCCGACATCGGCGACCCGGGCGAGCTCGTAGGGCGCGATCCGGCTCACGTGGTGAACCCGGCGCATGAAGCTCGACATGTTGCGGATCTCGCGCGGGCCATGGCGCGCGCCGGCGCGGTTGGTCGTGCCGCCGTCCCAGGGAACGCCGACCAACGCGATGTCGACCCGCGTGGGATCGGTGATGTAGGGCAGCCGCATGAAGGTCGGAATGGCGCCGAAGCGTGGCGTGATCGCCGCGTCGACCGGTTGCGGGTTCTCGTCCGGGCGATCCATGTCTTCTCCCAGCGGGTCTTGCATTCCCCCTCGGCGCCGTCGGGCACCCGGTCGGGCCGCCCGCCCTTGCCCGCCGGGGGCAGAAGGTGGCGGGCGGGAAGCGGACGGCCCTTCGGAGGCGGATGTCGATCCTCCGCCGGTTTTTTCATTCGACAAATAGAAAACTTCGAAAATTCAGTTTATAATTTCCAGATGTAACAGTCACCTGCGCCGCCGCCATGCTGCCCAAGCTCAACGACGCCGACATCAAGTTGCTGCGGCTGTTCGCCACCATCGTGGAGGCCGGCGGGTTCACCGCCGCCCAGACCCAGCTCAACATCAGCCAGTCGCGCATCAGCGGCATGATGAGCGATCTCGAGGCGCGGCTCGGCATGCGGCTGTGCCAGCGCGGGCGAGTCGGATTCCGCCTGACCGACAAGGGCCGGATGGTGTTCGAAGCCAGCCGCCGGCTGTTCGCCGGGCTCGAGGACTTCCGCGCCGAGGTCGGCGCGCTGCGCGGGCGCCTGGTCGGGGAACTCACCATCGGCGTGGTCGACAACACCATCAGCAACCCCGATTCGCGGCTCGCCGACGCCATCGGCCGCTTCTCGGCTCGGCCCAACGACGTGCAGATCTCGGTGACGATCGCCTCCCCTACCGAGCTCGAGCAGGCGGTGCTGCAGGGCCGCATGCAGGTGGCGATCGGCGCCTTCCACCATCACGCCGCGGGGCTCGGCTACGAACGGCTGTTCATGGAGGAGCAGACCCTCTATTGCGGCCGCTCCCACAAGCTGTTCGCCCGCCCGCCCGAGGCGGTCGCCATCGCCGACGTGAGCGCCGCCGGTTATGCCGATCGCGGCTACATGGAGGGCGCCAAGACCCGCAAGCCGCTCGAGCTCGAGGCCAGCGCGACCGCGCATCACATGGAGGCCCTGGCGCTGCTGGTGCTGTCAGGCGCCTACATCGCCTATCTGCCGACCCATTATGCCCTGCCCTGGGTGGAGCACGGCCAGATGCGGCCGCTCCTGCCGCGCCAGCTGGCCTACCACTCGCTGTTCGAGCTGACCGTGCGCAAGGGCACCCACCGGACCCTGGTTCTGCGCACCTTCCTGGAGGATCTGCGCGAATCCCACGCCGATGTGTCGCTGCGGCGGCGCGCCACCGCGGCCGGGCCCCGGCGCCCGGCCGATGCCACGGCGCCGTCCCGCCCCGGCATTTGAACCAGCGGCCGGTTCGGCGTACCCTTTGCTTGAGCGGCGCCCGCCTCGGCGCGCCGCGGCCGACTGCTGCAGGGTCCCGGGCCCGGACGAGCGCGACGAGGCGCAGTGCCCGGTGGCCTTGCCGGCAAGCCAGCAGGGAGGGCACCCATGCACGTCCAGGCCATTCTCGCCGACAAGGGTCCAGACATCGTCAGCATGCCGCCGGAGGCGACGATCCTCGATGCCTGCCGGAAGCTGGTCGAGCACCGCATCGGTGCCGTGCTGGTGCGTGACGGGGCCGGCACGATCGCCGGCGTGTTCTCCGAACGGGACGTGGCACGGGCGGTCGCGGAGCATGGCGGCAACGCCATGGGTATCGCGCTGTCGGAGGCGATGACCCGCAACGTGCTGACCTGCAAGCCCGACGATTCGATCGACGACGTCATGGCTGTGATGACCGCGCGGCGGGTGCGCCATCTCCCGGTGCTCGACGGCGGACGGCTGATCGGCATCATCAGCATCGGCGACGTCGTGAAGCACCGTCTCGACGAGGCGGCGCTGGAGGTCGATTCGCTGCGCGAATACGTGCTCGCCGGCCGCTGACCGGCGGACGGCCGGAACGCTGCGGGAGCGCGCGATGGGCGGCGGCTACGACTTCCTGGCGCAGTGCACGCCCGGTCTGGTGCTGCGCACCCGCGACCGGCGCGACGCGCGGATCACCGCGGTCGAACGCGACGCGCGCGTCATCCGCGGCGAGGTCGCCATGATCGGCGCCTGCGCCTGGCGGGGCGACGGCGTCTATCTGGATGCGCCGCTCGGCGCCGCCGGGCCGCTCGACCTGCTGCCGCCCGGCCCGGATCCAGGCCCCGTACCGGTGCAGCGCCGGGTCAAGGTCGCCGACCAGATCAGCGCCGAGGGCCGCGGCTTCTGCTGCGACTGACGACGAACCGCAAGGCAAGCCATCCGGCCGACTGGCCGCGATTCCCGGTGCTCAGTGGCGTGGCCGGAAGGCCGGGTTTGCTCTAGCATCGCGCCATGCACCGGTTGCTGATCCTGGGATTTGCCTACCTGCTCGCCGCCTGCGCCGCGCCGCAGCGGGCGGAAGAGCGCTACATGGCCCATTGCGCCGCCCAGGGCGTCGCGCCGGAGAGCGACCTGTGGAAGCGCTGCATCGAGGAGCAGCGCGCCTTCGACCTGATGGAGGCCGAGCGGATCCGCAGCATGCGGGGCCTGCGTCCCGGCGATCGCTGAGCCGGACGCGGCGCCGGTGCCGGGCCGTTTGCGGTGCAGCGCCGTGGCGCTATGCTGGCCGGACGAACGACCACAAGGGAACCCGCTTCGTGAAGCCAGAACAAGCCGAAGCCTTCGCCCTGGCCGGGTTCGTGCTCAGCACCACGCTGCTGCGCGAACTGGTCATCCAGGAACTGGTGACCAAGGAGCGCGCGATCCGGCTGCTCGAGGCATCGATCAGCACGCTACGCCATCTCTACGGCAACTCGCCGCGCGACGTCGCGCGGATGATGGCGCTCGACACCGTCGACTGGCAGGGCTTCGTCGATGCCTTTCACGAAAAGGAAGCCGAGGTACTGATCCGCGGCGTCTGGGATTCGATCGTCGCCCACGGCAAGGCCGACTCCTGAGCGCCGGCGATGCGGGCCCTCCCGCGCCTTGCGCCTTCAGCTCCCCGCCGGCCGACTGCCGCCCGGAAGCCGGGAGCCGCGCGCCGCCTGCTGCTGGCGGCGACCCTGGCCTGGCTTGGCGCGGCGGCACCGGCCGAGGCCGGCGCCGGGCTGGAGGAGGCCGACGCGCTGATCCAGCAGGGCGAGTTCGGACTGGCGCTCGAGGCGCTGCTGCCATTCGCGTTCCAGGGCATCGCCGAGGCCGAGTACAAGGTCGGCGTGCTCTACGATTACGGCCAGCAGGCCGGCGGCCGTGGCGTGCAGCAGAATCCGTTCGAGGCGGTGAAGTGGTACCGCAAGGCCGCCGAGCAAGGCCATGCCCGTGCGCAGCGCAACCTGGCCGCCAGCTACGACGCGGGGCGCGGCATCCTCGCCGATCCGGCGGAGGCGGCGCGCTGGTACCGGGCCGCCGCGCTGCAGAACGATTCGTTTGCCCAGTACAGCCTCGGCCTGATGTATTTCGAGGGCCGCGGCGTGCCGAACGACCTGCAGCGCGCCTATGCCTGGCTGGTGCGGGCGCTCAATCTGGGCCTGCTGCCGGTGCAGAAGGACAAGGCGGTCGAGGCGCTGCGGTCGATCGAGGCCAGCCTGACGGCCGACCAGCTCGATGCCGCGCTCACCATGGCGAAGGCGCCGCCGGGCTCGCGCCTGGCGCCCTGAGACAGCGGCCGGACCCGCGCAGCCGCCCCCGACCCCGGGCGAGATCGAGCGATCGTGAGTGGCCGTGCGGCGCCCGGAGGCCCAGGCTGGCGCGATGAAGGGAATCGGCATTCCGCGGTTGCCGGCCATCGTGCTGGTTGCGTTCGTCGCCGCGCTCGGCGCGGCCCGTGCGGATGTGCCCGAGCGGTGGCGGGCCGAGTGGCCCGGCACGGATTTTGCGACCAGCCTGGTCGATCTCGACGAAATCCGTTCGGGCGGGCCGCCCAGGGACGGCATTCCGCCGATCGACGATCCACAGTTCGTGAGCGTGGCGGCGGCGACCGACCTGGCGTCAACCGAGCCGGTGATCGGCCTGGCGATCGACGGCGACGCGCGCGCCTATCCGCTGCGCGTCCTCATCTGGCACGAGATCGTCAACGACATCGTGGGCGGCGTTCCCGTCGCGGTCACCTATTGCCCGTTATGCAACGCGGCGATCGTCTTCGATCGCCGCGTCGACGGGCGCACCCTCGCCTTCGGCACCACCGGAAAGCTCAGATTCTCCGATCTGGTCATGTATGACCGGACCACCGAAAGCTGGTGGCAGCAGTTCGAGGGCCGCGCCATCGTCGGCGCCCTCGCCGGCAAGACCCTGAAGATGGTCCCTGCCCGGCTCGAATCCTGGGAGCGGTTCAGCGCGCGCCATCCGGCGGGTCGGGTCCTGGTGCCGAGCGACCCTAATCTGCGGCCTTATGGCGCCAATCCCTATCGCGGCTACGACGGCTCGAGGATCCCGTTTCTCTACGACGGCACCATGCCGGAGGGGATTGCGCCGATGGCCTACGTGGTCGCCGTCGGCGATCGGGCCTGGAGCCTCGACCTGCTGCGGATGCGCGGGCAGATCGAGGATGGCGATCTGGTGCTGCGCTGGACGCCGGGGCTGAACTCCGCCCTGGACACCGAACGCGTTGCCGACGGCCGGGACATCGGCAACGTGACGGCCCAGCGGCAGACCGCGGCCGGGCCGGTCGACATCCCCTACGACGTCACCTTCGCTTTCGTCTTCCACGCCTTTCGACCGGACGGGCGAATCGATCGCCCCTGAACGGCCTGATTGTCGCAGGGGAATTGGAGGCTCGGCCGGTCGTGTTAGACTGGTTGCCGACAGCGGCGCCTGTCATCCGGCATCGACCAATCCACAGAGGAGGACGACATGACGAAAGAGCTTGCGTGCGGCACCGTCGTGCCCGGCTGTGATTTCGTCGCCCATGCCGCGACCGAGCAGGATCTGATGCTCAAGGTCGTGGATCACGCCCGCAAGGTGCATGGCATGACCCACATCAGCGACGACCTCAAGGCGAAGATCAAGGATGCCATCCGAGAGGTCGAGCGCTAGTCTGGCGGCGGCGCGCCGGGCGGGAACCTGGGCGCCGCCGGCCGGCGCGGCGACGGCACCGCGGCGCCCGCGGCGGATTGACAAACTGATGGATTGAGGTGCGCGCCGCCATGGCTGTTTCACGCTCCACCGACATGACCGCCGCGCCGGGCCGGGTCGCGCCCGAGACCCTGGCGCTGCTCGGCCAGCTCGAACGCAAGGTGCTGTGGCTGTCGAGCTGGATGATCCACAACGCCAATCACCTGCGCGACAGCCGCGACGGGCTCAAGGTCGGCGGCCACCAGGCCTCGAGCGCCTCGCTGGCCACCCTGATGACGGCCCTGTACTTCCACGTGCTTCGGCCGCAGGACCGGGTCGCGGTCAAGCCGCATGCCAGCCCGGTGTTCCATGCCATCCAGTATCTGCTCGGCAACCAGACCCTGGACAAGCTGGAACGCTTCCGCGCGCTCGGCGGCGCCCAGTCCTATCCCTCCCGCACCAAGGACATCGACGACGTCGATTTCTCGACCGGCTCGGTCGGCCTCGGCGTCGCCATGACCAGCTTCGCTGCCCTCGTGCAGGACTATGTGCGCCTCAAGGGCCAGGCCCCCGAATGGCTGCCCGAGGGCCGCATGATCGCCCTGATGGGCGATGCCGAGCTCGACGAGGGCAACGTCTACGAGTGCCTGCTCGAAGGCTGGAAGCACGATCTGCGGAACACCTGGTGGGTGATCGACTACAACCGCCAGAGCCTCGACGCGGTGGTGAGCGACCGACTGTTCGGGCGCATCGACGAGCTTTTCGGCGCCATGGGCTGGAATGTCGTCACCCTGAAATACGGGCGCCGGCTGCAGGCCGCCTTCGGACGCGCCGGCGGCGGCGCGCTCAAGCGCTGGATCGACGACTGCGCGAACTCGCTGTACTCGGCGCTGGTGTTCAAGGGCGGCGCCGCCTGGCGGCGGCAGCTCCTGGCCGATATCGGCGACGCCGCCGGCGTCAAGGCGCTGCTCGACGACCACGACGACGACGGCCTGGCCCGGCTCATGACCAATCTCGGCGGCCATGATCTGGAAACCGTGCTCGACGCCTTCGCCGGCGCCACCTCGGAGACGCCGACCTGCTTCCTCGCCTATACCGTCAAGGGCTTCGGACTGCCCTTCGCCGGGCACAAGGACAACCACGCGGGCCTGATGAACCCGGAGCAGATGGCCGAGTTCAAGCGGCGCAACCGCATTGCCGACGGCGCCGAGTGGGACCGTTTCGCCGGGCTCGACGCCGACCCTGCCGTGCTCGAGCGCTTCCTCGGCCAGGTCGGGTTCAACGCCAGGGGTGCACGGCGCTATGGCGCGCCCAAGGTGGCGTTGCCCGCTTCCTTCCCGCTGCCCCAGGGCGGGCGCATGGCGACCCAGGAGGGTTTCGGCAAGATCCTGGCCGACCTCGCACGCGACGGCGGCGCGCTCGCCGACGCCATCGTCACCACCTCGCCCGACGTCACCGTCTCGACCAATCTCGGCGGCTGGGTCAACCGGCGCGGCGTGTTCGGGCGCATCGCGCGCGAGGACGTGTTCAAGGCGCAGCAGGTGGTCTCGCCGCAGCGCTGGGGCATCGGGCCGGAGGGCCAGCACATCGAGCTCGGGATCGCCGAGAACAACCTGTTCCTGCTGCTCGCCGCGCTCGGCCTGTCGCACAGCCTGTTCGGCACGCGGCTGTTGCCGGTCGGCACGCTCTACGACCCGTTCATCCAGCGCGGCCTCGATGCGCTCAACTACGCCTGCTACCAGGACGCCCGCTTCCTGCTGGTGGCGACCCCGTCGGGCATCACCCTGGCGCCGGAAGGCGGCGCCCACCAGTCGATCGCGACCCCGGCGATCGGCATCGCCCAGGACGGCATCGCCGCCTTCGAGCCGGCCTTCGTCGACGAGCTGGCGGCGATCATGGAATGGTCGTTCGACTACATGCAGCGCGACGGCAGCGGCGAATCGAACATTCACTGGCTGCGCGACCTCGAAGGCGGCTCGGTCTATCTGCGGCTGTCGACCCGGACGCTCGACCAGCCGCGCCGCGCGCTGGCGGCGGCGGACCGCCAGGCGATCATCGGCGGCGGCTACTGGCTGAGGCCGCCGGCGCCGGGCGCCGATCTCGCCATCGTCTATACCGGCGCCGTCGCGCCCGAGGCGATCGCCGCCCACGAGGCGCTGCTCGAGGACCTGCCGGGCGCCGGGCTTCTTGCGGTGACGTCGGCGGACCGGCTGAATGCCGGCTGGCACGCCGCCGAGCGGGTGCGCCAGGGCGGCGAGCGCGACGCCACCGCGCTGGTCGAGCGGCTGCTGGCGCCGCTCGCGTCCGACGCGGCGCTGGTCACCATCGTCGACGGCCACCCGCTGGCGCTGGAATGGCTGGGCTCGGTGCGCGGCCACCGAGTGCAGGCGCTCGGCGTCGAGAATTTCGGCCAGTCCGGCGACCTGCCCGACCTCTACCGCAAGTACCGGCTCGACATCGACGCGATCCTCGACGCCTGCGCCGCGGCGCTGCTGAAGCGTTGAGCCGGCGGCGCCCCGCAGCCATGACCGCGACCGCAGCCTCCCGCAGGCCGAGCCTGCGCGGATTGCTTCTGATCCTGGTGGCCGCCGGCATCGGCGCGGGCGCCGTGGCCGGCGCCGATTCCTATCAGCGGCACAAGCGGCAGATCGCCTTCACCAGGCTGATCGAGGACTCATGCGACGCTTGCGCGCTGCGCCACGCGGCTCAACTGCGCCTGCGCGAGTTCCTGCGCGAACGAAACGCGGACACGGCGGCGCCCGCCAGCAGCGATTGACCGGGCGCCGTCCGCTGTCGGCTATATCGTCAGGCGGATGAAGCGGATCGCGACCGGACCACCGCCTTGAGGGTGGCGCCGGAATCGTCGGCGATCCGATCGCGGCCGGCCGCCTTGGCCGCGTAGAGCGACGTGTCGGCGCGGAGCAGCATGTCCTCCGCATCGTCATCTTCATGGAGCTCGGTGATGCCGATGCTGGCGGTGAACCCGATGCTGCCGTCGTCGACCGCGATCCGCAGATCCCGCGTACGTGCGAGTATTCGCTCGCAGATGATCGCCGCCGATGCGCCGCCGGTCTCCGGCAGGCATATCGCGAACTCCTCGCCGCCGAGACGACCGGCCATGTCGACGGTTCGCAGCGTGGAGGACAGGCATTCGGCGAATGTCCTGAGCACCTGGTCGCCGAGTTGATGCCCGTGGCGATCGTTCACCTGCTTGAAATGATCGAGGTCGATCATGGCGACGGACAGCGACCTGCCGTATCGCTTGGCGCGGGCGATTTCCTCGGCGAGCCGTTTCATGAAGTGGCGCCGGGTCGCCAGCCCCGTGAGGGCGTCGGTCGTTGCCAGGGCGAACAGCCGTTCGTTGGCCGCCGCCAGGGCAAGATGGCGCTCGCGCAGCAGCAGCATGTTCCTGGTGCGGGCGATCAGCTCCAGGTCGTCCACCGGCTTGCGCAGGAAGTCCGTGGCGCCGGCCTCGAGCGCGGCATAGAGCGCGTCCTTGCCCTCTTCGGCCGTCACGATCACAACCGGCACGTCCGCGAGGGCCGGGACGGCCTGGAACTCGCGCAGGAGCTCCAGCCCCGACATGCGGGGCATGTGGTAGTCGAGCACCAGAAGATCTGGCGGCGAGTCCTTGCACCATGCCAGGGCCGCCACCGGATCGGTGAATGTCGTCGCGACCGTCCCGGGCAGACGGCGCAAGTAGCCCTTGACGAGCAGCGCATTCGGCAGGACGTCGTCGACGATCACCACCTGGCGCGATGCCTGCTCGGCGGGTGCGGCCGCGTCGACTTCGATGGTCAAGCGCGCATCCTCTCGCGGGTCTGCACGATCGTCGACTCGAGATCGGGCAGACAGGACTCGACGGCGTCGAGTGTTCCCGCGTCCTGTTCGATCTTGCGAGCGATTCCGGCGAGGCGGGGCGCTGCCAGGTTGCTCGCCATGCCCTTGAGGGAATGGGCGGATCGACGCGCACCATCGAGGTCGTCGTTCTGGACCGCGCGGCGGATCTCGGCCAGCAGGCGCCCGGCCTCTTCCGGCATCGCATCGAGCGCCTGGCGCAGAGGCGCGACTCCCATAGCTTCGCCAAGCGCGTTCAGTGCCGCCTCGTCCACCACCGGGAGATCGCCTTCGCACGTCGCCGCCCTTGGAACGTCGCCTGAGCCCACGACCCGGGTTCTCCCGGCCGCCATCGCCTGCTTGATGGCGGCGAACAACCTCTCGCGCTCGATCGGCTTCGCGATGAAAGCGTCCATGCCGGCGGCGAAGTATTCCTCGCGCTGATCCGCCATGGCGTTCGCGGTCAGCGCGATGATCGGAATGGCGCCGACCGCGCCGTCGAGCGCCCGGATCGCCTTGGTCGCGGCGAGACCATCCATCTCGGGCATCTGGATGTCCATGAGGACGGCATCGTATGGCGAGCCTTGGACGGCTTCGACCGCCTTGCGCCCATTGTTCACCACCTTCACCGAATGCCCGGCAGCTTCCAGTATGCGCTGCACCACGATCTGGTTGATGTCATTATCCTCGGCCACGAGCAGCCGCAGGCCGGGCGCGGATGGCGTCGCGGGCGCCGGTGAATCCGCCACGTCGGCAATCGGCTGCCCGAGGGTGCAGGGGATGGTGAAACGGAAGATGCTGCCACTTTTGCCGTCGCTTTCCACGTCGATTGCCCCGCCCATCAACTCGACCAGCTCCTTGCTGATGGCAAGTCCCAGCCCGGTGCCGCCGAAGCGGCGCGTGGTGGAGCTGTCCGCCTGCGAGAAGCGCGAGAACAGCCGGGACCGCATTCCCAGGGATATGCCGGGACCGGTATCTGCCACCTCCAGCGTCAACTCGATCGCCCCGTCCTCCTTCACGACATGGTCGACTCCGACCTGGACGCCGCCGATCTCGGTGAACTTGATGGCGTTGCCGACCAGGTTCAGCAGCACCTGACGGATGCGGGTCGGATCGCCCCGTAGCCAGGCTGGCAGAGTCCCATCGACACTGACGGCGAGTTCGATGCCCTTGTCCCGGGCCCGGGTCTGCAGCAGCGAGACCACGCCGTCGACCACCTGCGACGGGCTGAAGTCGATGATTTCCAGGGTCATTCGGCCCGCCTCCAGCTTGGAAAAATCGAGGATGTCGTTGAGCACGACCAGCAGGCTCTTGGCGGAATCCCGGGCCGTGCGCGCCTGCCGGCGCTGCTCGCCGTCGAGCTTGCCATCGAGCAGCAGGCCAAGCATGCCGAGCACGCCGTTCATCGGCGTACGGATTTCGTGACTCATGGTCGCCAGGAACTCGGACTTGGACTCGGAGGCGGCTTCCGCCGTCTGTTGTGCCAGGAACAGCTGCTCGGCCAGGGACTGCAGCCGCGCGCTCTGCTCCTGGAGCGACCTGTTTGCCCGTTCGAGATCGTCGGACCGGCTGTTTGCCTCCTGCTCGCGCTCCCGCAGGCGGCCCTCTGTCTGTCGCTGATTGCTGATATCCGTGTAGGTGCTGACCATGCTTCCATCGGGCAGCGGCGTCCCGATGATTTCGAGTACGACGCCGTTGGGCCGCTTCCGCTCGATGCGATAGGGAAGCTGGCACCGGTACAGGCCCAAGCGGTACTGGATCTCGGCTTCGATATCCTGCGCGTCAAATTCGCCGCGCTCCGCGATGTAGCGGAACACCGTCTCGATGTTGATCCGACCCTCGACGAGGCCTGCGGGCAGGTCGAGCAGCGCCAGGAATCGCTGATTGAAGGCAATGATCCGCAAGTCCTGGTCCACCAGCGTGATGCCCTGGGTCATGTGGTCCAGGGTGGCCCGCAAGGTCAGCGCCTTCTCGGTGAGCTTGCGTTCGGCCTCCACCCGCTCGGTCGCGTCGCGAATGACTCCGGTGAAGACCCGCCCACCGCTCATCTCGCTCTGTGCGGCCGCAAAGTCCATCGGGAAGACCGATCCATCCTTGCGACGGCCCTCGTCCTGTCGCCTGGCCTCGTCGGTGCCCGGCTCGCCACCGGCCATGTAGCGCGCAAGCAGCTGGCCATGCCCATGGGCCGACGCTTCGGGCGGCATGAGCATGGAGACGTTCCGACCGATCATTTCGTCTTCCGGATAGCCGAAGATCCGTTCGGCAGCCGGATTCATCGACAGCACGATGCCATGCACGTCCATCGTGACGATGCCGTCGACGACCGTGTCGAGAACGGCCTGCAGCCTTTGCCTGTTGTCGCGCAGCGCCGTTTCGGAACTGTGGCGCCGCGCGTTCTCAGCTCTCAATCGCCGGTTTCCGCGCCGCGACAGCGCGGCCACGCGCGCCAGCCTGAGCGCCAGATGCAGCCCGGCCGCGATCAACAGGCTCGTCAAGGCGATGGCGACCGCGATGATCTCGGGCAGGAAGCTGCGCTCAGTGGCCAGGTGCTCGGGGCTTGGCCAGATCGCAAGCTTCCACTTCGCGCCGTGGACATCGATCTCCAACTCGCTCAGCCACTGGCTTGGCAGCGTCGCCGGATCCACGCCGTGCCGGTACATCAGGCGATTGCCGTTGAAGAGGGCCGCTCCATAGGCGTTGAGCCGACCGTCCTCGTACAGAGACTCGAACAGGACCTTCACGTCCCAGGCGCCGACCAAGAAGCCGCGCACGATGCCGTCCCGCCAGATCGGCGCGAAAACGAGCAGTCCGATACCGCCTCGAAACAGTTCCACCGGGGCAGAGATCGCCGGCTCGATGGTAATGCGGGCGCGCCGCATCGCCTCGCGCCGAATCGGCTCGCTGTTGAGATCGAAACCGACCCCCGATTTGTACGGCTCGAGCGGCTCGATCCAGCGCGCGATGCCGTCGGCGTCGACCCATGCGAGCGCCCGGCATCCTGGCCGGTCGGCGATATGGGCGGCGGCGTCGGCCTGCCATTCGGCGCGCGGCGTTCCGCCCCGCACGGCCCAGCGCTGGGCCATGCGCTCCAACGCCAGCACGCGCACCTCGATCTCGCGAGTGAATTCCGCTCGGACCGAGACCGCCTGCGATCGCAGCCGGTCCTCGATTTCGCCGGCCTGCCGAGCCGAAAGCGCCTGCCAGAGCAGGGCGCTGAGCGCCAGCCCGGCCGCGAGAGCCACGAACGGGATCAGCTTCAACGAACGGCCTGCGGTCCCCGATCGCCCTTCCGCCAGCAGCGGCGCGAGCAAACCGAGCGCTACCAGGCCGAAGCCGGCCGCCGTGCGCGGCGTCATCCGCGTGTATGCGCCCCAGCCGAAGGCCGGCGTCAGCCGGGCGGCATAGCCGACCAGCGCGAAGGCGCCTATGGCGAGCACCATCGCGCCGACCAGTGCCAGGACTGCATGGCGCTGCGAACGCCGCAGCGGGACAACCGTCAGCGCGAGCGCCAGATTGGACAGCAGGAAGGCGACCGCCGTGTTGGGCGACATCCGGCCGGGCCAAGTGTCGATGACCGAGATCTCGTGACTGCCGAAGAGCGCGTCGAAGGCAAGATCGGTGCCGGCGATGTCTTGCGTCAACGACGCGCCGGCAACCGCGATCGCCGCGGCGGCGGCCGCGCCCTGGAGGATCCGGCCGTGGCGGTACAGGGCGATCAGCGCCAGCCCGGTGAAGGCAAAGCAGAACGCCGTATCGCGCTGGATCGCCGCGCCCGGCGCTGCCGCCCGGAGCACGGTGCCGGGATACAGATGCCAAGCCGCCAAGGCGACGAGGCCAATCAGCCCCGCCCAAGTCGTCGCCTGAATGGAGCGGTGATAGAAGCTCGAACGAATCACTCGGACGCCTGCTCTCGCGGGACTTCTGGCCCCACGATCAGACCATTAGACCTCCTAACTTTATGTTAACCGCGAAAAGTCTGGCGGGTCTTGAACGAAAAAGATGGCCACCTGTCGACTACTTGTCCGCGATTTATTGATGGATTCAACCATAGGTCTATATGACCGGCATGCCCTGTTGAGGTTCCGCGCGCTCTCTACTCCGGGACCATTCCCGGGCCCGGAAATCTTTGATTGGTGTCGGCCAAGGCCGTCCTCAGCCGGGGCTTGTCCCGTTCAACGGCAAACGACAGCGTTGCGATTGCCCCCGACCCGTCTGCGCTCTCGAGGTCGAGCCGGCCGTCGAGCAGGAATTCGGAGTCGACGCTGTCGACAAGTGGCGGGGCGATGTGTCGAAGCTGATTGAAGTCGAACTGCCCGGCATGCACACGGTGGCGGGCTCATGGACTCGAGTGCCCAGAGCTCGAATAGACAGCGTACTTCTAGAAATCACTGGAAATTGTCTAAATATGTCGTAGAATTTCTCTTAATATCTTCCCTTTACATCATTGAATTACTTTCCGCATTCACCATTCTTAACGTTTTGTTCATTCGCGAGGGTCACGCTGCCAAGAGATCATCCATCATCGATTGTTCAATGGGAGGGCAGGGCATGACACCGTTTCTGCGCAATTTCATTTCGGACGAGTCCGGGGCTACCGCCATCGAGTACGGGCTGATCGCCGCGCTGGTTTCGGTCGCCGCGATCGCCGCGTTGACCGCGCTGGGCTCCGCGCTCCAGGGCATCTTCAGCACCGTCTCCGGCGAGCTCGAAGCCGCCGGCAGCTGAGTTCCCCGCGGCGGCGGTCAGCCCCGCGCCGCCGCCGCGGCCGGATCGACCAGCGGGAAATGGCAGGCGACCTGGCGCCCGTCGGCGATCGGACGGAGCGCCGGGCGCTCGCTGCGGCAGCGCGCGGCGGCGAGACGACAGCGCGGATGAAACCGGCATCCTGCTGGCGGATTCATCGGGCTCGGCACGTCGCCCTCCAGCACGATCCGGCCCTTGCGGCCGGCCGGATCGACCTCCGGCACCGGCACCGCCGAGACCAGAGCCTCGGTATAGGGATGCGCCGGCGCGCGGAACACCTGCTCGGTCGGGCCGCTTTCGACGATCGAGCCGAGATACATCACCGCCGTGCGGGTCGACACCTGGCGCACCACGCTGAGATCGTGGGCGATGAAGATGTAGGTCAGGCCCAGGCGCTCCTGCAGGTCGGCGAACAGATTGACGATCTGCGCCTGGACCGAGACATCGAGCGCCGAGACCGGCTCGTCCGCGATGATGAGCTGCGGCTCGAGCGCCAGGGCGCGGGCGACGCCGATCCGCTGGCGCTGGCCGCCGGAGAATTCATGGGGGTACCGATTGACGTGGTCCGGCGACAGCCCGACCAGGCGGATCAACTCGCGCACCCGCGCCTCGATCTCGGCGCGGCTGCCGCGCCCGTGCACCCGCAGCGGCTCGGCGATCAGGTCGCCGACCCGCCGGCGCGGATTGAGCGAGGCATAGGGGTCCTGGAACACCATCTGCATCCGGCGCCGGAACGGCCGCATCGCCGCCACACCCAGCCGCGAGATGTCGGTGCCGTCGAGGCGGATCTCGCCGGAGCTGATGTCATAGAGCCTGGTCAGGCAGCGGCCGAGGGTCGACTTGCCGCAGCCGGACTCGCCGACCAGCCCCAGGGTCTCGCCCGGCCAGACCTTGAGCGACACGCCGTCCACCGCATAGACGGTCTTGCGCTCCCCCGGCAGCAGCCCCTTGCCCACGGTGAACTGCTTCGAGACCTCGATGGCCTCGATCAGCGGCGTGCCCGATCGCTCTGTCTCGGTCACGATGCCGCCTGCTGCGCGCGCACCCGCGCGGCACGGATCGCCGCGCGCCGTTCCGGCGCGATGAAGCACGCCGCCCGGTGCGCGCCGGTGCCATCGAGCGGCGGGACCCGCTCGCAGGCCGCGAAGCGTTGCGGGCAGCGCGGGCCGAAGGCACAGCCCGCGGGCAGATCGAGCAGCGAGGGCGGCGTCCCCGGGATCGACGGCAGGCGCTTCGGCCGCGCCCCCGTGAGCGGCGGAATCGAATCATGGAGTCCCCAGGCATAGGGATGCCAGGGCTCGGTGAAGATATCGCGCGTCGTACCTTGCTCGACGATCCGCCCGGCATACATCACCAGCACCCGGTCGGCGGTCTCGGCGACCACGCCCATGTCGTGGGTGATCAGCACGATCGACGAGCCGAACTCCACGCGCAGGCGCTGGATCAGCTCCAGGATCTGCGCCTGCACGGTGACGTCGAGCGCCGTGGTCGGCTCGTCGGCGATCAGCAGCGACGGGTTGCAGGACAGCGCCATGGCGATCACCGCGCGCTGGCGCATGCCGCCCGACAGCTCGTGCGGATAGCGCTCGACCGCGACCGCCGGATTGGGGATGCCGACCGCGGCCAGCAGCTCGACCGCGCGCGCCCGGGCGGCACGCGCCGAGACCCGGTTGTGGGCGCGGTACTGCTCGGCGATCTGCCAGCCGACGGTGTAGACCGGCGTCAGCGCCGTCATCGGATCCTGGAAGATCATGGCAATCTCGGCGCCGCGCACGGCGCGCAGCTCGCGGGCCGACAGGCCGACCAGCTCCCTGCCCTTGTAGACGATCGACCCGGCAATCTCGACGTTCGGGTCCTGGATCAGCCCGACCACGCTGAGCAGCGACAGGGTCTTGCCCGAGCCGGACTCGCCGACCACGCCGACGATCTCGCGCGCGGCGATGCGGAACGAGATGCCGTCGACCGCGCGTACTGTCCCCTGCTCGGTGCGGAACGAGACCCGGAGGTCGCGCACCTCGAGCAGCGGCGCGTCACCGGGGCTAGCGGCGGCGGACACGGGGATCGAGGGCGGCATAGGCGACATCGACCAGCGCGTTGGCACCGACCACGAAGAACGAGGCGTACATGACCGTCGCCATGATCACCGGAAGATCGAGATTCTGCAGCGCGTCGTAGGTCAGCTTGCCGACTCCCTGCAGCCCGAACACCACCTCGGTCAACAGCGCGGCGCCGCCGACCAGCGCGCCGAAGTCGAGACCGAACAGGGTGACGAAGGAGATCAGCGAGGTGCGCAGCGCGTGGCGCAGCATGACGCGGGTCTCGCCGATGCCCTTGGAGCGGGCGGTGCGGATGTAGTCCTCCTGCAGCGCCTCGACCAGGCTGGCGCGCAGCACCCGGCCGTAGAGACCGATATAGAGTGTCGCCAGGGTGAACCAGGGAATGATCATGGTCAGGAACCAGCCGACCGGGTCCTCACTCAGCGGCTTGTAGCCGAGCGGCGGCACCCAGGAGAACATCCAGGTGTCATGGAAGCGGCTCTGGGTGATCAGGTTCAGCACCTCGCCCAGCCAGTAGACCGGCATCGAGATGCCGATCAGCCCGAGCACCATCAGCGTGCGGTCGATGATGCTGCCGCGGGTCGCCGCCGCGATCACGCCGATGGTGATGCTGCCGATCACCCACAACACCGCGCCGCCCAGCACCAGCGACAGCGTGATCGGCGCCGCCTGCATCACCGCCGGCACCACCTTGTAGCCGCGGTTGACGAACGAAGTGAGGTCGCGGGTGACGAACAGCCGCGACATCAGGCGGACATACTGGACCGGCAGCGGCCGGTCGAGGCCGAAATCCTTCCGGACCGCCGCCAGCGTCTCCTGCGAGGCGTTGCGTCCGGCGATGCGCGCGGCCGGATCGGAGCCGGGGGTGGCGAAGAAGATCAGGAACACGATGACGCTGATGCCGAACATCACGAACAGCATCTGCGCCAGGCGCTGGGCGACCGCGGTCACCATCAGCCGCTCCCGATCCTGACCTTGGAGCGCGGGTCGAGCGCATCGCGCAGGCCGTCGCCGAGGACATTGAGCGCCAGCACCGTCAGCACGATGGCGATGCCCGGCGCCAGCGCCACGGCGGGCCGGGTGTAGAGCAGCGTCTGGCCGTCCTGGATGATGGTGCCCCAGCTCGCGTCCGGCGGCTGCACGCCGATCGAGAGGAACGACAGCGCGGATTCGGTCAGCATGTTGAGCGCCATCATCAGCGGCACGAACACGATCAGCGTGGTCGCCACGTTGGGCAGGATGTCGCGGATCAGGATGCGGTGGCTCGGCACGCCGAGGCCGACCGCCGCCATGACGAACTCGCTGTGCTTGAGCGCCAGCACCTGGCCGCGGATCGGCCGCGCGACATAGGGCACGTAGACGATGCCGATGATGAAGATCGGCAGCCACAGGCTGCCGGCGGTGATCGAGATCGGCCCGATGTCGAAGCCCTTGGTGATCAGCACGATCGACAGCGAGATGGCGAGCAGATAGATCGGGAACGACCACAGCACGTCCATCAGCCGCGACAGCACCAGATCGACGATGCCGCCGAAGAACCCGGCGGACAGTCCCACGATGCACGAGAGCACCAGACACAGGATGGTCGCCGCGCCGGCGATCAGCAGCGAGTTGCGCCCGCCATAGAGCAGCCGCGCCGCCACGTCACGGCCCTGGGTGTCGGCCCCCAGGAGGTAGCTGCGGGGATCCCCGGTCGGGCCGATCGGGGTGACGCCGAGGCCGAGCCCGGTGGTCGAGGGCTGCATCACCGGCACCGACTGGCCGTCGAGCGTGATGGTCGCGTCGAGAGTGGAACGGAACGGATCGGTATCGGCGACCAAGCGGGCATAGAGCGGTGCCGCCAGGCACAGCGCGGTGATGACGAGGAACAGCAGCAACGCCGCCATGGCGGCGCGGTCGCCGCGCAGCTTGCGCAGGGCGGTCGCCCACGGCCCGCGGCTGACCCCGCCTCCCCTGGCAGGGTCACGCTCGGGACGCGATGGCGAGGCGTTCGGCTCGGTGGCCGGCTCGAAACCGGCCGCAGTTCGATCCGTCATGCCGACAGGGCCTCTGCCATCGCGCCCCGGCGCGTTGCCACGTGGTTCCCGGGCCTACTGGACCCAGGCCTGGGAAATCACCCAGTAGAACTGGGCATTGAACACGAAGTTGCCCAGGCGCTTCGACACGAAATCGATGTGCTTCGGCGTGAACAACGCCGCCATCGGCGCCATGTCCGTGACTTCCTTGTCGATCTCGGCCCACAGCACATCGGCCGCGGCCTGGTCGGTGATGCCGAGTTTCAGCGCCTCCTTCATCTTGGCTTCGATCGCCTCGTCGCAGAAGCCGGAGATGTTGACCGAGGAATCGGAGCCCGGATTGAAGGAATCGCAGCTGAACAGGACATGCAGGAAGTTCGATGCCGCCGGATAGTCCTGGTACCACTGCGAGACGCTGATCTGCACCTCGTTGCTGGTGTTCTGGATGTAGGTGAAGTGGATGTTCGGCGAAATCGCCTTCATTGCCGCGTCGTAGCCGATCTCGCTGAGCATGCTCTGCAGGTAGACGCCGATGCTGCGGGCCACCGCGTTGTCCTCGACGATCACCGTCACCTTTTGCCCGGCGGTGCCGGACTCCTGGACCAGTTGCTTGGCCTTCTCGATGTCCGGTGCCGACCACTTGGCGCCCGGGTTCTGGCTGTACGGGCAGTAGTCGACATGGCCGGGGAAGCCGGGGGGGAGCACCTGGCACACCGGCGAGGCGAGCACCGGCCCGCCGAACAGGTTGACCAGCGCGTTGCGGTCGATGGCGTAGTTCACCGCCTGGCGCGCCTTGACGTTGTCGAACGGCGGCAGGTTGGTGTTCATCGGCGCGTACCACCACGCGGTCAGCGTGTTGATGTAGACCTGATCCTGGTACGTCGAGCCGATCTCGCCCAGGCGGTCGGTCGGCGGCTGGTCGAACATCCAGTCGGCTTCGCCGTTCTGCACCGCGGTCACCTCGGCCTCGTCGGTCAGGCCGAAATCGTAGAGCACCTCGTCGGCATAGCCGTCGGGCTGGGCGTCCTCGCTCCAGACCTTGAAATGCGGATTGCGCACCAGCTTGAGCTGGGTGTTCGGATCGTAGCCGGTGATCATGTAGGGCCCGGTGCCGGGGATCGCCGCGGTGCCGGAATCGCTGGCCGGCGCGTCGGCCGGCAGGATCACGGCATGGGGCACCGACAGCTTGTAGAAGAACTCGGGGTCCGGCTGCACCAGGTTGATGGTGATGGTGCCGGCCGCCGCGTCGGCACTGATGCCGCCCTCGAGGGTGCAGTCGGCCGCCGACTCCAGGCATTTGTCGGCACCGACGATGCCGTTGTAGAAAGTGCCGGAAGTCGGGCCGGAGACCTTGAAGATGCGCTGGAACGAAGCGACCACGTCGTTCACGGTGACGTCGCGGCCGTCCCAGAACTTGATGCCCTGGCGCAGCTTGAAGACATAGGTCTTGCCGTCGTTCTCGGCCTCGGGAATCGCCTCGGCCAGATCGGGCACCACGATGAAGCCTGCCTCGCCGGCGGCCTTCTTGAAGCCCAGCAGCCCGTCATAGGTCATCTGGTAGATCTGCCAGAACTGCAGGGTATAGTTGATATGCGGGTCGATGGTGCCGGCAGCCGAGCGGGCGACCAGCCGCATGGTGCCGCCACGATGCTCCGCCTGCATCTCGGCGAGTTGGACCGGTACCGGCGCCACCTGCGGGACGCCCGCCGTATCCGCGCGCGCCGGCAGCGCCACCGCGCTCCCGAGAATTGCGCCGGCGCAAGCCGCGCCTGCGATCAGCTTCCTGTCGATCTTCATTGTCTCTCCCTCTTGCTTGTTACGGCGGCCTGGTTCACGCCTTGCCGCCGTCATGCGCGTCGAGGAAATCGCCTACCACCTTCAGGCAGTGATCGCGCTCCTCGACATGCGGCATGTGGCTGGAATTCTCGAACACCACCCAGCGCACGTCCTTGATGTTGTCCTTGTAGGGCTGGACCGTCGCCGGCGTGGCCTCGTCGTACTTGCCGGAGATCAGCAGCACCGGCACGGCGATGCGATGCAGCCGCTCGATGATGCTCCAGCGCCGCAGCGAGCCGATGACATGGAACTCGCTGGGTCCGTTCATGGTGTGATAGACGGTCGGGTCCTCGGCCATCGCCGCGAAGGTGCGCGCGACGTCGTCGGGCCATGGCGTGATCCGGCAGACATGCCGGCCATAGAACACCTTCACCGCGGTTTCGTACTCGGGCGAGTCGGTGGTGCCGGCTTTTTCGTGCCGGAGCAGCGTGGCCTGGACGTCCGGCGGCAGCGCCGCGCGCAGCCGGTTCGCCTCGCTGACCCAGAGCTCCATCGAGGCCGGCGAGTTGGCGATCACCAGCGCGCGCAGGCCGGCGGGCCGCGTCACCGCATGCTCGGCCGCCAGCATGCCGCCCCAGGACTGGCCGAGCACGTCGTAGCGATCGCCGATCCCGAGATGCCCCAGCAGATTGTCGAGCTCGGCCAGGAACAGTTCGACGGTCCAGAACGCGGCGCCCTTGTCGCGCAGATGGGTCGACTTGCCATTGCCGAGCTGGTCGTAATGCACCACCGCACGGCCCTGGACGGCGATGCCCGCGAAGGAATCGACGTAGTCGTGGGTGCAGCCGGGACCGCCATGCAGCACCACCAGCGGGGTCTTGCCGGCCGCGAGATCGCCGCTCACCCGGTACCAGGTCTTCCAGCCCTGAAAATCCGCGAAGCCCTCGCGCGTCCGCGACACCGACATCCCCCACCTCCTGTGCGCGCCCGGGCTTGCCGCCGGGCATCGTTTGCTGGCCGCGCCGGACATGGCACCGCGCGACCGCGCCACGCTCCCGTCGCGCAGAAGCTTGCCCGACAGTCTCTGTCATCGGGCTCGATGCGGCAATGGTCCGTGCCACCGCCCGTGCCACCGCCGCATGGCGCTGGGCCAGGCGCGTCAAACTGGTCGCACCGACAGACCGGCCATGGCCTGGCGTAACCGGTATGTCTTTCATACCTAAGTATGTTGATTGATGTCAGTTAGGAGTATTTCGGACAAACGCGGAACATACACTGCAAACCTATGTTGATTTCTGCAGGATTCCGAGATCGGCACGTTGTTGTCAGAACATTTAAGGAACGAGCTCGAGCGACAAGATTGCCGATTGCCCTGGAGCAGTTCGCAACCGGTCGCGCCACGGCTCAGGCCGGATCGGTCACCCCGGGATCGACCGGCTCGCCAAAGGCGGTGCTCGCCAGGGCAGCCCGGAGGCCCGTCGCTTCGTCCGCGCGCAGCGCACGCAACGGCGGCATCAGCCGGTTCCATCCGGGCTCGCTCTCCCGTTCGGCCAGCGCCCATTTCACCGCCGCGACCAGGGGAAACCGCGTGAGTGCCTCGCGCAACGCCGCCGCCCGCGCGAGCGCGTCTTGCCCGGCGCCGGTGCCGCGCCGCCGCCAGCCCGCCGCGGCCAGCCCGCCGGTGATGTTGGCGGTGGCGGAAATGCAGCCGGCGAAACCGAGCTCGTCGGCCCGCGCCAGCGCGGCCTCGGCGCTCGGGAACACCGCGAATCCGGGCAGTGCGCGCACCAGCGCGGCGGCGTAGTCGAGATCGCCGCTGCTGTCCTTCAGGCCGAGCATCTGTTCGGGGTGGTCGCGGCGCAGCCGCGTCACCGTCTCGATCGTGTAGGGCACGCCGGAGAGCTGCGGGAAGTGATAGAGGTAGAGGCGCAGCCCGGACCGCCCGGTGCGCGCCATCAGTGCCTCCACATAGGCTGCCACGGAATCCGGGTCGATCGCCTTGTAGTAGAACGGCGGCAGCAGCAGCGCGCCGGCGAAGCCGAGATCGCGCGCCAGCGCGGTGAGCGCGACCGCATCGTCGAGCGCGGCGGCTCCGGTCCCGACCATGATGCGGCCGAGCGGCAGGCCGGCGTGCGCCACCGCTTCCATCGCGTGGCGCCGCTGATCGCGCGCGAACGACGTCGCCTCGCCGGTAGTTCCGAGCAGGTTGATGCCGCAGCCCTGCTGCAGCAGCCGCCCGCAATGGGCAACGAGCCGCCCGGTATCGATCGTCAGGTCGTCGTTGAGCGGCGTCGCCGCGGCCACCACCACGCCGTCGAGCCGCGCCTCGGCCATCGGCGGTTCAGCCGTGACGGCGCCGCACCAGCTTCCAGGCGAGCGGCAGCAGCGCGGCGCCGAGCGCGACCTTGATCGCGTCGCCGAACAGGAACGGCAGCAGCCCGGCCTTCACGGCGGTGCCATAGCCGAACTGCGCGCCGAGCCAGGCCAGCCCAAGCGCGTAGATCACGAGATTGCCGATCACCATCGCCGCCGCCGCGGTCGCCGGCGAGCGGTCCCAGCCGCGCTCGGCCAGCCAGCCGACCGCCGCCGCGGCAATGACGAAGCCGATCAGGTAGCCGGCGGTCGGCCCGACCAGATGGGCGTACCCGCCGCCTTCGCTCCAGGTGCCGGCGAACACCGGCAGGCCGGCCAAGCCTTCCCCCAGATAGAGCAGCAGGGTCGCGCCGGCGAGGCGCCAGCCATAGGCGATGCCGAGCGTCAGCACGACGAAGGTCTGCATGGTGATCGGCACCGGCCAGAGCGGCACCTGGATCTTGGCCGACAGCCACAGGGCGACGCTGCCGAGCAGCATCAGGGCGACGGCGCGCAACGCCGTGCGGGGCGCGGCGACGATCGGCCGGTGCGCCGGCCACAGCACGTCGATCAGGGTCAACGGGGTGTTGGAGGCAATGGTCATGACGGCTCCCGGGATGTGCGGAGGCTGGCCGGACGCCGACCCCGGGCGGGGCGGCGAACCGCAGACTCGGCAGGCTCGCGCAAGCATAGCGCGGCGCGCGGCCGAGCCAAGCGGCTTGCGTCCGGTCGACCAGCCCCGGGGCGCGGCGGGCGTGGCTCAGTCCGCCCGCGGTTCCGGATCGCTGCCTGTGTCGTCGGGCGGCCATTCGGCATCGGCCGGCTGGTACTTCAGCAGGTCGCTCCATGACCGCTCGAGCAGCTTCAGGGCGCGGATCATCCGGCTCACCTCGGCAGCGCCGCCGAGCAGCTTGCTGACCAGCCCGACGCCGGAGACGTCGGCCCGCACGATGGTGGCGCACAGCGCATGGCCCTTGCCGGTCAGCTTGAGCACCGCCGAACGCCGGTCGCGCGGCAGCGGCGTGCGGGTGACATAGCCCGCGGCCACCAGATGCTTCAGATTGTAGGAGGAGTTCGACCCGAGATAGTAGCCGCGCTCGATCAGGTGCCGGACCGAGATCTCGTCGTCACCGATGGTGACCAGCATCATCACCTGGCTGGCGCTGATGTCGGTGATGTGGCGACGGGTCAGCTCGGACCGAAGCACGTCGAGATAGCGGCGATGCAGCCGGTCGATCAGGCCCGGCAGCTCCAGCGCCCCGGCGGCTGCGACGGCACGTGACATCGCCCGTCCGGGCGACGCGCGCGCCGGATCGTCGCGACCCTCGACCTCTGGCTCCGACCAGTCGGCGCTCGCGGGCTCCGCGTCGGCGGAGCCGGGGTTGGCGCGCGGATTGTTCATGGTTGGCCCTCGCAATATTGCTCGAAATTCGAAACAAATCGGTTGAACCTCCCGTCGTTTTTCTTGTCATTTATCAGATAAGGATGTGTCTCGCCAAGCCCGGGCCAAATTTGACACAGATAGCAACAATACTAGGCATTTTCCTGCTGTTACAATGCTTGCCGTTGGCTCCGTTGCGCGCCGTTCCGTAGCGACGCGCGGGGGCCTGTTGGCCGTCCTTCGGCCGTCTTGGCGCGGAGAGCAGGTATTGACCCGGAGCCCGAGCGCGGCGCAGGCAGCGCCGCGAGCCTTGAGCGGCACGGTCCAGGGAAATTCCCGGGCCGAGCCGCAGGCCAAATCATCCCCGATCGAGGACGCACGCCGACAGGTGGTGGCCGGGCTCGCCTATTCGGCGCTGCTCACCGGCTTCATCAACGTCCTGCTCCTGACCGTGCCGTTCTTCATGCTGCAGCTCTATGACCGGGTGCTGAACAGCCACAATCTCGACACCCTGGCCATGCTGATGCTGGTCGCCCTCGGCGCCCTGACGGTGTTCGGCATTCTCGAGTTCATCCGCGCCCGGGTGTTCATGACCGTGGCCGCCGGGCTGGTGCAGCGCCTCAACCTGCCGGCCTTGAGATCGGCCGTGGCGCGCACGCTCGAGGGCCGCGACGGCCGCGCGGGCCAGGCGATGCAGGACCTCGCCGATCTCCGCAGCTTCCTCGGCAGCAGCGCCGTCGCGGTGCCGCTCGAGGCGATGTGGATGCCGGTGTTCCTCGCCGTCCTGCTGCTGCTGCATCCGGCCTACGCGCTCGCCGCGCTGGTCTGCGGCGTCATCCTGGTGGTGCTGAGCGTGATTTCCGATCTGCTCAGCCGGCGCCTGCTCGCCGAGGCGAGCAATGCCGGAAGCGACGGTGCCGTCGCGGTGTCGAACGCCATCCGCCACGCCGAGGTGATCGAGGCCATGGGCATGCTCCAGGCGGTGAGCGGGCGCTGGCGCCACAGCCAGCGGCGCATGCTGGAGCTGCTCGACCGCGGCAACCGCAACGGCAAGGCAATCTCCGCGGTGATGAAGTCGCTGCGCAGCGCGATGCAGATCGGAATCCTGTCGATCGGCGCCGTGCTGGTGCTCACGAATGAGGCCTCGCCGGGCTCGATGGTGGCGGCCAGCGTCATTGTCGGCCGCATTCTGCTGCCGTTCGAGCAGCTGGTCGATGGCTGGCGGCAGTGGGTGTTCGCCGCCGCCGCCTGGCGGCGGGTCCGCGACCTGTTGAGCGACGACAGCTCGCGCCGGCAGAATTTCGTGCTGCCGCGCCCGGCGGCGCAGCTCGAGGTCGACCGGCTGGTCTATGTCCCGCCCGGCGCCGACCGGCCGGTGATCAAGGGCGTTTCCTTCGCGCTGGAACCGGGCGAGGTGCTGGCCATCGTCGGCCCGTCGGCGGCCGGCAAGTCGACCCTGGCGCGGCTGCTGGTCGGGGTGCTGCCGCCGACCGCCGGCGGCGTCTATCTCGACAGCCACAGCGTCTTCACCTGGGAACGCGGCTCGTTCGGCGATGCGGTCGGCTATCTGCCGCAGGACGTCGCGCTGCTCGACGGCAGCGTGCGCGAGAACATCGCGCGCATGCGCGATGCCGACGCCACCGCGGTGCTGGCGGCGGCGCGCGCCGCCCAGGTGCACGAGATGATCGGCCGGCTGCCGTTCGGCTACGACACGCCGATCGGCGGTGGCAGCTTCCTGCTGAGCGGCGGCCAGCGCCAGCGCATCGGCCTGGCTCGCGCCCTGTTCGGCGATCCGGTGCTCCTGGTGCTCGACGAGCCCAATGCCAGCCTCGACTTCGAGGGCGAGCAGGCGCTGCTGGAGGCGATTCGCGACGCCAAGCGGCGCGGCGCGGTCATCGTGGTGATCGCCCACCGTCCCGCGATCACCCAGATCGCCGACAAGATCCTGGTGCTGAAGGACGGGCGGATCGACCAGTTCGGCCCGCGCACCGATGTCATCAAGACGCTGGTGCCGCAGGAGGGCGGGCCACAGCGCGCCGCCGGCGGCGCGACCGCGGTCACGCCGCTGCCGCCGCGCGGCCAGCGCTGAGCACCGAGGAGCAGCCGATGCAGTTCCCCGCCTGGCTTTCGCGCCTGTTCACGCCCACCGCCGATATGGCCGGCGCCCGCGCGCTCGTCGTCCGCCGACGGCAGGACCTCGACGACGAGCCGGCCCCCAGCCTGCGCCGACTGGTGCTCGCCGGGTTCCTCACCATCGGCGTCGCGTTCGGCGGCTTCTTCGGCTGGGCCTTCGCCGCCTCGCTCGACAGCGCCTCGCTGGCGCCCGGCACCATCATCGTCGACAGCCGGCGCAAGACCATCACCCATCTCGAGGGCGGAATCCTGAAGGAGATCCTGGTCTCCGAGGGCGACCGGGTGAAGGCCGGCGACGTGCTGTTCAGGCTCGACGACAGCTTCGCCCGCTCGACCCTCGAGCAGCTGCAGAGCCAGCGGGTCGGCGCACTCGCCAAGCTCACCCGGCTGCGCGCCGAGATCGACGAGTCGGAGTTCATCTCCTGGCCGCAGGAGATCGACCTCAGCCAGCCCTGGATCGTCAATGTCGTCGCCGCCGAGGAGCAGCTGTTCGAATCGCGGCGCCGGGAGCACGCCGCCAAGCTGGAGATCCTCGAGAGCCGGATCACCCAGTACCAGCAGATGGCGCATTCGCTCAAGCAGCAGCAGCGCTCCAACGCGCATCAGCTCGCCATCGTGCGCGAACAGCTCGACGCGGTGCGGTCGCTCTATGAAAAGGGCTATGAGCGCAAGACCCGGGTGGTCGAGCTGGAGGTGCAGGTGGCCGACCTCGATGGCCGCTCCAGCGAGATCGACGCCAAGCGCTCCGAAGCCGCGCAGCAGGCGGCGGCGGCCAAGCTGGAGATGGCGACCACCGACACCGAGCGGCAATCCGAGATCGCGGCGCAGATGCAGGAGGCGCAGCTCGCCCTCGCCAACGTCGCCGACCGGCTGATCTCGGCCGAGAACGTGCTCGATCGCGTCGAGATCCTGGCCCCCGAGGACGGGCTGGTCACCGATCTGCGGTTTCACACCATCGGCAGCACGATCGGCGCCGGCGAACCGATCATCGATCTGGTGCCGTCCTCCGACCAGATGATCGTCGAGGCCCGCGTGGCACCTCGCAACATCGACTCGGTCTATGTCGGACTCCCGGTCCGGGTGCGGCTCACCGCCTACAACCAGCGCATGCTGCCGCCGCTCGACGGCGTGTTGCGCTACGTCTCCGCCGACCAGCAGGTCGACGAGCGCACCGGCGATCCGTATTTCGTCGCCCGCGTGTCGATCGATCCGAACGCGATCGCCGACTCCCCCGAGGTCCAGCTCCATCCGGGCATGCCGGCCGAGGTCGTCATCGTCACCGGCGAGCGCCGGGTGATCGACTACCTGGCGGCGCCGCTGGTCGAGAGCATGCAGCGCGCCTTCAAGGAAGAATGAGCCCGCTCGCGGTCCCGCCTGCCGCCAACGACCGCGGCAGGACGCGCGTGCTGCTGGTGCATGACCGGTTTCCCGGCCAGTTCGTGCATCTGGCGCGGGCGCTGGCGGCCGACCCGGCGATCGACCTGCGCTTCCTCGCCGGGCGCGTCGAGGGCGCGGTCGCGGGCCTGGCGCCCGAGCTGTACCGGCCGTCGCGCGCGGTTCGCGCCGACAGCCATCCCTATCTGCGCCCGCTCGAGCGCGCGGTGCTGAACGGCCAGGCCGCCTATCGCCGGCTGCTCCGGCTGCAGGCCGAGGGCTACGCGCCGGACCTGATCTACTTCCACTCCGGGTTCGGCCCGGGGCTGTTCCTGCGCGATCTGTTCCCGGCGGCGCGCCTGGTCGGCTATTTCGAATGGTACTACCGCGGCGTCGGCGGCGACGCGGCGTTTCTCAGCGGCGGCGAGGTCGACGACGACACCCGCTGCCGCCTGCGGCTGCGCAACGCCGACATCGTGCTCGAGCTGCTGGCGAGCGACGCGGCGGTGACGCCGACCCGGTTCCAGCGCGCGCAGTTCCCGCCGGAGCTCCAGGCGCGGCTGAGCGTGCTGCATGACGGCGTCGACACCGACCTGTTCTCGCCCGGCCCGGCGCGGTCGCCGCGCCTCGCCGCCCTCGGGCTCGACCGGCCCGGCCCGGTCGTCACCTACGCCACCCGCGGCATGGAGCCCTATCGCGGCTTCCCGCAGTTCATGCAGGCGGCGGCATTGCTGCTGGAGCGCCATCCCGAACTGCGGGTCGTGATCGCCGGCAGCGACGAGGTCGCCTACAGCGCCGCGGCGCCGGACGGCAAGGGCAGCTACCTGCAGCAGGCGCTGGCGGCGCTGCCCGCGCTCGACCGCGACCGCCTGGTGCTCGCCGGACGGCTCGACCTCGCCGACTACCGCGACCTGCTGCGGCGCTCGACGGTCCACGTCTATCTGACGGTGCCGTTCGTGCTGTCCTGGTCGCTGGTCGAGGCCATGGCCACCGGTTGCGCCCTGGCGTGCAGCGACACCGAGCCGGTGCGCGAGGCGGTCGGATCCGCCGAGGCGGAACTGGTCGACTTCTTCGACCATCGCCGGCTGGCCGCGACGGTGACGGCGCTGCTCGACGATCCCGCACGGCGCGCGGCGCGCGGCGCGGCGGCGCGGCGGCGCGCGGTCGCCACCTACGATCTCGCCGCGCTGCTGCCGCGGCAGCGCGCGATGCTCGGCCTGGCGCCGCACGCCGGCAGCGCGGCCGCGCCGTCGGGTATTTCGAAAATCAAATCACTTTCGAATGGAAAAGCCGCTACTCAAAGTAATTAATCGCTGTTTAAGTATCGTGACTGTCTTGTCATTAAGAGAACACACCACTTCCTCTCGCAGCGCAATAACATCCCTCCTATCCGAAGGAGGAGTCGACGTCCTCCTGACCTATCCGTTCGAGGAGGACCAGATGGCGACGATTGAAGGTGGTGCGTTCGGCGATTTCCTGCACGGAACGTCGAAGGGCGATCTGATCCACGGCAACGGTGGCAACGACTTCATCCTTGGCGGCAGCGGCAAGGACATCATCTACGGCGACGACGGCAACGACGTGCTGTTCGGCGGCTCCAAGGGCGATACCATCTTCGGCGGCACCGGACATGACACCATCTTCGGCGGCTCCGGCGATGACACCATCTTCGGCGGCGAGGACAACGACACGATCTTCGGCGGATCGGGCGACGACTACATCCTCGGCGAGAACGGCAACGACACCATCTTCGGCGGCTCCGGCGACGACTACATCGACGGCGGCGACGGCAACGACGTGATCGATGCCGGCTCCGGCGACGACTTCATCCTCGGCGGCGCCGGCAACGACCTGATCCGGGGCGGCTCGGGCAACGACTACATCGATGCCGGCGACGGCAACGACGTGGTGTTCGGCAGCTCGGGCAACGACGTGATCGCGGGCGGCGCCGGCAACGACACCCTGAGCGGCGGCAGCGGCCACGACGTGTTCGTGTTCGCCGGCGGCGGCGGCCAGGATGTCGTGCTCGATTTCCATCCGGGTTCCGATCTGCTGCAGATCGCCCAGAACATCAACGGCCTCAGCGTCACCTCGGCCAGCGACCTCGCCGACCATATCTCGAGCGTCAACGGCAATACCGTCATCGACCTCGGGAACGGCGACAGCGTCACGCTGGTGGGTGTGAACGCCCAGCAGGTTCACGACCACCCCGACAGCTACATCGTCGTCGTCTGAGTGACGGCAGCCGGGGGGGCGCGGGGGGCGCGCGCCCGGTGGGGGGTTTGGGGGGCGGGGGG
>CAYJQC010000009.1:111936-161121 GCA_964372215.1 uncultured Rhodospirillaceae bacterium
CCACCCCCACCCCCACCCAAACTTCGGGGGCGTCTTTGTCCCGCCCGCGGGCCCGCGCCGGAGGGCGCGCCCCGGTTCGCATTTTCGCGGTCCGTGCCGGCAGGGGTCGAACATCCATGCAGCAGGTCTTGGCAACGCCGGTCCCCGATGGGACGCCGGTGGCGCGACTGGAGCGCCTGGCCGGCGCCATCGTGGTCGCCGTCTGGGACGGTCGGCCCGGCGCCGGCACCGCCCCGGTGCGTCCGATGCTGGACGGCGCGCTGGCGCCGCGCCCCTATGTCGTGCTGGCGGCATCCTGCAGCTCCGGCGCCACCCGCCAGGTCGCGCTGATTCCCTGGCCGCAGGCGGCGGCCGGCGGCCGCTTCAGCGCCGAGATCGACGGCCATGCGGTCGCCGCCGCACAGCGCGATCCCGCGGCGGAGCTGCCGGGTTTCGATGGCGCGGCCCTGATGGCCGAACTCGACCCGGCGGCGCGCCGCCGCCTGGCCCGCGGCCTGCTCGCCCATCTCGCCGGCATCGGCGGCCGGATGCCGGACGCCGCCGCCGGCGCTGCCGCCCTGGTCGCCGCCCTGTGGCCGGACCGCCCGGCGCTGCGCCCGGTCGCGGCGGCCAGCGGGCGTCATGGCCTGCTCGACGGCGCGCAGCCGGCCGCGATCGGCGACCTGGTCGAGACCTTCGTGATTTCGGGCCGTGGCGTGCGCAGCGTCCGCGCGGCGCTTCGGACGCTGCCGCGCGCCGAGAAGGACGCGCCACGCCTGCGGGCGATCCTGCCGGATTCCGACGCCGCGCATGACGTCATCTTCGTCGGCAGCAGCGGGCTTGCCGCCTGCCGGATCGAGCGGGCCCGGCACGAGCTGCCGTCGCTGCTCGCCTGGGCGGCGCAGGCCAAGGGCCGGGCCGCCCGCCGGGCGAGCGAAACCCTGCCGCTGCTCGGCGCCCTCGCCGGTGCGGTGCCGGAACTGGCGGCGGCCCTGCGCGAGCTGCACAGCCTGGCGCCGCAGCCGAGCGAGCGCGGCGGACTCGACTCGCCGGCACTGAAGGCGCGGATCGAAACGGCGATTGCCGACGGCGGCGGCCTGCTGGTCGCCGGCTGGATCGACGACCCGCAGCATCTGGTCGCCGGCCTGGACATCGAGGGCGACGGCGCGTCGAGCCGGCGCGCGATCGAACACCTGCAGCTGTATCCGCGCCGCCTGCGGGCGACGGCGGACAAGGATGGCGGCGACGCCGATCGCCTGGTCGCGGGGTTCGTCGGCTATCTCCCGCAGGCGCCCGAGGCGCAGCACATGCTGCAGCATCGCTTCGCGCTGCGGCTGCATTCGGACGCCACCATCCCGCTGCCCGCCCCGACCCAGCCGGCGGATCCGGCGGCGGCGCGCGCCGCGGCGCTGGCCAGCCTGAAGCCGGAGGCCGTGACCCCCGAGATTCTCGAACGCTGCCTGGCGCCGGCCGTCGCCGCACTGCACCGCCGCTGCCTCGAGGTGCCGCGCGCGCCGGAGATCGTCACCCTCGGCACGCCGCCGACGGCGCCGGCGATCAGCGTGATCATCCCGCTCTACCGCAACCTCGAGTTCCTGAAGTTCCAGATCGCCAGCTTCGCGGTCGACCCCGACCGGGCGCGCTGCGAATATCTCTACGTGCTCGATTCCCCGGAACAGAAGCTCGAGGTCGAGCACCTGCTGCGCGGGCTGTGGCGGCTGCACGGCCTGCCGATGCGGCTCCTGGTCAACCCCACGAATCTCGGCTATGCCGCGGCCAACAACATCGCGGCGACCGAGGCGCGCGGGCAGGTGCTGGCGCTGGTCAATTCCGACGTGCTGCCGATCGAAGCCGGCTGGGCGTCGGCGCTGGCGGCGCGGCTGGCGGCCGATTCCGGCCTCGCCGCGGTCGGCCCGAAGCTGCTGTTCGAGGACGACTCGCTGCAGCACGCCGGCATGTACTTCGCGCCGGACCCGTCCGGGCGCTGGCTCAATCATCACTTTCACAAGGGCCTGCCGCGCCACTTCCCGGCGGCCCTGGTCGAGCGTTCCGTCCCGGCGCTGACCGGCGCCTGCCTGATGGTCCGCGCCGAGGCCTACCGGGCGGTCGGCGGCTTCACCGAGGACTATGTCATCGGTGACTACGAGGACAGCGACCTGTGCCTCAAGCTGCGGCGCGCCGGCCACGAGCTGCGCTACGTGCCCGAGGTCGAGCTTTATCACCTGGAGCGCCGCTCGATCCGCCAGCATGCCGGCTACATGAAGGGCGTCGCCTGCCTGTACAATTCCTGGCTCCATGCCGGACGCTGGCAGGCCGAGATGCTGCGCCTGTGCCCGCCGGAGGCGACCCGAGCGGCCCAGCCTGACGCCCCGAGCGGCGTGACGCCCGATCGCGCGGCGGTCGAGGTGGCGGCATGACCAGCCTGCCCGCCATCGACCTGATCACCACCCGCGACGCGGCCGGCGCCGGCGACCGGGCGGAACGGATCGACTGGCTGGTCCAGTCGGTCGCGGCCAACCGTTTCCTGCCGATGCCGCCGGACAGCCTGCAGTTCGTCGGCGACGGCAGCTTCCGGCTGATCGGCGCCGAGTTCCTCGGTCATTTCCTGCGCTATGGCGGCCTCGCGCCGCACGAGCGGGTGCTCGACCTCGGCTGCGGCGTCGGCCGCATGGCGATCCCGCTGACCCAGTATCTCGACCCCGAGCGCGGCAGCTATGACGGCGTCGACGTGGTGCAGGCCGGCGTCGACTGGTGCGCCGCGCGCATCACCCCGGCCTATCCACGCTTCAATTTCCACCACGCCGACCTGGCCAACGCCCTGTACAACCCGGGCGGCGTCCGGCCGGTGAGCGCGGTGCGCCTGCCGTTCGCCGACGAGAGCTTCGATTTCGTCACGGCAACCTCGGTGCTGACCCACCTGCCGCCGGAGGATGTCGCCGCCTATGCCCGCGAGATCGCCCGGCTGTTGCGCCCCGGCGGGCGCTGCTTCCTCAGCCTGTTCCTGATGAACGACGCGGCGCGCCGCAATCTCGCCGCCGGCGCCGGCCGGCCGGAGTTCCCGGCCGATGGCGAGGGGCCGGCCTTCTACGCCGATCCGGCGGTGCCGCTCGCCGCCGTCGCCTACGAGGAGCCGGCGCTGGTCGCGATGTTCGCCCAGGCCGGACTCCACCCGGCCGCCGCGCCGGCCTATGGCCACTGGAGCGGCCGCGCCAACGGCGCCTCGTTCCAGGATCTCTGCCTCTTCACCCGGACCGCGGGGGCGGCATGACCAGCATGAAGATCCTGACCATCTGCCACAACCATCCGCGCCTGCATCCCGGCGGCACCGAGATCTTCGCCCACGACCTGCACCAGGAGTGGCAGCGGCGGCGTGGCGTGGAACCGCTGTTCGTCGGCTGCACCAACCAGATCCATCGCGAGCCGCGCCCCGGCACCAGCTTCCAGACCCTGGGATCCTCGGCCGACGAGATGATCCTGTGGGCCGGACATTTCGACCGCTTCCACCAGAGCCAGATCGACCTGTACGGGGTGATCCCCGACCTCGAGGAGCTGCTGCAGGGCTTCCGGCCCGACGTCGTGCATTTCCATCACACGCTGCTGGTCGGAGTCGAGGCGCTGTTCCTGGTGCGCCGCGCGCTGCCGCAGGCGCGCATCGTGTTCACGCTCCACGACTACTACCCGATCTGCCCGCGCGATGGGATCATGCTGACCACCGAGGGCAACCGGCTGTGCGGCGGCGCCTCGCTCGACGGCTGCCGACGCTGCTTCCCGGCGATGCCGGCGGAGCGCTTCGTGATGCGCGAGCGCTACCTGAAGACCGCCTTTTCCCAGGTCGACATGTTCGTGGCGCCGAGCAACTTCCTGCGCCAGCGCTTCATCGAGTGGGGCCTGCCCGCCGAACGCATCAAGGTGATCGCCAACGGCCGCCCGGACGTCGCGCCGGCGCCGCAGCGCCGGCCAGCGGCCGGCGAGGCGCGCGGCGTGTTCGGCTTCTTCGGCAACGTGACGCCGGCCAAGGGCGCCGCCGTCGCGGTCGCCGCGGCCGGGCAGCTCGCCGATCTGCCGATCCGCCTGCGGGTCCATGGCGGCTCGCCGTTCCAGACCGAGGCCTTCGTCGGCGAGTTCGCCGCCGCGGTCGCCGGCGCCGGGGAACGCGTCAGCCATCTCGGCCCCTATGCGCGCGCGCAGATGCCGGCGCTGATGGCGGCGGTCGATTGGGTCGTGGTGCCATCGATCTGGTGGGAGAACGCGCCGCTGGTGATCCAGGAGGCGTTCCAGCATCGCCGCCCGGTGATCTGTTCCGATATCGGCGGCATGGCCGAGATGGTGCAGGACGGGGTCAACGGCCTGCATTTCGCCCGCGGCGACGCCGGCGACCTGGCGCGCGCCATGCGCCGGGCCGCGACCGAGGACGGCCTGTGGGACCGGCTGGTCGCTGGCATCCCCCCGGTTCCGGCCATGAGCGACGTCGCCACCCGCTATCGCCGGCTGTTCAACCAGCTCGCCGAGCGCACGCCGGTCGACGACGCGGCATGAGGGAGTACGGACCATGAGCAGCACCGTATCCGCCAACCCGTCCACGACAGCGATCGTCGAGCCGGCGGTGCTCGGCCAGCTCGCGCCCGGCGGGCTCGAGGCCAGCCAGATCCGCGGCCGGATCGACGCCATCGACGGCGGCATGATCTTCGGCTGGGCCTATGACGAGCACCACCCCGAGGACCGGCTCGAGGTCCGCATCCTGCACGGCGAGCGCGAGATCGGCCGGGTCAGCGCCGACCGGCCGCGCGCCGACCTGAAGCGGCTCGGCATCGGCCAGGGCGCGCACGCCTTCGCCTGCGCGCTGCCCGAGGGTCCGGTCCCCGATCTGGGATCGCTCACCGCCATCGCGGTGTCGGAACGCAGCGGCAGCGAAGTCCCGCTCGACCGGCCGCTGCGGCTCGACATCGCCGACGACGCCGTCGCGTCGCAGATCCGGCGGATCGCCGATCTGCTCGAGGCGTCGCTGATCCGCCAGGACGACATGCGCACGCTGCAGCAGTCGATGGTCGGCGCGCTGCGCACCATTCACGCGGCCCAGCGCCATCAGGATGCCGGCGACGACGACAGCGAGAGCGACATCCGCGCTGCCGTCGAGCGGGCGCTCGCGACCGTCGAGGCCGGCCAGCAGGAACTGACCGAGCGCATGACCCAGATGGACGTGTTCCAGCTGCGCTTCGACGAGACCCTGACCCTGTTCGATCAGCGCCTGCGGGCGATCGCCAGCAGCGCGGATCAGCCGCTGCGGCGCGCGGTCGCCGCGCTCGCGGTGTTCACCAGCGTCATCGCCGGCATCGCCATCTTTGCGGTGGCGATGCCGCGACTCTAGCGGCCGCCGCCGGACCACGCCCAAGCGTCAAGCAGGAGACGAGCATGCATCAGGTTGCAACGGAGCAGGAAGCTTCAGGCAGAGCCGGTCGGGCCCGCAAGTCGATGATGGCATCGACCTCGATGCGGCTCGATGCGGCGCCCGGCGGCGAGGCGCATGGCGATGGATCGACGCCGCCCTGGCTGTCGTCAATGACCGTCGCCGCCGCCGCGCACGAGGCATTGTTCCGCGCCGGCCCGAAGCTGATCGTCGCCGAGTCCGATGCCGCGCATTGGCGCGGCCTGACCCTGCCGAAATGGCTGCGTGTCTTCGTGTTCTCGATGGCCGAGGGAGTCGGGCGCCTGAGCACGCTCAGTCGCGCCGACACCGAGTCGAATGCCCTGGCCCTGGCGGTGCCGCCCACCGATTGCCTCGGCCTGGTCGCCTTCGGCAAGGAGGCCGCCGCTGCGCTCACCTCCTGTGCCGCATGGCTGACCGAAGCCGGCGCCGGCACGACGCCGCCGGTCAAGCTGCTTGCCGCGCGTTCCGAGGCCGACCGCCGGATCGCCGTGCTCGACTTCCTGCTGGCGCGGCTCCATGGCGAGCAGGGCGCGATCCTGCAGCGCAATGCCGCCATGCATCGCAGCCTGAGCGAGCTGCGCGAGAGCCACGAGGCGGCGCAGAGCGTACTGTTCATGGTTTCCGATACCCTGGCGCGCCATCAGCTCCCGGCCATCGAATGCGCGCTCACCCTGCGCCCCGGCGGTGCGACGGTGCAGCCCGATGCCGACGGCCGGCAGGGCCGTTCCGGCCAGGGCACCGGCCCGGGACTGGCCGGCCAGGGTCTGGTCGGACAGGGCCGCTCGATCCGCCAGCGCCTGCCGCTGTCGAGCCAGGGGCTCGCCGCGGTGGCGCTGCACGTGACCATGGGCGCGCGCCACGGCAAGGGTCGGCTGCTGGTGCGCCTGACCGCGGTCGAAAGCGGCAGTCAGCTCATTTCATGGGCGATTCCGTTCAGTCACCTGCGCCCGGGCTGGAACTTCCTGGAGATCCCGACCGTGGTCGCGGGGCCGCGCCAGACCGTCGAGCTGGAGGCGCGCTGGGACGGCGAGCTGCGCGGCGCGCCGCAGCTGTCCTTGAGTAGCCAGTTCATCGGCAGCGACGGCTGCCCGGAGATCGAGGGCGGCGCCCGGCTGCGCAATCCGCTCGCCATGCAGATCTGGACCGGGCTGCCCGGCTCGCGCCGGGTCAGCTCGGCCTTCGCCGATCCGGCCGACCTGCAGCGCGCGGTGATCGCCGGCCGCCAGCTCCTGCTGTCGCCCGCGACCCTCGGCCAGGCGCGCCTGGTGGGGCCGCAGGATTCGGTTGCCTTCGACGTGCTGAGCTTCCGCGACGACAACCGCGTGCTGCAGCTTCATCCGGTGCTCGGCCGCATCGCCCATGCCGTCATCCCGGGCGCGGTGCCGGCCGGGACCCGGCGCGTCATCGCGGCGATGCGCACCGACAACCCGGAGGGTCCCTGGGTCGAGTACGCGATGATGCTGACCCCCGCCGGCGCAACCGCGACCTTTCCCACCGCCGAGCGGCCGAGTGCCGCGCCGGCCCTCGTCACGGAATGGCAGTCCCTGCCGCCGGGGACGCCGGGCAACCTGATCCTCGGGCTCGAGGAGCCGACCGCCGCCATCGGCGATCTTCACATCGCCACGCGGCTTCCGCCGGCCATGGGCGATTCCTACGCCTGGGCCCAGTGGAAGTCCGTGATGATCGAGCTCGGCTGAGCGGAGAGGCATCATGCAGGATAGGTCCCCGACACTGCCGCAGGCCGCCGGCGACGCCCCGGCGACCCTGGGCGCCCGTCCCGGAAGCGCCGGACCGCTGGTCGCGGTGGTGCTGCCGGTGTTCAAGCATTCGGTCCTGTTCGACGAGGCGGTGCGTTCCGCCCTGGTGCAGCAGGCCGAGTTCGATTTCAAAATCGTCATCGTCAACGACGGCTGCCCGTTCGACGATACCCACCAGTCCGCGCTCGAGCACGCCGGCGCCCATCCCGACCGCATCGTCTATCTTCGCCAGCCCAATGGCGGGCTGAGCGCGGCGCGCAATCGCGGCATCGACTTTGCGCTCGCGACCTGGCCGGGCATCCAGGCGATCTACCTGCTGGACGCCGACAACCGGCTCTACCCGCAGGCGCTGCAGCGTGCCTGGGACACGCTCGACGGCGACCCGCTCGCCGGCTGGGCCTATCCCGACGTCGACATGTTCGGCACCGAGCTCAATGTCTGCACCGGCGGCGCGTACTCGGTGCTGAAGCACCTGTTCGAGAACTACTGCGAAGCCGGCAGCCTGGTGCGCGCCGACGTGTTCCGCGGCGGCGTGCGCTTCGACGAGAGCATGAAGCTCGGCTTCGAGGACTGGGACTTCTGGCTGCAGGCGGTCGAGGCCGGCTGGGTCGGCCGCCACGTGCCCGCCATGGGCCTGCAGTACCGCAAGCGCCCCGAGAGCATGCTGTCCAACAGCGAGCGCGACCGCGGCGAGATCCTGAGCTACATGCGGCGCAAGCACAAGGCGCTGTACAACCGCGCCGCGGTGCTCGGGCTCGAGCAGCGCGAGGCGCCGCGCTACGGCATCTTCTTCGGCAATGCCAACGAGGTGCTGCTGACCACCGACCCGCTCGATGTCGGCGAGACCCTGCGCTGGCAGGATTTCATCGACCGCTTCATGCAGTCCTGGGCCGAGCCGCAGCACGCCTACTGCCCCAACTTCCTGGTGTTCACCACCTCGGAGTTCCTGTTCGCACTCGACGACCTCAAGATCCTGCATTGGGCCCTGTGGCGGCTCGAGGACGCGCTGCACGGCGGCGCCAGCATCGCCGGGGTGACGCTCGAGGCCGGCGACACGCCCGGCCGCCTACGCATCGAGACCGCGCCGGCCGGTACCCGGCAGGACCAGCTGCGCCAGGCCAAGCTCATCATGATGCCGCGCAAGGTGCTTCAGGACAGCATCGCCGACGGCAGTGCCAACTGGCTGTCGAGCATCGCCGAGAACGCGCCGCTACCGCCGACCGCGATCCTGGCGGTGCACGCCGACCGCACGGCAACCCGCGAGGTGCCGGCGGTCGGCGCCGTCTCGATCCTGTTGCGCGCGTTCTTCGAGGCGCGCGACCTGCACCATGCCGGCCACCAGTACGGCAAGAGCCGCTGGCGGCCGGTCGAGTCGATTCCGCGCTCCGACCTGTACTTCGCGGCCCGCGAGATCCTCAAGGTCCGCACCCTGGTGCCGTTCGTGCCGAAATCGCCCGACGACAGGCATATCGGCTTCCTGCTGCCGCTGGTCTCGTTCGGCGGCGTCGAGAAGGTGGCGCTCAACCTGGCCCGCGCGATCGCCGCCCAGGGCTGGCGTCCGCATCTCTTCGTCATGGCCGCGACCCAGGTCGATGGCATCGACGAGCTGCGCCAGGTGTTCGAGACCGTGAACTTCCTGGACGACGGCGATTGCGGCCGCTACGACCCCTCGACCCGCTATTTCGGCACCGGCTTCTCGTCCTGGGTGCGCCAGGGCGACCAGCGTCGCGCCCTCGGCCTGCTGATGGCGATGGATGCGGTGGTCAACTGCCACAGCGTCGAGGCCCATGCGCTGATGGCCGAGCTGCGGCGCGCCGGCGTCGTCACCTTCGCCCACCTGCACCTGGTCGATCGCGGCAAGTACGGCGAGCCGACCGGGATTCCCTATCAGGTGATCGCCTACGAGCATTCCTATCAGGGCATCTTGGCGATCTCGCAACAACTCTACGACTGGTGCCGCGCCATGGGCGTGCCCGAGGGCAAGCTGGTCTATGCGCCGAACGCGCCGGCCTACACGCTCGACGCGGAGTCGGTGGCCCGCATCCGGGCGGCGCGCGAGAGCCGTGCCGGGCAGCCGCTGCGGGTCGCCTATATCGGCAGGCTCGACCGCCAGAAGGGCCTCGATCGCCTGCAGGCCCTGGTCGGGCTGGCGCTCGGCAGCGCTCCGGCGGTGCAGTGGCGGATCGTCGGCGGCGCGGTGCTCGAAGACGCGGACTCCCAGGCCGCCGCCGAGCAGCTCGCGCCGTTCATGTATCCGGTGGCGCGCACGCCGGAGGAACTGACCGAGCATCTCGCCTGGGCCGACGTCCTGGTCATGCCGTCCTATTTCGAGGGCGTGCCGCTGATCCTGCTCGAGGCCATGCGGCTCGGCGTGGTGCCGATCGCCACCGCGGTCGGCGCGGTCGACGAAGTGGTCGAGGACGGCGAAACCGGGTTCCTGGTGCGCGACGGCGGACTGCACAGCGTGGTCGGCGAGATGCTGCGCCGCATCGTCGAGCTCGACCGCGACGGCGACCGCCGGCGCAGCATGAGCAGCGCTGCCGCCACCGCAAGCGAAGGCCGGGTCTGGCAAAGCGCCGCCACCGCCCTCGCCGGCGCGCTCGAGCGCCTGTTCCGACAGGGTGCCGCCAATCCCGCCGGCGAGGCCGCCCCGCCCCGTCGCCTTGCCGAAACGAATCCGCGCCCGGCGCGGCAGAAGGAGCTGGTAGCATGAGCGCGTTGACTGCTTCCCCCGTGTCGCACAAGTCCGGCGATCCGTCGGTGCCGTCGTTCCAGCCGGTCGCGTCGCTCGACGCCGCCACCCGGGCCGGCAAGGCGCCGGCCAAGGGCGGCGGCCGCAAGGTGGTCGCCCTGATTCCCGCCGGCGAGGTGGCCGGGCGCGACACCGTGCGCTGGTACGCCCACGACAACCCGGCGAAGGACCAGAAGGACAACTACAACGCCGGCGACATGTTCGTGTACGAGGCGTCGCTGCGCCTGCTCGACTACGATTCGCTCGAGGTGCTGCCGCTGCACTCGCAGCTCAGCGACTACGACATCGACCGGCTCAACGCCGAAGCCTCGTTCTGCTTCCTGCGCGGCTCCAACTATCTCCACAGCAAGATGGAATGGGGCAACCTGCCGGAGGTGATCGAACGCCTCGACCTGCCGGTGGTCGCCTTCGGCATCGGCGCCCAGGCCCCGAAATACGGCGCCGTCCAGGTGCCCGACCGCACCCGCCGCTTCATGGACGTGGTCGCCGACCGTTCCGAGGTGATCGGCGTGCGCGGCGCCTTCACCGCCCAGGTGCTGACCGACATGGGCATCAAGAACGTCGAGGCGATCGGCTGCCCCAGCCTGATGCGCCACAACAAGCCGCGGCTGAAGATCGCCTGGAAGCCGCTCGACGAGGTACGCAAGGTCGGCTTCACCCTGACCCGCGGCTTTTGGCCGGAATATTGCGAGGATGTCGGCAAGTCGCGCGCCCTGCAGCGGGAGCTCCTGGTGGATCTCGCCAAGACCCGCGACCTCACCGTCATGTCCCAGGGCGAACGGCCGGAGAAGCTGTATTTCTACGGCACGCCGGAAGGCAAGGCCGAGGCCTACGCCTCGCTGCTCAAGGACGGCTGGTTCGAGGGGCCGGACGACCCGCTGGTCGCGCTCTACGAGAACCACATGTTTTTCGGCCGCTCGCCGGCGGAGTATGAGAATCTGGTACGCGGGCTCGACCTGCTGACCGGATTCCGCCTGCACGGCAACATCATGGGCCTCGCCAACGAGGTGCCGGCCGTCTACATCGTCTATGACAGCCGCACGCGCGAGCTGGCCGAGCTGTTCGGCATCCCCTCCTACGACATCATGGAGAGCCGGCCCTTCCGGCTCGAGGAGCACTACACCAAGGAGGCCTTCGCGCATTTCGAGGAGACCTATGTGCGCTCCTACGCGCGCATGACCGCCTTCCTCGACAAGAACGGCGTCGCCCACCGGATGCGCCCGGAGGGCAAATGACGCGCGCGGCCCTAGCGGTCGCCGCCGATGCCGACGCGCACCCGCCACAGGCTGCGATCATGGGTGATCTCGCAGCCGCTCAGGCGGTAGCGCGTGAAGTACAGCCATGCCGCGTCGGACACGGTCTCGAAATTCGCCGTCGGCGAGGCGAAGTCGATGAGCGCGGGATAGGCCAGCGACCAGGGAGCCGGGTCGCGCTCGGGGTCGCAGCCGCGCGGACGCCAGACCGGGATCTGCCAGACCAGGCGCGGCGCCGACCAGTCGACCAGGTCGCGCGAGGCGGCGAGCCAGACTCCCGGCAGGGTGCCGCCGTCATGCGGCATGTTGCCGGCCTGCAGCGCGAGGAACATCCCGCTCGCGGCATCGCGCACCAGGCTGCTCGGCGCGCTGCCGAAGGAGCCGACGCCGACCGGCGCGCAGAGATGGCGCGCCGGATCGGCAATGTCGTCCCGGGCCGGATCGGCGAAGGCGACCGTGAAGCCGGTGCCGTCCCAGGCGCGCCAGGCGGCTGGATCGTCGAGCCGGGTGGTGCGCAGCAGGCAGGCGCCGCCGGCCTGGTCGCGATAGGGCCGCGCCCAGACCAGGGCGTACCAGGCGCCGTCATGGGCGACGATGTTGCTGGGATTGAAGTAGCCGCCGGGGCGGTCGCGCCTGCGGTCATAGGCCCAGGGCAGGCCGGCGATCAGCCGCCGCTCGGGCGCCGGCGCCTGGAAACTGCGCCCGTCGTCTTCCGACATCGCCCAGGTGATGCTGTTCTCCCAGCAGGCGTGGTATTCGCCGGCGGCGCAGACATGCGGGTGGCGATGGCCCTGGAACTCGTTGTGCACCAGGGCGAAGACGCGGCCGTCGCCGAGCGCATAGGGGCTGATCAGCCAGGCCAGGTCGGAATGGCGGGCGGGGTCGCCGCTGCCCTCGCCCTGGAACGCGACGGCGCAGTCATGGCCGAGATGGTCGCCGTCGGGGCCGGCCATGGCGCGGGCCCGGTAATGGCTCGCGAACAGCCGCACGCCGCCATCGGCGGTGCGGAACGCGCGCGCCGGCGCGTCGGGGAAATCCGCCTCCTCGCAGGCATCGCGGGCCCAGTCGAACACCGGCTCGGGCGCGCCGGTGACACGGATCGAGGGGCCCCCGAGTTCGGCCGCGTAGCGCGGCCTCGCCGCGGCGCCCGAGAGGACAACGAGCATCAGGGCCGGCAGGCCGAGGAAAATGCGGTGCGCGAGCAAGGCGGTCCCCGCGTGGCGATGGCGGCGAGCCCCGCCGATATGGCGCAGACGGCCGGCTCGATCAAGCGACCTTGCGGTGGCCGCCGCGATGCCGGCGCGCCTGCCGCGCCCGGCGTTGCACGACAATCGCCGGAGATCGAGCGATGAGCGGCCGCCTCACCGCGCCGCCGCGCCTGGTGGTGCTCGGAGCCGGCGGCCAGATCGGCCGCGCCCTGCTGCTGCGGGCGGCGGCGACCGGCGTCCCGGCCTTCGGGCTGACACGCGGCGAGCTCGACATCCTGGAGCGCCGCCGCGTCGCCGAGACCCTGGCGCGGATCGACGCGCCGATCGTGGTGAACGCCGCCGCCTACACCGCGGTCGACCGCGCCGAGCAGGAGCCGGCCGCCGCCTTCCACGTCAATCGCGACGCCGCCGGCTGGGTCGCCGAGGCCTGCGCCGCCCAGGGCCGCACCCTGGTCCATCTGTCGACCGACTATGTCTTCGGCGGTACCAGCAGCACGCCCTACGAGACCGATGCCGCGATCGCGCCGCTCAACGTCTACGGCGCCTCCAAGGCGGCCGGCGAGGCGCTGGTCCTGGCATCGGCGCCGCAACACGTGGTGTTGCGCACCGCCTGGGTGCACGCGCCCTGGGGCGCCAATTTCGTGCGCGCCGTCGTCGAGCGCATCCGCGGCGGCAAGAGCCTGCGGGTGGTCGACGACCAGCGCGGCTCGCCGACCGCCGCCGACGAGGTGGCGCGCGCCATCCTGCTGCTGACCGCGCGCCTGCCCGATCCGGCGCTCGGAGGCGTGCAGCATTGGGCGAGCGGCATCGCCAGCTGGTTCGAGGTGGCGGGCGTCGTCGTCGATACCCTGCGCGCCGCCAACGGCGCCCATGTCTAGCTCGAGCCGATCGGCACCACCGACTGGCCGACCGCGGCGCGCCGCCCGGCCTTTTCGGCGCTCGGCTGCGGCCGACTCGCCGGCCTGATCGGCGCCACCCCGGCCGACTGGCGCGACGGCGTCGTCGACAGCGTGCATGGCCTGATCGAGAACCGCCACGCGCGGCTGCCGAGGCTCGCGTCGTGCAGGGGATCATCCTCGCCGGCGGCACCGGCAGCCGCCTCGCCCCGGCAACGCTCGCGGTCAGCAAGCAGCTCCTGCCGGTCTACGACAAGCCGATGGTCTATCATCCCCTGAGCACGCTGATGCAGGCCGGGATCCGCGACATCCTCTTGATCTCGACGCCGCGCGACCTGCCGGCGTTCCAGGCACTGCTCGGCGACGGCGGTGGCCTCGGCCTCGCCATCGCCTATGCCGAGCAGGCGGCGCCGCGCGGCATAGGCGAGGCGCTCCTGATTGGCGCCGCGTTTCTCGCCGGCGGCCTGGCGGCGCTGGTGCTCGGCGACAATCTGTTCCACGGACCCGGCCTGGACGGGCTGCTGCGCCGCGCCGCTGCGCGGACCCGCGGCGCCACCGTCTTCTGCACCAAGGTGCGCGAGCCCCAGCATTACGGCGTGCTGGCCTTCGACGAGGCCGGCCGGCCGCGCGACATCGTCGAGAAGCCGGTCGAGCCGCCGTCGGACCAGGCGGTCACCGGCCTCTACTTCTACGACCACCGCGCGCCCGAGATCGCGGCGACGCTGACGCCTTCGGCGCGCGGCGAGCTCGAGATCACCGATCTCAACCGCTGGTACCTCGAGCGCGGCGAGCTCGCGGTCGAGCGGCTCGGCCGCGGCTTCTCCTGGCTCGACGCCGGCACCTGCGACGCGCTGCTGCAGGCCTCGCTCTACGTCCAGGCGATCGAGGCGCGCCAGGGCCAGAAGCTCGCCTGCCCGGAGGAGATCGCCTACCGCATGGGCTACATCGACCGCGGCCAGCTCATGAATCTCGCGGCGCGCTATCGCGCCAGCGCCTACGGCCGCTATCTCGCCGAGCTGGCGGAGGAGCGCGACCATCCCGCCCAACCCGCGCCCGACGCCCGGTATGCCGCAGCTTCAGGAGGAAGGTTCGCATGACCCATGTGCTCGTCGCCGGCGGCGCCGGCTATATCGGCAGCCATTCCTGCAAGGCGCTCGCCGCCGCCGGCCTGGTGCCGGTGACCTATGACAGCCTGGAGCATGGCCACGAGGATGCGGTGCGCTGGGGGCCGCTGGTCCGCGCCGACATCGCCGACCGCGCCCGGCTCGACGCCGCGATCTCGGAGTTCGAGCCGGTCGCGGTCATGCATTTCGCCGCCTACACCTTCGTCGGCGAGAGCGTCGGCGACCCCGCGAAGTACTACCGCAACAACGTGGTCGGCGCCCTCACCCTGTTCGAGGCGGCGGTCGCCGCCGGCATCGAGTCGGTGGTGTTCTCGTCGACCGCCGCGGTCTACGGCGTGCCCGAAATCGTGCCGATTCCGGAATCGGCGCCCAAGCTGCCGATCAATCCCTATGGCCGCTCGAAGCTGATGATGGAGGAGATCCTGCGGGACTTCGACGGTGCCTATGGCCTGCGCTCGATCGCCCTGCGCTACTTCAACGCCGCCGGCGCCGATCCGGACGGCGAGACCGGCGAGGACCACGATCCGGAGACCCATCTGATTCCGCGCGCCCTGATGGCCGCCGCTGGCGAGATTCCCCATCTCGACCTGTTCGGCACCGACTACCCGACGCCCGACGGCACCGCGATCCGCGACTATATCCACGTCAGCGACTTGGCCGACGCCCATGTCCGCGCGCTCCGCTACCTGCAGGGCGGCGGCCCGAGCGACGCGTTCAACCTCGGCACCGGCCGCGGCTTCTCGGTCACCGAGATCATCGCCGCGACCGAACGCGCGACCGGCCTGCGCGTGCCGGTGAAGGAGGGCCCGCGCCGCGCCGGCGACCCGCCGGTCCTGGTCGCCGATCCCGCACGCGCCCGCAGCACCCTGGGGCTCGCCACCCGCCATTCCGACATCGACGCGGTCGTCGGCAGCGCCTGGCGGTGGTATCAGGGACTGCGCGGCGCGGCCCAGCGCCGCATCGCGGTGTGAAGCGGCGCCGGCCTACTCCGTCCGGCGGCTGAGGCCGAGCCAGACCACGGCGTCGAACGGCAGGCGCCGCGTCGGGTCGGCGCCGGCGGCGAGCAGCGCGTCGCCGTTGGGCAGGTCGGCCGGCACGCCCATCAGCACCTTCTCGATCGAGAGCACGGTGAGGTCGACACGCCACGGCGCGAACACCGCGCGCAGGTCCTCGAGGACTCCGGACCCGCGATCGTCCAGGAGATCGTGCACATAGCGGTTGGCATAGCCGGAATCGCTCCAGGCGCGCCCGGAATCCCAGTCCGCCGCGCGCGACGCCGCCAGCGACAGCGCCGCCGCCGCCTCGGGCAGCTGGACCTCGATCCGGCCGATGAAGAGCTGCGTGATCCCGGGCGGCGGCCCGCCTTCGCCGAACGCCGAGTCCAGCGCCTGGCGCAGCGCGGCCACGCCGGTCCCGCCTTCGGCGCCGCAGCCGCACCGGCAGCGAAAATCGAGCGCCCGGTTGCCGGCGATGGTGGTCTGTACCAAGAGGCTCGCCTCGCAGGAGGCCTCGGTGCCGCTCGCCGCCGTCGCCGGTTCGGCGCCTTGGGCCGGGCCGACCCAAGCGAAACCGCCGGCGAGCAGAACCGCAGACCGTGCCCATCTTGGCATTTTCTTGCGTCGGGCAGACGGCGCGAGGCGCGACCCCATCATCGACGCCCACCTGGCGCAGCGTTGGAAACCGCCGCGATCGCGCCCAGGCGACCGACCCTGCCGGCGAGCTCCGCCTGCGATGCCGGTTCCGTCGGCGGCTCCTCGCGGCGGCGGCGAAGCGCCTGCGTCAGGCTGGCCTCGATGCCGGGATGGTCCGGATTCATCTCGCGCGCCACGCCGAACGACGCTGCCGCCAGGTCGAACAGACCGAGCGCGAGCAGGACCCTGCCGAGCTGGTCGTAGACGCCGGCGTCCGGCGGCTCCCGCTCGATCACCTCGCAGAGCGCGCCCGCCGCCTGCGGCAGCGCGCCCAGCGCCTGCTGCGACGTCGCGAGTCGCGCCCAGGCCTTGACGATGTCGGGTCGCTCGGCGAGCAGCGTCTCGAACAGCCTGACCGCCTCGTCATGGTCGCCGCGCGACGCCGCGACCTGTCCCAGGGCATAGAGCGCCTCGGCATTGCGCGGCGCGACGTCGAGCACCTGGCGGTAACCGGCCGCCGCCTCGGCAACCCGGCCGGCACGATGATGCTCGATCGACCGGCGCAGCACGAAAGGCAAGCTCCGGGGATCCAGCCGCCCGCCGAGCGTCCCGCCGTCCCGGATGCTGACCACCAGGGACCGGCTCGGCCGCTCCTCGACCCCGAAGGAATACTTGTAGGGCTCGTTGCCGCGCAGGAAATCGTACTCGACGAAGCCGTTCTCGATGGCGTGGCGGATGCTGTGCGCATGCAGGACGAGACCCGGCGACGGGCCCTTGTACCCGGCGTCGCGGCCGGCGATGTAGAAATGATAGGTCCGCTTACGGGCGTCGATCAGGATGGTGAGCGCGCCGACCGGCTTGTCGCCCTGCCAGAGCACCGGCAGCAGCAGCGCTCCGTCGGCAAAGCAGTTGCGCAGCATCAGCCGATAGTTCTTCTGGATGTCGGATAGCTGCGCGCCCTTGCGCGGGCCCCATTGCTCCGTCCAGAACCGGATCAGGGTCTCCAGATCGCGCTCGAAGGTTTCGCCATCGGAATGGGTGACGCGGAGCTCGTCGGAATCCTCGAGTTGCCGCAGCAGCCGCCGCAGCTTCTGCCGCATGTTGGCGCTCAGCCGGGTGTCGAGATAGGTTTGCCAATTCGCCGGCAGCGGCGCATAGGGGCACAGGCTGTTGTCGACATTGTCGCGGTTGACGCGGTCCAGCTCGGCGACCTCGAATTCGGGCCCGGACAGCGCCCCGAGGAATAGCGCGACGCGATGCTCCGAGACGCGCAGGTACTCGAGATTGAGGCGCGACCAGCGCAGCGTCCGGACATGGCTTGCAAAGGCCGGAATCGCCTGGGCCTCGAACTCGGGCCGGCACAGGAACCCGGTGTAGTCGGAGGCGTAGTTGCCGGCCATGTTGATCTCGCTGCGGAAGCCGCCGCCCGGCTGCTCCTTCGTGCGCCGCCGCAGCGGCAGGAACGCGACCGGGTCCGGAGCGCCGGCATCGGGTTTCGCGACCAGCACGAACCAGTCCTTGCCGAGCGCGGCGAGCCAGCGCGACATCCAGTTCCAGGACAGGAAGAACTGCGCCTCCGGGTCGACGTCGTAGGCCGCGTCCCAGGCCGGCTTCAGTCTCTCGAGCGCCTCCAGGCTTTCGACGCTCTCCACATGCATGGCCGCGATCCCACCCACTGCGTCGGCGTTCTCCGCGCCGATGACGGCGTCCATTATATCCATGCGCCGGACCGAGTCGGCGATCGGTCGCGGCACGCGGCGCGACGGTGGAGAAGCCCGCGGCCCCGTCCCCCCGCCCGGATCTCTTGAAATTTTACCGACTGGACAATTTTTCGGCGCGTGGCAAGAATACCGGCGGGGATCATGCGAGACTACCGGAACGGCCGCCGCCGTAGCGCCGGCGCGGTTCCGCAATGGCCCGGCGCCAGCCGAAGGCCGAACAAGAACAACCAGACAAGGAGGCAGTAATGTTGCGGGATGAGCTGACCGCCCGGACCGGTTCCGGGCGCATGGACGTGACGCGCCGCGCGGCGCTGAGCGTGATCGGAAGCGCGCTGGCGCTCGGCACCATGCTCGGTGCCGGCGCGGCGGCGGCCGATGAGCCGCTCAAGGTGGCGGCGGTGTTCGAGACCCCGATCGAGGAGCCCTGGGTCAACCAGATCCATGTCGCCCTGCTGCAGGCGCAGAAGGAGCTCGGGGTCGAGTATGTCTGGTCCGAGAGCGTGCAGTCGGCCGACTTCGAACGGGTGATGCGCGAATACGCCGAGCAGGGCTACGACCTTGTCATGGGCGATTCGTTCGGCGCCGAGCGCATCGCGCGCCGCGCCGCCCAGGCCTATCCCGACGTCGCCTTCGTCTTCGGTTCCGGCATCGGTCCCGCCGAGCCCAATTTCGGCGTGTTCGACAACTGGATCCACGAGCCGGCCTATCTGTCGGGGATGATCGCCGGCAAGATGACCAAGAGCAACCTGATCGGGGTGGTCGCGGCGATGCCGATTCCCGAGGTCAACCGCCTGTCCAACGCGTTCTGCGCCGGCGCCAAGGAGGTCAACCCCGACGCCAAGTGCCGGTTCTCCTTCATCGGCTCGTTCTTCGATCCGCCGAAGGCCAAGGAGGCGGCGATCGCCCAGATCGAGGCCGGGGTCGACGTGATCTACGCCGAGCGCTTCGGCGTCGTCGAGGCGGCCGCCGAGCGCGGCGTCCTGGCGATCTCCAACATGTCGGACCAGAGCTCGCTGGCGCCGGACACCGTGATCACCGGCCCGGTCTGGGACATGTGGCCGACCGTCAAGCACGTCATCCAGCAGGTCAAGGCCGGGGTGTTCACCGCCCAGGATTTCGGCGGCTTCTCCTTCATGGGTAAGGGCGGCGCTTATCTCGCCCCCTACCACGCCTGGGAAGCGAAGCTGCCGGCCGAGGTCAAGGACATGGTGTCCCAGCGCACCGAGGAGATCCTCGCCGGGACCTTCCGGGTCGACGTCAACGAGGGCGTGCCGCAGTCTGACTGAACGCCCGGCCGCTTCGAGCCTGACGCCGCCGGGGAGCCATCCTCCCCGGCGGCGGTTCTCCGGATCGCGAGCCAGCATGAGCACGCCGCCTCCCCTGCTCGCCATGCGCGGCATCAGCAAGCGCTTCGGCGCGGTGCTGGCCAATGACGGCGTCGACCTGACGCTGCGGCGCGGCGACATCCTCGGCTTGCTCGGCGAGAACGGCGCCGGCAAGACCACCCTGATGAACATCCTGTTCGGCGCCTATGCGCCGGACGCCGGCTCGATCGAGATCGAGGGCCGACCCGCCGCCATCACCGACAGCGCCGCGGCGCTGGCCCAGGGCGTCGGCATGGTGCACCAGCACTTCCACCTGGTGTCGCGCCACAGCGTGCTCGAGAACCTGCTGGTCGGCCGGCGCGGCCGCGGCGGCCTGCTCGACCGCGCCGGCGCGCGCCGGCGCCTGGCGGGGCTCGGCCGCAGCGATGGCCTGTGGATCGATCCCGACGCGCCGGTCGGCGAGTTGAGCGTCGGCCAGCAGCAGCGCCTGGAGATCGTCAAGGCGCTGTTCTGGAACGCCCGCATCCTGATCCTCGACGAGCCGACCGCGGTGCTGACCCCGCAGGAGACCGAGGGCCTGTTCGGCGCCCTGCGCGCGCTCTCGGCCGGCGGCATCGGCATCGTCTTCATCAGCCACAAGCTGCAGGAGGTCCGCGCCATCACCAACCGGCTGGTGATCCTGCGCCACGGCAAGGTGAGCGCCACCCTCGACGACACCGGCCGGCACAGCGAGCGCGAGCTGGCGGAGCTGATGTGCGGCCACGCCATCACCCCGCCGGCCAAGCCGCATGCCGAGCCCGGGCGCGTGCTGCTACGGCTCGCCGGGCTGTCGACCGCCGCGGGACACCCGCCGCTGCGCCAAGCCGATCTCGAGCTGCGCGCCGGCGAGATCCTCGGCATCGCCGGAGTCTCCGGCAACGGCCAGGCCGCGCTCGCCGACTGCATCGCCGGGGTGCTGGCTCCGAGCGGCGGCAGCATCGAGGTCGACGGCACCGCGGTCGCCCGGCCGACGCCGCGGCGCATGCAGGCGCTCGGCGTCGGGCGGATTCCCGAGGACCGCATGGGCACCGGGCTGGTGACCGCGCTGCCGCTCGCCGAGAACATGGTGATCACCCGCCTGCGGGAGAGGCCGTTCAGCCGCTTCGGCCTGCTCGACCGGGCCGCGATCCGCAGGTTCTGCGAACAGCAGATCGCCCATTTCAGCATCAAGGCCGCCGGCCCGCTGGTGCGCACCGGCACGCTGTCGGGCGGCAACCTGCAGAAGGCGCTGCTGGCGCGCGAGCTGGCCTGGGACCCCCTGGTGCTGCTGGCGGCGCAGCCGACCCGCGGCCTCGACATCGGCGCCACCCAGTTCGTGCATCGGCTGTTCCTCGAGCGCCAGGCCGCGGGGCGCGCTGTGCTGGTCATCAGCGAGGATCTCGAGGAGCTGTTCGCGCTCAGCGACCGCATCGCAGTCATGTACGAGGGCCGCATCGTCGGCGTGGTGCCGCGCGCCGAAGCGAGCGTCCAGCGCATCGGCCTGATGATGGCCGGCGTCGCCGACGCGACCTCCGGGGCGGCGGCATGATCCGCCTGCGGCTCGAGCAGCGCGAGCGCACCCCCGCCTGGCTCGGCTTCACCCTGCCGCTCGCCGCCATCCTGGCGACCCTGGTCCTGTGCAGCGGGCTGATCGCGCTGGCCGGGGCCGACGTGCTGGACGCCTATGGCGCGCTGTTCCTGAGCGCGGTCTCCAGCCGTTTCAACCTGGTGGAGACCGTGGTGAAGGCGGCGCCGCTGGTGTTCACCGGGCTCGCCGTCGCCGTCGCCTTCCGCGCCAAGTTCTGGAACATCGGCGCCGAGGGGCAGCTCCTGTGCGGGGCGATGGCGGCCGCCTTCGTCGGCGGCATCGCGAGCCTGCCGGGCTGGAGCTACCTGCCGCTGATGGTCGCCGCCGGGATGGCCGCCGGCGGTTTCGCCGCGCTGGTGCCGGGCGTGCTCAAGGTGCGCTACAAGGTCGACGACGTGGTGGCGACGCTGCTGCTCAACTCGATCATCTTCTACGCCATGACCGCGCTGCTCGACGGGCCGTGGAAGGACCCGCTGAGCGGCTATCCGGATTCGCCTGACATCCTGACGGCGGCCGAGTTCCCGATCCTGCTCGCCGGCACCCGGCTGCATCTCGGCGTCGTGCTGGCGCTGGTCGCCGCGCCGATCGTCTGGTTCGTGATCGCCCGCACCAGCTTCGGCTTCGCGGTGCGCGCGGTCGGCGAGAACCCGCGCGCCGCCCGCTATGCCGGGCTCGAGGTGCGCCGCATCCTGCTGCTGAGCGCCTGCCTGTCGGGGGCGCTCGCCGGGCTCGCCGGGGTCGGCGAGGTCGGCGGCGTGCATTTCCAGGTGATGGCCGGGCTGTCGCCCGGCTACGGCTATACCGGCATCGTCATCGCCATGCTGGCGCGGCTCAATCCCCTGGGGGTGCTGCCGGCCGCGTTCTTCTTCGCGGTGGTGGTGACCGGCGCCGCGGCGATGTCGCGCGCCACCGGCGTCCCGGTCTTCCTCGCCGAGGTGATCCAGGGCACCGCGCTGTTGTGCATGCTGACCGGGCTGTTGTTCACCAGCTACCGGATCCGGATCGTGCAGGTGGCCCATGGATGAGATCCTCGCCCAGATCCTCCAGGTCGGCTTCTTCGCCGCGGTGCTGCGGATCGCCACGCCGCTGATCCTCGCCACCATCGGCGAGATGTTCGCCGAGCGCGGCGGGGTGCTCAATCTCGGCATCGAGGGCACCATGCTGCTCTCGGCCATGACCGGGTTCTCCGCCGCCTATTTCACCGGCAGCCTGTGGCTCGGCCTGGCCGCCGCCGCCGCGACCGGCATCGCGCTCGGCGCGCTCATGGGCCTGCTGACCGTGACCCTGGGGCTGAGCCAGCACGTCTCCGGCATCGGCGTGACCCTGCTCGCCTCCGGCCTCGCCTTCTTCTTCTACCGGCTGATCTTCGGCCAGCCATCGGTGCCGCCCAGCGTGGTCGCGTTCCAGCCGGTGCCGATCCCGCTGCTGTCGGAGATCCCCGGGCTCGGGCCGGTGCTGTTCAACCAGGTCGCCCTGGTCTACATCGCCATCCTGCTGGTGCCGCTCTCCGCCCTGCTGCTGTACCGCACGCCCTGGGGCCTCAACCTGCGGACCGCCGGCGAGAACCCGCATGCGGCGGCCTCGGCCGGGGTGTCGGTCGCCGCCCTGCGCTACCAGGCGCTGCTGCTGGCCGGGGCGCTGATGGGCCTGGCCGGCGCGTTCCTGTCGATCGCCCAGTTCAACGCCTTCACCTTCGGGGTGATCTCGGGCCGCGGCTGGGTCTGCATCGCGCTGGTGGTGTTCGGGCAGTGGAGCCCGTGGCGCTCGGCGCTCGGCGCCCTGCTGTTCGCCTTCATCGACGCGCTGCAGCTCCGCCTGCAGGCCGGCAGCGCCATCGTGCTGCCCTACCAGTTCTTCCTGATGCTGCCGTTCCTGCTCACCATCGTCGCCATGGCCCTGGTCTCGCGCAACGCCCGCGCGCCCGGCGCCCTCTTGACCCCGTTCCGCAAGGAGGAGCGCTGATGCTCGACCTGCTGATCCGCGGCGCCACCTTGCCCGACGGCCGCCGCGACATCGACATCGCCATCGTCGATGGGCGCGTCGCCGAGCTGCGGCCCGCGCTCGACGCGCCGGCCCGGCGCGTGATCGACGCCGCCGGGCTGCTGGTGACGCCGCCCTTCGTCGACAGCCATTTCCACATGGACTCGACGCTCAGTCTGGGGCTGCCGCGACTGAACGAGAGCGGCACGCTGCTGGAAGGCATCGCGCTGTGGGGCGAATTGAAGCCGCATCTGACGGTCGCGGCGATCAAGGAGCGGGCGCTCCGGCTGTGCCGCTGGGCGATCGCCCGTGGCACCCTGGCGATCCGCAGCCATGTCGATGTCTGCGACGAGCGCCTGCTGGCGGTCGAGGCGCTGCTCGAGGTGCGCCGGGAGATGGCGCCCTATCTCGACCTGCAGCTGGTCGCCTTTCCCCAGGACGGCTATCTGCGCGCGGCCGGCGCCGCCGACAACTTGGCGCGCGCCCTCGACAAGGGCGTCGACGTCGTCGGCGGCATCCCGCATTTCGAGCGCACCATGGAACAGGGCGCCCGGTCGGTGCGCGCGCTGTGCGAGCTCGCCGCGGCCCGCGGCCTGATGGTCGACATGCATTGCGACGAGAGCGACGATCCCATGTCGCGCCATGTCGAATCCCTGGCCTTCGAGACCCGGCGCCTCGGCCTCAACGGCCGCGTCACCGGCTCGCATCTCAGCTCGATGCATTCGATGGACGACTACTATGTCAGCAAGCTGATTCCGCTGATGGCCGAGGCCGGCCTGCACGTGATCGCCAACCCGCTGATCAACATCACCCTCCAGGGCCGCCACGACGGCTATCCGAAGCGCCGCGGCATGACCCGGGTGAAGGAGCTGATGGCGGCCGGCCTGAACGTCGCCTGCGGCCACGACTGCATCATGGACCCCTGGTACAGCCTGGGTTCCCACGACATGCTGGAGGTCGCCCATATGGGCCTCCATGTCGGGCAGATGACTGGCACCGCCGAGATGGCCGCCATGTTCCAGTCGGTGACGACGAACGGCGCGCGCGTGATGGGGCTCGACGGCTACGGCCTCGCGCCCGGCTGCCGGGCCGACCTGGTGGTGCTGCAGGCCGGCGACCCGATCGAGGCCCTGCGCCTGCGCCCGGCGCGGCTGTTCGTCATCCGGCGCGGCCGGGTGATCGCCGAGACGCCGCCGGTGGCGAGCCGCCTCGACCTCGACGGCGCGGCCCACGCGGTGGATTTCCGGCAAGCGGCCCCGGAATAGGAACCGCCCTTACCGCCGCCGGCGCCGCGGCGCCACCGCAGCGCCGGCGAGCCTGGTGAGCCCGGCCCCGGCTGCTATCCACCCCCGGCCGCCGCACCTGGCGCGCACCGACCTCTCTAGGACCTGCTGCAAGGCCATGTCGGCGCGCCGCTCGATGGTGGCCGCAAGGTCGATCTCGGCCGAGCGCGGCCACGAAACACACCAACGCCAAAGATGCAACCGCTGGCCGATCGGATCGCCGAGGGTGCCGACCTTGGGCGCGCGGAGGCATCCACCCGCAATGGGTTCGAGATTCCATGGCAGGATGGCGCGCGCGGGCGGCGGCGCGGCCCGCGCTTTTGCAAGCAGGAATCGTGCAGTCAACGCTCAAGACAATTCGATGGCAATTGCGTCGGTTCCATCCCAGCTCTCAGGCATGGCTATGGAGGATGAGAGTTCATCCCCTTGCTGAGAACTCCTTTTTGGGGACGCGAGTCATCATGCAGATCATCCAATTTCCGTTGTCCGACACGATCCACGGCACAATGACGCGGCTCGACTCCGCGCCGCCGCTTGATCGCCGCCGCTTCGTCGTCCGCGCCCCCCCCCTGGCGGCGGCGGCCATGGTCGGTGGGTGCGTGGCGCGCAACGGTGGGAAGCGCGGCGATTCGGCCACCCCCATCGGCGTCAAGGGACGACGGATTGCGTCGGTTCCCTGCCCGGAGGAGTGACGGCTTCTCGTCCGCGGCCGAGACCGGTGGCGACGGACGGCTTCCACCCCAGGCGCGTCAGCCGGTAGCCCATGGCTGGCGCCGCCGGCCGCAGCAGGGGTTGTCGGTCGGATCGGGGAAATGCCGCTTGGCCGCGTCGATTTTGCCGTGTTCGATGGGCCGATCTCGGTACTGCCCGGGGATGGCGTCGCCATGGCCGACACGTCAACCTGAGCTGCCGCCGCTGCCGGACCAGATCGTCGAGGGTGCAGGGTGCCGATTCTCGGGGCGCTGGACATCGCGCCTGTCATGGGTCTCTCCTCCTATGTCAGGATCGCCCGCCTGCCCAGCGCGACGCCACCAAACGGCGGATGAATATGCAATCGGCCGGGCCGCCTGGCGCTGACTCATGGGGGCCGCGTGCGAGACGCGGCGCCCGGTGCCAGGGCGCGCCTGTGAAGCGGCGGCGTAACGCCGACCGCGGCCCGCGCGCCGAATGCGCGGCCGGCCAACCCCGGACGGGCCGCCGCAACTGCCTGACGACAGGGGTTGCCTCAGGCGGCGGAAAGATTGGCGTCCCCACGGGGATTCGAACCCCGGTTTGCGCCGTGAGAGGGCGCCGTCCTAGGCCTCTAGACGATGGGGACGTCGTGGGCGCGGCCTGGAAGGCGCTCAAATAGCGGATGCGACGGCCGCGATCAAGCGAATCTCCGCAAAGCCCGGCCGGCGGCGCCCCGCCGCCCCGGCCCGGGATCGGCGCTACCGCCCGACCGCCCGGCGGAAATGGCCGATCATGGCGTCGACCGCCGCCGGCGCGGTGTCGAAGGCGGTGACCAGGCGGATCATCGGGCCGCCCGGCACCAGCCAGCGCTCGATCCCGATATCCGCCGCCTCCAGGGCGGCCAGCGCCGGCTCGGGCAGGCGCAGGAAGATCTCGTTGGCCTGGACCGGGTGCAGCAGCTCGACCTCGGGCAGGGCGGCGATCGCCGCCGCCAGCCGCGCCGCCTGGGCGTTGGCATGGCGGCCGTGCCGGAGCCACAGATCGTCGGCGATCAGCGCGTCGAGCTGGGCGCTGATGAAGCGCATCTTGGAGAACAGCTGCCCGGCCCGCTTGCGGTGAAACGGAAAGGCGGCGGCCGCCGCCTTGAGGCCGGGAGACTTGGCGTGCGCATCGAAGAAGATCACCGCCTCCGCCGCCATGGCGCCGTTCTTGGTGCCGCCAAAGCTGAGCACGTCGACCCCGGCCTTCCAGGTGATCTCGGCCGGCGAACAGCCGAGGCTGGCCATCGCGTTGGCGAAGCGCGCCCCGTCCATGTGCAAGGCGAGCCCGTGCCCGTGGGCGATCTCGGCGATCTCGCGCACCTCGTGCGGCCCGTAGACGGTGCCGAGCTCGCTCGACTGGGTGATGCTGACCGCCGCCGGCTGCGCCCGGTGGACGAAGCCGATATCGCCATAGCCGAGGAACTCGGCCAGGGCGGCGCCGTGCAGCTTGCCGTCCTTGCCGTCGAAGGCGATCAGCTTGGCGCCGCCGGTGAACAGCTCCGGCCCGCCGCATTCGTCGACGTTGATATGGGCTTCGCGATGGCAGAGCACCGCGCCGTAGGCCGGCACCAGCGCGGCCAGCGCCAGCGCGTTCGCCGCGGTGCCGGTCGCCACCGGGTACACCGTCACCGGGGTCTCGAAGATCTCGGCGAAGCGGGCGGCGACCCGGGCGGTGATCGCGTCGGCGCCATAGGAGGACGCGGTGCCGCTGTTGGCGGCGGCGAGCGCCGCCATCACTTCCGGCGCCACGCCGGTCACGTTGTCGCTGGCGAGGTTCATGAGGATGCTGCTCCGATTGCGCGCGCGGGGCTGGCCGGGGTTCAGTCCTGGGGGACGAGGTCGATGCTGCCGAGCAGGCGCCCGCTGGCGAGGTCGAGCACCAGGATGCGGTTGCAGCGCGGCGCGCTGCCGAGCTGCAGCAGCAGCCGCTCGCCGGCCGGGATCGTGGCGGTGATCCGGCAGCCGTCGGGGATGGTGACGCTGGCGGCGCCGAACGACGCCGGCGGCATCGCCGGCGCGGGCGCCGGCGGCGGCGCCGTGGCTTCCACGTCGGCCATGCGATTCATGCGATTGTAGATGGTGACCACGACGACCGCGGTCCCGGCCACGATCAGCACGCCCATGATGATGACGAGAGCCTTGAGGGCCTGCATGATCCCGGTCCCGATGATTCAGCGCCGGTCCGGCGCCGCCCCGATGATTCCGGGGCGGGCGCGGCGGACCCGAGGAAACCTGCCCTGACCGACGACCCGACCCAGGACCCGACCGACAGCCTGGACGGCGCCCCGGATGCCCACCACGGGCAAGGCCGGCGCTTCACCGTGGCGGCCGATGCCGGGCCGCCGGGCGAGCGTCTCGACCGCGCCGTCGCCGCGGCAATCCCCGAGCTCAGCCGCAGCCGCGCCAAGGCGCTGATCGAAGCCGGCAGCGTGGCGCTGCAAGGCGGCGCGACCATATCGGAGCCGTCCTATCGGGTCAAACCCGGCCAAAGTTTCGCCATCTTCGTGCCCGAGCCTGCGGCGGCGCTGCCCCGGCCCCAGGCCATCGCCCTCGACATCGTCTATGAGGACGCCGACATGATCGTCGTCAACAAATCCGCCGGCATGGTGGTGCACCCGGCCGAGGGAAACCACGACGGCACCCTGGTGAACGCGCTGCTCGCCCATTGCGGGCCGTCGCTGTCGGGGATCGGCGGGGTCAAGCGGCCGGGCATCGTCCACCGCCTCGACAAGGACACCAGCGGGCTGATGGTGGTAGCCAAGAACGACGCCGCCCACCAGGCGCTCGCCGCCGCCATCGAGGCGCGCCGGGTCGAGCGGGTCTACCAGGCGCTGGTCTGGGGCGTGCCGAGCCCGCGCCAGGGCGAGATCGAGGGCAATATCGGGCGCCATCCGGTCGATCGCAAGCGCATGGCGGTGCTGAAGCGCGGCGGCCGGGCCGCCCTCACCCGCTACCGGGTGCTGCGCGCGGTCGGCCTGGTGGCCAGCCTGGTGGAATGCCGGCTGGCGACCGGGCGGACCCACCAGATCCGCGTCCACCTGACCTCGATCGGGCACCCGATCGTCGGCGATCCCGTCTATGGCCGGGCCGGCGCCGCCCGGCTCGCCCGGCTGGATCCCGCGGCCCGGACGGCGCTTGGGCGCTTCAAGCGCCAGGCGCTGCACGCCTGCGAACTGGGCCTGCGCCACCCGGTCAGCGGCGAGCCGCTGCGCTGGGCCGCGGAAATGCCCGACGACATGGCAGAATTGGTATCTATCATGGACCAAACAGCCGGCTAGACTGGGGCAAAAACTGGAACTGATCCAGACAGACTATACCGGACCAATTTGGTCTGTTATACTGCTGGAAAGCTGAGGATGGGACCATTGAGATGGTCGCGTGGGGCCGGCCGCGGAAGCGGCCCGCCGCCGGACCATCGGGGAGTTTACGCACGTGGCAGCACTGACCAAGACCCGGACCCTGCCGTCCCTGTCGTCGGACGGCAATCTCTCGCGCTACCTCCAGAACATCCGCAAGTTCCCGATGCTGGAACCGGACCAGGAGTACATGCTGGCCAAGCGCTGGCGCGAGCACGAGGACACCGACGCCGCCCACCAGCTGGTGACCAGCCATCTGCGCCTGGTGGCCAAGATCGCCATGGGCTATCGCGGCTATGGCCTGCCGGTGAACGAGCTGATCTCCGAGGGCAATGTCGGCATGATGCAGGCGGTCAAGCGCTTCGATCCCGAGCGCGGCTTCCGTCTCGCCACCTATGCCATGTGGTGGATCCGCGCGGCGATCCAGGAATACATCCTGCATTCCTGGTCGCTGGTGAAGATCGGCACCACCGCCGCCCAGAAGAAACTGTTCTTCAACCTGCGCAAGCTGAAGGGCCAGCTCCAGGCGATCGACGAGGGCGACCTCTCGCCCGAGCACGTGACCAAGATCGCCACCGATCTCGGCGTGCCCGAGGAAGAGGTGGTCAACATGAACCGCCGCCTGGCGGCGCCCGATCATTCGCTGAACGCGCCGCTCCGGGTCGACGGCGAGGGCGAATGGCAGGACTGGCTGGTCGACGACAGCGTGAGCCAGGAGATCGAGCTCGGCGAGCGCCAGGAACTCGGCAAGCGCAAGAAACTGCTGGCGCGCGCGATGCGCCAGCTCAACGAGCGCGAGCGCCACATCCTGCGCGAGCGCCGGCTCAAGGACGAGCCGACCACGCTCGAGGACCTGAGCCGGGTCTACGGCATCAGCCGCGAACGGGTCCGCCAGATCGAGGTGCGCGCCTTCGAGAAGCTGCAGAAGGCGATCCGCAACGCCGCGATCGAGGAGCGCCTCGGCACCGTGTAGGCCGCGCTCACTCCGCCGGCGGGGCGGCCACCGGGTCGCCCCACTCCGCCACCAGTTGGCGCATCTCGCGGTCGATCCGGGCGAGATGCTGCTGGGCGCTCAGCTTGGCCAGGCTCTCGGTCAAGGTCGGCATGACGTAGAACACGCCGTAGCCGACCGCGGCGGCACCATAGGCGACCAGCCAGCCATAGACTTCGTGCAGCACCGCCAGCGCGGTGGCGACGTCGTGCTGGTTGTTCCACAGCGTCATCAGGAAGATCAGCGAGCCGGCGGCGTTCATCGCGCCGACCGTGGACGCCAGGTACTTGCGCGGGCTGGCGTCGACCACCCAGGCCACCAGCGTCGGCACCATGGCGGCGGCCAGCACGATGAAGCTCGGCAGCAGCACGATCGCGACCGGCACCAGCAATGCCAGGAACACATAGAGCCGCGAGCTGCCGCCCTTGGCGGCCGGCTTTCCGGCGCCGGCGCTGCGTACCTGCGGCTTCGCCATGACCGCCTCCTAGCCCCACATCATCAGCAGGATCACCGCGCCGACCGCGACGGCGATCGAACTCGACGCGACGGTCGCGGTCTGCTGCGCCATTTCCTGCACGCGCCGGCCGGTGGTCAGCCCGCCGCTGCGGATCCAGTGCGCCTCGTGGTTCAGCGCGGCGAAGCGCTTGCGCGCCGCGGCGAAGCCGGAGGCGTCGCGCCTGCGCAGCTCGTCGCGCTCGACCAGGCGCACGATGCCGGCGAAGTCGCCGCGATAGCACATCTCGCCGGCCTCGGCGGCCAGCGCCTCCTTGAACGGCCGGTGGTGGAAGCTGTCGACCAGCGGCTTGAGCTGGCCGGCCAGCCAGGCGCCGAGTCCGTGCAGGTCGTAGGCGCCGGTCTGCGCCTGCACCATGGCAAGCAGGCGCAGCAGCCCGATGCAGCGCTCCGACGCCGCCTCGGCATTGCCGAAGCGCATCAGGTCGCTGTCGCCGGCGGTGCCGAGCCGCGCGCCGATGAACGCGGCGACATGGCGGTCGATCAGCTCGGCGCTCGCGTCGCCGCGCCGCGCCACGCTGTCGAGTCCCTGCAGCAGATCCTGGATGCGGGTCACGTAGGCGTCTTCGAGCAAAGGACTGCGGCACGGCAGCCCCGGATTCGCCTCGTAGAGGCAGCGCTCCAGGCCGAAACCCGGACTGCTTCGGCCCAGCAGGAAGCTCATCATCTCGACCAGCTTGCGCATCGGCGCGTATTCGGGCCGCGGCGCTCCCTGGGCGTCGATCCAGTTTGCCGGCAGCTTCTGGACGATGATCTGGGCGAACTGCTGCAGCAGCGGCCCGCGCTCGAGGCTCTCGGCCAGCAGCCCGCCCAGCCCGTCGATCTGCGCGGCGATGTCGCGATAGCGCAGCGGCGCCGCCGGATCGAGCGCGATCAGCAGCCGAGCGAACTGGTTGTCCGGGCCGTTGCGCCCGGCTTCGCCGGCGCTGACGAGCGCCGCGTCGACCTGGCTCGCGCACACCTCGTCGCCGAGGCTGCGCCGCAGCCAGACGCTGATGCCCGCCTCGGCCGCGAACGGCACCGCCTCGCTCCAGCGCGCGGCCAGACCGTGCGCGAGCGCCGGGCGCGACCAGAAATCGGCGCCCGCGAACGCCATCGGCCGCGCCGCCTGGAGCGGCAGGCTGGGCGGCTTGGGGCTGAGCCGCCGTCCGTCGAACCAGAGCTCGAGATCGTCGATGGTCCAGCGGTCCTGCGGATTGTCGGCGAGCAGCCCGCGCAGCACCTCGGCCATCGGCGTCGACAGCCGCAGGCTGCCGGCGAGGGCCACGAACGAGCCGAGGTTGAGCTTGGCGGCGATGATGCCGTGATCGTCGAGCTTGGCCAGCGGGGCGCTGCCGGCAGCCAGCACCGCCAGGGTGGCGCCCAGCGCGTACATGTCGTCGCCGACGCGGCCCGGGCCGCGCCCGGCCGGATGCGCCATGCCGTTGGCGATGGTTTCGTAGAGTGCCGGCTGTTCGGCGCCGGGCAATCCAATCCAGCTTTCGCCGAGCACCGCCTCGCCGGCGCTGCCGTCGCGCCAGAATAGGTTGTCCGCTCGGATCCCGCGATGCAGGACGCCGACGGTTTGCAGGTCGCGCAGGGCGATCGAGAGCGGCCGCAGCACGCGCCGGACCAGCGCATCCTCGCTGAGCGGCTCGATGCGCCCCGTCTCGCGGGGCATCACCCGGCCGCCGCCGGGCCGTTCGCTGATCACCACCGGCTGGCGCACCGTCCCGCCCGCCGCCGTCGGCCAGTCGACCACGCCCCAGTCGACCACCCGCAGCACCTGCTGGCGCTCGATCCGCCGGACATTGGCCAGGACCTCGTCGCGCAGGCCGAGATGGCGCGGGCAGAGCCAGGCCAGCAGGGCGCGCGCACCGCCGCGGATATCGGCGGCGGCATGGGCCGGTGCCCGCGGCGAGGCGAACTCGGGCAGGGCGGCGCCAGGGCTGATGTCGTAGCGGTCGGCGAGGCGGACGCCTCCCGGGGTCATCCCGGGGGCGCCGCGCGGCGCGTCGGCCGCGGCAGCTTCGGTGTCCATGCGTTGCGGCTCCGGCCCCACACCACGCGGGGCCGGCTACAGGCTAGCCGCAAGACACCAAAGGGTTGGTTAACGTCCGAGTCGGATCGTTCAGATATAACCTATTGAATTTACGCGAATATCCATCGAAAGACGCGAGCTCAGTCGGCGAACGGGTCGCGCACCAGGATGGTGTCGTCGCGCTCCGGGCTGGTGGACAGCAGCGCCACCGGCGCCTCGATCAGCTCCTCGATGCGGCGGACATACTTGATCGCCTGGGCCGGCAGCTCGATCCAGGAACGGGCGCCGCGGGTCGATTCGCTCCACCCCTCCAGGGTCTCGTAGACCGGCTCGACCCGCGCCTGCAGGGCGGTCGCCGCCGGCAGGTAGTCGATGGTCCCGCCGTCCAGGCGGTAGCCGACGCAGACCTTCAGCTCATCGAAGCCGTCAAGCACGTCGAGCTTGGTCAGGGCGATGCCGTCGATGCCGCCGAACTTGATGGCCTGGCGCACCATCACCGCGTCGAACCAGCCGCAGCGCCGCTTGCGCCCGGTATTGGTGCCGAACTCGCGGCCGCGCTCGCCCAGGGTGTCGCCGAGCTGGTTGACCTGCTCGGTCGGGAACGGCCCGGCGCCGACCCGGGTGGTGTAGGCCTTGGTGATGCCGAGCACGTAGCCGATCGCCGAGGGCGAGATCCCCGAGCCCGCCGCGGCATGGCCGGCCAGGGTGGTGGACGAGGTGACGTAGGGGTAGGTGCCGTGGTCGACATCGAGCATCGCCGCCTGGGCGCCCTCGAACAGGATGCGCTTGCCGGCGCGCCGGAGCTCGTCGAGGGTGCGCCAGGTCGCGTCGACATAGGGCAGCAGCTTGGGCGCGACCTCCTTCAACTCGGCGATCAACCCGTCGCCGTCGATCTCGGGCAGGCCAAAGCCGCGGCGCAGGGTGTTGTGGTGCGCCAGCAGCAGCGTCACCCGCTCGCGCAGGGACTCGATGTCGGCGAGGTCGGCGGCGCGTAGGCCGCGGCGGCCGGCGCGGTCCTCGTAGGCCGGGCCGATGCCGCGCATGGTGGTGCCGATCTTCTGGGTCGCCTCGCGCGCCCGATCCAGTTCGCGATGCACCGGCAGGATCAGCGTGGCGTTCTCCGCCACCTTCAGCCGCGCCGGCGTGATCTCGACGCCCTGGGCGCGCACCCGATCGATCTCGTCGAGCAGGGCCCAGGGATCGACGACGACGCCGGTGCCGATGATCGAGATCGTGCCCGGCCGCACCACGCCCGACGGCAGCAGCGCCAGCTTGTAGGTCTGGTTGCCGATCACCAGGGTGTGGCCGGCATTGTGGCCGCCCTGGAAGCGCACCACCACTTCGGCGCGCTCGGCCAGCCAGTCGACGATCTTGCCCTTGCCCTCGTCGCCCCACTGGGCGCCGACCACCGCGACGTTCGCCATTCCCGATTCCTATGCCTGTTCGACGGCCACGACCTTGCGGCCGATCAGCACATGGCTGCAGCGCTGGCGCGCCGCCTCGGCCTGCGCGTCAGTACTCTCGTCGAAGCCCGCGACCGTCACCCAGCCCTCGGCGCGCAGCGCCGCACCCTGGGCCGCCGCGGTGCCCGCCGGCACGAACACCCGGCGCTCCGCCGCGGGCGCCGGCAAGGCGCGCAGCAGTGTATCCATGTAGAGCGTGAAGCCGGTCGAGGATTCGCCGGAGGTCGCGATATAGCGCCCGCCGCGGCCGAGCTCGCCGCGCACCCGGCGCGCGAACAGGGTGAAGCTGACGCCGCTGTGATACTCGAAGCCGCGATGCTCGACCGGATCGACGGTGACCGCCAAATCGGGGGCGCGCGCCAGCACCAGCTCGACCGCCTCGGCCAGGCGGTCGCGCTCGAGCGCCGCGCCGGCCGGCAGCGCCAGCCCGGCCAGTCGGCCGAGCGCGCGCCGGGCCGGGCCGCTCGCCGCCAGCAGCCCGGCGAACAGCGCGCCATGCTTGCCGGCCAGCCCGGCGACCGCCGCCGCGTCCTTGCGGTCGAGCGCCTTCACCAGGGCGGCCTTGGCCTCGCCGGCAAAGCCGAGCGCGTCGGCGACCGCGGGGGTGAGGGTCGGCAGGTTGAGATCGAGCGACACGCCGGCGACGCCGACATCGCTCAGCGCCTCGGCGGCGAGCAGCGCCACCTCGGCATCGGCCGCCGCCGAGGCGGCGCCGATCAGCTCGACCCCGGCCTGGCCGAACTGGCGCTCGGGCCGGAGCTGGCTGCCGGACACGCGCAACACCTGGCCGGCATAGCTGAGGCGCAACGGCCGCGGCAGGTTGCGCAGCCGCGAGGCGGCGATCCGCGCCACCTGCAGGGTCATGTCGGCGCGCACCCCCATCATGCGCTGCGACACCGGGTCCATCAGGCGGAAGGTGTCGGCGGCGAGCGCCGCGCCGGGGCCGCCCAGGAGGCCGTCCTCGAACTCGATCAGCGGCGGCTTCACCCGCTCGTAGCCATGGGCCGCGAAGCAGGCCATGACGCGCTCCGCCACCGCCGCCTCGAAGGCGGCGTCGGGCGGCAGGATGTCGCGCAGGCCGGCAGGCAGCAGCGCCTTCTCCGCGGCTCGGCTCATGGGTGGGCGGGCTCCCCCGAAGGCTGGATTGGGCGAACGCCGGCAAGCGAAACGGGCCGGCCGGCCGGGCCCCGCAGGACCGCGCGGTTACTACCCCGTTTGGCCCGGCGCGGCAAGGATCGGAGGGCAAGCGCCCGGCGACCGCCACGCGGCGTAGCGGCCGGAGCCGCCCTCGCCCTTCGACAGGCTCAGGACGAGGGTCCGGGGTTTCGAGTCCTCACCCTCCGGACGAGGGGTTCATCTTTCGAATCCTCACGACGAGGGTCCGGGGTTTCGAGTCCTCACCCTCAGGACGAGGGGTTCATCTTTCGAATCCTCACCCTGAGCCTGTCGAAGGGTGAGCGTGCGCCAGGACACCACGACTCCCGGTTGCCTCGGCCGCCGGGCGGCGTCGATAATGCGGGATACAGGGAGGCAGGCAGGGCTTGAACGACGATTCCGGCGCAGCGGGCGGTAAGGTCGACGCCTTCGTCGAGCGCTGGAAGTCGTCCGGCGCCGCCGAGCGCGCCAACTACCAGCTCTTCCTGAGCGAGCTCTGCGATCTCCTCGGCGTCGTGCGGCCCGATCCGGCGGGACCCGACGACGCCGGCAACGCCTATGTCTTCGAGCGCTCGGTCACCTTCCATCACGGCGACGGATCGACATCGGGCGGGCGCATCGATCTCTACAAGCGCGGCTGCTTCGTGCTCGAAGCCAAGCAGGGCGTGGATCGGAGACCGGAAGCGGCCCCGCTGGTCGAGGCGCCGCCGGGCCGGCGCGGCACCGGCGTTCGCGGCACGCGCGGCTGGGACGACGCCATGCTGCGGGCCCGCGGCCAGGCCGAGGCCTACGCCAAGGCCCTGCCCGTCGAGGAAGGCTGGCCGCCCTTTCTGGTGATCGTCGATGTCGGCCACTCGATCGAACTGTGGGCCGATTTCAGCCGCACCGGCAAGCACTACACCCAGTTCCCCGACGCCTCCGGCTTCCGCATCGGCCTGGACGCCCTGTCCGGCGCGAAGGCGCGCGAGCGGCTCCGGCTGGTCTGGACCGATCCGCTCGCCCTCGACCCGGCCCGCCATTCCGCCCGCGTCACCCGCGAGATCGCCGATCGCCTCGCCCGCCTCGCCAAGTCCGTGGAAGCGGCCGGCCATGCGCCCAAGAGCGTCGCCGAGTTCCTCATGCGCTGCCTGTTCACCATGTTCGCCGAGGATGTCGGGCTGCTGTCCAAGGGCAGCTTTCACCAGCTCCTCGAAAGCCTGAAGGGCGACGTCGACAAGTTCCCGCCGCTCGCCAAATCGCTGTGGGAGACGATGAACCGCGGCGGCTTTTCGCCGGTGCTGCGCGAGCAGCTCCTGCGCTTCAACGGCGGGCTGTTCCAGGAATCGGACGCGCTGCCGCTCAGCGAGGACCAGCTCGCCCTGCTGATCGAAGCCGCCAAGGCCGATTGGCGGGATGTCGAGCCGGCCATCTTCGGCACCCTGCTCGAACGCGCGCTGGAGCCGGCCGAGCGGCACAAGCTCGGCGCCCACTACACGCCGCGCGCCTATGTCGAGCGCCTGGTCATGCCGACCATCATCGAGCCCTTGCGCGACGACTGGGACGACGTGAAGGCGGCGGCGGTCGCCCTCGCCACCAAGGGCGACACCGACAAGGCGCGCAAGGAGGTGACCGCCTTCCACCAGCGGCTCTGCGCGACCCGGGTGCTCGACCCCGCCTGCGGCTCGGGCAATTTCCTCTACGTCACCCTGGAACACATGAAGCGGCTGGAGGGAGAAGTCGTCGACCTGCTGCGCGCGCTCGGCGAGGACCAGTACCTGCTGGAGATGGAGCGCCACAGCGTCGACCCGCACCAGTTCCTGGGCATCGAGGTCAACCCGCGCGCCGCCACCATCGCCGAGCTGGTGCTGTGGATCGGCTATCTGCAATGGCATTTCCGCACCCGCGGCCGGACCATGCCGGCCGAGCCGGTGCTGAAGAACTTCCGCAACATCGAATGCCGCGACGCCGTGCTGGCCTGGGACCGCATCGAGCTGGTGCGCGACGCGGCAGGCAAGCCGGTCACCCGCTGGGACGGCAAGACCACCACGAAGAGCCCGGTGACCGGCGAGGACGTGCCCGACGAGACGGCGCAGGTCGAGGAGTACCGCTACGTCAACCCGCGCCCGGCGGAATGGCCGATAGCGGACTTCATCGTGGGCAATCCGCCGTTCATCGGCACCAAGCGAATGCGCGCCGCGCTCGGCGACGGCTATGTAGGCGCGCTCAGATCGACGATCGACGAAGTGCCGGATTCCAGCGACTTCGTTACCTATTGGTGGAATAAGGCCGCGAAGTTGACGGTTGCGGGGTCCATTCGTCGGTTCGGACTCATCTCCACAAACAGCCTCGGCCAAGCCTTCAATCGCAAGGTTCTCGATCGCTACCTTTCCACATCTCCTGGAGTCACTCTGGCATTTGCGGTTCCAGATCATCCTTGGGTCGATACAGAGGATGGCGCCGCCGTTCGCATTTCCATGACGGTTGGAACGCGCGGCCCTTCGGTGGGGCTCTTGCGGACAGTGCGCGCTGAGCATCCAAGCGATGAAGACGCCGTCGCCGTGGAGTTCGAGGATGAGATCGGCGTCATCCAATCTGATCTGTCGATCGGTGCGGCACTTGTCTCCACCGTTCCGCTGACCGCCAATAAGGGAATCAGCGGAATGGGGTGTGCACTTCATGGCGCGGGGTTCATTCTGACCACAGATCTAGCGGAAAGGTTTCGATCATCGGGTCCGAAAGCCATCAGGCCCTACTTGGGCGGCAAGGATCTACTTCAGAGCCGGCGTGAACGATACGTCATCGACTTTTCCGGTCTGAGCGAACAGCAGGCGAGAAGTAGCAACCCAGCGGCGTTTCAACACGTCATTGACTACGTCAAACCGGAGCGTGACCACAACCGGCGTGACAGCATTCGCCGTCTTTGGTGGCGCTTCGGCTGGGAGCGACCGCTTCTGCGCAAGGCACTAGTCGGTCTTTCCCGCTACATTGGGACAACCGAAACCGCGAAGCACCGAGTGTTTCAGTTTCTCGATGGCGACGTTGTGCCGGACCACATGATTGTCGCATTTGCCATCGACGATGCGTTCGTTCTCGGGGTTCTCTCAAGCTCCGCCCACATCGCCTGGGCGCTTTCCGCTGGTGGCACTCTTGAAGATCGGCCGCGGTACAATAAGAACGTCTGCTTCGATCCTTTTCCCTTCCCCGACTGCACCGATGAACAGAAGGCCCGCATCCGCGAACTCGGTGAGCAGCTCGACCGGCATCGCAAGGAGCGGCAGGCGCTGCATCCCGAGCTGACGCTGACCGGCATGTACAACGCGCTGGAGAAGCTGCGTTCCGGCGCGGCCCTGACGGCCAGGGAGAAGGAGATCCACGAACAGGGCCTCGTGTCCGTGCTGAAGCGGATCCACGACGAGCTCGACCGCGCGGTGTTCGACGCCTATGGCTGGCCGGCCGACCTGACCGACGAGCAGATCCTGGAGCGCCTAGTGACGCTCAACCGCGCGCGCGCCGAGGAGGAGAAGCGCGGCCTGATTCGCTGGCTGCGGCCCGAGTTCCAGGCGCCCCAGGCCGCGCGCCGGGCGGCGCCCACGCAGGTCGAGATGGAGGTGGCGGCGCCGGTGGCCGCGGCCCAGGCGGCGGCCAAGCGCGCCTGGCCCAAGGCCCTGCCGGAGCAGGTCCAGGCGGTGCGCGGCGCCCTCGCCGCCCAGGGCGCGCCGGCATCGAGCGCGCAGATCGCCCGGACCTTCAAGGGCGCGCGCGCCGGCCGCGTCGACGAGGTGCTGATGGCCCTGGCCGCCCTCGGCCAGGCGCGGCGCATGGCCGACGGCCGCTACGCCGCGTAGCGGCCGGAGCCGCCCTCGCCCTTCGACAGGCTCAGGACGAGGGTCCGGGGTTTCGAGTCCTCACCCTCGGGACGAGGGGTTCATCTTTCGAGTCCTCAGGACGCGTGTCCGCATTCCGAATCCTCACCCTGAGCCTGTCGAAGGGTGAGCCTGCGCCGCCTCGGCCGCCGCTCAGAACCTGAGCTGCTCCGCCTGGACGACGTGGGGAATGGCGCGCACCTTGGCCAGCAGCGCGTCGCCCAGGGGCTGGTCGATCTCGATCAGCGCGATGGCGTCCTGGCCGGGCGCGGTGCGGCCGAGATGGAAGGTGGCGATGTTGATCCCGGCATCGCCCAGCAGCGTGCCGAGGCCGCCGATCAGGCCGGGCTTGTCCTCGTTGGTGAGGTACAGCATGTGCTTCCCAAGCTCGGCCTCGACCCGGATGCCCTTGATCTCGACCACCCGGGGATGCTCGCCGAACAAAGTGCCGGCGATGTCGCGGGTGCGCCGGTCGGTGGTGACGGTGACCCGCATCAGGGTCTGGTAGTCGCCGGGGCGGTCGTGCTTGACCTCGGTCACCTTGATGTCGCGCTCGCGGGCGATCACCGGCGCGTTCACCATGTTGACGGAATCGAGCATCGGCCCGAGCAGCGCGGCGAGCGCGATGCTGCTGAGCGGCCTGGTGTTGAGCGCCGCCACCTGGCCCTCGTACTCGATGGTCACCGCCTGCAGGCCGGAATGGGTGAGCTGGCCGGCGAAGCTGCCGAGGTGATGGGCCAGCGTCATGTAGGGCTTGAGCCGGACCGCCTCCTCGGCGGTCACCGAGGGCATGTTGAGCGCGTTGGTGACGGCGCCGGTCAGCAGGAAGTCGGAGATCTGCTCGGCGACCTGCACCGCCACGTTCTCCTGCGCCTCGCTGGTCGAGGCGCCGAGATGGGGGGTCGAGATCACCTCCTCGAGCGCGAACAGCGGGCTGTCGCGCGCCGGCTCGACCGCGAACACGTCGAGCGCCGCGCCGGCCACCTGGCCGGACTCGATCGCCGCCTCGAGGTCGTCCTCGACCACCAGGCCGCCGCGCGCGCAGTTGATGATGCGCACGCCCCGCTTCATCTTGGCGATCGCCCGCGCGTCGACGATGCCGCGGGTGGCGTCGGTCAGGGGCACGTGGAGCGTGATGAAGTCGGCGCGGGCGAACAGATCGTCGAGTGCCACCTTCTCGACGTTGAGGTCGGCGGCGCGCTCGTCCGACAGATAGGGGTCGTAGCCGATCACCTTCATGCGCAGGCCGTGGGCGCGCTCGCACACGATCGAGCCGATATTGCCGCAGCCGATCACGCCCAGCACCTTGCCGGTGAGCTCGACCCCCATGAAGCGCGACTTCTCCCACTTGCCGGCCCGGGTCGAGCGGTCGGCGGCGGGCAACTGGCGGGCGAGCGCCATCATCAGGGCGACCGCGTGCTCGGCGGTGGTGATGGCGTTGCCATAGGGCGTGTTCATCACCACCACGCCGCGGGCGGTCGCGGCGGCCACGTCGACATTGTCGACGCCGATGCCGGCGCGCCCGACCACCTTGAGCCGGGGCGCGGCGGCCAGCACGGCGGCGGTCACCTTGGTGGCCGAGCGGATGGCGATGCCGTCGTAGTCGGGGATCGCGGCCAGCAGCTCGTCCGGCTTCATGCCGGTGCGCACATCCGCCGCCACCCCGCGCTCGCGAAACACCTCCAGCGCACGCGGGGACAGCTCGTCGGCGATCAGGACCCTGGGCGTCATGTCATGTGCTCCGGAAGCTCACGCGGCCGCGGCCGTCTTGATTTCGCCGAAGGCCCAGTCGAGCCACGGAAACAGCGCCTCGAGATCGGCGGTCTCGACGGTCGCCCCGGCCCAGATGCGCAGGCCCGGCGGCGCGTCGCGATAGGACCCGAGATCGTAGCCGGCGCCTTCCGTCTCCACGAGCGCCGCCAGGCGCTTGGCCGAATCGGACTGGCGCTTCGCGTCGAGGCCGCGGAACCAGGGATCGGCGATGGTCAGGCAGACCGAGGTGGTCGAGCGGATCTCCGGCCGCGCGGCCAGATAGCCGACCCACGGGGTGGCTGCGACCCAGCGCTCGATCGCGGCGGCGTTGCGCGCGACCCTTGCCATCAGCCCGGCGAGCCCGCCGGCGCCTTGCGCCCATTTCAGGGAATCGATGGCGTCCTCGACCGCCAGCATCGACGGCGTGTTGATGGTCTCGCCGGCGAACACGCCCTCGTTCAGCTTGCCGCCCGAGGTCAGGCGGAACAGCTTGGGGAGCGGCCAGGCCGGCTGGTGGCTCTCCAGCCGTGCGACGGCGCGCGGGGACAGCACCAGCATGCCGTGGCCGCCCTCGCCGCCCAGCACCTTCTGCCAGGACCAGGTGACGGCGTCGAGCCGGTCCCACGGCAGCGCCATGGCGAACACCGCCGAGGTCGCGTCGCAGATGGTGAGGCCGGCGCGGTCGGCGGCGATCCAGTCGCCGTCGGGCACCCGCACGCCGGAAGTGGTGCCGTTCCAGGTGAACACCACGTCGCGGGCGAAATCGACCTGGGCCAGGTCGGGCAGCGCGCCGTAATCGGCCTTCAGCACCCGCACGTCGGCAAGCCTGAGCTGCTTCGCCACGTCGGTGACCCAGCCTTCGCCGAAGCTCTCCCAGGCCAGCATGTCGACGCCGCGAGGCCCCAGCAGCGACCACAGCGCCAGCTCGACCGCGCCGGTGTCGGAGGCCGGCACGATGGCGACGCGATGGTCCGCGGGAATGCCGAGGATCGCCCGGCTCCGATCGATCACCTCGGCGAGCTTGGCCTTGCCGGCCTTCGAGCGGTGCGAGCGGCCGGTGCAGGCATCGCCGAGCGCGGCCGGCGACCAGCCCGGCCGCTTGGCGCAGGGACCGGACGAGAAATGCGGCACGCGCGGCTTCAGGCTCGGCTTCGTCGCCACAGGAATCCCTTCCGCGCCGCGGCTGTCAGGGCGGCGCGGGCGGGATCGTAGGAAGCTTGCTGCGGTGCGTCAACGCGACGAACCGGCCGACCCCTTCATTTCTTGTTACAGACCTTTGCAGCCGCGAACGGCGCGGTTCCCGGCCAAGGGCCGCTCAGCGCCAGAACGGCCGGCCGGCCTCGCGCTCGATATCGGCCCGCGACAGGCCGATATCGCCGAGCATGCGGTCGTCGAGCCGCCGCAGCGCCCGGCGCTGGCGGCTGCGCTCCAGCCAGACCGTCAGCAGGTCGGCCCACAAGGGTTCGCGCCGACTGGCCGCCGCGACCACCCTCACCTGCGGGATCACCGTTGCCCGTTCCATGCTCCTGCTCCTCCTGCATCTCGCGTCGGATTCGCACGGTAGGGACGACGGCGCGCCGCCTCTATCCGGCTCTTGCGACCCTCGGCCCGAGTTCCAGCGCGCAGTAGCGCACGCCCTCCAGCGGGTTGCCGTAATAGGCCGGGATGTCGTGGAAACCGAGGCTGGTATAGAGCGCCCGCGCCTCGGTCATCCCGATCAGCGTGTCCAGGCAGATCCGGCGGCAGCCGGCGGCGCGCGCCGCTGCGATCACCGCCTCGGCCAGTAGCCGTCCGCCACCCCGGCCGCGGAACGTCGGTCGGACGTAGAGCCGCTTCATCTCGCCACCATCAGCATCGCCGGGCAGCGGCCGCAGGCCGACGCAGCCGGCGACCGCGTCGCCATCCTCGAGCAGCAACAGCGCGCCGCGCGGGCCGTCATAGGCGCCGGGCAGGGTCGCCAGCTCCCGGTCGAAGCCCTGGAAGCACAGGCTGATGCCGAGCTCCTTCTGGTACTCCAGGAACAGCGTGCGGAGCGTCGCCATGTCGCCGGCGAGCGCCGGCACGACCGACAAATCAGACATCGATGCGACCCTCGAGATAGGGCACCACGCGCCCGCCGATGGTGACGCGATCGCCGGCCAGGCCGCAGGCGAGTTCGCCGCCGCGCGCCGAGATCTGCCTGGCGCTGAGCGGGTTCCGGCCCAGGCGCCGCGCCCAGTAGGGGGTGAGCACGCAATGGGCCGAGCCGGTCACGGGATCCTCGGGGATGCCGAGCTTGGGCACGAAGCAGCGCGAGACGAAGTCGCAGGGCGATCCCGGGGCCGGGCCGGGCGCGCTGGCGATCACCGCGTCGGCGGCGAGATCGGACAGCAGGGCCATGTTGGGCGTCAGCGCGGCGACCTCGGCGGCAGTGTCGAACACTGCGAGCGCCCAGATCCCGACGGCGAGGGTTTCCGTCGGCGGCGCGCCGAGCGCGGCGGCCAGGCCCGCCGGCGCCGTCACCGGTTGCGGCGGCATCGCCGGAAAGTCGAGCACGTAGCTGTCGCCGTCGCGGCCGACCCTGAGCGGTCCGCTGCGCGACGCGAAGGCGATTTCCCGGGCGCCCTTGTCGAGATGGTTGGCGACGACGTAGCCGGCGGCCAGGGTGGCGTGGCCGCACAGTTCGACCTCGTGCGTGGGCGTGAACCAGCGGATCCGCCAGCCGCCATCCTCGCGCACCACGAACGCGGTCTCCGCCAGGTTGTTCTCGTTGGCGATGGCCTGCATCAGCGCGTCGTCGATCCAGGATTCGAGCGGGCACACCGCCGCCGGATTGCCGGCGAAGCGGCGGCCCGCGAAGGCGTCGAGCTGGTAGAGCGGAAGCTGCATCGGTCGGCTCCTCGGTCGGCGCCGGTCAGAAGCGCCAGAACGGCTTGGCGAGCTCGCGCTCCACCCGCCCGCGGTCGAGCCCGATGTCGCGCAGCAGGCGGTCGTCGAGCGACGCCAGGTGCCGGCGCTGCCGCCGGATGCCGATCCAGTGAATCGCGAGCTGCGCGGCATGGAGCGGCAGGGCGATGAGCATGCCCACGGCGGCGGCGGCGCGGCCGGGACTCCGGGATATTCGGCCCGATCCAATAATTGTACCCATTCAATCCTCCTAAAATCCGAAATCGTCACGATTGATCCGTCCGATACTGATACAATTGACACGCAGATGGTTTCAATATAAACATTGTCACTATGACAATTTGGACTCCCGACCTCGACCAGCGATCCGGTCCCCGCTATCTCGCGATCGCCGAGGCGATTTCCGCCGATGTCCGCGGCGGCCGGCTGAAATCCGGCGAGCGCCTGCCCACCCATCGCGACCTCGCCTACCGGATCGGCGTCACCGTCGGCACGGTGACCCGCGCCTATGCCGAGGCCGAACGGCGCGGCCTGATCTCCGGCGAGGTCGGGCGCGGCACCTATGTGCGCGACCTCGGCGCCGGGGTCGGGTTCCCGATCCGCGGCAGCTTTCCCGTGCTCGACACCGAATCGGCGAGCGAGAGCGCGCCGATCGACCTCAGCGTCAACTATCCCGTGCGCGAGGCGACCGACCGGCTGCTCGGCGACACCCTGCGCACGCTCGCCGACGAGCCCGGCGTCGCCGGGCTGCTCGACTATCAGGTCAATCGCGGCCTGCTCCGGCACCGCAGCGCCGGTGCGGCGCTGATCCGCCGCGGCGGCCTCGAGGTGCCGCCGGACCGCGTACTGGTCACCTGCGGCGCGCAGCACGCCATGACGGTCGCCTTCACCGCCCTCACCCGGCCGGGCGACACCGTGCTGACCGAGGCGCTCACCTATCCCGGCATGAAGCTGATCGCCGGCATGCTGCAGCTCCGGCTGCACGGCGTGGCGATGGACCAGCACGGCCTCGCGCCCGACGCCTTCGAGACCGCCTGCCGGACCCTGCAGCCCAAGGCGCTCTACAGCATGCCGACGCTGCAGAACCCGACCTCGATCACCATGCCCGAGGCGCGCCGGCGCGAGATCGCGCGCATCGCCGAGAGCTACGGCGTCGCCATCGTCGAGGACGACATCTACGGCTTCCTCGACGGCGGCGCGCCGAAGCCCCTGTCGCATTTCGCGCCGGGCGTCGGCCACTACCTGCTGAGCGTGTCCAAATGCATCGCGCCCGGCCTGCGCTGCGGCTTCCTGGCGGTGCCGCCGGGCGATACCGCGGCCTATGCGGCGGCGATCCGGACCACGGTCTGGATGGCGCCGCCGCTCGCCGTCGAGATCGCCGCGCGCTGGATCGAGAACGGCACCAGCACGGCGCTCTCGGCCAGGCTGGCCGAGGAATCGACCGCCCGCCAGCGCCTGGTGCAGGAGCGCCTCGCCGGCTACGCCTATGCCACCGCGCCGCGCAGCCTGCATGGCTGGCTGACCCTGCCCGAGCCGTGGCGGGCCAGCCAGTTCGTCGCCGAGGCGCGCGCCCGCGGCGTGCTGGTGACCCCGGCCGAGGCCTTCGTGGTCGCGCGGCCCGCGCCCCAGGCGATCCGCATCTGCACCGGCGCGGTGGCGAGCCGCGAACGGCTGGGCCAGGGACTCGACGTCCTGCACGCGCTGCTCCGCAGCGCGCCCGAGGAACATCTCTCGATCATGTGAGCCCGGCCTCAGCCGGTGAACGGTCGCACCGTGTGCGCGTGGTTGAGCGGCCCATGGCCGTGGCCCAGGCCGGGGGCGCTGCGGATCGCCTCCAGCACATAGGCGCGGGCGCGGACCACCGCGTCGCGCAGCGGCAGCTTCTGGGCGATCCCGGCGGCGATCGCCGAGGCCAGGGTGCAGCCGGTGCCGTGGGTGCTGGTCGAGTCGATGCGCGGACCTTCGAAGATCTCGATCCCCGCCGGTGACACCAGCACGTCGCGGATGCGCGGGCCGGCGACATGGCCGCCCTTGACCAGGGCCGCCGCGGCGCCGGCGCGGCACAGCATCTCCCCGGCCCGCTTCATGTCGTCGAGCCCGCGGATCGTCAGGCCGGTCAGCGCCTCGGCCTCCGGCGCGTTCGGGGTCAGCAGCGCGGCCAGCGGCAGCAGGCGCGCGCGCAGGGTCGCCACCGCGTCCGATCGCAGCAGCGCCGCACCACCCTTCGCCACCATCACGGGATCGACGACGATGGGCACGCCGGGGGCGTACTCGCCGAGCGCGTCGGCCACCGCGCCGATCACCTCCGAGGTCGCCAGCATGCCGGTCTTCACCGCGTCGGCGCCGATGTCGGTCAGGGTGAGCTCGATCTGCTGGCGGATGAAGCCGGTCTCGACCGGCAGCACGCCGAACACGCCGCGGGTGTTCTGCGCGGTCAGGGCGGTGATCGCGGTCATGGCATAGCCATCGAGGGCCGTCACCGCCTTGATGTCGGCCTGGATGCCGGCGCCGCCGCCGGAATCGGACCCGGCGACGATGAGGACGCGGCCCTTCATGCCCACTGCCCCTTCGAACGGTCGCTGTCGCAACTCTTCGCGACAGAACTGCGCCAGCCCCTCACCCAACTCCGGCTAGGCGAGGGCTTCGCCTCGCCAAGCCTGCGTATCCCTCTTCCGCCTGCGCGGGAGAGGGAGGGGCCCGTCGCGTCGGCGACGGGAGGATGAGGGCAACGAGAACGCGGCAAGAGGTTCGCGGGAGCCTATCCGCTCAGGCGGGCGTCGGCCGCGGCGATCGCGCCGGCGAGCTCGTCGACGATGCGGCCGATCTGGGCCTCGTCCTCGCCCTCGGCCATCACCCGGATCACCGGCTCGGTGCCGGACTTGCGCACCAGCAGCCGGCCGCGCGTGCCGAGCGCGGCCTCGGCGCCGGCGATCGCCGCCTTGACGCCAGCGTCCTCCAGCGGCTGGCCGCCGTTGAACCTGAGGCTCTTCAGAAGCTGCGGCAGGGGTGTGAAGGCGCGGCACACCGCGCTCGCCGGGCGGCCGGACTCGACGATCACCGCCAGCACCTGCAGCGCCGCGATCAGGCCGTCGCCGGTGGTGGAGAAGTCCGACAGGATGATGTGGCCGGACTGCTCGCCGCCGACATTGAACCCGCCGGCCCGCATGCGCTCGACCACGTAGCGGTCGCCCACCGGGGTGCGGTGCAGCTTCAGCCCGGCGCGCGCCAGATGGCGCTCGAGCCCCAGATTCGACATCACCGTCGCCACCACCCCGCCGCCGGCGAGCCGCCCGGTCTCGGCCCAGCGCAGCGCGACCAGCGCCATCAGCTGGTCGCCGTCGACGATGGCGCCGTGCTCGTCGGCGACGATCAGCCGGTCGGCGTCGCCGTCGAGCGCCAAGCCGATATGGGCGCCGTGGGCGATCACCGCCTCGCGCATGGTCGCGGTCGCGGTCGCGCCGCAGTTCTTGTTGATGTTGTAGCCGTCCGGATTGACCGCGATCGGGATCACCTCGGCGCCGAGCTCCCACAGCACGGTCGGCGCCACCCGGTAGGCGGCGCCGTTGGCGCAGTCGACCACGATCTTCAGGCCGTCGAGGGTCAGGCCCTTGGGGAAGCTCGACTTCACGAACTCGATGTAGCGGCCGCGCGAATCCTCCATGCGGATCGCCCGGCCGAGGCGGTCGGGCGCCGCCATGGTCCAGCCGTCCGCCCGCTCCAGCCGCGCCTCGATCGACGCCTCGACCTCGTCCGACAGCTTGTAGCCGTCGGGCCCGAACAGCTTCACGCCGTTGTCCTGATAGGGATTGTGCGAGGCCGAGATCATGACCCCGAGATCGGCCTTCAGCGAGCGCGTGAGCATGGCGACCGCCGGGGTCGGCAGCGGGCTCAGCAGGATCACGTCCATGCCCATGGAGATGAAGCCGGCGGTCAGGGCCGGTTCGAGCATGTAGCCGGACAGCCTTGTGTCCTTGCCGATCACCACCCGGTGCAGATGGTCGCCGCGGGTGAACTCGGCGCCGGTGGCGAGCGCCACCTTGAGCGCGGTCTCGGCGGTGATCGGCTCGATGTTGGCCGTGCCGCGGATGCCGTCGGTGCCGAAGAGTCTGCGCGTCATGGGGTCCCGTGCTGGCTGTCTTGCCAATTTATAACACAACCGCCGCCCGGCCGGGCCCGGCATTGCTCCGTTCAGCGGCCCGAAGCCGCGACCGACTGCCAGATCGCGCGCGCCTGGGCGGTCTCGGCGACGTCGTGGACGCGCAGCACCTGCACCCCCTGGTCGAGCCCGCCCAATGCCGCGGCGAGCGAGCCCGGCAGGCGCTGCTTCGGCGGCTCGCCGGCCGACAGCCGGCCGACGAAGCTCTTGCGGGAAACGCCGAGCAGCAGCGCGCTGCCGATTCCGTGATAGAGCCCGAGGGAGCCCAGGATCGCCACGTTGTGGGCGTCGTTCTTGCCGAAGCCGATGCCGGGATCGACGGCGACGCGGCCGCGCGGAATGCCGCGCGCTTCGCAGGCGGCGACCCGGTCCTCCAGGTAGTCGTAGACGTCGAGCGGCGCGTCGTCGTAGTGCGGGTCGCGCTGCATGGTCTGCGGCTCGCCCAGCATGTGCATGAGCACCAAGGCGGCCGGGCTGCGCGCCACCGTGTCGAGGCTGTCGCGGTCGCCGGTCAGCGCGGTCACGTCGTTGACGATGCGGGCGCCGGCCTCGAGCGCCGCCGCCATCACCGCGGCGTGGCGGGTGTCGATCGAGACCACGGCGCCGCGCGCCGCCAACGCGCGCACCGCCGGCAGGACGCGCGCCAGCTCGTCCGCGATGCCGACCGGCGCCGCGCCGGGGCGGGTCGATTCGCCGCCGATGTCGAGGATGTCGGCGCCGGCCTCGAGCAGCGCCAGCCCCTGCGCGGCGGCGGCGGCGGGATCGGCGAAGTCGCCGCCGTCGGAGAAACTGTCGGGGGTGATGTTGATCACCCCCATGATGAGGGGGCGCGACAGGGAAAGCCCGGCGAAATCCGGGCGCGGCGCGGCGAGCGCCGCCAGCCGGTCGGCGACCAGGTCGGTCGCGACCGCGCCCTGGTCGCGCGCCCAGGCGTCGAGCGACCCCAGGTCGTGGATCGTCCGGACGATGCCGGACCCCTGGCGCAGCGCCGCCTCGCAGGCGGTGAAGGCGATCGGGCCGCCGGCCAGCGGCCGGGCGGCGCCGCGGGCGACCGCCGCGTCGGCGACCGCGCCGGTCAGGAAGCCGAGCGGGCGCAGATAGAAGCGCCAGCCGCCGGGCCCGGCGGGCAGCGAAAAGCCCCGCGTCGCCGCGGGGCTTCCGGTCTGTTTGGGCATCGCCGCGGACGAGGCGCGGGCGCGGGTCAGGCGCCCGGCTGCGGCTCGGGCTCGAGACCGCCCGGGCCCATCTTGCCCGGCGCTTCCTTGGTCGGGATGCCGCTCGACGGCACCGAGGAGCGCGGCTTGGACGGCGTCGTCGGCTGGTCGTCGCCGGTGCGGATCGACTCGCCGCGGATCACCGCCTTGGCCTCGTCGCCCGACAGCGTCTCGTACTCCATCAGCGCCTTGGCCATGGCATGCAGCTCGTCGACCCGGGCGGAGAGGATCTCGCGCGCCCACTTCTCGCCTTCCTCGACGAAGCGGCGGACCTCCTCGTCGATCAGCTGGGCCGTGGCGTCGGAGACATTCTTGCGCTGGGTCACGGAATGGCCGAGGAACACCTCCTCCTCGTTGTCGTTGTAGCGCAGCGGCCCAAGCTTCTCGGACATGCCGAACTGGGTGACCATGCTGCGGGCCAGCGCCGTCGCCGACTTCAGATCGCTCGACGCCCCGCTGTTGAGGTGGGTTTCGCCGTAGATGAGCTGCTCGGCGACGCGCCCGCCGAACGCCTGGGCGATGCGCGCCTTCATCCAATCCATGGTGTAGCTCAGCCGGTCGCGCTCCGGCAGGCTCCAGGTCACACCGAGCGCCTGACCGCGCGGGATGATCGTCACCTTGTGCAGCGGGTCGCAAGCAGGAATGTTGAGATTGACGATGGCATGGCCGGACTCGTGATAGGCGGTTGCCAGCTTCTCTTCCTCGGTCATCACCATGGAGCGCCGCTCGGCGCCCATCATCACCTTGTCCTTGGCGGATTCGAACTCGTGCATGGTGACGACGCGCTTGCCGGCGCGGGCGGCCAGCAGCGCCGCCTCGTTCACCAGGTTGGCCAAGTCCGCGCCGGAGAACCCGGGCGTGCCGCGGGCGATGGTGCGGGCATCGACATCGGGACCGAGCGGCACCTTGCGCATGTGGACCTTGAGAATCTGCTCGCGGCCCAGGATGTCGGGGTTCGGCACCACCACCTGGCGGTCGAAGCGCCCCGGGCGCAGCAGCGCCGGGTCGAGCACGTCGGGCCGGTTGGTGGCGGCGATCAGGATCACGCCCTCGTTGGCCTCGAAGCCGTCCATCTCCACCAGCAGCTGGTTCAGGGTCTGCTCGCGCTCGTCGTTGCCGCCGCCGAGGCCGGCGCCGCGATGGCGGCCGACCGCGTCGATCTCGTCGATGAAGATGATGCAGGG